>NZ_NJAK01000001.1:2635734-3294668 GCF_002632755.1 Xenorhabdus ishibashii | reverse complement strand
CACCACGTTTTACGCGAGCCATATACTTCTCCTATCGTCTCTGAGTTCTAATCTAAAAAATTGCTTATGCGTACGGCAGACAAGCAACAACCAGGCCAGATCCCCTTTGGAGACCATGCCTTTTGGACGTAAATGACGTTTACGCTTAGTTGATTTTTTAGTCAGAATGTGACGAAGGTTAGCGTGCTTACGCTTGAAACCACCGCTTGCGGTTTTTTTAAAGCGTTTAGCTGCGCCGCGTACTGTTTTAATCTTTGGCATTTTAATTTCCACTTCGCATTGTTGATTACAACGAACTAGCAAGGCGAATAGACTCCAACCAGAATTGACTGGAGTCTATTACTTGTTTGCCTGACTATTTCTTCTTAGGAGCGAGCACCATGATCATCTGGCGGCCTTCAACCTTCGAAGGGAAGGATTCGACCACAGCCAGTTCACTCAGATCGTCACGGATACGAGTAAGCATCTCAATACCAATCTGTTGGTGTGCCATTTCACGCCCACGGAAACGCAGGGTGATTTTAGCTTTATCGCCATCTTCCAGAAAACGAATCAGGTTGCGTAGTTTGACCTGATAGTCGCCTTCATCTGTACCAGGACGGAATTTAATTTCCTTAACCTGAATAACCTTTTGTTTCTTTTTCTGTTCTTTGACTGATTTACTCTTCTCATAGAGGAACTTGCCGTAATCCATAATACGACAAACCGGCGGTTCGGCATTTGGGCTGATTTCAACTAAATCAACACCAGCTTCCTCAGCTTTCTCAAGAGCTTCTCTCAGACTGACAATACCAATCTGTTCGCCATCTAATCCAGTTAAACGAACTTCAGAGGCGCGAATCTCTTCATTAATGCGATTTGGGCGCGCCGGTTGAATTCTTTTTCCGCCTTTAATACCTTATTCCTCCAATTGACGAAGATTACGACTGCGTATTTCTGTCAGCAGTTTTTCTGTAAACTCGCTGACAACAATGCTACCTAAATCTTTGCCGCGGCGAGTACGAACGGATACTTTTCCTGATTCGACTTCTTTATCACCACAAACAAGCATGTAAGGCACACGACGCAGAGTGTGTTCACGGATTTTAAAACCAATCTTCTCGTTTCTCAAGTCTGCTTTTGCACGAATGCCTGCATCTTGCAATTTTTTAACCAATTCCTGTACATAATCTGACTGGCCATCAGTAATATTCATAACAACGACCTGCTGAGGTGCCAACCATGTTGGGAAAAACCCAGCATACTCTTCTGTCAGGATACCGATAAACCGCTCCAGCGATCCCAGAACCGCGCGGTGAATCATGACAGGAATCTTACGTTCGTTATTTTCACCTACATATGACGCGTTCAAGCGTGCTGGTAGTGAAAAATCGAGTTGCACAGTACCACATTGCCACGCACGATCCAAACAATCATATAGGGTAAATTCAATTTTAGGGCCATAAAATGCCCCTTCGCCCGGCTGGTATTCAAATTCAATACCGTTTCGGGTTAATGCTTCAGCAAGATCAGCTTCTGCTTCATCCACTGTTTTTCCGTACCAATACGCTTTCTGGGCGAGTTGATAATTTAACAACAATCTTCTCAAAGCCAAATGTGCCGTACACATCGTAATCATTTTTATACAACTGCTGACTTCTTGAAGGATTTGATCTTCGGTACAAAAGATATGTGCATCATCTTGAGTAAAGCACGTACACGCATCAAGCCATGTAAAGCACCAGATGGTTCGTTACGATGACAGCTACCAAACTCAGCCATACGTAACGGTAAATCACGATAGGATTTCAATCCTTGGTTAAAAATCTGAACATGACCTGGACAGTTCATCGGTTTTACACAATATTCACGGTTTTCCGATGAAGTTGTGAACATATTCTCTTTATAGTTTTCCCAATGCCTGTTTTTTCCCACAGAATACGGTCCATCATAAATGGCCTTTTACTTCCTGATATTGGTACTCTTTGAGCTTCATGCGGACGAAAGTTTCTAATTCACGGAAATTGTCCAACCATCATTATGCCAAAACGCCATGCCTGGCGCTTCTTCCTGCATATGATATAAATCAAGCTGCTTACCAATTTTACGGTGATCACGTTTTGCTGCTTCTTCCAAACGCTGCAAATAGGCATTAAGTTGTTTCTTATCAGCCCACGCTGTACCATAAATACGCTGCAACATTTTGTTGTCACTATTGCCACGCCAATATGCACCTGCAACTTTTTGCAGTTTGAAGTGATGGCAGAAACGCATGTTAGGAACATGTGGTCCACGGCACATATCAACGTATTCTTCATGGTGATACAGACCTGGACGGTCATCACGACTAATATTTTCGTCCAAAATTTGGATCTTATACTCTTCACCACGAGCCGCAAATATGTCACGCGCTTCTTGCCAGTCAACCCTTTTCTTGATGACATCGTAATCTTTTTTAGCAAGTTCCAGCATACGTTTTTCAAGCAGCTCGATATCTTCCTGCGTCAAAGAGCGCTCTAAATCGACGTCATAGTAGAAACCATTGTCAATAACAGGACCGATAGCCATTTTCGTATCAGGCCACAATTGTTTAATTGCATGACCCAACAAATGTGCACATGAGTGACGGATAATTTCCAGACCTTCTTCATTTTTGCTAGTGATAATAGCAAGATTGGCATCGGTCTCGATTAATTCACAAGCATCAACTAATTCACCATTAACACGGCCAGCGATACATGCTTTTGCCAAACCAGCACCGATATCACGAGCCACATCCATTACGGAAACAGCATGCTCAAATTGACGTTGACTACCATCAGGAAGAGTAATTACAGGCATTTAAAATCCTTATATACAGTGGTGACCCGCACGAAAGATCACTTGCATCAAATCAAACTTATTATTAATCAGCACGTTAGAAACAAATTCTTGCTTCACTCCGCAAGATGTGTACAAATTTAAGGATTCAATTTCAAAAGCATCCGGTACATTTGCCCTAACTCGCCCGACATACTATCACACAGAATGTGCGTTAAAATAGCTCTGTAAGAAGCTATTTTAACTACCTCCGTACAAATATATTATTTAACGTAAATTGGAAACTGCAATAATTAATAAAAAGGCTGTATCTATATATTATGCTAGATATTTTTAATATAGACACAGCCTAATTACAATTAGTTAATGTTAATCAGATGTCATGATTTCATTTTCCCAATAATTACTATGTATCTTTTCATGAGTAACTGAATCAATAATATAATATTCAAAGTAGATCTTTCCTGCCCCTCCGGTCACATATCCTTTCACATCATTAAGTTCTGGTGAATCAATTTTAACAATGACCGTCGACAACTTTCCTCCTGGCTTATCTGGAATATGAGGAGCAACAACTGGAAATACCTTATTAAAATTCTGATTCGCTGATTCAACATACATTCTTAAATATATTTCTTTACCCCAGAGAGGATAAGAGAGATCATCTTCATCATTAGTACATAAAATTTTTACATATAACTGACATCCACTTACAGCATAATTAGATACATCTCTTTGAGTAATATCCTCATGGTTTGGTTTTTCTTCATCATCAGACAGGGTGAGATCTCATATATTTAGTAAGGCTATTTAGGTTAAATAAAGACCAGAATATAACTTCTTATAGCTCTTTCTCTCATTAAAACGATAAGATCACGCTATTCCATAAAAATAGCGATCGTAATAATGAGTATTTTTAACTTTATCAGTAAGATCGATGACCCGCGTTCTGATATCAATAAAAAGCATGAGTTAATGGATGTGATTTTTTTGGCTTTTGCAGCCGTGTTATGCGGGGCTTCTGGCTGGAAAGCGATTCAAGAGTTTGGTGAGATACAAATTGAGTGGCTTAAAAAATATACGCGCTTTACTCATGGCATTCCTCGTCGTCACTGTATTGCTAATATTATCAAAATGATAGAGCAGGATGCACTGGTTGAAGCCTTTTATGACTGGATCAACCAGCGCCGGGTCAAGGCAGGGAGAAGCCTTATCGCTATTGACGGAAAAACGATGAGAGGCACTTGCAAAGGCACCCTGTTTGAAGCCCTCCATGTGGTCAGTGCTTATGATGTCGAGTCCGGTGTTGCCCTATATCATCGGGTCGCAGAAAGTAAAGGGAAAGAAGGCCCAGTCGCAAGGCAACTCATTGAATTATTGGCGCTTGATGGGGCTGTAGTCACGATGGATGCCCTGCATTGTCAGAAAGAAACCCTTGAGTTAATTACCCAACGAGGCGGCGATTTTATTGTGGGTGTCAAAGGTAATCAAAAAAGTCTGGCTGAGTTTGTTAAATCCCATTTTGCTGCACATTATGAAAGTCATGAACTTGTTGAATTTACAGAAAAAAGCAGTGGTCATGGACGAGAGGAGTTCCGTCATGTTATGCAAATTAGTGCGACGTTGTCAGAAGAATTTCAGGCAAAATGGCCTTCAATACAATCGGTTATCGAAGTGGTCAGTGAACGAAGTGTGAAAGGCCACCCCCCTCACCGTGATTCACGCTGGTATGTCAGTTCACTCCCTTTAGATGCGGAGCTAGCGGCCACGGCAATAAGAAAGCATTGGTCGGTGGAAAATGAGCTGCACTGGGTTTTGGACGTCACTTTTCGGGAAGATGCAATCTCGCTGAAAGATCCTGATGGGGCGGCACAAATGGCCCTTTTTAATCGAATTGCATTAAATGTGATTAAACAAAATACCAGTATAAAGGACAGTCAGGCCGCTAAACGCCGAAGAGCAATGTGGTCAGCGGAATTCCGTAGTCAGCTTATATTTGATTAAACTTAATACAAAGTGGAATCCCGCCCTGGCATCATCAGAGTGTTCAAGTTTAGTATCTTGCTTTATATCAGCAAAACTTGAGAAAATCACAGGCATATTATATGTTCTTTTGACACTATCATTAGGCGTGGTGAGTTCACTTCCTATATATGTAACATCTCGAACATCTGAATACATGCTATTACCAAAATCCGGTGCTATTATATAATAAAGCATTGAGTCTTTCCCAGATGGGAAAATGTCTCTTCGGATCAAAAATGTATAATTATAATCTTCTGAATCCATACCCCCAAAACATCGGAAATCTTTTGGACTGGAAATATTAACCCTTCTGGATCAAAAGAACCATCTTTCTTTTTTTTGTTGAAAAATAGAATATTATCTGTCCTGGATGCATTAGGATAGGAATCAATCTCTGCTTCAAAAAATTGGCGTCCATCGCCTTCTAATGAATCTCCTTCTAGCTCAGGGATATCTGGCGGATTAAGTGAGTCTTCATTGCTGGGTGGGATAACAGAAATCATATATATGCGCCCAGAATGATATTCAGCAACTCCTTCAACTTGACTGATTAAATCCATAATAGCAGGTGTATCCATAACTGGATAAACACGGAAATTTACTTTTCCATCCTTATCACTATTAATAATTATTTGAGTTTTACCCTCATATTTCGTTGGTTTGATAATTTGGTGTTTTTGACCTACTCCATCAGGTTTGGAAGTAATTATGATGTTTCTTTCTATATCCTCATTAATCTCAGAATAAATATTGATGGGAGTATTTTTAAGTAATTGACCATTAGCATCAAATAATATCGTATCATAACTTATATAATGTTCCTCATTATCATCTATATCGTTGTTATTTGGTGTCGCACAAATACTTTTATTTTTCTTCAATTGGATTGAACTTTTAACCAAATCCCTTGCATAATATTTTATTACCTTATCAATACCTGTGAGTGTAAAATGTATTTCTTCTCCCGCCGTTATTGAACCGCTTCCTTTAACAGTACATGAAATAACCATATTATATGATTTACTATTTTGTTGGGTATTAATTTTTTTAATTATCTTTATACTTTCAAAACCCTTAGAATCCTTTATTTCTATATTAAGGGATTGAGATATTTTTCCTTTTGGTATTCCTATATCAAGGTAAAATTTTTGACCAATAATAATGTCAGCACCATTTTTAACAGATAAATTTAAATCATTATCTGACAAAATCAGATCTTTATCACCTTCCAACATATTTCACCTCTTTTATAATTCTTTATTGATGAAGTTAGCATATACCAGACCAAGTTTTACCGTCAGAGCAAGCATCCCCGGTAACTTCTCCTCCTGGCCGTACTGTATAAACATTGGCTTGCCAAATTTTGCCATAAGAAATATCCCCATAATAATTAACTTGAAAGTCAAGATAAATATCTCCATTTCCTATATGACCAACATAGCTAAAAGGAATACCAAACAGTAATGTTGCTGTATTACTATTATCACCATCTGGTTGAGTTGGCATTATCTTTACTTTAGATTGGTAAATGGTATTGGGATAATTATTAACATATAAGTTTAATGTCACCTCAGCACCAAGTGGAACTTTTGTTTTATTTTTATAATCACTTGTTCCAATTATCTTAACGAATAACGCTTCATGATGTGAATTATTACATTTATTATCTATATCTTTTTCATGAATTGTATCATGAATAATGTTTTTATCATCATGACAACCATAGCTATTGTAAACTATACAACTATCATATATTCTTGTTAAATTATCAATTGGCTGATTATACCCTCCTCCAGGATATATTATGCCTTGTGGATATGAAGATCGTACTGTTCTCAACTTGTCCACAACAGCATAAGAAAAATTGGCAAGCTCATTCGCCTTAAACATATTATAAGGGAATATCACATAGCTATCATTTCCTAATTCATTAACCTCTTGAACAAAAAATAACTTTTGCACATATTGCTTGTTAATAAAAAATAGTATTGTGTCATTTCTCTTAGCACCAGGATAATTTTGGATTAAAACGTTAAAGGTATTCGAATTAGGATCTACCAACAAGCTACTATTATCCTCGCTTATGACAAGTGGAGGAAGATTCAAGTCTTCTTTATTGTTATCTACAATATACACTTTGTTTTTTGAAGATATACGGTCTGTTATATCCAATACCATAGAATCAACTTGAAATATCACTGATGTTGATTTTTTAGGATAAATATAAAAAATCAATTCTCCATTTTTATCTGAAGTAATAGAAAAGTATTTTTGTTCAGAAGAAAGGCTTTTAATTTCGACAAATTTTTCTTTATCGGAATGATAAATACTAACCAATCCAAAATAAGCACCCTCTTTCTCAAGGATATCAACGGAAACATTTGGTAATGGTTTTCCTTCTTTATTTTTGATTAATGCAACTGCCTTAATACAATCACCATTAGGTGGAGTGCTATCATAATCTAATATTTGCAAGAATTCTTTTTCAAAATATATTGATATGGATCTTTCATCGATTGATAGATTATTTTTCATATCATTTCCTTATCTTAAGGATTTTTATTATATCAAAATACAATAATTGATAATTTATTTATAAAGAATCACATCCATCATTATCATCATGAGCCTGGCTTGGTAATACAGTATTAATTTTGGTAGTCCATTTTTTGCTATACGTTTTAGAACCATCACTATTTTCGATATAATAATCAAAAGAAAGTGTCCCTAACCCTTTGGAGAATGAAGGCCCAGCTCGATTAATGTCACAGTATGGGATATTAACTATAACATGGCCTGTTTGTTTTCCCGAATCAGCAGTAGATAACGAAAACTGGTAACTCTTATGAGTATTTCTGGATGCAGGGCGGGATTCCACTTTGTATTAAGTTTAATCAAATATAAGCTGACTACGGAATTCCGCTGACCACATTGCTCTTCGGCGTTTAGCGGCCTGACTGTCCTTTATACTGGTATTTTGTTTAATCACATTTAATGCAATTCGATTAAAAAGGGCCATTTGTGCCGCCCCATCAGGATCTTTCAGCGAGATTGCATCTTCCCGAAAAGTGACGTCCAAAACCCAGTGCAGCTCATTTTCCACCGACCAATGCTTTCTTATTGCCGTGGCCGCTAGCTCCGCATCTAAAGGGAGTGAACTGACATACCAGCGTGAATCACGGTGAGGGGGGTGGCCTTTCACACTTCGTTCACTGACCACTTCGATAACCGATTGTATTGAAGGCCATTTTGCCTGAAATTCTTCTGACAACGTCGCACTAATTTGCATAACATGACGGAACTCCTCTCGTCCATGACCACTGCTTTTTTCTGTAAATTCAACAAGTTCATGACTTTCATAATGTGCAGCAAAATGGGATTTAACAAACTCAGCCAGACTTTTTTGATTACCTTTGACACCCACAATAAAATCGCCGCCTCGTTGGGTAATTAACTCAAGGGTTTCTTTCTGACAATGCAGGGCATCCATCGTGACTACAGCCCCATCAAGCGCCAATAATTCAATGAGTTGCCTTGCGACTGGGCCTTCTTTCCCTTTACTTTCTGCGACCCGATGATATAGGGCAACACCGGACTCGACATCATAAGCACTGACCACATGGAGGGCTTCAAACAGGGTGCCTTTGCAAGTGCCTCTCATCGTTTTTCCGTCAATAGCGATAAGGCTTCTCCCTGCCTTGACCCGGCGCTGGTTGATCCAGTCATAAAAGGCTTCAACCAGTGCATCCTGCTCTATCATTTTGATAATATTAGCAATACAGTGACGACGAGGAATGCCATGAGTAAAGCGCGTATATTTTTTAAGCCACTCAATTTGTATCTCACCAAACTCTTGAATCGCTTTCCAGCCAGAAGCCCCGCATAACACGGCTGCAAAAGCCAAAAAAATCACATCCATTAACTCATGCTTTTTATTGATATCAGAACGCGGGTCATCGATCTTACTGATAAAGTTAAAAATACTCATTATTACGATCGCTATTTTTATGGAATAGCGTGATCTTATCGTTTTAATGAGAGAAAGAGCTATAAGAAGTTATATTCTGGTCTTTATTTAACCTAAATAGCCTTACTAAATATATGAGATCTCACCCTGTTTCTGGATGTTGGTGTTTTAACATAAACATTCAAACATCCCTTGCTACCAAGTTGTGGTAGATTTTTATTATTTTGATCATTAGTTCCCATAATCACCACATACAGCCCTGTTACCCCCTTAGCGCTTTGACCAGGTTTTTTGTTACTATTTATCATGCTTAGAATGATGCCATGCCACTCAAAAGTTTCATTTTCCTCACTATATACATCAATGGGTAGTGTTGCATGACTGGTATATACTTTAACTTTATCGTAGACATCTTCGTTAGATGAGTCGTTACCAATATACTCTAATGTAATTGGGTAAGATTTCCTCACCTCACCTTCTACAGAAGAAATAAGATAATAAAACTCAACCCGCTTGTTAATGGGCAATTCACTGTATAACAAGCTAAAAGCTTCATTTGATAACTCATTAACATTATTAACCTTATATATAGGTTCAAGTAATTTTGGTTTATCATGTAAGTCACGGCTTATAAAAAACAGAATTCCATCTGTGGTATAAGCAGGCTGATAAGCCGGTATTTGGACATGAAAATTTTTTGAAGAAGAAGACGAATCTTGTTTAATTATATTACCTTCTCCCATTTCTTGTATCGTTGGGCTACCGAGTTCAAATGGGATATTATGAGGAGAATTAATGATATATAGAGTATAAGTTTGAGTAAAGCCAGTAACATTAAGTATTGCCGTTGTCAAATCAAGCCTGACTTGTGTATATTTTATTGGATAGATACGGAATCTAACTTTTCCTTCTGAATCATAACCACCCGTATAACGGGTGGTTTGCTCTTGCCCTATAAGGGCTTGTTACCGACTGCGCCTAAATGACGCTGCTTTCTCTTCGTTCAAGCTAAGTGTCTTTGCTGCTTTGGCCTACCCCTTGAAGGGGTCTACATGCTCTTTACTAGGGCGTGTTGATGTTTTGTGAGGGATTATTAAACAGCATGATGATTTGGTATAATTACTTTCGCCAAAAAACAACCAGACCTCACCATCATGCCGCGAACTATGTTAACAGATCTCCAATGGAATAAGCTATCTGCGTTAATGCAACATGCGGGTTGGATTTATCACAAACCTGAACACCGTTTGACCGTTGAAGGCATTCTTTACCGAATGAGAACGAGCGTTCCCTGGCGCGATTTACCGCCAGAATTCGGCAAATGGAATAGTGTCTTTCAACGTTTCAATGCGTGGTCAAAGAAAGGGGTTTTACAGCTCATTTTCAAGTGGTTATCTGGGGTTGCTGATAGGGAATGGTTGTTTATTGATGGGAGTATCGTCCGTGCTCATCAGCACAGTGCCGGAGCGGCTTCAGATGATGATGAGGCGATTGGCAAAAGTTGTGGTGGACGTTCAACCAAAATTCATTTGGCCGTCGATAGTTATGGCTTGCCTGTTCATTTTGAATTGTCCGGGGGACAAGTGCATGACATTGTTCATGCTGAAAGTTTAGTCGAGCAATCGCCCCCTTCGGACTTTGTGATAGCTGACAAAGGGTACGACAGTCAGGCTTTCAGAAATCATATTGAACAGCAAGGAGCAACGCCGATTATTCCCTACCGGAAAAATAGCCGAAAATCGGATAAACAGATTGATAAATGTTTATATCGTTATCGTCATTTGGTGGAGAATGCGTTCGCTAGGGTTAAACATTTTCGTGCAATAGCAACAAGATACGATAAGCTTGAACGGAATTACGCCAGTATGTTGGCTCTGGCGTTTATCATTGTCTGGTTGCCCATGTGGGCTGAATGAATTATGACCTTAAAACATCAACAGACCCTACTCAATTTATCCGAGATTAAATCCGACTTTTCTTGCTCTCTGATATACTTTTGAATTGTCGCTTCATTTAGCCCTACCGTACTGACATAGAACCCTTCCGCCCAAAACTTTCTGTTGCCAAATTTATATTTTAAATTGGCGTGTCTATCAAAGATCATCAACGAACTTTTACCCTTCAAATATCCCATAAAGCTTGAAACGCTTAGCTTTGGTGGAATACTCACCAACATATGAACATGATCTGGCATGAGATGACCTTCGATTATTTCCACACCTTTATACTTACAAAGGTCTCTGAGGATCTCTCCCACACTTGAACGAATATTATTAAAAATCACTTTCCGTCTATATTTCGGCGAAAAGACGATATGGTATTTACACAGCCACTTTGTATGCGCTGAGCTTTGTGCTTTAATGCCCATAAACACCTTTCCTTATTTGAGTTACGAGTATTAGCTTGAACATCTATATCGTAACGGAAAGGTGTTTTTCTTGGTATAACCTTTGAACTCCACCCGCAAAGCGGGTGGTTTTATGTTTAAGACGCTAACGCGACTTAAACTGGCTAAAGCCATAATAAAATCAATCTTATTATAGGATTGAAGTTCAATAGGTTGAGATGATTTATCATCTGTAGCAAAAATAACTAACCCGAATTCTGGATAAGAAATTGACGAGAAGCCTGTTCCAGGAGCAAAGTTTTGGTGCACACCGAAAACAACTCCGAGGGGGAACAGGCTATGGACAAGTTAGTTGAAATTTTCTGTGATGTCGATGATTTTTGCCGTTTTTTCATTCCTCAATGGGAACAATTTTGCCTTGAGAGTGGGCATCGTTTACGCCGCCGACAAGGTCATATGTATCCCAGTGAAATCATGACCATTTTGATCCTTTTTCATATGTCGCATTACCGTGATTTTAAAAATTTTTATTTGAAACATATTTGGCAATACCACCACCGCGACTTCGCCACTTTACTCAGTTATACCCGTTTTATCAGCGTTGCCCCTTCCGTTTTGGTGCCATTATGCAGCTATCTGACTCAATTAAAAGGGAAACCCACAGGCATTGCTTTTATTGATTCCACCAGTTTGAGTGTCTGCCATAACATTCGCATCCCTCGACATAAGGTCTTTGCGGGGATCGCACAGCGTGGAAAAAATTCAATGGGATGGTTTTATGGTTTCAAATTACACTTGGTTGTCAATCATCAGGGGGAAATTCTCGCGCTTAAAGTCACGGCCGGTAATGTGGATGATCGGGAACCGGTTCGCGAATTAACCACAGAATTAATGGGTTCTCTTTACGGCGATAAAGGTTATCTGAGTCAGGAATTGGCGGACGATTTAGCCAACAGCGGTGTCACTTTCATCACGAAAAAACGGCGTAACATGAAAGCCCGTATGCAAGCTGAGTGGGATAAGATAATGTTAAAAAAGCGTTTTATCATTGAAACGATTAATGGCCAATTAAAATTAATTTCTCAGATAGAGCACTCTCGCCACCGAAGTATAAGAGGATTTATGTTGACCGTTTTAGGTGGACTGATCGCTTACTGCCTTAAATTGAAAAAACCATCACTGAAAGTTTTCTACTCAGAAGACGCTGTTCCAATGATGGCTTAAGCAGAATTCGGGTTAGCTAATTATTTATCAATGTATTTTTAGCAAAATCCCACCTATGTGGAAGGTAAACATGTTAGAAAATATTATCAACGATATTGTAAGATGGTTAGAAAGCCAACTTCAACGGAATGAAGGTATTAAAATAGATGCTATAGCCCACAAAAGTGGTTACTCAAAATGGCATTTACAACGAATTTTTAAGGAATTAAAAGGCTGTACTTTAGGTCAATATGTGCGCCGTCGTCGTCTCCATGAAGCAGCCAGATCTTTACGTGAAGGCAATTTACCCATCCTTGACATTGCGCTTCAATATGGTTTTAGCTCTCAAGCTACATTTACCCGAATATTTAAAAAACATTTTAATACTACACCCGCTAAATTCCGGGAAAACGGACATCTGCCTGAGTTGAAGACGTTCCTACATTGTGAGGAATAAACCTCATAAAGAATAAGTATTCTAAAATAGAGATGCCGCAAAAAATAAGTACACAACCCAAAATAGCGCCAATATTGCGGAACTCTATTTATAATGGAACAATGATGAAATGGAAGTGACGTTAAATCCTACGGGCTTGCCAAAAAACACGACGCCAATATACATTATCAAGAGAAGAGCGTATTACGCCTTTACTTGTAGATGCATGAATAAACTGGTTGTTAGTATCATAAATGCCCACATGTAACTCACTTTTTCCACTACCGATTTTGAAAAAAACCAGATCGCCTGGCATCAGATCATCTTTACTTATCCGCGTGCCTATGTTCATTTGTTCACTTGTTGTGCGAGGAAGCTGGATATTAAAGCGATCAGAAAAAGTTCGGTACACAAAACCGGAACAATCAATACCATGCCTATCCATTCCACCATAACGATATGGCGTATTCTGCCATCGTTTGAGTTGATCTTTTAACTGAGCAATAACCATTATCGGATCAGAGAGAGCAACCTTTAGTGGAGAGGAATTAGGCCTGGAAACAGGATTGGTACAACCAATAAGAAACAAGCTGGATAGAAAAAATAAACACCTCAATTTCATTGTCAACCCCCGCCATTACTCACTATTTATTATACTGAATTTTCTGAATTACTATTTTTGCTCATTTTAGTGCATTTAAGGTTGTTTTGGCTATTTTGGGATTACCAGCACCCTAAATGGCTCCCCTTTGTATTGTGAAAATTTAAACTGGAGAGCATCATAGGTGGCCTACTATAGCATAAAAAAACGCCCACGCGCAGACGACACTGTCCGCTATCGTTGCCCTATTGGTGTTATGTAGTGCTCAATAACTTTCGGACACATTTTTAAAAAAGGTCATGTATTCAAAATGTTGCTCACCCTCGAATTAACGTCCTTCGTTGGGTGACAAAATCAACGTTTGATTTCCACCGAAATATTATGCGGTAACCATAATCAATGAGATTGTTTTTTTTCTGGTTTGCTGATTAACCAAATACCCAATAAGATAAAAAAAACGCCCGACGTTTTTAACAGTGAAATAGTTTCACTGAACCAAGGTAATAAAGCCGCCATTAAATAAACAAAGGCGTAACTCAAACTAATAATAGGGTATGCTTTATTCAATGGCAGATATTTCAATGTAAAAAACCAACATAACATGGATAATATATAACCCGCCAATCCTGCCATAATCATCAGCAAAGGATTGTGATTTGCCCAAAACCAGTTGATATCCAGCCAATGCATTGATAACGAAAGTTCCGGCAGATGGGCAACTCCCCACTTCAATAACAATTGCGCTACAGTGATCAGCAAGACACTCGCCATCCCCCAAAGATAACCTTTCATTGACTCAAACTCATCAATAAGATGCCAAACATAATGGCAAAAATCCCCATCCAGTGCTTTAACCCCACCTTTTCCTGATACAGGAATTGTCCAATCAAAGTCACTATGACAAAATTTATACTCAGCAGAGGGTAAGCGATACTCAGTGGCAGAAATTGCAATAATCGCAACCAAAATATCATCCCTATACCCAACAGAAGAATAGCACTGGACAACCATATGACCATAGATACCACCTTATGTGGGGTATCTTTTTTCTGCCAACAACTAACCGCCTGTTTCTGGCATAATTGCCCCGCACAAGTCAGTAAGCTAACCAAAATCAATAATGTTATATTGCTGATCATGACTGTTTCTTGTAAATCACAAGCACTAATCTATGATTACGCCGCACAAAATCTGGTTTCGGCAATTCAGACAACTCACCTCCTGAGGGCAATAGAAAAACAACAGCGACTTGACCTTTTTTGCGTGTTTCCGCCAACCATGCAGGGAATTCTTTCTCTGTGATGTATCGGTATCGGCTGTCAGGGTAATCAAGCCCGTATTCTAATTCCCCTGAACGATCAAGCAGGTAAATATCACTGCGCTTTAATTCCCACGCAATCGCCGAACCCACGCCAACCGATTGGGTCAAAATATATTGACTGTCAGCTAACTCTTTTTCGTTTTGTTGAATAAAGTGCTGAGGAAGTTTGGAGTTGATTGTCTTGTCAGGCAATGCACTACCTATGGATAAGCTGAGCATAATTGAACAAGCAGCGGCCCATAACCAATATTTACCATCGTGAATAAAGCAAAGAAAACCAATTCCCCCCCAAACGCCAAAGGCAATAATTCCCATAATCCATTTCAACCATTCATCGGGTTGATAAAGTGGGGGAGCCTTTAAAGTTTCCATAGCAAAAAGGGTTAAAATGGCGAGTAATCCGATAAAAACATTTATCAATCCATTTATTTTCAATGCCTTCATTTTGCCATTTTTGGCACAATCGACACCATATTTTGCCATCATCAATGCTAAAGGGCCGATAAAAGGTAAAACGTAAGTCGGCAGTTTTCCTTTTGCGATGCTAAAAAATATAAATGGAACAACAAACCAACAAAACAAGAAAAACATTTCCGGGTGATTTTTTTTCTCTTGCCAACTTTTGATTAAAGCACCTGGCAGTAATCCTAACCACGGAATAACCCCTAAAATTAATACGGGCAAGTAATACCAAACAGGCGCAATATGCTGAGCTTTTTCAGAAGCAAAACGCTGTATATGCTCTATCCAAAAGAAATAATGCCAGTAATCCGGCTCACGCACAGCAATCGCGATCACCCACGGCATGCTGATCAAAATAGCAAAAATCACGGCAAGAGGCCCAAAACGAACCATTGTCCAAAAGCGTTTCTGGTATATCGTGATGGGTATCATGGTCATCACGGGTAGTGCCAATGCCAGAAATCCTTTTGTCATAAAAGCCATACCACAGGCCAAACCCAAAACAGACCATGCCAAAATTTGTTCTCGGATCGTCACAGCCTTAAGCGCCCAATAACAGCTCACAATCCCTGCTGTAACCCATAAAGAAAACATGGGATCAAGGACACTGTAAGTGCCAATGGAAAAAACAATAAACATGGAAATATAAATCAGGCTGGAAACGAAAGCCGTCTGGCGACATTGCCACATCATCATTGCCAAACGATGGAGGAGAAATGTGCTGATTAGGATACTAAGCACAGAGCCAAAACGAACAGCAAAATTACTGTCTCCAAAAAGCCACTGGCTAATGTTGTTGATCCAATATCCTGCTACTGGTTTTTCAAAATAGCGAATATCCAAGAAGTAAGGTACGATCCAATCTCCACGTTGCAGCATTTCCCGACTAATTTCAGCATACCGAGTTTCATCCGGTTGCCATAATAGACGACTATTTAGAGGCAATAAGTAAGTAAGAACAAAAAAAAGAGCCATCAGAACGGCTCCTGCTTTACTCGTCCGCGTGTTCAACATCTGTGTTATACCTCTTGTTGGCAGCCTAACCAGCCTTCACGACCAGGAAAACACGAACGAACAATTTTCCCAACAGGGAGCGTATCCCTATTTTCCGGTAACAAATGGCTTAATTTACAAAACTGAATATTTTGTTGATGGAGCATATCCAGCAATGTCGCAAACTGTTCAGATTTCGACATACCTTCGACTTCGGTATGGATCGTATAAACAGGAACTCCACGATCACTTTTAATCGCGTCAAGGATAAAGTGATTAAAATCTGCATCGCTGACTTGTGTTCCAACAACTTCATCATAGGTAGGTAATGTGACAGGAATTTGTACAGTTCCCATTTTTCCATCGGGCAAAAGTGGCCTGAATGGATGTGTTCCGCGGCAATCACTGTTGTAATCAAAACCAAAACGCTGTTTAACAGCCAGAACATGCTCATCGGCTCGCCAACCCGCAACGGCTGAGCATGTAACGGCTTTCCCAGTTGCCTTTTCCAAAGCATCAACACCTAACTTCACTTGTTCTGCTAATTCATTCTCCGACCAACGCCCTACTTTTGCCTGCCAACCTTGATGATCCCATGCATGTAAACCAACTTCATGGCCTGCATCCATTGTTTGTTTCATCAAATACCCTAAATCTTTTGCAATCTTTTTCCCCGGCCAGGCTGTACCAGCCAACAAAATATCCAGACCATAGAGAGACACTGCATTTGATCTCAACATCTTCCAGAGAAACTTCGGTCGTAACAGGCGCCATAAATGGCGCCCCATATTGTCCGGCCCAACACTGAAGAAAAAGCTGGCTTGAATATGGTGCTTTTGTAAAACTTCAAGCAACCGTGGTACACCTTCCTTAGTGCCTTGATAAGTGTCCACATCAATTCTTAAACCAACTTTTTTCATTACGCTATTCCCGTTTTACAATTGATTTTTCAATCATTCCCTTTGGATTCTTCAACTGCTCCACGCAGAAAGAAATCCAATGTTTCATCAATGGTTTGCTTCATATCAATAGTGGGTTTCCAACCTAACAGACGCTCGGCGTTTTTAATGCTGGGTTTGCGGTGTGCAACATCCTGATAGCCTTGCCCATAATAACTACTGCTCTCAATCTTCTTGAATCCAGCAAATGGGGGGAAGTGCCCTCGCAACGCATGTTTCTCAAAGCTATCTAATAACATTTCGGCCAACTGGCGGATGCTTGCTTCATTTGTTGGATTACCGATATTGATTATCTGGCTATCGCATAACCCATCCCGATTTTCGATGATCCTAAACAGTGCTTCAATGCCATCATGGATATCAGTGAAACAGCGTTTTTGCTCTCCCCCATCCACCAATTTAATCGGTGAACCTTCCACCAAGTTCAAAATTAGTTGGGTAATGGCTCTTGAACTCCCAATACGCGCTGAATTTAGGTTATCCAGCCTTGGCCCCATCCAGTTAAACGGGCGGAATAAGGTGAATTTCAGGCCATCTTGTGTGCCATATGCCCAAATAACTCGATCAAGTAATTGTTTTGAAACTGAATAGATCCAACGCTGTTTATTAATAGGTCCAATAATCAGACGTGAAGTATCTTCATCAAATTCTTTATCATCACACATACCGTAAACCTCGGATGTGGATGGGAAAACAATCCGTTTATTGTACTTAACACAATAACGAACAATTTTAAGGTTCTCTTCAAAATCCAGTTCAAAGACTCGCAAAGGATTACGGGTATATTCAATCGGAGTTGCAATTGCCACTAATGGCAGGATGACATCACATTTTTTGATGTGATATTCAATCCACTCGGTATGAATGCTGATATCACCTTCGATGAAGTGAAAGCGAGGATTGCCAATAAATCGTTCAATGGCAGAAGAGCCAATGTCCATCCCGTAAATATCATAATTGCCATCACTCAACAATCGTTCAGTCAGGTGATTACCAATGAATCCATTGACGCCCAAAATGAGTACACGCTTACGACGACTGACTTGGGTTGTCGCTCTGGGACCAACATAAGCCCCAGCTACAATGCCTATCTCAAGAGCTAATCGATTACCTTGAACATAAAGCCCCGCCTCCCCCTGGCCGCTAATAATTTCCAGTGCACCATCACCACAAGCAATCACAAATGGATCAGCCGAGATTACAGTGCCTGGGCGTTTTCCGTGGGATTGATTAAGTGGGCGTGAACGCCAAATCGTAATCTTACGCTCACCGAGAAAAGTAAATGCTCCTGGATATGGCTCTGTCACTGCCCTGACTAAGTTATTAATTTCTTTGGCAGATCTATTCCACGCTATTTCACCATCTTCGGCGGTGCGGCGGCCAAAATAAGTTGCCTGGCTTTCATCCTGTGGAATTGACGGATAATGACCTGATTTTATTTGCGGCAGAATGTGATCCAATAATTCAACTGCTGCTTCGCGTATTTTTCCATGAGCTATCAAGGAAGTATCATTGTCAGCAATTGGTACAGCCTGCTGCGCGATGATATCTCCCGCATCTGGCTTTTCCAGCATTCTATGTAATGTTACACCGGTTTCGGTCTCTCCATTGAGTACCGCCCAGTTAACCGGAGCACGACCACGATATTTCGGTAACAAGGAGCCATGAAGGTTAAATGAGCCTTTTTCAGCCAGTGACAGAATTTCCTGACTCAGCATATTGCGATAGTAAAAAGAGAAAATGACATCGGGTTTCATCTCACGAATGCGTTCAACCCAAAGCGGGTGATTCACATTTTCTGGTGCAAACACGGGTAAACCCAAATCAGCACCGATACGTGCAACAGAGGAGAAAAAATGATTTTCATTTGGATCATCAGTATGAGTAAATACCGCCTGAACATCAAAACCCGCTTTTACTAATGCATTAAGTCCGACACAACCAATATCGTGATAGGCAAAAATAACTGCTTTCATTAGCTTTCTTCCTGATTATCGTTAGTCTTCTTAACTCCGACCACTTTTTGAATAAAATAGCGCGGACGAGCACGAACATCGTTATATATGCGACCAATGTATTCACCCAACAGTCCCATGGCGACGAACTGTGCTCCGATGAACATAAAGAGAATAGCAAACAGGGTAAACACCCCTTCAGCAGCCCACATTGAACCAAATATAAGGCGTAAAACAATCAATAACACCGCCAATAAAAAACCTGCTATGGCAATGATGCTTCCCGCTACACTTAATAACCGCAATGGTGCAGTTGTTAAGCACGTCAGAAGGTCATACATCAGGTTTATCAGTTTCATAAAACTGTATTTGGAGTCCCCAAACTCACGCTCTGCATGGGCTACATCAATCTCTACTGTTCTGCGTGCAAATGTGTTGGCAAGGATGGGAATAAACGTGCTGCGTTCATGGCATTGAAGCATCGCACTTACAATGTGACGTCGATAGGCGCGCAACATACAACCATAATCGCCCATTGAACGCCCTGTCGCTTTGGTTATCATCGCATTGATTATTTTAGAAGCAGTTTTACGGAACCAAGAATCTTGACGATGAATACGACGTGTACCCACAACGTCATATCCTTCTTCTGCCGTTTTAACTAAACGAGGGATTTCTTCTGGCGGGTTTTGTAAATCAGCATCAAGTGTAATAACCAGATCACCATCAGCTTGATGGAAACCAGCCATAATTGCTGAATGTTGTCCATAATTACGGTTAAGCAAAATCGCAATCACATGATTTTCTGGAGATTCAGCCGCCTGGGTTAAGATCTCGGCGGAACTATCATGGCTGCCATCATCAACCAAAATTAATTCGTATTTCTGTTCTAATTTTTGGCACGCTGCGAGAGTTCTTTCCAGCAACTGGGGTAAACTGTCTTCTTCATTGTAAACAGGAATAACGACTGAAACTTTTTTGATCTTCTCAAATGTCACTTACTACGCTCCGAAAGAATTTCAGTTATCACATTCACGACACGATCTACATCGTCATTGTTCATATCTGGGAAAAGAGGTAATGAACAAAGTGTTGACGAATTCCACTCAGATACAGGCAGGGAAAGTTGTGGATAACGCTCACGATAATATTTTTGTGTGTGCGCGGCCCTGAAATGCAAACCTGTGCCAATATTTCTGTCCTTTAAGCGTGCCATAAAAGTATCGCGGTCAATACCACAGATACTTTTGTCAACACGTACCATAAAAAGATGGTGGGAATGCAAATGCGCATATTCGGGAACTTTCAGCATTTGCAAGGGTGAATCAATAAGAGCATCAGAATAGCGAGCCACCAATTCCCGACGACGTTCATTCATTGATGCCAGTTTGCCTAGTTGCACAACTGCCATCGCCGCATGAATATCTGACAGGTTGTATTTAAACCCTGGCTCAATCACTTCCGCTTGAGGTTTCCTACCCTGAATTTGCCTATCAAAAGCATCCACCGCTAAGCCATGAAATTTTAGACAACGGATCCGTTGGGCAAGCTCATCATCATCTGTAACGAACATGCCACCTTCTGCACAGGTCATGTTTTTAATAGCATGAAAAGAAAAGATTGCGGTTCCCTGCTCTCCGACCCATTCATTTTTATAACGGGTGCCGACCGCATGGGCTGCATCTTCAATCAGGGGAATATTAACTTCTTGAGCGACAGCGCGAAGAGCGTCAAGGTCACAAGGCGCTCCCGCATAATGGACGGGAATTATTGCTCTGGTTTTGGGGGTAATCGATTTTTTAATTGTTTCTGCACTGACCATCAATGTATCACGATCAACATCAACCATGATAGGCTCAGCACCCAACAAACAAATCATATTGATAGTGGAAACCCAAGTTTGGGAAGGAGTAATGACTTCATCACCTGGGCCTATACCTAATGCCAACAAAGCCAAATGCATTCCCGCTGTAGCAGAACATAGAGCAATAGCATGTTTGCATCCAAACATAAGAGAAAAATCTTGCTCTAACTGATGGTTTTGTGGGCCTGTGGTAATCCAACCTGAATATAAAACTTTCTCTACCGCTTCTATCTCTTCTCTGCCAATTGCAGGACGAGAAAATGGCAAAAAACTATCCATAACCGCCTTGTGCCTTGTATATCCTAATTGTTTTATAATTGAATAATCTTAAATGATGATTTTTTAACAAAACATCAACGGAAAACAAATTATGGTCAACCAAACACCAAAAGCAGATAGCAAGCAATAATTATGGTGGATTTATTTACGGAAACTACACGTGGCTGACCCTCCATAATTTATAGCTGGCATTTTTAATATGTCCAATATTGGCCTCAAAAACTTCTGACAAATTGCGTTCTGTCATTACATTCTGTGGCATACCCGATACTAGCAATCTTCCATGCAAGAGCAGCCATACTTCTGTCGCTTGTTCATATGTGTGGTTAAGATCATGACTACTCAACAATACCGTTCCCCCCACTGCACAAAATCTTTTTGTTAACTTATCTAAAATGGCTTGTTGAGTAATATCAAGATTATTTGTCGGCTCATCAAGTAAGAGTAAACTCCCATCAGGATTCAAATCCGGCCATATCTGAAAAAAAGTGCCTGCCAGCCTGACACGCTGCCACTCTCCGCCGGAAAGTTGACCAATTGACGAAGAAAGCAATGGCAGGAGTTTCATTTGCTGGCAAAGTTCATACAACACATGTTCACTTTGAGCTAATGGAGCGCATTCAGGGCGGAACATATCTAAATATTGAAAAACCGGCATGGCAGGAACAGAAGAAGTTTGGGATAGCCAGGCTCGGCGCTTTGCTAACTCGTGCTGGCGATAATCCTGCAAATTCCGACCATGCAAGCGAATAGTGCCGCTATAGGGTAAAACACCCGCAATTGCTGCGAGCAGTGTACTTTTCCCTGAACCATTGAGTCCCACCAGATGAATTTGTTTTCCTGCCGTAACGGATTCAGATAATGAACTCAATCTATTGTTTATATTTACATTATCCAGTTCCAAAATCGGTTGCCCGATCATGTTATTCCCCTCATCTCCTTATCTGCATTAACAATGCAAAAACGGGATTTCTTAATAATGACGCGTTCTTAATAAAAGCCATATAAAAATTGGAGATCCTAAGGTTACCGTGACAACCCCTATCGGCACTTCGGCATGAGATAATGACAGGCGAGAAACTAAATCTGCCAGCAGCAAACCACTGCTTCCCGCCAACGCACAAGCCGGAAGTAATGCCTTATGATCAGTTAAGCCAATCAATCTTAAAATATGGGGGATAACCAAACCGATAAAACTGATCGCTCCCGCAAGGGCAACGCTCAAACCAACTAATAACCCGATTACCGATACAAACACATTACGCCATTTATGGTGGGACACCCCCAGTTGCCGAGCCTGTAACTCTCCAAGAGAGAGATAATTCAAGATATTGCCTTTGCTGCTTAACCATAAGATAGCGGGAAGCAATACAACAAACAGCCATTTTTGGCGCCAATCAATTCCACTGAAACTTCCCATCATCCAATACATTAATTGGCGGAGATCTAAGCTGGTACTGAAATAAACCATCCATGTCATTAAAGCGCCAAAGATCACCCCGAAAGCAACACCAATCAATAACAGACGGGTATTAGTCACTTGCTGTTTTCTGGAAAAAACCAGCAAAATAGCCGTCATGAAAAATGCCCCAAGTACCGCTCCCACACTTAACAACCATAATGGCGCAATACCATGAAAGATAAGGATTAAAAACACCACTACAACACCGGCACCATTACTGATCCCAAGCAATCCTGGTTCTGCCAATGGATTCTCAAACAACGCCTGCATAATTGCTCCTGACAGAGCTAAGCTCGCGCCAACCACGATTACTGCAATCGCTCTGGGCAACCTCAACTGCCAAATAAACAACCGCGCAGGCTCCGATAACCACTGATCAGGCCAAAACCAGATTTCACCAGCGCATAGTGACAAAATGAACAGAATAACGAATAGAACAGATAAAACCGCCATCACCCGATGGTTACGTTTTCTCTGGTAGGTGATCAACTCATAAACAGAGCGCATGTGTGAGGCCATGTTAAAAAATAAGTGCTCTTTCCGCTGAGCACAATAAAGATAGAAGATAAGAAAAAGACCGCAAAATGCGGCCTTTTTATATATTTATTCTTTGGGTAATGCTTTTTCCACTCGGTTTTTCAGTTTTTGGCCAGGGCGAAAAGTGACAACACGGCGAGCCGTAATCGGAATATCTTCACCTGTTTTTGGATTACGGCCTGGACGTTGATTTTTGTCTCGTAAATCAAAGTTGCCGAATCCAGATAATTTCACTTGCTCCCCATTCTCCAAAGAACGACGAACTTCTTCAAAGAACATTTCTACCAGATCTTTAGCGTCACGCTTGCTAATACCCAGTTTTTCAAACAGATTTTCTGACATTTCAGCTTTAGTAAGCGCCATAAGTTCAGTCCCTCAAGGATGCTTGGAATCGCTGTTCTAATGCAGCAACGCATTTGTTGACAGTCGCAGCAATTTCTTCTTCTTCCAGTGTACGCATGGTATCCTGCAAGATTAAGCTAATAGCAAGACTTTTGTAGCCTTCCGCGACACCTTTACCACAATACACGTCAAACAAGTTTATGCCAACTATATGATTTACGCCAACTTTCTTACATTCAGCCAGAACATCTTCTGCGGCTACATTTTCAGGCACAACGATGGCGATATCGCGGCGGTTAGATGGGAAGCGAGAAACTTCCTTCATTTCAGGGATCACGCGGTCTACCAGACCAGTCCATAATAACTCGAATACCACGGTACGGCCGTTTAAGTCAAGTTTACGCTCCAGTTCTGGATGAACAACACCGATATAACCAATGTAATTATTTCCCAGATAAATCCCTGCACTTTGCCCAGGATGTAAAGCAGGATGTTCTTCTGCTTTAAAGGAAATCTTAGATAGTTTACCTGTCAGTTCTAAAACAGATTCTAAATCACCCTTCAAATCAAAGAAATCAACTGCTTGTTTTTCAATCGACCAGTGCTCTTCGAACCGGTTTCCTGCAATAACACCACCAAGCATTAATTCCTGACGAATTCCATGTTCCGCATTTGCATCCGGCACAAAACGCAACCCAGTTTCGAATAAACGAACACGGTTTTGTTGACGGTTTTGGTTATAGGCGACAGTGACCAATAATCCTGTCAACAAGGACAAACGCATTGCAGACATATCCGCCGAAATCGGATTAGGCAAGAGCAACGCTTCTTCCTGTGGGTGAAGATATTTCTGAACCTTAGGATCAACGAAGCTGTAAGTAATCGCTTCCTGATAACCCCTGTCCACCAGCATTGTTTTAACCCGTTTCAATGGCAAATCAGCTTCACGATGTGAAGTCATCATCAGATCTGCACGCACAGGTACGTCAGGAATGTTGTTATAACCGTAAATACGGGCGACCTCTTCAACAAGATCTTCCTCGATTTGCATATCAAAGCGCCAGCTAGGTGCAACAGCTTGCCAACTACCATTCTGGATGGTTACCTGACAGCCTAAACGCACCAGAATATCTGTGACTTGTTCATCAGTAATATGATGACCAATCAAGCGATCTAATTTATTGCGATTAAGCGTAATCGTTGCTGGTTTTGGTAAATGAGATTCACTAGCAACATCAACGATTTCTCCGGCTTCCCCACCACAAATGTCGACCAACAACTGAGTGGCATATTCCATCGCTTTATACTGAAGCTGTGGATCAACACCGCGTTCAAAACGGTGGGAAGCATCGGTATGCAAACCATAACGGCGCGCACGACCGGCAATTGCCAATGGTGCAAAAAATGCGCATTCCAGCATGATATGCTGAGTTTCAGCATTAACACCAGAATATTCTCCGCCAAAAATGCCAGCCATAGCAAGCGCTTGTTTTTCATCAGAAATAACAAGTGTTTCAGCAGAAAGTTCTATTTCATTACCATCCAGCAGAGTGAGTTTCTCACCTTGCTCAGCGAAGCGAACAATAATTGAACCATTTAAACGTTCTAAATCGAACGCATGCAATGGTTGGCCTAATTCGAGTAAAACATAGTTGGTGATATCAACAACCGGATCAATAGAACGAACGCCGCCACGACGCAGTTTTTCACGCATCCACAATGGAGTAGTCGCCTTGACGTTGACGTTCTTAATTACACGTCCCATATAACGTGGACACGCTTCAGGAGCATCAACGCGAATAGGGAATGTTGCATCTGTCGTCGGCTTAACGGCTTCGATTCTCGGCTCAGTCATGGACAATTTATTAATAACCGCAACGTCACGGGCAACTCCCATGATGCTCAGGCAGTCAGCACGGTTTGGTGTAATGCTGATTTCGATCGCGTTATCATCTAATTTCATGTAATCACGCAGATCAATACCAATTGGCGCATCTGCTGGCAGTTCAATAATGCCATCCTGATCGTCAGCAATACCTAGTTCGGAAAACGAACACAACATGCCTTCTGACGGCTCTCCACGCAATTTTGCCGGTTTAATTTTAAAATCACCCGGTAGCACAGCACCGATTGTAGCAACAGCAACACGAAGTCCTTGACGACAATTAGGTGCACCACAAACAATATCCAGCAGACGTTCGCCGCCGACATTAACTTTTGTGACACGTAATTTATCTGCATTTGGATGTTGTCCACATTCAACAACTTCACCAACAATTACACCGTGGAATTGACCTGCCACTTTTTCAACACCATCAACTTCCAAGCCAGCCATGGTGATTTGATCAGACAATGCTTCACTATTAATGGCTGGGTTTGCCCACTCGCGTAACCAGAGTTCACTGAATTTCATGAGATATACCCGCCTTATTTAAATTGTTTGAGGAAACGCAAATCATTTTCGAAGAATGCTCGCAAATCTGTCACACCATAACGAAGCATGGTCAGTCGCTCCATTCCCATACCAAAGGCAAAACCAGAATAGACCTCAGGATCAATACCAACATTACGCAATACGTTAGGGTGCACCATACCGCAGCCTAATACTTCTAACCATTTGCCATTTTTACCCATAACATCAACTTCTGCGGAAGGTTCTGTAAATGGAAAATAAGAAGGACGGAAACGTATCTGCATATCGTCTTCAAAGAAGTTATTCAAAAAATCATGCAATGTCCCTTTCAGATTGGTAAAACTGATATTTTTATCAACAATCAACCCTTCCACCTGATGGAACATTGGAGTATGTGTCTGATCATAATCATTGCGGTATACACGTCCTGGCGCAATGATACGAATTGGTGGCTGACTATCTTTCATCGTGCGGATCTGCACCCCAGAAGTCTGGGTACGCAGTAAACGTGTCGCATCAAACCAAAAAGTATCGTGATCAGCACGCGCTGGATGGTGTGCAGGAATATTCAAAGCATCAAAGTTATGATAGTCATCTTCGATTTCTGGGCCAGATTCAACAGAAAAGCCCAGCTCGCCAAAGAAAGTTTCAATACGTTCGATAGTTCGGGTAACAGGGTGCAAGCCACCATTTTCCATCCGACGGCCAGGCAATGAAACATCAATTTTTTCTGCTGCCAGACGTGCATTCAGAACATCTGATTCCAGTTTCGCCTTACGCACGTTCAATGCTTCCTGGACTTCTTGTTTCGCCTGATTAATAACAGCCCCTGCCGCTGGACGTTCCTCGGCTGGTAAGTCACGCAGCGATGACATCTGGAGGGTTAAATGGCCTTTTTTTCCCAGGTATTCAACTCGCACCAAATCCAACGCGGCAACATCCTGGGCTTCTTCCACGGCTGCTTTTGCCTTTGCAACCAGCTCAGTAAGATGTGACATCGTTTTCCTCTTCCTTTGGCCAGATGGCCCTTTAGTTGTTATTGACTATGTCCTCATGTTATCTATTCATGAGTCCATAAAAATAAAAAAGCCTCCGTACTGGAGGCTCAAGCGCTATTTTTCGTTTCTTTTCTTACGCGCGAAGCCCCCTGATTTCAGGCGCTAAAGTAAAAAAAGAAACGAAAAAAGGCTAATTTCATCATTTTTGTGCTTTCTCCTATATCCTTTTCGGCACTCATCATTTAATCAATAGTAAGCCATATTTTGGGAAAAAGTAAAAGAGGGAGCAAGCTCCCTCTTCTAACCTGACTTATGCCAGAGCGCCCTTCGCTTTTTCAACCAGAGCAGCAAATGCTACTTTGTCGAATACAGCGATGTCAGCCAAAATCTTACGGTCGATTTCAATCGAAGCCTTTTTCAGGCCATTGATGAAACGGCTGTAAGACATGCCATTCTGACGTGCAGCAGCGTTGATACGTGCAATCCACAGTTGACGGAATTGACGTTTGCGCTGACGGCGGTCACGGTAAGCGTACTGACCAGCTTTAATAACAGCCTGGAAAGCAACACGATAAACGCGCGAACGAGCACCGTAGTAACCTTTCGCTTGTTTCAGAATTTTTTTGTGACGTGCACGGGCAATAACACCACGTTTTACGCGAGCCATATACTTCTCCTATCGTCTCTGAGTTCTAATCTAAAAAATTGCTTATGCGTACGGCAGACAAGCAACAACCAGGCCCAGATCCCCTTTGGAGACCATGCCTTTTGGACGTAAATGACGTTTACGCTTAGTTGATTTTTTAGTCAGAATGTGACGAAGGTTAGCGTGCTTACGCTTGAAACCACCGCTTGCGGTTTTTTTAAAGCGTTTAGCTGCGCCGCGTACTGTTTTAATCTTTGGCATTTTAATTTCCACTTCGCATTGTTGATTACAACGAACTAGCAAGGCGAATAGACTCCAACCAGAATTGACTGGAGTCTATTACTTGTTTGCCTGACTATTTCTTCTTAGGAGCGAGCACCATGATCATCTGGCGGCCTTCAACCTTCGAAGGGAAGGATTCGACCACAGCCAGTTCACTCAGATCGTCACGGATACGAGTAAGCATCTCAATACCAATCTGTTGGTGTGCCATTTCACGCCCACGGAAACGCAGGGTGATTTTAGCTTTATCGCCATCTTCCAGAAAACGAATCAGGTTGCGTAGTTTGACCTGATAGTCGCCTTCATCTGTACCAGGACGGAATTTAATTTCCTTAACCTGAATAACCTTTTGTTTCTTTTTCTGTTCTTTGACTGATTTACTCTTCTCATAGAGGAACTTGCCGTAATCCATAATACGACAAACCGGCGGTTCGGCATTTGGGCTGATTTCAACTAAATCAACACCAGCTTCCTCAGCTTTCTCAAGAGCTTCTCTCAGACTGACAATACCAATCTGTTCGCCATCTAATCCAGTTAAACGAACTTCAGAGGCGCGAATCTCTTCATTAATGCGATTTGGGCGCGCCGGTTGAATTCTTTTTCCGCCTTTAATACCTTATTCCTCCAATTGACGAAGATTACGACTGCGTATTTCTGTCAGCAGTTTTTCTGTAAACTCGCTGACAACAATGCTACCTAAATCTTTGCCGCGGCGAGTACGAACGGATACTTTTCCTGATTCGACTTCTTTATCACCACAAACAAGCATGTAAGGCACACGACGCAGAGTGTGTTCACGGATTTTAAAACCAATCTTCTCGTTTCTCAAGTCTGCTTTTGCACGAATGCCTGCATCTTGCAATTTTTTAACCAATTCCTGTACATAATCTGACTGGCCATCAGTAATATTCATAACAACGACCTGCTGAGGTGCCAACCATGTTGGGAAAAACCCAGCATACTCTTCTGTCAGGATACCGATAAACCGCTCCAGCGATCCCAGAACCGCGCGGTGAATCATGACAGGAATCTTACGTTCGTTATTTTCACCTACATATGACGCGTTCAAGCGTGCTGGTAGTGAAAAATCGAGTTGCACAGTACCACATTGCCACGCACGATCCAAACAATCATATAGGGTAAATTCAATTTTAGGGCCATAAAATGCCCCTTCGCCCGGCTGGTATTCAAATTCAATACCGTTTCGGGTTAATGCTTCAGCAAGATCAGCTTCTGCTTCATCCCACTGTTTTTCCGTACCAATACGCTTTTCTGGGCGAGTTGATAATTTAACAACAATCTTCTCAAAGCCAAATGTGCCGTACACATCGTAAATCATTTTTATACAACTGCTGACTTCTTGAAGGATTTGATCTTCGGTACAAAAGATATGTGCATCATCTTGAGTAAAGCCACGTACACGCATCAAGCCATGTAAAGCACCAGATGGTTCGTTACGATGACAGCTACCAAACTCAGCCATACGTAACGGTAAATCACGATAGGATTTCAATCCTTGGTTAAAAATCTGAACATGACCTGGACAGTTCATCGGTTTTACACAATATTCACGGTTTTCCGATGAAGTTGTGAACATATTCTCTTTATAGTTTTCCCAATGCCCTGTTTTTTCCCACAGAATACGGTCCATCATAAATGGGCCTTTTACTTCCTGATATTGGTACTCTTTGAGCTTCATGCGGACGAAAGTTTCTAATTCACGGAAAATTGTCCAACCATCATTATGCCAAAACGCCATGCCTGGCGCTTCTTCCTGCATATGATATAAATCAAGCTGCTTACCAATTTTACGGTGATCACGTTTTGCTGCTTCTTCCAAACGCTGCAAATAGGCATTAAGTTGTTTCTTATCAGCCCACGCTGTACCATAAATACGCTGCAACATTTTGTTGTCACTATTGCCACGCCAATATGCACCTGCAACTTTTTGCAGTTTGAAGTGATGGCAGAAACGCATGTTAGGAACATGTGGTCCACGGCACATATCAACGTATTCTTCATGGTGATACAGACCTGGACGGTCATCACGACTAATATTTTCGTCCAAAATTTGGATCTTATACTCTTCACCACGAGCCGCAAATATGTCACGCGCTTCTTGCCAGTCAACCCTTTTCTTGATGACATCGTAATCTTTTTTAGCAAGTTCCAGCATACGTTTTTCAAGCAGCTCGATATCTTCCTGCGTCAAAGAGCGCTCTAAATCGACGTCATAGTAGAAACCATTGTCAATAACAGGACCGATAGCCATTTTCGTATCAGGCCACAATTGTTTAATTGCATGACCCAACAAATGTGCACATGAGTGACGGATAATTTCCAGACCTTCTTCATTTTTGCTAGTGATAATAGCAAGATTGGCATCGGTCTCGATTAATTCACAAGCATCAACTAATTCACCATTAACACGGCCAGCGATACATGCTTTTGCCAAACCAGCACCGATATCACGAGCCACATCCATTACGGAAACAGCATGCTCAAATTGACGTTGACTACCATCAGGAAGAGTAATTACAGGCATTTAAAATCCTTATATACAGTGGTGACCCGCACGAAAGATCACTTGCATCAAATCAAACTTATTATTAATCAGCACGTTAGAAACAAATTCTTGCTTCACTCCGCAAGATGTGTACAAATTTAAGGATTCAATTTCAAAAGCATCCGGTACATTTGCCCTAACTCGCCCGACATACTATCACACAGAATGTGCGTTAAAATAGCTCTGTAAGAAGCTATTTTAACTACCTCCGTACAAATATATTATTTAACGTAAATTGGAAACTGCAATAATTAATAAAAAGGCTGTATCTATATATTATGCTAGATATTTTTAATATAGACACAGCCTAATTACAATTAGTTAATGTTAATCAGATGTCATGATTTCATTTTCCCAATAATTACTATGTATCTTTTCATGAGTAACTGAATCAATAATATAATATTCAAAGTAGATCTTTCCTGCCCCTCCGGTCACATATCCTTTCACATCATTAAGTTCTGGTGAATCAATTTTAACAATGACCGTCGACAACTTTCCTCCTGGCTTATCTGGAATATGAGGAGCAACAACTGGAAATACCTTATTAAAATTCTGATTCGCTGATTCAACATACATTCTTAAATATATTTCTTTACCCCAGAGAGGATAAGAGAGATCATCTTCATCATTAGTACATAAAATTTTTACATATAACTGACATCCACTTACAGCATAATTAGATACATCTCTTTGAGTAATATCCTCATGGTTTGGTTTTTCTTCATCATCAGACAGGGTGAGATCTCATATATTTAGTAAGGCTATTTAGGTTAAATAAAGACCAGAATATAACTTCTTATAGCTCTTTCTCTCATTAAAACGATAAGATCACGCTATTCCATAAAAATAGCGATCGTAATAATGAGTATTTTTAACTTTATCAGTAAGATCGATGACCCGCGTTCTGATATCAATAAAAAGCATGAGTTAATGGATGTGATTTTTTTGGCTTTTGCAGCCGTGTTATGCGGGGCTTCTGGCTGGAAAGCGATTCAAGAGTTTGGTGAGATACAAATTGAGTGGCTTAAAAAATATACGCGCTTTACTCATGGCATTCCTCGTCGTCACTGTATTGCTAATATTATCAAAATGATAGAGCAGGATGCACTGGTTGAAGCCTTTTATGACTGGATCAACCAGCGCCGGGTCAAGGCAGGGAGAAGCCTTATCGCTATTGACGGAAAAACGATGAGAGGCACTTGCAAAGGCACCCTGTTTGAAGCCCTCCATGTGGTCAGTGCTTATGATGTCGAGTCCGGTGTTGCCCTATATCATCGGGTCGCAGAAAGTAAAGGGAAAGAAGGCCCAGTCGCAAGGCAACTCATTGAATTATTGGCGCTTGATGGGGCTGTAGTCACGATGGATGCCCTGCATTGTCAGAAAGAAACCCTTGAGTTAATTACCCAACGAGGCGGCGATTTTATTGTGGGTGTCAAAGGTAATCAAAAAAGTCTGGCTGAGTTTGTTAAATCCCATTTTGCTGCACATTATGAAAGTCATGAACTTGTTGAATTTACAGAAAAAAGCAGTGGTCATGGACGAGAGGAGTTCCGTCATGTTATGCAAATTAGTGCGACGTTGTCAGAAGAATTTCAGGCAAAATGGCCTTCAATACAATCGGTTATCGAAGTGGTCAGTGAACGAAGTGTGAAAGGCCACCCCCCTCACCGTGATTCACGCTGGTATGTCAGTTCACTCCCTTTAGATGCGGAGCTAGCGGCCACGGCAATAAGAAAGCATTGGTCGGTGGAAAATGAGCTGCACTGGGTTTTGGACGTCACTTTTCGGGAAGATGCAATCTCGCTGAAAGATCCTGATGGGGCGGCACAAATGGCCCTTTTTAATCGAATTGCATTAAATGTGATTAAACAAAATACCAGTATAAAGGACAGTCAGGCCGCTAAACGCCGAAGAGCAATGTGGTCAGCGGAATTCCGTAGTCAGCTTATATTTGATTAAACTTAATACAAAGTGGAATCCCGCCCTGGCATCATCAGAGTGTTCAAGTTTAGTATCTTGCTTTATATCAGCAAAACTTGAGAAAATCACAGGCATATTATATGTTCTTTTGACACTATCATTAGGCGTGGTGAGTTCACTTCCTATATATGTAACATCTCGAACATCTGAATACATGCTATTACCAAAATCCGGTGCTATTATATAATAAAGCATTGAGTCTTTCCCAGATGGGAAAATGTCTCTTCGGATCAAAAATGTATAATTATAATCTTCTGAATCCATACCCCCCAAAACATCGGAAATCTTTTGGACTGGAAATATTAACCCTTCTGGATCAAAAGAACCATCTTTCTTTTTTTTGTTGAAAAATAGAATATTATCTGTCCTGGATGCATTAGGATAGGAATCAATCTCTGCTTCAAAAAATTGGCGTCCATCGCCTTCTAATGAATCTCCTTCTAGCTCAGGGATATCTGGCGGATTAAGTGAGTCTTCATTGCTGGGTGGGATAACAGAAATCATATATATGCGCCCAGAATGATATTCAGCAACTCCTTCAACTTGACTGATTAAATCCATAATAGCAGGTGTATCCATAACTGGATAAACACGGAAATTTACTTTTCCATCCTTATCACTATTAATAATTATTTGAGTTTTACCCTCATATTTCGTTGGTTTGATAATTTGGTGTTTTTGACCTACTCCATCAGGTTTGGAAGTAATTATGATGTTTCTTTCTATATCCTCATTAATCTCAGAATAAATATTGATGGGAGTATTTTTAAGTAATTGACCATTAGCATCAAATAATATCGTATCATAACTTATATAATGTTCCTCATTATCATCTATATCGTTGTTATTTGGTGTCGCACAAATACTTTTATTTTTCTTCAATTGGATTGAACTTTTAACCAAATCCCTTGCATAATATTTTATTACCTTATCAATACCTGTGAGTGTAAAATGTATTTCTTCTCCCGCCGTTATTGAACCGCTTCCTTTAACAGTACATGAAATAACCATATTATATGATTTACTATTTTGTTGGGTATTAATTTTTTTAATTATCTTTATACTTTCAAAACCCTTAGAATCCTTTATTTCTATATTAAGGGATTGAGATATTTTTCCTTTTGGTATTCCTATATCAAGGTAAAATTTTTGACCAATAATAATGTCAGCACCATTTTTAACAGATAAATTTAAATCATTATCTGACAAAATCAGATCTTTATCACCTTCCAACATATTTCACCTCTTTTATAATTCTTTATTGATGAAGTTAGCATATACCAGACCAAGTTTTACCGTCAGAGCAAGCATCCCCGGTAACTTCTCCTCCTGGCCGTACTGTATAAACATTGGCTTGCCAAATTTTGCCATAAGAAATATCCCCATAATAATTAACTTGAAAGTCAAGATAAATATCTCCATTTCCTATATGACCAACATAGCTAAAAGGAATACCAAACAGTAATGTTGCTGTATTACTATTATCACCATCTGGTTGAGTTGGCATTATCTTTACTTTAGATTGGTAAATGGTATTGGGATAATTATTAACATATAAGTTTAATGTCACCTCAGCACCAAGTGGAACTTTTGTTTTATTTTTATAATCACTTGTTCCAATTATCTTAACGAATAACGCTTCATGATGTGAATTATTACATTTATTATCTATATCTTTTTCATGAATTGTATCATGAATAATGTTTTTATCATCATGACAACCATAGCTATTGTAAACTATACAACTATCATATATTCTTGTTAAATTATCAATTGGCTGATTATACCCTCCTCCAGGATATATTATGCCTTGTGGATATGAAGATCGTACTGTTCTCAACTTGTCCACAACAGCATAAGAAAAATTGGCAAGCTCATTCGCCTTAAACATATTATAAGGGAATATCACATAGCTATCATTTCCTAATTCATTAACCTCTTGAACAAAAAATAACTTTTGCACATATTGCTTGTTAATAAAAAATAGTATTGTGTCATTTCTCTTAGCACCAGGATAATTTTGGATTAAAACGTTAAAGGTATTCGAATTAGGATCTACCAACAAGCTACTATTATCCTCGCTTATGACAAGTGGAGGAAGATTCAAGTCTTCTTTATTGTTATCTACAATATACACTTTGTTTTTTGAAGATATACGGTCTGTTATATCCAATACCATAGAATCAACTTGAAATATCACTGATGTTGATTTTTTAGGATAAATATAAAAAATCAATTCTCCATTTTTATCTGAAGTAATAGAAAAGTATTTTTGTTCAGAAGAAAGGCTTTTAATTTCGACAAATTTTTCTTTATCGGAATGATAAATACTAACCAATCCAAAATAAGCACCCTCTTTCTCAAGGATATCAACGGAAACATTTGGTAATGGTTTTCCTTCTTTATTTTTGATTAATGCAACTGCCTTAATACAATCACCATTAGGTGGAGTGCTATCATAATCTAATATTTGCAAGAATTCTTTTTCAAAATATATTGATATGGATCTTTCATCGATTGATAGATTATTTTTCATATCATTTCCTTATCTTAAGGATTTTTATTATATCAAAATACAATAATTGATAATTTATTTATAAAGAATCACATCCATCATTATCATCATGAGCCTGGCTTGGTAATACAGTATTAATTTTGGTAGTCCATTTTTTGCTATACGTTTTAGAACCATCACTATTTTCGATATAATAATCAAAAGAAAGTGTCCCTAACCCTTTGGAGAATGAAGGCCCAGCTCGATTAATGTCACAGTATGGGATATTAACTATAACATGGCCTGTTTGTTTTCCCGAATCAGCAGTAGATAACGAAAACTGGTAACTCTTATGAGTATTTCTGGATGCAGGGCGGGATTCCACTTTGTATTAAGTTTAATCAAATATAAGCTGACTACGGAATTCCGCTGACCACATTGCTCTTCGGCGTTTAGCGGCCTGACTGTCCTTTATACTGGTATTTTGTTTAATCACATTTAATGCAATTCGATTAAAAAGGGCCATTTGTGCCGCCCCATCAGGATCTTTCAGCGAGATTGCATCTTCCCGAAAAGTGACGTCCAAAACCCAGTGCAGCTCATTTTCCACCGACCAATGCTTTCTTATTGCCGTGGCCGCTAGCTCCGCATCTAAAGGGAGTGAACTGACATACCAGCGTGAATCACGGTGAGGGGGGTGGCCTTTCACACTTCGTTCACTGACCACTTCGATAACCGATTGTATTGAAGGCCATTTTGCCTGAAATTCTTCTGACAACGTCGCACTAATTTGCATAACATGACGGAACTCCTCTCGTCCATGACCACTGCTTTTTTCTGTAAATTCAACAAGTTCATGACTTTCATAATGTGCAGCAAAATGGGATTTAACAAACTCAGCCAGACTTTTTTGATTACCTTTGACACCCACAATAAAATCGCCGCCTCGTTGGGTAATTAACTCAAGGGTTTCTTTCTGACAATGCAGGGCATCCATCGTGACTACAGCCCCATCAAGCGCCAATAATTCAATGAGTTGCCTTGCGACTGGGCCTTCTTTCCCTTTACTTTCTGCGACCCGATGATATAGGGCAACACCGGACTCGACATCATAAGCACTGACCACATGGAGGGCTTCAAACAGGGTGCCTTTGCAAGTGCCTCTCATCGTTTTTCCGTCAATAGCGATAAGGCTTCTCCCTGCCTTGACCCGGCGCTGGTTGATCCAGTCATAAAAGGCTTCAACCAGTGCATCCTGCTCTATCATTTTGATAATATTAGCAATACAGTGACGACGAGGAATGCCATGAGTAAAGCGCGTATATTTTTTAAGCCACTCAATTTGTATCTCACCAAACTCTTGAATCGCTTTCCAGCCAGAAGCCCCGCATAACACGGCTGCAAAAGCCAAAAAAATCACATCCATTAACTCATGCTTTTTATTGATATCAGAACGCGGGTCATCGATCTTACTGATAAAGTTAAAAATACTCATTATTACGATCGCTATTTTTATGGAATAGCGTGATCTTATCGTTTTAATGAGAGAAAGAGCTATAAGAAGTTATATTCTGGTCTTTATTTAACCTAAATAGCCTTACTAAATATATGAGATCTCACCCTGTTTCTGGATGTTGGTGTTTTAACATAAACATTCAAACATCCCTTGCTACCAAGTTGTGGTAGATTTTTATTATTTTGATCATTAGTTCCCATAATCACCACATACAGCCCTGTTACCCCCTTAGCGCTTTGACCAGGTTTTTTGTTACTATTTATCATGCTTAGAATGATGCCATGCCACTCAAAAGTTTCATTTTCCTCACTATATACATCAATGGGTAGTGTTGCATGACTGGTATATACTTTAACTTTATCGTAGACATCTTCGTTAGATGAGTCGTTACCAATATACTCTAATGTAATTGGGTAAGATTTCCTCACCTCACCTTCTACAGAAGAAATAAGATAATAAAACTCAACCCGCTTGTTAATGGGCAATTCACTGTATAACAAGCTAAAAGCTTCATTTGATAACTCATTAACATTATTAACCTTATATATAGGTTCAAGTAATTTTGGTTTATCATGTAAGTCACGGCTTATAAAAAACAGAATTCCATCTGTGGTATAAGCAGGCTGATAAGCCGGTATTTGGACATGAAAATTTTTTGAAGAAGAAGACGAATCTTGTTTAATTATATTACCTTCTCCCATTTCTTGTATCGTTGGGCTACCGAGTTCAAATGGGATATTATGAGGAGAATTAATGATATATAGAGTATAAGTTTGAGTAAAGCCAGTAACATTAAGTATTGCCGTTGTCAAATCAAGCCTGACTTGTGTATATTTTATTGGATAGATACGGAATCTAACTTTTCCTTCTGAATCATAACCACCCGTATAACGGGTGGTTTGCTCTTGCCCTATAAGGGCTTGTTACCGACTGCGCCTAAATGACGCTGCTTTCTCTTCGTTCAAGCTAAGTGTCTTTGCTGCTTTGGCCTACCCCTTGAAGGGGTCTACATGCTCTTTACTAGGGCGTGTTGATGTTTTGTGAGGGATTATTAAACAGCATGATGATTTGGTATAATTACTTTCGCCAAAAAACAACCAGACCTCACCATCATGCCGCGAACTATGTTAACAGATCTCCAATGGAATAAGCTATCTGCGTTAATGCAACATGCGGGTTGGATTTATCACAAACCTGAACACCGTTTGACCGTTGAAGGCATTCTTTACCGAATGAGAACGAGCGTTCCCTGGCGCGATTTACCGCCAGAATTCGGCAAATGGAATAGTGTCTTTCAACGTTTCAATGCGTGGTCAAAGAAAGGGGTTTTACAGCTCATTTTCAAGTGGTTATCTGGGGTTGCTGATAGGGAATGGTTGTTTATTGATGGGAGTATCGTCCGTGCTCATCAGCACAGTGCCGGAGCGGCTTCAGATGATGATGAGGCGATTGGCAAAAGTTGTGGTGGACGTTCAACCAAAATTCATTTGGCCGTCGATAGTTATGGCTTGCCTGTTCATTTTGAATTGTCCGGGGGACAAGTGCATGACATTGTTCATGCTGAAAGTTTAGTCGAGCAATCGCCCCCTTCGGACTTTGTGATAGCTGACAAAGGGTACGACAGTCAGGCTTTCAGAAATCATATTGAACAGCAAGGAGCAACGCCGATTATTCCCTACCGGAAAAATAGCCGAAAATCGGATAAACAGATTGATAAATGTTTATATCGTTATCGTCATTTGGTGGAGAATGCGTTCGCTAGGGTTAAACATTTTCGTGCAATAGCAACAAGATACGATAAGCTTGAACGGAATTACGCCAGTATGTTGGCTCTGGCGTTTATCATTGTCTGGTTGCCCATGTGGGCTGAATGAATTATGACCTTAAAACATCAACAGACCCTACTCAATTTATCCGAGATTAAATCCGACTTTTCTTGCTCTCTGATATACTTTTGAATTGTCGCTTCATTTAGCCCTACCGTACTGACATAGAACCCTTCCGCCCAAAACTTTCTGTTGCCAAATTTATATTTTAAATTGGCGTGTCTATCAAAGATCATCAACGAACTTTTACCCTTCAAATATCCCATAAAGCTTGAAACGCTTAGCTTTGGTGGAATACTCACCAACATATGAACATGATCTGGCATGAGATGACCTTCGATTATTTCCACACCTTTATACTTACAAAGGTCTCTGAGGATCTCTCCCACACTTGAACGAATATTATTAAAAATCACTTTCCGTCTATATTTCGGCGAAAAGACGATATGGTATTTACACAGCCACTTTGTATGCGCTGAGCTTTGTGCTTTAATGCCCATAAACACCTTTCCTTATTTGAGTTACGAGTATTAGCTTGAACATCTATATCGTAACGGAAAGGTGTTTTTCTTGGTATAACCTTTGAACTCCACCCGCAAAGCGGGTGGTTTTATGTTTAAGACGCTAACGCGACTTAAACTGGCTAAAGCCATAATAAAATCAATCTTATTATAGGATTGAAGTTCAATAGGTTGAGATGATTTATCATCTGTAGCAAAAATAACTAACCCGAATTCTGGATAAGAAATTGACGAGAAGCCTGTTCCAGGAGCAAAGTTTTGGTGCACACCGAAAACAACTCCGAGGGGGAACAGGCTATGGACAAGTTAGTTGAAATTTTCTGTGATGTCGATGATTTTTGCCGTTTTTTCATTCCTCAATGGGAACAATTTTGCCTTGAGAGTGGGCATCGTTTACGCCGCCGACAAGGTCATATGTATCCCAGTGAAATCATGACCATTTTGATCCTTTTTCATATGTCGCATTACCGTGATTTTAAAAATTTTTATTTGAAACATATTTGGCAATACCACCACCGCGACTTCGCCACTTTACTCAGTTATACCCGTTTTATCAGCGTTGCCCCTTCCGTTTTGGTGCCATTATGCAGCTATCTGACTCAATTAAAAGGGAAACCCACAGGCATTGCTTTTATTGATTCCACCAGTTTGAGTGTCTGCCATAACATTCGCATCCCTCGACATAAGGTCTTTGCGGGGATCGCACAGCGTGGAAAAAATTCAATGGGATGGTTTTATGGTTTCAAATTACACTTGGTTGTCAATCATCAGGGGGAAATTCTCGCGCTTAAAGTCACGGCCGGTAATGTGGATGATCGGGAACCGGTTCGCGAATTAACCACAGAATTAATGGGTTCTCTTTACGGCGATAAAGGTTATCTGAGTCAGGAATTGGCGGACGATTTAGCCAACAGCGGTGTCACTTTCATCACGAAAAAACGGCGTAACATGAAAGCCCGTATGCAAGCTGAGTGGGATAAGATAATGTTAAAAAAGCGTTTTATCATTGAAACGATTAATGGACAATTAAAATTAATTTCTCAGATAGAGCACTCTCGCCACCGAAGTATAAGAGGATTTATGTTGACCGTTTTAGGTGGACTGATCGCTTACTGCCTTAAATTGAAAAAACCATCACTGAAAGTTTTCTACTCAGAAGACGCTGTTCCAATGATGGCTTAAGCAGAATTCGGGTTAACTAGACTTAATTTTTTGGGTTGTGGAGAAGAAATAGTTACGGCAACATTTTTCAATGGTTCACCATCATCTCCAGTAATTGTCGAACTAATCAAAATATATTCACTATTGGGATCATCAATATTGTTATCAATGGTTGGTGTTACCAAATAATTTTTATTATGTTCAAGTAAGATAGTTTTATAAGGACTGAATTTCTTTGCCGTATAGGTGATATTTAATAGTTTCACTTCTGGTACATCTAAACCTGAATTTGAAATCGCATGAACACTATATACCAATCTAACTTGAAGATGCAGGTTTTAAAATCTGAAAATTATCCGTCAGTCGAGTCGTGAGCTCTTTCGCTTTTTCTGGCAAAGTGACATGAAAAAAGTGACGAAGAGTTTCACGGAAGGTCTTCGCATCCGGAAAATAGATATTGTTACGCACTTGCTCATTCATATACTTCCACAATCGCTCTATCGGATTGAGGTTTGGGCTGTAAGGTGGGAGGTAATGCAATTCAATATTCAGGACATACGCAATATCTTTCACCAACTCGGCTCGATGGTAACCCGCTCCATCCAAAATGAGGTGGATTTTTTGCGAAAGCGGGTAAGTTTCTCGGAGCGCACCGAAGAAATAGGCGATATTTTCGGCATTGATGCGCGGATATTCACGGATCACGGTGTCTTCAATCCGTTGTAAATTCAGGGCGCCCAGAATATTGAGACGGGTACGACTGCCGGTGGTTTCGATCCCTTTTACCTGATTTTTTCCTGCTTTCATCCAGCCATAGCTGAGCTTTGTGGACTGTGAAGGATGCACCGCATCAATAAATAGGATCGGTTCATTCTGCCCCGCTTCCTCTTTCAGCGCCTTGTAGTCATCAATAAATTGTTACTGTTTGTGCGCATCGAATTTATGAGGAACACCCTTGGGTTTTTTATAGCTGAAACCTTGGCGGTGAAGCCATTTTGTCATTCCGCCCACGCTGAAAGAAACCTGCCAACGGGCTTGGACATAGGCCACAATTTGGGTTGTGGCATGCATCAAATTGGCGGTCAAATAATCAATCAGGTCGGCGGTTTGTTCGGCAGAGAGATGGCTTTCAGAGCCGCCATTTTCTGGGGTGAGCTTTTCCTGCGCGATAAAATCTTTCAGGTGACGGCTGACCGTACTTTCATGAATACGCAAGGCCTGTGCAATCATCTGAGCAGTCCAACCTTCTGAGGTCAAAAGCACCGCCTTAATGCGATCACAGACTCGACTGTCGCGAGTAGTATCATGCATCAATTCAAGGGCGTGTTTTTGTTCTGGTGTCAGATGAATTTTCATGGTTGCAAGCATGATCTGGTTTGGATAAGAAATCAAGCATCTTCAATAGCGATTGGTATAATTTAACGCGATGCTCGACTTTAACACCCTATAACCTTGGCTTGTTGGAGCCAGTCGCGTTGATTTTTTCCTTGTTTAAAATTGGCAAAAATACCCAACGTGTGAGAAAGCAGTTTTCTGGCTATTCGATTACTCAAGTGCCACAAGTCCCGTGCCCAGCACTTTTCGATAGCAAATTGCCCGGCGAGTTGGCCAATGACGGTTTCAATTAAACGTCGCCTGGCATTAATGCGCTTTCTCGTCTCTCTGGGGACAGGGTCATCCATATTGGCACGCACCGGGGTTATCATTTCAATGCCTTCTTTTTTCATTTCTTGTTTAAATTCAGTACCTAAATACCCTTTATCACCCAGCAAATAGCCTTTTATCGGGCCGATTACATCCCAGGTTGCTTCACGCTCACTGACATTGGCGGGTGTCAGCGTAAACCCCGTTACCACGCCGGTTTCATCTATCATAAGATGCCCTTTAAAGCCGTAGTAAGTTTCGTTTTTGGCGGCGCAGTACCCATAATCGGCTTGTCCTTTAAAGTTGGCACTGCCTTTTGCTCTTTTGAATCCACAGACGGACAGCGGAAATCCGTCGATAATATGTACCGGCTTGTCGAACGCGCCCAATAATCTCGCCAGCTTTTCTTGCAGTTTTTGTTTGACAACCCAAAGATTAGAGGCTTGTTTGGCAAAGTTAGCGCGTGAACCTAACCCCGGAAACCATGCGCGCCAGTGGGTACAAAAATACGTCCAAATGCCTTTATCTGTTGAAAATCCTAAGAATTCACCAATCACTTCCATCGCGATGACTTCCGCATCACTCAACTTAGGTGGGATCCCCCGGCTCCTCAATCGTGTGCCTTGCTGTAACGCTGTTAAATTATCGTCTACCCAACAAAACACCCAAATGATAAAATCTTGCTGTGACATAGCCCTTGTTCCTTTATTTCTCTCAGTTTGGCGACTTAAAGTTATAAAGGAGTGGCTATGTCATTTCAACTCACCTCGAAAGTCGAGCATCGCGTTAATTTATTAATTTTTCTGGCAAAACATTACTATTAGCACTCAACAGAAATATCGCACTTCCTCCAGTTTTATCTTTTGTGGGTGTCCAATTAACATAGCGTATTACTTCAACTACCGTTGGATCATTTGTTATTGAAATATCCTGAATATCTTCAATCACTTTTGGATCGGCCATAAGCGTAACTGTTAGAGCACATTCGGAATCTTTTTTGAACGTAATTGTTTTTCCTGTATTCTGTCCGCCCAAATAAGATAAGTGCCTATATAAGTGACCTGCTGGAATGAGAAAAACCTACCCGAGTGATATCAGCCGAGAAGCCTTTCAAAAAATTGAACCCTTGTTGCTCAGCAGCCGAAAACGTACGCGTCCTCGGAAAGTCGATGTGTATGAGGTGTTTTGTGCCCTGCTGTATATCCTCAAGAGCGGTTGTCAGTGGGATATGCTCCCCAGTGATTTCCCCAGCAAAAGTACCGTGTATTACTATTTCAAACTCTGGAAAGAGAAACCGTCAGAAACAGAACCTAGCCTGCTGGAGCAGGCATTAAAAAAATCGGGTTGGCGAGGCCCGTATCAACTCTGGTCGGAACGCTAACACGACGTTTGTGATCGTCGACGCACAAAGCGTTAAGAACACAGATACAGCGCGTGAGAAAGGCTATGATGCCGGTAAAAAAGTGTCTGGCATCAAACGCCATATCGCGGTAGATACTCAAGGTTTACCTCACGCAATAACCATCACCACGGCAAATGTCACGGACAGAAAAGGGGCACAGGAGGCTTTTACGCGGCACAAAAAGTCACTCAGTTGGGTGAAAAATGTTTTAGCCGATGGCGGTTATACGGGAGAAACCTTCGCTGAGAACGTGCATCATATACTCGGCGCGACTGTCGAAATTGCCAAACGTAGTGAATTGCATACTTTCCAGGTGATACCCAAGCGATGGGTTGTCGAACGTTCATTTGGTTGGCTGGAAAAATGTCGACGATTGTGGAAGAACTGTGAGAGATATTTGAATACCAGCCTTCAGTTCGTCAATCTGGCATTTCTCGTCGTGTTGTTGCGCAGAAAAAATACTGAATAGGCTGTTAGATAAACAGATTGACCAATAATAATATCTGAACCATCAGGAATAGATACACAAAGCTTGCCTGGTAAGCAAGATTCTGATAATTTTATTATATTGTTTTCAATATTCATTTTTCACCTTGGAATCCATAATAGTTTAGTTAATATATGCCTGTCATCATTTAAGATACCTGATATGTAACTCAAATTAGGCATACTAACAAACATGCAAATACATTTAATGTCAGTAAAAAATAGCCTATTTAACTAATGCATGATACTGCATGAAGTGAGTACTGTATTAAGAATACATCTAACGCATTAAAGTTTTCGCCTTAGAATTAGTTGAATATTTATTCTTGATGATATTCCAAGCCATAATATAGACTTGGAATATATAATACTGGAAACATCAATGTATAATTTTATCTATAAATTAAGATGAACACCCATAATAGTCATCATCATCATATTCATTTGGATCCATAGTGTTAATATCAACCTTCCAGGTTTTGCTGTGTGTTTTTTCTCCAGTTACTGGATCTGTTATTATATAATAATCAATATACAATCTTGAAGGATTATAACCGTCTATAGGCAGTATTCCTTTAAGGAAACAGAATGGAATAGTAACTATTTTATATTTAATCGTACCATCTTGCTTTAGATTATTTAAATCAAAATTATACTCTTTAGATACCAGACCCTTGGAAGATTTTATACTCACCTTCACTTTACCATTCTGATTAGGCTGCGGTAAATTTTTTATAGTAGAAGTACCTGCCGCTTCTATCAATACATATAATCCTGCACTATTGCTATTATCCTTACCTTCACCGAAAACAAGACCTTGACTTATTAGGTCAAAAATTACGGCAGATGATTCAGAAACTGTGCCACTTCTATTACTCGGTTTGATGGGAAAATCTGCATAAGTAGAATATACAGTAACTTTATCATATACTGCGTTTTTATTTCCACTAGGAGAATCTTCATCCTGAACATATTTCACATTAAAAGATTGGGAATATCTGGCTTCCCCTTCTTGGGATATCACCATATAGTATAACCCACCGAGTTTATTCGGCTCTAATTGATCATATGTGAAGGGAAAAGGTGTGTCTTCTAATTTATCTATATCTCCAGTTCTATACGTAGGGGACAGTAATGTTTTTCTATCTGTTCCATCATATTCAGTAAAAAATGCAAGAACATCTGTTCCGTAAGCACCATCATATGGGTTAATTTCTACATTAAAATGAGTTCTCCCAAGTAGTTTTTTAAGTATCCCACCCTCCTCTATTTCATTAATAAATGGACTATCTAATTGACGATTTTGTGAGTTATCAGGAAAAATACACATTGATGCTGTATATGTATCTCTTGTTAAATTTTGTATTGATGCTAAAAAATCAATTCTTGCTGGTTTACCTTTTTGAGGATATGCACGAAATTTTATCTTACCATTTTCATCACTATTTAAAGTGATGAAATATCTATGATCACCTTTTCCTATAGGAGTGATAGGAGTAATGGGATTAACATCACCTACTTTTGGCTCATGAGTTATATTTATTATCTCAGATCCAGGAGAAAGTTGATCTCGGCGCGTTGAAATAATAACCTGAGTGTTCTTTATCGGATTATTATTAATATCATTAACTATTCCTTCATATATATTATAGTATTTACCAGTTATCGGATTATCCGTTTTTGGCAATCTTATAAACTCATTATCAGTTTTCAATGTAATTATTTCTTGCGGAAGGTTTTTACTAACTTTATATGAAACAGGTAAAGGGTCAACATTATTTACCGTGCTTTTTCCATCTATTTTATAAGCCACAACTTTAAAAGGAATATCTGTAATAGAATTATTTCTATCTACCGTTAGTAATAGTATAGAACTACCATAGTTTTCTTGACCAACACTCACAATATAAAATGGCTTATATATAATTTGATGAATAGAATTCGATGCATCTTCTATTTTAATTGTAGATATTTCACGCAGTGTTGATGGATCCGCTTTAATAGTTACTTCTAAATAAATAGACTGACCATTGAAAACGGTAGAACCGTCACCAAGTGATACCTTAATAGGATACTTAGTTGGAGGCGCAGGTAAATTAAGCTTTTGCCCTTCAATCTCAAGATGTAACTCTCCTGAATACTCAACAACATTACCAGGGGTTCTTTCTACTGCAAAGTACAACGTTGCTGTATCACCAATAGTGTCAATAAATTCCAGACGAGGAATATAGAATGTCATCGGCATGACTTTATTTACTGTCTGAACTGGTGGTTCATATGTAATATCATTACGACGCCCTTTCCATAAAACCCTGACAGTATGTCCAGGAGCCATTCCTTCATAAACCGGCACAATGACTTTCAACTGATCTAACCGATAATAGTCATCTTTTGTCAGCAAAGTACCTTGTTTGCCTGTGGCCTCTGGAACACTAGGACTATATTCAGATAATCTAGATGAATCAAAAAATATAAGATTTATATTCGTTGGTGGTGACTCACGTTCATTACCATGACTTATTATCTTATACTTAGCTTGATAAGCACCATATTTAGAAATTTCATCCACAGGAAATAGTAATATATATGGGGATGTATGTAACGTACTTGGGCTAACAAAATATGGTCTGTTTTTTATAACCACACTATGATCATCACCTAAAAAAAGATATCCTTCTATTTCATCACCAGTCATAGCATCATTATATCTTGGTACCTCTATTAATATGTATTCAGTATTTGTTATACGCAGATCGTGTATATTAATGGTATCGGTTCCATGTGCCTGTGGAAATGTAGGGAGGGAGAGCGTTATATCTTCTAAAATTTTCATGCATCACTCCTTAATTTAGTGTTTTTAATATATAATTTCAGAGCATAATTAATTTTTAATTTACTAAAAAACTCTTATAGAGATGATTACTTTTAATTTCCCATCTAAATATTACAGTAACACATTAATATCGTTAAAAAATTTTTTCGTAATTCTATATTGCTATCATTTATAGTCATGCCATGCATTAATTTCTTGCTAGTAGCTTTAATATAATAAAACACCCTTAATGGGTTATAGGTAAGAATAAAAAAACAAATGCTATTTGACATATAAAATGCCCTTTCCACCCAATTAATTCAAATTACTTTTTTTTATCGACTGATAACCATCAATTATCATGAACGGTTTTAATCAAAATTCACTAATCAATAGTTCCTGTAAAAAGTTTATTGCAAAATTATAATATCTATGATTTATAAAAACAGTTTTGCACAGTAGCATTATTAAAAATGACAATGAATTATTCAATTTTACTCAACAAGCAAAAAATGTAGATTGCAAAGTTCATTTTAATGCAAACCTACAGATTGCAATTAATAAGTTACACCTAAAGTACGATAAGCATTTTTTACTTTCCATAAATAACGCGGAGCCTGTGGCGCAGGATGGTTATTCTGGATATATTGATAAAATTCATTCGGTGTCATTCTATTAATTTTATTAATTGCCAAAGTCCGGTTTGCATCAAACGTTCGCAACAATGCCCCTGCACCATTTACATAGGCAACTATCGTTGCATAGTACAGTGTTTCTGGATTGGAGATACCGTCCAGATGCTGTTTTTTCAAGATGCTGATATAGGCAGTACCAAGATCGATGTTAGTTGCAGGATCTTTCAATTCACGCATGGTTGGTTGCCCTGATTTTCCTTTCACTCGGTAAGCATCTCGCCCAGCCGTAGACGCCTTAATCTGCATTAATCCAACGGCATTCGATTTACTAACGACCTCTGGGCGAAAATCCGATTCCACTTGAATAATCGCCTTGATAAGATTTTCATCAACACTATAACGTTTTGCGGCTTGCGCAATAAAATCATCAAATGGGGTGGATTTAAACCTATTTGTCAATTTACGGGTACCAAAAGCAGCCTTATTGCCATCAAGCATGCGTTTTGCTGTTGTTTGTTTATTACTGTCTGATTGATATACTTGCTGGTTTGCACATCCTGACAATAACAGTGCCACCGCAATGTAGCGGAATTTTAATTTCACGCTGCTTCCCCTAAATAAAATTAACCCTATAAAGCATATATAATTTTACTGGTAAACCAAAAATATTTTTCTATCGTTTATCAAAATAAATTTCTTTAGTGCCAATGGTTAACGGTAGACAAGTAGATAATATGTTGTTTTTTATTCGTATGAAACATGTCATTGCCATATCAATCAGTAGAGATTTAAGGAGTGCCTATCGCATTTATCATCAATTTCGTTCTCTATCACCTTGACTTTACATAAATGATACTGATAATCATTATCAATAATTATATGTACAACAAGTAAGGTTTACCATAATGAATAAAAAACGTTCTTTCCCTGCTTTTGCAATAGTCAATCTGATCCTTGTTCTATTCACAACAGTGTTATTCAGCCAACAAGCTCATGCAGATAAAAAATTCAGGGTGGTTACAACATTTACTATTATTCAAGATATGGCTCAAAATGTCGCAGGAGACGCTGCAATTGTCGAGTCAATCACTAAACCTGGTGCGGAAATCCATGATTATCAACCCACTCCCAAAGATATCATCAAAGCACAGCGTGCAGACCTTATCCTTTGGAATGGCTTAAATTTAGAACGCTGGTTCGAACGCTTCTTTGAAAACATGCAAGAGATACCTGTTGCTGTTATCACCGAAGGTATTACGCCTTTACCGATCCGTGAAGGTCCTTACAATAAAAATCCTAACCCTCATGCTTGGATGTCACCAAAGAATGCGCTGATCTATATCGAAAATATCCGTAAAGCTTTTGTCAAATACGATCCTGAGAATACCGAAATTTATAATCGTAATGCCAAAGCTTATGCAGATAAAATAGCTCAATTGGATGCGCCTCTTAGAGAGCGTCTTTCTCGTATTCCTGAAGAACAGCGCTGGCTGGTAACCAGTGAAGGCGCTTTCAGCTATCTCACACAAGACTATGGTTTCAAAGAAGTCTACTTATGGCCAATTAATGCTGAGGAACAAGGTTCCCCACAACAGGTTCGCCGTGTCATTGACACAGTAAGGGCCAACAAGATCCCAGTTGTTTTCAGTGAAAGCACTGTTTCAGATAAACCAGCAAGACAAGTCAGTAAAGAAACAGGCGCACGTTACGGCGGAGTACTCTATGTAGATTCCCTTTCCACGCAAAAAGGACCCGTTCCAACTTATATTGATCTACTTAACACGACTGTAGACACTATTGCAAAAGGATTTAATCAATGAAGCGCTTATCGTTAAACCACCAACCGTTATTTGAGCATCCTCATTTAATTGTGGATAACGCTACTGTCACTTACAACAATGGGCATACTGCTATCTATGATGCCAGTTTTGACATTACCGGCGGCACAATTTGTGCTTTGGTAGGTATGAATGGCAGCGGTAAGTCCACATTATTCAAAACAATTATGGGATTAATAACCCCTTCACAAGGAAAAGTATCCCTCAACAATCAACCTATCAAGACTGCATTAAAACAAAATATCATCGCATATGTTCCTCAATCTGAGGATGTAGATTGGAATTTTCCGGTTCTGGTCTCCGATGTCGTAATGATGGGACGCTATGGAAAAATGGGTTTTTTGCGCCGCCCTAGCAAGCGTGATCATGAAATTGTCAATAAAGCCCTTGAACGTGTAGGACTGGCAGAATTACGTGATAGGCAAATTGGTGAACTTTCCGGTGGTCAGAAAAAACGGGCATTTTTAGCCCGCGCATTAGCTCAAGAAGGGAAAGTTTTACTCTTGGATGAACCTTTTACCGGAGTGGACGTTAAAACAGAAAATGCCATTATTGACTTACTTCGTGACTTACGTGACGAAGGGCATTTGGTCTTAGTGTCAACGCATAACCTTGGCAGTGTGCCTGAATTCTGTGATCACGTTATTTTGATCAACCGCACAGTGCTTGCAAGTGGCCGAACTGAAAACACGTTTACTCAAAAGAATCTCGAAATTACCTTCGGTGGCGTCTTGCGTCATATTAATCTTTCCGCACCTGAACTGCATAAAGATGATGATCCACGTTCGCTGACAGTCATCACCGATGATGAACGTGCCGCCGTCTTTTACGGGCATAATCATCATATTCCACCGCGGCAAAACCCCAAACAAAAGGAAAATCAACCATGATGGAACTGATTTTACAACCATTCAGTTACAACTACATGGTGAAAGCCATGTGGGTAAGTGCCATTGTTGGGGCTGTTTGTGCTTTCTTATCTGCTTATCTGATGCTAAAAGGTTGGTCGCTGATGGGTGATGCCCTCTCCCACTCTGTTGTACCCGGTGTGGCAGGTGCATATGCTCTCGGTTTACCTTATGCTGGTGGTGCTTTTTTTACAGGGATGCTCGCTGCATTATCAATGACATTGGTGCGTCATATCACTCGGTTACGTGAAGATGCAGTGATAGGTTTTATATTCTCCACTTTTTTTGCCGTCGGATTATTGATCGTTTCTTTAAACCCTACATCCGTGAATGTACAAACCATTATTTTAGGCAATATTCTGGGAATTGCTGATGAAGATGTTTTACAAGTTGAAATCATTATTGCAGTTTCCTTCATTACCTTAATGGTACTTTGGAAAGATCTATTAGTTGTTTTTTTTGATGAAACTCATGCTCGCTCTATTGGCTTATCACCGCTACGGTTGAAAATCATTTTCTTCACTTTATTAAGTGCCTGCACTGTTGCTGCATTACAGACAGTAGGCGCTATCTTGGTTATCGCAATGGTTGTAACACCTGGTGCAACCGCTTATTTGTTAACAGATAGATTTAAACATTTATTGATTATTGCCGTCGCCATCGGTTCACTCACAAGTGGTATTGGTGCGTATGTGAGTTATTTCCTCAATGGTGCAACTGGGGGAGTCATTGTCACCATGCAAACAGTGATTTTCTTATTTGCATTCTTTTTTGCTCCTAAGCATGGCATGTTGGCCTCTCGCAGACGAGCCAGAAAAGAATCTCTGGCATTGATTCAGGAACAACGCCCATGAACACATTTATTGAATTAATTACTGAACCTTTCATGCATGAGTTTATGCGACGAGCCATCTATGCTGCCATTATGGTAGGCGCTGTTTGTGCTGTACTTTCCTGTTATCTGGTCTTAAAAGGTTGGTCATTGATGGGTGATGCTATTTCCCATGCTGTTTTGCCAGGTATCGTGCTCGCTTTTGTAGCGGGCATACCACTTGCAATAGGTGCTTTTCTTTCCGGTATATCTTGTGCATTCGCTACAGGGTATCTAAAAGAGCATAGCCGAATCAAAGAAGATACCGTCATGGGGATTGTTTTCTCAGGTATGTTTGCATTTGGGTTAGTACTGTTTACTCGTATAGATACGGATCAACACCTGACACACATTTTATTCGGCAGCATACTCGGTATTACCCAGCATGAATTGCTCCAAACACTGTGCATTGCAGGGATCACTCTGGCTATTGTGTTACTAAAGAGAAAAGATTTCATGCTCTACTGCTTCGACCCCAATCAGGCACGAGTGGTTGGTCTTCCCGTAAAACTTCTCCATTACGGGTTATTATCGCTGTTGGCTCTAACAATTGTCGCATCTTTACAGGCCGTCGGTATCATTCTGGTCATTGCGATGTTAATTTCCCCTGGTATTATTGCTTTTATACTTTGCCGGAGCTTTGATCATATGCTGATTGTAGCAATGGTTGCTTCTATATCATCCAGCATACTTGGAACAATCATCAGCTTTCATATTGATGGTGAAACAGGCCCATGTATCGTAATCATTCAGGCAGTTTTCTTCACTATTGCACTTATTTATGATCAAATAAAATTAGCTTGCAAAAAAGCAAACAAAGGAATGCTTGAAAAAATTTCTTCCCAAGAGGCACCAATTCCAGAAAAGTCAAATTAAAAAATAATAGAGTGCCATATCAAATTTGAGATATGGCCTTATTAATTCCTATTAAAATTCTTTTTATCCTGTTCAAATGTTACATCTGTCTGTAATATAAACATAGCAATTGTCAACTTAATGAGGTGAAGCATGTGGCAAACAGTGAGCCATCTATTAAGTGAGCATTTTGGTGACGCTGAAATTCACGATAAAGAGGAGTTGGCAGGAGGAGATATTCACCGTGCCTGGCACATTAAATATGGTGAACAACATATCTTTATCAAATCCAATGTGAAAGAAATGCTGTCAATTTTTAAAACAGAGGCAGAACAACTGGAACTACTGGCGCGTAGCAAAACAACCCGTGTTCCCGATGTTTATGGTGTAGGTCACGACCGCGACTATAGCTTCCTGTTGCTGGAGCATTTGCCTATAAAACCATTTAACGCGCATAGCGCGTATCTTTTTGGTCAACATCTCGCAAGGCTACATCAATGGAGTGAGCAACCTAAATTTGGTTTTGATTTTGATAACATGCTGGCAACCACCATACAACCTAACGGATGGCAAAAACGCTGGGATCATTTCTATGCCGAAAAACGCATCGGATGGCAGTTGCAACTTGCTGCTGATAAGGGAATGATATTTGGAAATATTAGCCAAATTGTTCAAGTAATCAGTGACAAACTACACAATCATCATCCCCAACCTTCTCTCCTGCATGGCGACCTATGGCCCATGAATTGTGCATCGTTGGACGATAATTGTGCTGTCACTTTTGATCCTGCCTGCTATTGGGGAGATCGCGAATGTGATCTGGCGATGCTGCCACTTTACCCAGATCTTCCTTTACAAATATTTGATGGTTACCAGAGTGTCTGGCCATTGCCTAAAGATTTCCTTGAGCGTCAACCTATTTATCAACTTTATTATTTGTTAAATAGATGTAATCTTTTCGGTGGAGAGAATTTTACTTTAGTACAAAAGATAATTGATAAACTTTTATCTGAATAGGTATGGGAGAGACTGATTAGTATCATATTTAGTTACTGATAGTTACCCAATTAATCAAAAAATTTATTATATTAAAAATATGAATTTATTTTAGACCAAGCGCTATATAGAGCATCCTTGCGCTGTTATTAACTATCATTTAGTGACATTACCACTCTAAAAATCTAAATAAGAAATAAGCAATTGTACCGATAACAATGGGTGATATATAAAGGATAAAAACCTGACTGAATAAAGAATGACGGGGAAATTCAATTTTAGCCACCAACTGCTCCTTGGTTATTCCACTTTTCTGAGCGTGTTCAAAGAGCATTTGATCTTCAATACGTTCTTTGATGAATTTAAACTGACGATATATTCTCAAACCAGACGCACTCATTGCCAAACCCACAAACATCAGAATATAAATGACAAGAAAACTGACATTTTCCCCAGTGATTCCGGCTATACGATCAGGAGTTGGGGAATTTTTCCAGAAAAAATCCAAAAATGGTGTATTAAATTTAATCATTTCTGTCAGCATCTGAAGAAAATCATTCAATACCGCGTTAACACCACCTCCCCCAATACCATCACCTTTAACACCATGCCGCCATGCGGCTAGATTAATCACTGAGACAAAAGTTGACAACAAGGAGGGTACAAAAATAATCCAGCCCAGGATTCGCTTAGCGATAGCTACATACCTAGCTTGTTGATACGTCATTACATTCTCCATTAGCATAAATAATTTTATTTTTTACTCAATAATAGCTCATAAAGAGCCAACTTTAATCCTATTTACGGGGTTATTATCTTACCGATGAAACTATCGTTTTCTTTGCTATCACTCATAACGAGATTTAATTTATTGGAATTGTTACAATCAGATCTCTTTAATCACGGTTATCATCGCGGAGAGATTTGAGATGTCATTTTGTTTATCTATAGAAGCCGCCGTTTTTGATATGGATGGTTTACTGATTGACTCTGAACCTTATTGGAAGCAAGGAGAAAAAAACGTATTCAGTGAATTAGGGCTGGATTTAAATTTAGCAAAAAATTTACCTGACACATTGGGATTACGAGTCGATCAAGTTGTTGAGCTATGGTATCAAGCATCACCTTGGCAAAGTACTTCCAAACGTGAAGTTGAGCAACGCATCATCAATTATGTAGTTCAATCAGTTGAAAAACACCGTCCATTGCTACCTGGAGTAGAACATGCTTTAAATCTCTGTCGCGAACGTGGGTTAAAAATCGGTCTGGCTTCCGCCTCACCCTATGAAATGATCGAAAAAGTACTCGAATTGTTTAACCTACGACATTACTTCGATGTTGTTGTTTCTGCTGCACACTTACCTTACAGCAAACCACATCCCGAAGTTTATTTGCTGGCAGCCAGTCAACTTGAAGTCAATCCAATTAACTGTTTTACATTAGAAGACTCATTTAACGGTATGATAGCAACCAAAGCAGCAAGAATGCGTTCAATTGTCGTACCCGCTACCCATCATTTCGATGATCCCCGCTGGTCACTAGCTGATATCAAACTGAATTCACTGGAAAAATTAACACCAGAAAATATTACTTAATAGCCATCGCGCTGCCATTCTTTAATTCTTATTTTTCTGTATATGGTAGCGCAAATATCAACCTTCTCCTTCAACCAACCAAACCACAGCTTAAAAAATTTTCCTTGTTACCCTCTATCTTCCTCAGGCAAAACCCTCTATACTGCCTCACTGTATGTATAAACAGCAATCAGCATAAATAAATTAGTATAAATCGTTATGACAGCAGAAGGACATCTTCTTTTTTCCGTTGCCAGCCTTGTATTGGCTCACCAGCTAGAAATCACACCAGAAATAGCACAGGGAGACTGGTTACACATGCTTCCCGGCGTACTTCTGGCTTCATTGTTGCCAGATATCGACCATCCAAGTTCAACCCTAGGCAGATTGTTCCGCTTTATATCCATTCCAATCGCCCGATTATGCGGACATCGTGGATTTACACATAGTTTATTAGCACTACTCGTGGGGGTTACTCTATTCCAGACTGAAATACCTTCTAATTGGCCCATTCCAACTGACTTTATCCATGCAATGGTTATCGGTTATATCAGCCATCTTATTGCTGATATGCTTACCCCCGCTGGTATTCCACTATTATGGCCGCTAAGAATGCGTTTTTGTTTGCCTATTCTTAGAGGTAAGGAACGTAAAAAAGCCGAACGTTTTATTGCCGTACTGGTAGTGGTAATCGCTATTATCCTTCCACAACACATCAATTTTTCATTCGCTCATTATTTAAACAACTTGCAATTTAACAAAATACAGTTTGATAAATTATCGATTGATAAGCTACAAAATTTCTACAAGTAACTGATCAGTATACACATAAAATAAATATCTTAGCCCCATTTTAAAATGGGGTTACCTGAAAAATATAAACAATCTTTTACTCCCCCTCTCATCACCTTAAAAAAATCATTTTAAATTAACGATATATTGCCTTCGCAGCCTTTATCAAACAAAAAACAAACAGAATTTCATTAGAATATATAACCAATTGAACTAGCTAGTAAAAAATGATTATATTAAATTACATTTAATTATAAGAAAGAGAATTTTTATACTGATAAAATTTCATCTTAAGTACTTCATGGTATGTAGGAAATAGATTTCAAATTGGAATACAACTTACAAATCTATATTCCAGACTGCATACCGCCACTCGAAATATAAAAAGTATATAATTTTTGGAGACTAGAGATGAACTTACCACTCATCATCAACGTGTTGGTTTTTGTAGCACTGCTTATTCTATTAGCAAAAACAAGCTCAAATAAATGGAGCTTGTCCAAAAAAGTTCTTGTAGCTCTAGTCGTAGGTGTCGTTTTTGGGTTGGCATTAAACATCGTTTATGGAACAGATAACCTTACCGTAAAAGAATCGATTAAATGGTTCAATATTGTTGGTAATGGTTATGTACAACTGCTACAAATGGTTATCATGCCGTTAGTTTTTGCTTCTATCCTAAGTGCCGTTGCCCGTTTACACAAAGCATCTTCCTTAGGAAAGATCAGCTTTTTTACCATTGGTACATTACTTTTCACAACAGCGATTTCCGCTTTAATCGGTATTGTAATTGCCAATTTGTTTGGACTAAGTGCAGCAGGGCTTATTCAAGGCTCTCAAGAAACTACTCGTTTATTAGCAATTGAAAGCAATTATATTGACAAAGTTGCAGATATGAGTGTGCCTCAAATCATTCTCTCTTTTATTCCTAAAAATCCCTTTGCTGACCTAACGGGAGCGCGTCCTACTTCCATTATTAGTGTGGTAATTTTTGCGACATTTTTAGGCATCGCTGCGCTACAAATGATTCAAGATGATCAGGAGCGCGGTAAACGGGCTCTTGTTGCTATTGATACAATGCAAGCATGGGCAATGAAGCTGGTTAGGTTAGTTATGCGTCTCACTCCATACGGCGTGATGGCTTTAATGACCAAAGTTGTTGCCAGTTCTAATATCCAAGACATTACTCAATTAGGTAGTTTTGTTGTTGCTTCCTACATCGCCCTTGGCCTGATGTTTATAGTACATGGCGGTCTTCTGGCATTTACCGGTATCAATCCCCTGAAATTCTTTAAAAAAGCAGGCCCCGTATTGACATTCGCATTTACCAGCCGTTCAAGCGCTGCAAGTATTCCCCTGAACGTTGAAACACAAACTCGTCGCCTCGGTATACCAGAGTCTATTGCCAGTTTTTCCGCCTCTTTTGGCGCGACTATTGGGCAAAATGGCTGTGCAGGCATTTATCCAGCTATGTTGGCAGTGATGGTGGCTCCAACCGTGGGTATTAACCCCTTTGATCCAGTGTGGATTGCAACTCTTGTGGGAGTTGTGACTATCAGCTCTGCAGGGGTGGCTGGTGTTGGTGGTGGCGCAACATTTGCGGCATTGATTGTTTTACCTGCTATGGGTCTACCTGTTACCTTAGTGGCACTGCTCATTTCTGTTGAGCCTTTGATCGACATGGGACGCACAGCATTAAATGTTAATGGTGCTATGACAGCAGGTACAATCACCAGTCAGTTGATGAGAAAAACCAATAAAGAGGTGTTTGAGCAAGACGAAAAAGTGGTAAAAAAATCTTAATTCAAGCCTGATGAAATAAACCAGAGAAAACATACTGCCACTAACATGCATTTCCCCTGAAGATTAAATAAAGCCGAGAATCATGATGAATCTCGGCTTTATATCTATATTAGTTATTAGAAATTAATAGCATTACTTTATATATTCACCACTACGAAGAGCTTCAATACGCTTATCCAACGGCGGATGAGATAAAAACAACTCACTAAAACTCTTAGCTTTGCCATTAATACAGAACGCCATCATTCTCCCCTCTTCCTGAGGTTCATAGCTGGTCTTAAGACGTTGTAACGCTGCAATCATCTTTTCGCGGCCAACTAATTTCGCTGATCCTGCATCTGCATGGAATTCACGATAACGGGAGAACCACATGGTAATAATACTTGCCAGGATACCAAATACGATCTCCAACACCATGGAAATCACCATGTAGACGATTGGATTACCATTGCTGCTGCTTTCACTTTCATCATCGTTGCTGGAAAGGAAACTTGCAGCGGCCTGTGCAATGATACGTGAAATAAAGATAACAAATGTGTTCACAATCCCCTGCAACAATGTCATCGTCACCATATCACCATTGGCAATATGGCTAATTTCATGGGCAATGACGGCTTCAGCTTCATCACGGCTCATATTATTCAGTAACCCTGTACTAACAGCAACCAGAGAAGCATTACGGCGTGCCCCTGTAGCAAATGCGTTAATATCCAAGGCATCATAGATAGCCACTTGCGGCATAGTAATTCCAACTTGATCCGCTTGACGACGTACAGTTTCCATCAACCAGGCTTCAATTTCATTGGAAGGTTTTTCAATAACCTGACCACCAACAGAGCGCAGAGCCATCCATTTCGACATTAATAACGAAATGAATGCACCACCAAAACCGAACAAACCCGCCATAATCATGAGACCAGCTACACTGCTCCGCTGAACTCCTGTAAGTGAAAGTATTATTCCAAACACCACCATGACAGCAAGGTTTGTGAGAAGGAATAAGGCGATTCTCATCATATAAATTTGCTTCCTTTAATTATCAAACAGTTCAACTAAGCGTTAAGCCATAAGATGGGGCTATTCCCATATTATTCAAGTTTTTGAAGACGTTAAGCGACAAAAACAACATAACTTTACAATATAATAAAAAAGGCCGACTACCAAGCCGGCCTTTTATCTATAACGAATTTTAAGACTATCTCGTTACAGCCATTTCAGCAGGCTGATGCGCCAAATCCAGAGCAATTTTTACAGATTCATTTAAGTAAGGATCTGGCCCTTTATAATCTTTTGGCAAATCATCAAGCGATTTGAGCGTTTTTTTACCTTCTCGTTTAAAGCGTTCATTAAGACGATTCAATTTAATTGTTTCGTATTCCTTGTTTTCTTTCTCTCTTTGAGCATAGTTCAAGGAATAAACGCCCTTACGTTCTTTAATAACTTTATAATAAGCAATATCCTGTTTGATATATTTAAATTCAGGATCATTGGCAATTCGTTGATTATACTGCTTAGTCAATAGCGGCGTTAACTCTGAAATTACTTTCGAAGAAGTATAATGTGCAGGTTGAATGCTGTCCCAAGGTAGCGCATTATCTTCCTGACTTTCCCCTATTTCAGAAGGTTCTTCTCCTGTCGGCATAACTATATCAGGCGTTACTCCCTTAAGCTGGGTGCTACCTCCATTTATCCGATAGAATTTCTGGATCGTGTATTGCACAGAGCCAATTTCAGGCCATTCAGGTTGTAACATTTGATCATAAATGCGATTTAGAGGGCGGTATTGCTGAACTGTACCTTTACCGAAAGAAGGTTCTCCCACAATTAATCCACGACCATAATCTTGCATTGCGGCCGCAAAGATTTCAGATGCAGAAGCACTTCTATTATCAGTCAGAACGACCAGAGGACCTTTATAGTATATTGCTTCATCTGTATCTGCCTCCACTTTCACTCTGCCGGTATTGTCCCGAATCTGAACAATGGGGCCAGTAGGAATAAACAAGCCAGATAGCGATACAGCTTCTGTCAACGCTCCACCACCATTACCACGCAAATCAATAACAACCGATGAAACCCCCTGTTTAGTGAGTTTCTGCAACTGCACTTTCACATCGTTAGTTAAGCCGACATAGAAACTGGGTATATCCAGGACACCAACCTTCTCCTTCCCTACCGTTTTCACCGACATCTTGACAGCATTATCTTCAAGGCGGATATTTTCACGAGTTAAGGTAACAATGTGGTTTTTTGCCCCTTTCGTACTTGGAATGATTTCAAGGCGGACTTTACTCCCCTTAGGCCCTTTGATAAGAGCAACGACATCTTCCAAACGCCATCCAACAACATCAACAATTGGTTTGCCTACCTGCCCAACACCAATAATTTTATCTCCAACTTTCAATAAATTGCTTTTAGCTGCTGGACCGCCCGCAAGCAATGAACGAATGGAAACATACTCATCATCATATTGTAAAACAGCACCGATGCCTTCAAGAGATAAGCTCATCTCTGAATTAAACTGTTCTGTATCACGAGGTGAGAGATAACTGGTATGCGGATCTATTTCACGGGCAAAAGCCATCATAATGCTTTGAAAAACATCCTCACTCTTGGTTTGTGTGAGACGTTTTAATAACATTCGATAGCGTTTAGTCAGAGTTTCTTTGATTTCTTTATCGTCTTTGCCGGATAATTTGAGGTTTATCCAATCAAATTTGATTTTAGCATCCCAAAGTCTATTCAACTCTTCAACACTCTTTGGCCATGGTGCTTTGATACGGTCGGTTTCAATGGTGTCATGACCGTTTAAATCAACGGGCTGCTCTAAACGAGCGAGCACATATTGATAGCGTTCAAAGCGGCGCTTTTGCATCAAATTGAATAGATCATACGGAAGTTTTAGATCACCATTTTCAAGCTCTTTTCCTAATTTTCCCTTTCGAGCTGCAAATTGTGCGATATCAGATGCAAAAAAAACATTATGTCCATAATCCAGTTGATTCAGGTAACGATCAAAAATTTTTCCTGAAAAATCTGCATCCAGATAAAACTGGCGATAATGAGAACGAAGAAAGCGGGAAACAATCCGCTTACTTACGGTGGGATGTTGTGGTTCCGGTTTTAAATCTGGTAACTGGCTCAGACTGAGAACAGCCGTATTATTAGCGTTAGCGTGGCTGCCATTCGCGATATTGCCATTAATAGTATCTGCATAACCTATACTAGAAAATGATAGACCTAAAACGAAAGCCAATATAATGAGTTTGTTCATGCCCAAGTTGGCCTCCGTATCAGAACTTTAAGTGTTCTGCGCGTACAATCATTGCTAAACCAGTAGGTAGCTGCACCCTGACACCATCTTTTGCAATTTCAAGCACAGATGCATCCATTAGGCTTTTTCCTACATTGACTTTGATTGTCTGACCGACTTTCAAAGAGGATACGTCAGTGACTGAGTTTAACTCAGGTTGTGCAATTTTTTTTATGGTTTTATCTTCTGGTTTACGCGATTGTTGCGGGCGGTTTTGTGAACGCACTGGACGTTTTTCACCATCACCTGATCTCTTTTGACGACGAGGAGCTGGTTTTTTATTCACAGGGCGTTCATTTTTCTTGTCAGATACGTTTTCAGTTTCACGCTTCTTGGCATTTTGTTCAGATCGTTGAGCCTGTATCCGCGCTTTCGCTTCCGCTAGTTGCTGACGCGCATGTTCAATATGTTCGATTTCCAGCTCGCCACACATGTTCCCGTCAAGGTCGACACGCTGAGCTCCTTCTTTTACACCATAGAGATAGCGCCAACTGGAGGTATACAAGCGCAAAGCAGAACGGAGCTGTGTTTTACTCAAACACTCTTCGCCCTGAATACGTTCAACGATGTCCTGAAAGATCCCAATCTTCAAAGGACGTGCTTCACCTTCTGCTACAAAGCAAAGCGGGAAGCGCTCAGCCAAGAAAGCAATGACTTCTTTACTACTGTTCAACTTAGGTTGATTTTCCATGAAATTTCCTGATTACAACGGTTTTGCCAACCAGCGCAGGCATGAACAGGCGACATTATAATAGCGTTGCTGATAAATGCCACGTTATACGTATGTTAAGTTACGTTCTGTTGTAGATATTTTGACATAACACATTGTTTCAAATGGTTACAAAGCCTGATAACTAGCGCTTTCAAACCATTTTCATCATTCTCGTCAAACCGATCAAAAACCGTGCTATCAATATCCAAAACGCCAATAACTTGCCCATTGATTTCTAAGGGAAGTACAATTTCAGCATTACTGGTGACATCGCAGGCTATATGATCAGGAAAAGCATGTACATCAGAAATACGTTGTATACTCTTATTTGCAACAGCCGTTCCGCATACCCCTTTTCCTACCGGAATACGAACGCAAGCAATCTTACCCTGAAATGGCCCTAATACCAGAGTATCATCATCAACTAAATAAAAGCCGACCCAATTAACATGTTCCAAACGTTCATATAACAATGCACTTGTGTTAGCCAGAGAAGCGATAAGATCGTATTCCCCTGATAGCAGTGCCATCAGACTATCTGCTAACTCTTGATAAAATTTATTCTTATCCATAAGCTCCTACGCAACAGATAAACATTTAACAAAATGAAAACAATGATTTTACATTAAATTTTCATCGTGTTTAACAGACTATTTCTAAGCATAATCTATCACTATGATTTAAATTTTCTTCCAGAATATCGTTTTTCTTCCTGAATTTAAATTTTCTTTAATTATTTTTACCAGTATGCACTTATAAAACTTAGGGATATATCACAGCTTATTTAAAAGATAGCCTGACTTGCACCCAGGATCGTGCCTTTGCTCATATTTTTATTATAAAACACCTTATCGTTACTTTAATTGGTTGTTTTATTTTCACTTACTTATTATACACCTAAGAAATAAAGTAATTTATTGAAAAGGAAATAAAAATATTCGCCCTTTATAACGGGCAAAAAAAGGCCGAGTTTACTCCTCTACTCGGCCCAGGGAAAATGGCTCTGTCAAAGAGCCTTGCGTTAAAAATTGCCATTGAGACGTAGAACAACTGACTATCTAAAGCGTAGTTGACATACAATGATTTACCAAACTTTAACCATTATCGGTTGGATGAATAGTCACATAAAGCCAATGCTGCTTTTTGAAATGGCTCAATGCTCATTTTTTGATTGGGATGATCGGGATCATTTAAGAGGATTGTATCTAATGATGATGCAATTACCTGGTTGGCTTGCATCAGTTGTGTTGCTTGATCATTCAACGGATACTGCATCAATGTGCTAGGATTTATCACAAACAACGCTCCATCTGTTCGACAATCAAGCATAACTTCTTCGCGAGTAAATGCCCACTGTTTGCCAAACTGTAACTTACTAATCGTTTTTATTGGCGCAGCTACTCCCTGAAAAGAGAGAAGCAAAAGAGGCACAGCCCAAAATAGTCGTTTCATTATCATCTTTCCCCTGATAGATACATACATGCCGTGATTTTATCGCTAATCTTCCTGTTTATGTACCCAGATTTACACCAATCATTCAAGAATCACGCAGGAGGTTGCGTTGCAAAAATCGCTACGCATAATAATACGGTTGTACCCAGAATAATTTCCAGCCAACTATTGATTATCAATTGCTGATAGCACTTTTTCTGTTTTAATTTGGGAACTAAAATATAGCGGTTAATCAAAGCCAAAAGAACCATTCCAGTAACCAGAACTATTTTTAACCATAGCATGGATTGGTATTCAGACAGAGTTCGACTGAAAATGGGCCAACCTGGAATGAGAATCACACTGCTCACAATTCCAGTCACAATCACCAGAGACACGGCAAAATGCCCATAAAGAGAAAATTTTCTCATGGCTGTTATGCTATCTGCATATAAGTTAGTCGCATTAGGCGATAAGTTTGCTTCTACTGATTGACGTAATCGCAAGAATTGCAGACACAGTAAGAATGGCCACAATCCACCAAACCAGTAACCTGCACTGAGTAAATGAATAACCTGATTGGCTTGAAGTAATAACCCTATGTTTCCTTCATACATAGCGGCATGTCCAATGAAAGCATGGCTTGAAAGTAAAATGAAAGAACAACCTAATAACAGGAAATTTCTGACCTTAATATTAGAAAGGAACAGCCCACCAACAGCAAGTACAGCAGTCAATAACTGCCATTTCCATACTTGTCCAAAAGAGGTTTCCAAGACAGACAGCCAGATATCCAGAGCATAAACATCGTGCCAGCCATCTCCCATTAATCCAGCCTGTACAATAAACCAGATGATTGAGGTGATAAAAGCCAGCACGGTGCTGATTAAAACACCAACTTTTAACCGTTCTCTCATCAGGAGCGAGAAATGACCAGAAACAAGCATTACAGTGAATAAGCTAAGGCCAAACATCAACATAACGACCACAAAATGAGAGAAACGGCAGAATACGTATAGCGCCTCTAGAGAAATCATTATTTTACGGTAAAACTATAAACGCCTTTTGTTTTATGACCATCGACAGAAAGTACACTCCAGTCAACACTGTATTTTCCTGTAGCAAGTTTGCCTTCAACTGGCAGAATTAACTTGGTTTTGGTCTCAGGATCGAGTTCTAATTTACCTGTTTTAATTACGCTCTTTTCTGGGCCAATCAATTTTACCTTACTGAACCCAAGCTCAATACGTTCTGAAAAGTTCAAAGTGATAGTTTGTGGGGCTGCTTCAACCGTTGTATTTTCTGCGGGAGTCTGATCTTTCAAATGAGCATGGGCCAAAGCCTGCTGACAAGACATGCCGACAAACAGAACCACAAGAGCAGATAGTTTGGTCCAGGATGAACGGATGTTAAGAATAAACATATAGATAACCCTTTAATATGTAGATGAATTTTTTATGTTTAAAAGGAGATTCTATACCAAAAAATCTGTTTAATCTGCGATAATCAGCGAGTAATGTCCCGACCTGTGAGGCACTACGCAAAAATGGGAATATAAAGAGGGAGAACCGTAACCCCAGTTTCACAAGGCATGAAAAAAACACAAAGAAACGGAGTTACGATGGAAAACAGATCAAATTGATTTATCCGGTTATTTTCTCTACTTAGTAGATTTTAAATGGCAGAATAACCAGCAAAACTCAAGTTGAAACATGCAAGAATCAGGCATGTGCTGGTGCCGCAGATAATCCCTTGAGATCTTTATCCAACAAGAACAGGGCTTTTCCACTTTCCCCTACCATCTCTAGTTTGTCCAGAATAGATTTGAACAGTTTTTCTTCTTCATGCTGCTCCGCAACATACCACTGCAAGAAATTAAAAGTGGAATAGTCTTGTGTCGTCATCGCGACATGGGCAAGTTTATTGATTTCTTCTGTGATCAATTTTTCATGCTCATAAGTCTGGTTAAACACATCGGAGATAGATTTGAATTCTACAGGAGGAGCCTGAATAGCGCCCAATACAGGCATTGAACCTGTGTCACCCAAATAATCAAACAAGCGTTGCATATGTTGCATCTCTTCCTGTGAATGCGTCTTTAAAAACGCGGCTGCGCCTTCATATCCCTTATCACTGCACCATGCACTCATTTGCAGGTATAAATTTGCAGAATAAAATTCCAGATTTAATTGCTCATTTAATTTTTTGATCATTTCTTGTTTTAACATCGGCCAACTCTCCTAATAATTTATTAAATTTTGCGTATTATGCCAATTAAAAACACATAATACAAAAACAAAATAAAAATATGCAATTAATTGATAAATAGGATTTTATTTATAAAAACCAATAAGAATAAATCTCATTAAATATAAGAAAATAAGAATCAATTTTATTTAATTAAATTTTTATTCAGAAAATAATTTTTAATAAAAATGAGAATTGATATTATTTATGTTTATTAGATACGTTTTTGCTCTTTTTAAAACAGCTTGCTAAACAAAAGAGAGTCTATTAATTTTCTTTTAGATAAATTAAAAATGAGTTTTCAGAGAGGCCAAAAATGGAACATAACTTAGCCAAATTATCTAAAGATGAAATGGATAAGGTCAATGTTGATTTAGCAGCATCCGGTGTTGCTTTTAAAGAACGTTATAACATGCCTGTCATTCCTGACACTGTTGAACAATCACAACCTGCACATCTGCAAGACTATTTCCAACAACGCTTGCAGCATTACCGCCAGCAGTCAAGATTACTGTCACGCCTGCCTTATGAACCTAAAAGTCGTTGAGGGAATGATAAAAAGGATAACCACCCTTTGCGGGTGGTTACATCTTAACTATTTCCAATAAATCTATTTGCCAACAAATTTATCAGTGGCTTTGATAAGTTGGTGTAAAATGCCGGCTTCATCAAAAGAGTGACCAGCCCCTTCCACAATATGCAATTCAGCCTCCGGCCATACTTTTGCCAAATCCCACGCATTCTGTATCTGACATGCCATATCATAGCGTCCATGTATAATCACAGCGGGGATATGCCTGATCACATCAATATGATCCAGTAATTGCTGGGTTTCATCCATAAAACCATTATTGATAAAGTAATGGTTTTCAATACGTGCAAACGCCAGGGCAAAATTATCCTCTGAAAAAGAGGCTGAGTTTGTAGAAGGCAGTAATGTTACTGTTTCTCCCTCCCAGAGACTCCATAAACGTGCAGCTTCCAACTGTACTTGCAAATCTTCACTGGTCAGCCGTTTGTTATAGGCGGCTATTACATCATTGCGCTCTTCTTCTGATAGGATAGACAACATACGTTCCCATTTTTCTGGGAAAAAACGAGAAGCGCCTTCTTGATAGTACCAGTGCAACTCTTGTGGACGGAGTAAGAAAATCCCTCTGAGCACTAATTCTGACACACTATTTGGGTGTTTTTCAGCATAAGCCAAAGACAGTGTTGATCCCCATGAGCCACCAAAAATCAGCCACTTCTCAACACCCATAAGATTACGCAGCCGTTCAAGATCCTCTATCAAATGCCATGTTGTATTATTTTCCAGGCTGGCATGGGGCTTAGAACGCCCACAGCCACGCTGATCAAATAACATAATATGATAGCGTTCAGGATCAAATAACTGACGATGATAATTTGCTATCCCCCCACCAGGGCCGCCATGAATGAATACGGCAGGTTTACCTTTTGGATTGCCACACAATTCCCAATAAATCTGGTGCCCATCTCCCGTATTCAGATACCCTGTTTGATACGCATCATAAGCGGGATAAAGTTTCCGTTGTTCCGTCATAAAGCCCTCTCACTGTTTAAACAAAACGGGATACTTTTCCAGTATCCCGTATATATTTAAAGAAAAGATAGTGTGACAAATTATTTGCTTTTATTTACTTTACTTCACTATAACTAATAGTCTCTTTTTGACAATCTATTGTGACATTGTAACTTTTATCTTTTTTCGTACCTCGGACGATCAAAGGAACCTGCAATGCGTTCGTATCGCCAGTAATATCATTGACATTCACCCATGCAATCAGTTTTGAAGTGCCTAATTGCTTTTTGTCCTTATCCCAGTGATTAATACGATTTTGTAAGAAATCTTGCTTAACCTGTGCTGCTACTTGATCTTTGGTTAAATTTTTACAAGAAATAAACTTTGCTACACGCTCACTCTCGGCTGCGGTTGCAATAAACGAAACAGAAAACAGAGTACCTGCACTCAGTAAACCAATACGACGAATAAACTGACTTGCCTTCATAATATTACCTCCTATTACCATTCAAATAGTATGGATTAAAAGCAGCTACAAATTAACATGCAGTAGAAAGTAATTATGTGAGTTTTGTTAAAAATGCGTTGCGTCTAGTTTTCACCATCTTCAAATAAAACATGGATCTGCTCATTGTTCTGGTGCTTTTCACGTAATTCCTGAGCAACAATAGCAATGGCTTCTCCGCTGCCCATTCCTTCGGAAATGAGCTGATGTATCCTTTCTACGGCAACTTGTTGCTCTTCATGGGATAGTGCTGGCATACCTGAAAACATCGTTATAACCTCAAACAAAACATAGCAATTATTGGCAAACGGCGATTATAGCCTGTTTTATCTCAAGTCAGGAGCGAGATTGTGTGATAATCTCCGTGGATTAATATGTTATTCCTTGTGGATTGCCAAACACCAATATTGATGCCGTCATGAAAATTGCATTACAAAAACGACAATTACCCTATTCTCCTGATCTCGCCATTCACTATTTCGCCCCCCTTTCTGCATTACCTTGGGCCATGCTGTTACATTCTGGAACCGCCAAACATCCGCATAATCGATTTGATATTATCGTCGCCGAACCTGTGACAACTCTTGTTACTCAAGGAACATCTACCGAAATTAATCGTAATGGGAAGGTTTCTCTTTCTCAGGAAGATCCCTTCCTGCTATTAAATGAGCACCTTCACGCCAGTGGTATTGATGCTCAGTTTGATCCAGATCTCCCTTTTCAAGGGGGAGCATTAGGTATATGGGGATACGATCTCGGACGACGTATCGAAAAGTTACCTGAATTAGCTACCAATGAACTGAGTTTTCCTGATATGGCTATAGGGATTTACGATTGGGGATTGATTATTGATCATCAGCTAAAGAAAGCGACGTTACTGGGTTACCACAATATTGACGAACGGCTGACATGGTTAGAATCTCAGCGAGAAAACAGGAAAGAAGGCTTTTCCCTGACAAGTTCGTGGCAATCCAATATGACAGCACAGCAATACCACGAAAAAATTGCTCAAATCCATCGCTACCTACGAGAGGGAGATTGCTATCAAGTCAATTTATCACAACGGTTCCATGCCAAATATGCAGGAGATGAATGGCAGGCATTTATCCAGCTCAATGAAAGTAATCAGGCTCCCTTTTCTGCTTTTATCCGCTTACCTGAGCACTGCATTATCAGCGTTTCCCCTGAACGCTTTATTCTTTTGCAAGATAATCACATTCAGACGCGCCCAATAAAGGGAACTCTGCCCCGATTGCAAGACACCGATGAAGATCAATTGCAAGCAGAAAAATTAGCAAATTCACGCAAAGATCGCGCGGAAAACCTGATGATTGTTGACCTGCTGAGAAATGACATTGGGCGAGTTGCCACACCTGGTTCGGTCAAAGTGCCCGAATTATTTGTTGTTGAACCTTTTCCTGCCGTACACCATCTGGTCAGCACCATTACAGCAACCTTGCCTGACACATATCATGCTACAGATTTACTGCGTGCCTGTTTTCCAGGTGGATCAATTACAGGTGCCCCTAAAATCAGGGCTATGGAAATCATTGAAGAATTGGAGCCACATCGCAGACATGGATATTGTGGTGCGGTTGGCTATATTAGTTTCTGCGGTACAATGGACAGCAATATTACTATTCGTACCTTACTGACAGAAAAAGGAAAAATCTACTGTTGGGCAGGGGGTGGTATCGTCGCAGATAGCATCGCTGAAAAAGAATACCAGGAAACATTTGATAAACTCGGACGGATCTTACCTCAATTAGGGGAACTATCTATACCATGACATCGCTCTCTGACTTCATTCATCGGTTTCAATTGCAGCTTCCTGCACGACCAGCACATTTAGCCAGCAATCAACGGAATGCGGCGGTATTATTGCCGATTATATGTAAGCCAGAACCAACGCTGTTATTCACCCAACGCTCCGCAAGCCTCCGCTCCCACGCAGGGCAAATTGCTTTTCCGGGCGGAGCGGCTGATCCTGAAGACGCTTCCCTTATTGCCACTGCCTTGCGGGAGGCAGAAGAAGAAGTCAGCCTGCCGCAAGATAAGGTACAAATATTGGGGCAATTAGCCCCTTTGGATAGCATTGGCGGTTATCGTGTCACTCCAGTTATTGGGTTAGTTGCCGCCCCCATTTCCTTTCGAACTAATCCAGCAGAAGTAGCAAGTATTTTTGAAATTCCACTGATTGAGACACTTTCCCTTCCCCATTATCGGTATCTGGATATAAAACGCCGTAATCAACAACGCCGAGTCTATTTTTATTGGCACCAAGAGCATATGATTTGGGGATTGACCGCAGCCATTATTTATCGCTTAGCACAGCAAGTGCAAAAAACGCTCTGAATTGGACGCAAAACACCACAAAACTGTGCATTACTTATCCATAATCATATCAATTGCTATTATAATTAAAAAAAAACTGTAAACTCCTTTATCAACACTACCAAATAACAGTAAAGTAGCGCGCTTTATATAAATAACTATATCTCTCTTCTTTAAAGGAGTCTGGCGTGATTAGCGTTTTCGACATGTTTAAGGTGGGTATTGGCCCATCCAGCTCTCATACTGTTGGTCCTATGAAAGCAGGCAAACAATTTGTCGATGATCTTGTAAACCTGGGGGTAATGTCCTCTATCACGCGTGTAGCTGTTGATGTATACGGCTCACTTTCATTAACCGGGAAAGGTCACCATACGGATATTGCTATCATCATGGGGCTGGCAGGTAATATGCCGGCAACCGTTGATATTGATTCAATCCCTGGTTTTATTCGTGATGTTGAGCAAACTGAACGTTTGCCGCTGGCAAATGGTTTACACGAAGTCGATTTTCCTCGCGATGGCGGTATGAACTTCCGTAGCGATAACCTCTCACTGCACGAAAATGGCATGCAAATTCATGCGTTCGCCGGTGACGAAAAAGTTTACAGCAAAACCTACTACTCTATCGGTGGTGGTTTTATTGTTGATGAAGAGCATTTTGGCAAGCCATCCCAGGATTCCAAACCTGTTTCTTACCCTTACAGCTCTGCGGCTGAACTGCTGATGAACTGTAATAAAACAGGCCTGTCTGTTTCTGGCCTGATGATGAAAAATGAATTGGATTTACACAGCCAAGAAGAAATTGCTGAGTATTTCGCGGATGTCTGGGCAACCATGCAAGCCTGCATTGAGCGTGGCCTGAACACAGAAGGGGTTTTGCCAGGCCCATTGCGCGTTCCTCGCCGCGCAGCAGCGTTACACCGTATGCTGACATCATCAAACAAATTATCTAATGACCCAATGAATGTCGTTGATTTAATCAATATGTTTGCGTTGGCCGTCAATGAAGAAAATGCCGCCGGTGGCCGTGTTGTTACTGCACCAACCAATGGCGCATGTGGTATCGTCCCTGCCGTTTTGGCTTATTACAATCACTGCATCGAACCTGTGACACCGGAACTGTATACCCGCTATTTTCTGGCTTCCGGTGCAATCGGCATCTTATATAAGATGAATGCTTCCATTTCGGGTGCTGAGGTTGGTTGTCAGGGTGAAGTTGGGGTAGCTTGTTCTATGGCAGCAGCCGGCATTGCCGAACTACTCGGCGCAAGCCCTGAACAGGTTTGTATCGCAGCAGAAATTGGCATGGAGCATAACCTCGGTTTGACTTGTGATCCGGTTGCCGGCCAGGTGCAAGTTCCTTGTATTGAACGTAATGCTATTGCATCAGTTAAAGCGATCAATGCTGCCCGTATGGCACTCCGCCGTACCAGTGAACCTCGTGTTTCTCTCGATAAAGTGATTGAGACCATGTATGAAACGGGCAAAGATATGAACGCGAAATACCGTGAAACTTCACGCGGTGGTTTGGCAATAAAAGTTCAATGTGACTAACATAACACATCGTTCATTTATCATACATAAAACAACAATTTTGCCTATTTTTTCTACATTTAAATTTTAGTTGAAATAATATCCCTGCCATTTGGCAGGGATATTTTTTTGGCTGAAACGAGTTAATAAAGTACATTATTTCCCATTTTGCGATAAAAACATCTCAATTTTTTTATAAAAAAATTAAAAAAATGTTACCGAGAACAGAAATAAATACCATTTTATAATAAAAATACAAAATTTAAATACAAGTTATTACTGTTTATCGGAATAAAATATTGTTTTACCCTGTCTAAATAGCCTGACTTAATTTTTCTGACTGATAGCAATTTTCTTGAAGGCTGCTAATGATAATCTAATGGCATATTTTCTTATGTAACAGAATATAAAACCATGACCGTTTTATGCTCACGACTATCCTATTGATTGATAGGAGATTCAATACATTAGAAATATTGAGTGTGAACTTGCAATAGTTCTGAATTCAATTGTTACAGAGAGGGGTAAACAAGTGAGTATAGCCATTATGATTGGCACACACGGGGCGGCAGCAGAACAGTTGCTCCATACCACAGAAATGTTGATTGGGGAGCAGGAAAATGTTTCTTATATCGACTTTGTGCCCGGTGAAAATGCTGATACGTTATTCGAGAAATACAACCAAAAGCTGAAATCGCTTGATACAGAACAAGGCGTGCTGTTTTTTGTCGATACTTGGGGTGGCAGTCCATTCAATGCTGCAAACCGCATCGTGGTTGATAAAGACAACTATGAAATCATCACTGGTGTAAATGTCCCGATGCTTGTTGAAGCTTTCATGTGTCGGGACGATGATCCAACCATGGAAGAACTGGTTTCTGTTGCATTGGAAACCGGCAAAGAAGGGATCAGAGCCCTCAAAGCAAAGCAAGATGAAGAGCCTGCCAAACCTGAACCTGTTAAACCAGCCCCTACCGCTGCACCTGTTTCAGCAACTTCAACAACGTCTGCGGGCGGCCATATGAAAATAGCTCTCGCACGTATTGATGACCGCCTTATCCACGGCCAAGTAGCGACCCGCTGGACGAAAGAAACTAATGTCAAGCGTATCATTGTCGTCAGTGATGAAGTTACCCAAGATACGGTGCGTTCTACCTTGTTGAAACAAGTTGCACCTCCTGGCGTTAGCGCACATGTTATCGACGTTGCCAAGTGCGTTCGGGTTTACAACAATCCCAAATATGCCGGTGAGCGCGTCATGCTGTTGTTCACCAATCCAACAGATGTCCTGCGTATTGTCGAAGGTGGCGTCGCTATCGAATCCGTAAATATCGGTGGTATGGCTTTCCGTCAAGGAAAAACCCAGATTAACAACGCAATTTCTGTTGATAAGACTGACATTGAAGCCTTTGAAAAGCTGAACTCTCGTGGCATAGAGCTGGAAGCCCGTAAGGTTGCCAGTGATACCCGTTTGAACATGATGGATCTGCTGAAAAAAGTTTAACGATAAGAACAGATGTCATTTTACTAACCATTACTCAATAACAAAATTCTTACTAAATTACATTTGGTTACAGGAGAAAAACAATGGAAATTACCGTTGTTCAACTTGTGTTGATATTCATCGTTGCCTGTATTGCAGGCATGGATTCAATTCTTGATGAATTTCAATTTCACCGGCCATTAGTTGCTTGTACATTAATCGGCTTAGTGCTTGGCGATATGAAAACCGGCATTATCATCGGTGGTACGCTGGAAATGATTGCCCTTGGCTGGATGAATATCGGTGCAGCAGTTGCCCCCGATGCAGCATTGGCTTCCATCATTTCAACCATTCTGGTTATCGCTGGTGGGCAAGATGTCGGTGCCGGTATCGCACTGGCTATCCCGCTGGCAGCAGCAGGCCAGGTTCTGACTATCATTGTCCGTACCTTAACTGTTGGTTTCCAACACGCGGCAGATAGAGCCGCAGAAAACGGCAATCTTCGTGCAATTAGCGTCCTTCACATTTTAGCATTGATGCTTCAGGCTATGAGAATCGCTATCCCTGCCCTGATTGTTGCTGTATCAGTAGGAACTTCTGAAGTTCAGCATATGTTGAATTCCATTCCACAAGTGGTCACCAGCGGCCTGAATATCGCCGGCGGTATGATCGTGGTTGTCGGTTATGCAATGGTGATTAACATGATGCGCGCAGGTTATCTGATGCCGTTCTTCTACCTTGGTTTCGTCACAGCGGCCTTCACTAACTTCAACCTTGTTGCATTAGGTGTGATTGGTATTGTCATGGCAATCCTGTATATCCAGCTTAGCCCAAAATACAATCAATCACAGGCCGTCGCCCATGCTGGTAATACCCCAAACGACCTTGATAACGAATTAGATTAAGAGGATAAACAACATGTCAGAGGCAACAAATATGGGTCAGAAAAAGCTGACACAAAGCGATATTCGTGGTGTATTCCTCCGTTCTAACCTCTTTCAAGGATCGTGGAACTTTGAGCGTATGCAGGCACTCGGTTTCTGCTTCTCAATGATACCTGCCATTCGTCGTCTGTATCCGGAGAATACTGAAGAAAGGAAGCAAGCGCTTAAACGACATATGGAATTTTTTAATACCCATCCTTATGTTGCAGCGCCAATCCTTGGTGTCACCATGGCAATGGAAGAGCAACGTGCCAACGGGGCTGACATTGATGACGGAGCTATCAACGGTATCAAAGTGGGTTTGATGGGACCTTTAGCGGGCGTAGGTGATCCTATTTTCTGGGGCACTGTTCGTCCGGTATTCGCTGCTCTGGGTGCAGGTATTGCCATGAGTGGCAGTCTGTTAGGCCCTATTCTGTTTTTCCTCCTGTTTAATTTAGTGCGATTACTTACCCGTTACTTGGGTGTGGCTTATGGCTACAAAAAAGGATTGGATATCGTTAAAGATATGGGGGGTGGCTTCTTGCAGAAAATGACGGAAGGCGCGTCAATTCTTGGTTTGTTTGTCATGGGTGCACTGGTCAATAAATGGACCAAAGTGAATATTCCGCTAGTAGTTTCTGAAGTTCCTGATCCAGTCACAGGTGAGATGAAAGTGACGACGGTTCAAACTATCCTTGACCAATTAATGCCCGGCCTGATGCCATTGTTGTTAACATTTGGCTGTATGTGGCTACTGCGGAAGAAAGTCAATCCGTTATGGATTATCATCGGCTTTTTTGTGCTGGGGATCGTCGGTTTCCGTTTTGGTTTCCTTGGTTAGGCCTGATATTCCTGTATGGCTTGAATGTTTAGGGGAGGTTTTACCTCCCCCCTTTTGTTATTCAACAGTAAATATACTATAAATTTTCCACGTAATACGAAATCAGGGATTAAAAATGAGCCTGAATGATATTGTTCTAGTAGTTTTAATTATATTGATGCTCGCTTTTGCGATCTATGATGAATTTATTATCAATCAGCTCAAAGGAAAAACGCTGTTAAATATCAAACTCAAAAGAAAACAGCGAATTGATGCCCTGATATTTATCATTTTGATTGCTATTGTTATTTACAATAATGTCACATCACAGGGCAGTCAGTTCACGACCTATTTATTATTATTTATCATCCTGGTGACATTATATTTAGGTTATATTCGCTCACCAAAACTAATATTCAAAAAACAGGGCTTTTATTATGCCAACCGTTTTTTTTCTTATGAAAGCATTAACGCAATGAATTTATCTGAAGATGGCATTCTTATGATGGATTTAGGACAGCATAAAATCTACCTGTCAGTAACGAAACTGGATGACTTAGAAAAAATTTATCAATTTCTTGTCAATAACAGATAATTCCACTTATTTAGCTCCAGATAAATTAAATAAGATCAATAATTCATATTGGTCTTATTTCCCTCCTAAAAAAGATAACGATAAGCATTATCATTTTCATATTTTAAATATGGCAAAATATTTTTTGCCTTTTATGCTTAATATGATATTGTCCGTCGCAGTCATTGGGGAGTAGCCTGTTCCAGAAAATTGCTGGAAAATTCGTATCAACATACTCGTTTAAAATAAAACGTGGTACGAATACCTAAAGAACCTAATAACATCCGGGTTTTTATGCTCCGTTATATTTCAAGTGGCAATTAACAAAGTGGTAACTTGAAAGATTACGGGGATCAATCGGTTGGCAAGACCATAGACACATAACAACACCATGGGTTGGGGGTGTGTTGTGTGTGTATGGAATCACCCAACCGAGGCTATTTTAATGAATATCTATTCAACACTTATTCTCGCCCTCGCCCTTTCCATGGATGCGTTTGCCGCTGCCGTAGGAAAAGGAGCCGCCCTCCACCGACCTCATTTTCGCGAAGCCATCCGAACAGGTATCATCTTCGGCCTGGTTGAAGCCTGTACACCTTTAATCGGTTGGTCATTGGGTCTGTATGCCAGCCAATATATTATGGAATGGGATCATTGGATTGCCTTTTTCTTGCTGTTGATCCTTGGCTGCCGAATGATCGTCAATAGTTTCAAGCATGAACCTGAAATTTCCTGCCAAAGCACGCCGAAACGCCATAGTTTAGCGGCACTAGTTCTCACTGCAATTGCAACCAGTTTGGACGCGATGGCAATTGGTGTTGGCCTTGCTTTCTTACAAGTTGATATCCTTCACACAGCCATGACAATTGGCCTGATGACCATGATTATGGCTACACTAGGCATGTTAATTGGTCGTTATATTGGCCCACTACTGGGTAAAAGAGCCGAGTTAGTTGGAGGATTAGTCCTAATTGCCATTGGCTTCAATATATTATTCGAACACCTAAAATTATTTTGGTATGCGGGATAGGGTTATATCAAATACGTCGATATACTTTTAATGTGAAATCTGCTTCACAATTAAACTGCTCTCTCGATATCAAATGCGTTTTAATTTCTTCTGATGCCCGCCAGGCAAAAGGGGTCATCTGCAATAAATGATGCGCTTGTTCACCATTTAATGACATTGCATAAGCCAGTGTTTCAGTTGAAATTAATTGAAATCCTTCCCATTGTTCCTGATTTTCAGGATGTAAATGTACTTCCTGATAAATCAGCTCTTTCAATTGATACAAGTGACGAGGCCCTGGCGTTACTGTCAGTACGATACCACCTGGTTTCACCACTCTGGCCAATTCTGCTGCCTTGCAAGGGGCGTAGATCCGCAAAATACCATCGAGCGAACTGTCCGCAAATGGCAACCGATGGCTAGAGGCTACACAGAAATTAACGTCAGGATAACGTTTGGCACCATAACGAATTGCGACTTTCGCCACATCTAATCCATACACGGCCAATTTCCGCTGAAGATTAAGCTGTTCCTGAACCGCCGCTGTGTAATAACCTTCACCACAACCAATATCCAACACAGTGTCAGCGCTTTCTGGTAAATATTTGCCAAGCAATTCAACCGTTTTTTGTTGCAGGGCTTGATAATGGCCGGAATGCAAAAACGCCCTTCTCGCTTGCATCATTTCTGCGCTATCCCCAGGCTCTTTTGAGCGTTTATGCTGAACGGGCAATAAATTGACGTACCCTTCTTTTGCACAATCAAACTGGTGATTGTTTTCGCAACGCCATTGGTGATTAGCAAACAGTAACGGCGAGTGACATAAAGGACATTGATAAGACATAACATTCCGACGGATAGGGAAAAATCAGGGGCGTACTATACCATATTTTTTATATATGCGTTTTTTAACCCCATCTTTTTGAAATTTAAACCTTACACTCAAGGGGAAAGGCTAAATCCTACATTCTCTGCCTGGAAAACTGAGCTTGCAGGAATGGCAGTAATAACAAGCCTATCATGACTGCGCAGACAGAAATGGTAATAAATAATCCCTTCCAATGATAACACTTTAAAATAACGGCAAAAGGATAGCCAGCAAGTGCAGCTCCCGTATAAGCAAAGAGACCAACAAACCCCGTTGCAGCCCCCGCAGAATCTTTATGGGAACATTCCGCAGCCGCCATCCCAATCAACAATTGTGGGCCAAAAACAAAAAAACCAATGACAAAAAAGCCAATTGATTGAAAAATCAAACCAGTCATAGGCATCAACCATAAGGCAGCCACCGATAAGAAAATACCCATTGCAAATATCAAGTTCATCGGCCCACGATTTCCACCAAATACTCGATCCGATCCCCAACCAGCCACCAGCGAGCCTATAAAACCACCCACTTCAAAAAGTGATAATACTGCGTTCGCACTCACTAAATCATAATGATGATACTCTGTCAGATAGAGGTTTCCCCAATCGTTAATAACAGTACGGACGAGATAAACCAAAACGTAACTCAATGAAAGCAACCAAATATATTTGTTGCAAAAAACATAGGTTTTCAGTATTTCTCTGGTCGTTAGCCCTTTTCCTTGATTTTCTTGTATCTTTTCTAAATGATCATTGCGGAATTGGCCAATAGTCGGTAACCCCATCGTGGCAGGCTTGTCACGTAATCGCCAACATAAAAATATCCCGACCCAAATACCCAAACAACCCGGCACAATAAACCCTTCTCGCCAGCTAAAATGTAGTGTCAAAAAACTGACGAACAATGCAACCAACGCACTGCCTATATGGTGTGACGTATTCCATAGCGACCACCAAAAACCACGCTCTGAGCGAGAATACCAACTGGTAAGCAATTTAGCACAGGGTGGCGACCCCCATCCCTGAAACCACGCATTTAATATCCACAAAAAGGTAAACATCACAATTGAGCTGGACAAGCCAAAAAAGATATTGATGATGCCTGTGGCAATTAACCCGATTCCCATGAAATAACGCGGATTGGAACGATCAGAGATAATACCGGAAAGAAATTTGGAACAACCATAAGTGATATAAAACAAGGTTCCAATTAGACCAATGTCTCCTTTATCAAGGCCAAGATCGATTATCATGGCAGGCATCGCATAGTTGAAACTTTTACGGGTAAAGTAAAATAGCGCATACCCTACATAGAGACTCAGCATGATATGCAAGCGCCAGTAGCGATACTGTTGCCGGATTTCTTCACCAGATAACTGCTTGTCATGTACTGGCTTAGATTGAGAAGAAGCTGTCATGACCATATTTTAAAGTTTAGGCAAAATGATAGACAAATCCGTTCCCGAATATGTCGAATCACTTTGTCGTTTTTCACTGTGAATGGAGAACGTCCCACCCAGGGCCTGCACACGCTCTCGCATACCACGTAAGCCAAACCCTTTCATATGATCCTCAGACTTACAGCCAATACCATTATCTCTAATCAATAAATGGATCATCCCGTTGATGGAAAAATATAATTCAACACTATCCGCTTTAGAATATTTCATGGCATTATTCAGCGCTTCCTGACAAATACGATATAACGTAATTTTGGTTGTATCACTCAACTGCTCAATTGCCATAACTGAATCCGTTGCCCAATGAATTTTTACCGATATGCCATGAGACTCAAATTCCATATCCCGCAATAATTGCTCAATAGCCTCTTTCAAACCAAGATCATCAAGAATTTTAGGCCGCAATCGGCTAAGTAACGCTTTAGTTGTATCATAAACATTAAGGGATAACGATTCGATAGTTTTAGCGCAATTAGCACTAATCGGTGTCACTTCTACCCGCTGGATAATATTGGCCTGCGTACGAATAGCAGTAATGTTCTGACCAATTTCATCATGAAGTTCACGTGCAATTTCTCGCCTTACCGACTCTTCGGCTTTCACCAATTGACGGGACAAGCTGTGATTACAATGAAGTTGACGCTTTAACTGCGCATTAAGGTCACGCTGACGCTGTACCGCCATTCCCAGCATGATCCCCGTTACCGTTTGAGTCAACAGTGATAACAAGAGATCCGTGATCTCCATATTTGAAACACTATTATTCGAGACACCACTGCGTGCGGCAATCAAGGCAATACTATTTAACAAAGTGCCGACTACAGCGCCTTGCCAGCCATAGCGAAAAGCCAACAAGATAATAGGGATCGCCAGACAAAATGGGGCAAAATAACGCAACTCATTCGGAAGGCCAACTTGAAGACAAATGTTTAGTATAAATAATAAGCTATGAAAAATAATATGTTTCAGGTGAAACTGAATACGATGTGATACAAGATTAGCCGTCAGGGGAAACCAAATATTTTGGAACAAGTAGTGCCATACTAAATAGCACAAAGGGACTAATATAACACCACCGGTTAAACTCACCAAAAATGCAATACTCAAAGCAGAATTATGGTTGCTGATCGCCACCACATTAATAATGGAAGTTGCCAGAATGATGCCTGCCATGACGGCAAATCGCTGCCATTGACTGCCGCAATAGTAACGACTGGCAAAGCAAACAAGAGGAAAGCTGGCCATGCTAGCAGTCAATACAGTCAGCCATTGTAACTGCCCCATCAGGAGCGTCAAACAGATGGTAAGCCCCCATTCTGCGCCGTAAATAGTCGTCCAATAACGCTTGGGAGTATGGAGAACAATACCAAGGCGTAAAGCAAAAGGAAAAAATAGGATAGCCAATTCAGAGTCGTTGACGAAATAGTAGGCAATGACCCATAAGCAGAACCACCAGCAAGAAAACAATAACCAGCCGCAAAATGAATTGATCAGATACCGATTAATGATAAAGAAAGATTTCCCAGATAACACGCTAACCCCCCGCCATTCCTTGCTATTATACTGAATCCATTGCATTTCTGTTTTTGCTGATTTTCGTGCATTTAAGGGCATTTTGAGCTATTTTAGGATTATCGGCACCCCTAATAGCCTCCTTTACATCGTGAAAATTTGAACTGGAGAGCATCGTAGATGGCCTACTATAGCATAGAAAAACGCCCACGCGCAGATGGCACTGTTCGCTATCGTTGCGTTGCACTGTTGGTGTTAAATCTGGTGGTAAATATATCTATAGAGAGAACCGTACATTCGGAAAACACTCTCACGCCAAAACGTGGGGTGCCCAACGGGTGGTTGAGCTGGAGCAAAATGGGATACCCTCGAATAATGATACTGAAGATTTAACTGTGGGTGACTTATTACACAAATACATCAGTGACCCCAATCTAGGAAAAAAAGCAGGACAAAGCAAAAAATCCGTATTGAACTCATTATCAAAGAGTGATCTCACAAAACTTACTCTAGCTGAGCTTTCGATCAGACACATTATTGAGCACTGCAAGCAACGACATTCTACAGGAACTACTCCGGCTACCATCAATCATGATGTCACCTATTTGTCATCGGTCTTAAAATCAGCCAAGCCTGTCTATGATATAGACTACACTTTAAACCCCGCACATGAAGCCCGTCCAGTTTTAACACAAATGGGTCTAATCGGTAAAAGCCAGCGGCGCAGCAGAAGACCAGAACGCGAGGAGTTAGATAGATTGATGGAAGTGCTACGTAAAAAAGGGAATCACCGGACAAACCACATTCCTTACGAAGATATTCTCAATTTCTCAATTCTGAGCTGCATGCGTATAGGTGAAGTGTGCAAAATTAGATGGGATGATATAGATGAAAAGCAGAAGGCTGTTCTTGTAAGGGACAGAAAAGATCCCAGAAAGAAAGTGGGTAATCATATGCTTGTTCCTTTGCTTGGGGAGGCGTGGGATATTGTCCAAAGACAACCTAAATCTGGTAGTGGACTCATATTTCCTTACAATACAAGAAGCATATCTAATGGTTTTCACAATGCATGTAAAGAGCTAGGCATAGAAGACCCCCGTTACCACGATCTACGCAGAGAAGGAGCAAGCCGCTTATTTGAAGCTGGCTTTTCCATTGAAGAAGTGGCACAGGTCACCGGACATCGTTCACTGAATGTTTTATGGCAGGTGTATACGGAACTGTACCCACAATCGTTGCATGAAAAATTCAATAAACTAATGCAGCAGAAAGAAGAGTAATCCCATAGGGCAGTAATCTGCCCTTTAACATAAATGGGCTTTTAAATCCCAATTAACAATGTTGATTAGGATTCTCGGCTCACAGACGACCTTTTTTGGAGTTTTCCAAATAAGTCTCGTAGTCATTATGTTCAGTAAAAGAAGGAACCTCCGAAACTGGTGGCTCCTTAAACTAAAGAGATCCCTGTAGTTAATTTCAGGCCTCCGTTTGAAGCGGAAGCGTGCTGAATTAAAGACGGGATTTTCCGTCTTTTATAGGTAGTTTCAATTAACTTCAAAGCACCGCGCTTTTCTCGTTCAAAAAACTATAGATACAATGACAGGGTCATTGGAACCAAAATCTTCTATATAGTTCTTTACTGAGCAATTAAGATCGGTGTTTGGACAATAATTCAAACAATTCTTATTGTTACATGTAGCCTGTTTAATAAGAGAGTCACAGTTAGTTAAAATCCCCATCCCCCAATAAGGAGGGGCAGCGAAATACCAAGCGGTATTCCACCCTACTAAACAAGCATTAGGATCTGTTCTAGCGGGCGTTATTGTCTTACTAACCTTCCAAACAACACCCTTCTGTCCCTGCCAACACCGCCCAGAATTTACATCCTGAATAGCCCATGTATACGATGATGAGGGCGGAAGTAACATTGGGATAGTTACATCTGCTAGACCCTCTATAGGAAGTACACAATACGTTTGGTATACAGAGACATGAACGCTTTGAAATGGAGTGTTATTGGCAAAAGTGAATTTATAATCCTGCCAAGCCAAAGCTGGCTGTATGATTAAAGATAAGGCTATTAAAATTATATTAAATAAAACTTTCATATCACCCCCTTTTGATGAAATTATTCGATTGTTACCTCATCACTAATGGAGTACTGAAATGATAACTGCTATATCATGTAGGTTATTCACCTATCCGCTTTAGTATAAATAAGCACCCTTAATGACCATAACTCAAAATACAACAGACAATTAAGATTGTTTAACCCGCGACTTCCTGCGGGTTTATTATGTCAACCCTATCAATAATAACCATAAAATACAGTTTTAAATTGAAATATATTTTTTATCACATTTCGATAAATTAGCTTTCTTTTCACTTCACAGATTAGGAAAATTCCGATCGGATCTCAGCAGGCCTTTATCATAAAATCAGAGGATGATTTTTATTCATTTATCAATGCGATGATGAGTAAAGAAAACCTTGACTCAGGTCAATTTGATTTTCCTGATATAAAATTCATTGGCTGGCCAACTATTAATATTAATGTAAAAGGGAACCCCAGCCGATACAAATCATCCATTACCGCATCTTGGAATCATGGTTATTGAGTCCGCTTTGACCCGATATAATCCTCTCTCACCAAATGGTGGCATCCAAATGAATGATTTTAAGGTATGCTTGCGAATAAACTGAAAGATAGGCATCACCTCTTCTTTCACGCCGATATAAGAGTAAGGCCACGATTGACTTTCTGGGTTAATACCACCAGCAGAAACTTGTTTGTAACCATCCCCAAATTCAATCGATTTAATTCGGTGTTTAAATTCACCGCTGGGCGAATCCTGTATTTGAATTCGCCATCTAAATACTTCAATAGCCATATGAGTACCTATAAATGAAAAAAACCGCACTAGGCGGCATGTATGGAAAAGGCTACGCATTACGTAGCCTTGAATTCGTGGGGGGTTATTTATTGCAGAGTATATATTCTAACAATAGCGATTCTTGCTACAGAGCTATTAAATCCCGTGGCTTGAGTGAGTGCCTCATTCTCCACCGCAATTAAAAAATCACTAACCCCACCCGTACTCCAATCAAAATCTAAAGCAATCTGCGAGTTAACCAGAGCTGAGTTGTCACTACCAAGGCCGCTATAGGTAACAATATATTGATTCATGGATCGATCCTCCTTTTTATTTTGTCTAGCACACACTACAGCGGGTATTTTCTTTTTACTATTTGATTAATTAATCGCCTGTCATAAATTTCATTTAAAGCCATCCGTGGCTTGGGGTTAGAATGGACAGTTTGGAATTTTCAGTTTGTGTAACACCTTCCAATTATCCTTTTGAACAGGTTTAATTTGAATATGCTCCGTTGCTTTTTCCAGTATTCGCCTTACGCCATTAGCACATTTTATGGCATTGCGAGGGTATGAATAATATTCACCAGCTAAATGACTTTTCATAATTATGAGAATTTCATATTTCCTATTCCTTTCCATTGATTTTTTGAAGCGGCATTTAAAAAAAACTTAACTCTTTTGATGAGCATCCACATATATCGGCAACAATGGTTCCGTGTGACGGTTTCATGCAAGGATTGCCATAGCCACTCTATTTTATTCAGCCAAGGAGAATAAACCGGAAGAAATAACAAGTTGACTGTTGGGTTTTGCTCCAGCCACGTATTGACCCGCCGACTTTTATGAATGCTGTAATTATCCAAAATAAGGGGCAACGTTTTTGCATGACGGTGACACCGTCTTAACTCAACTAACATACTGATAAATAAACAATAATTTTTCCTATCAGAACTCGTGTAAAAAATGTCTCGCGTTTGGCTATCAAAACAGCCGGCAAAGTAATATTTTTTGGTTTTTACCCAGTGTGATGATCCGTTTTTGTTGGCCTTTAAGATACCAGTCTGACCCTATTTTAGGATTGAAATGAATATCCACTTCGTCTTCATAAAACACGGGATGCTCTTTTGATGCGCCCAGCAATGCCTGATTAATTTGCTTCATCTTCTCTTCATATTCAGGATCTGTTTTATGTAATAAAGAGGTTAAATTCCATCGTTGATGACGGCCTGAGGGCTTAGTTTGCAATCCTAACCAACCATATGTTCTAAAAGACTTTATCCAACGCCATACAGAAGACTGAGCGACACAAAGTGTTTCAGAGACGTGAAAAACGGGCTTCCCTCGATGAATCATGAGAATGGATAGAATACGGATGGCATACTTTTTATCGTGCGTTTTTTGCGCCATTTTTTTCATCAGGCGTCGTTCGTTGCGGGGAATAGGTGGTAGAATAACCATAACTCAGCCCTTCTTTTTGCTTTTTTGTTTCTGGGAAATCCCAATTCGCAAAAATAGGACTGAGTTTCTTTGACACTCCTACCATTTTGAAAAATCATTTAGCGGCAAAATAATTCGCCAAACCAACGTTATTGGTTACCCCTAATTTACTTATCGCATTGGCTCGATGAACATGTACGGTTTTATGGCTTAATCCCAACTCAGCCGCTATAGCTTTAACATCCATACCACTAGCCAACATCTCTCCAACTTGTCGTTCTCGTTTAGTCAGGTATTCCAATGAAGACGGATTGCTCTTTGATAACGTTAAATTAAGTACAATGTCCGGTGTGAGATAACAACCATTCTTGGCTGTCGTCCGCACCGCCTGGATCAGCTCATCCGGGCTGCAACGTTTACTGAGATAACTGCGCGCCCCCGCTTTCAAGGCATTCTCCACCATAGTGGCAGAATCATGAACACTCAGCATAATACAGGTCATGCCTGAGGGAAGATCTTTCAATAGTGAAAGCCCGCTTTCATCTTTCATTGAAATATCAAGAATACAAACCGTTGCACCCGATCCCGGTAATCCTTGCCGGGCTTCAGCACATGAACTGAACTCCCCCACAACTTCAATATCAGGCTCTAAATTCAGTAACTGAGCAAATCCTGAACGCACAACAACATGATCATCAACTAATGCTACTTTAATCATCATCATTTATTATCGAATTAAGTATCGGGCTAAGCTACCCTTATTAATATTGCTTCGCAAGAGTACATCATAGATAGAAAATAGGGGATATCAGGGTAAAAAATGATGAAAAGATGCTACTGTGGATAACAGCAGCATCAGTAAATTTTTAGTGTGGCTTAATATACTTTCTTCGCTTTTCGAATCTTTCTCTCTTCCGCAATAGCGACTAAAACAAGTAAGCTGAGGCATACAAATGCTGAGGCATCAAGGGCAACAAATGTTCCTTTCCAACCCGTCAAACCAAAGACTGGCACGCCATCAGCAATCATTCCCAAACCGAGTTTGGCAAAGCTGTCACCGATTAAATAAGCAAATGTTCCTTTGACACCATCAGCCACACTGATCGCTTTTTTCGGTACAAACCCAACAGCAGCTACACCAATCAACAATTGAGGGCCAAATACCAGGAAACCAAGCACAAACAGAGAGCCTAAGTACATATATTCACTGGTTGCATGTTGATAAAATTCAAGGCAGACAATAATTAACCCTAACGAGACACAAGCAACTAGGGCACGGCGGCCATTCGCCAAATCTGACAAATACCCCCACATTAATGTGCCCACCAGTGCCCCTATTTCGAATAGGGTAAAACCAGTGATAGCGGTTTCTTTTGATTGTCCCAGTTCTTGATACGCATACACTGTTGACCATTGGTCGATACCAATACGCACGATGTAAAGGAAGATATTGGCAAAACAGAGCAGCCAGATCACTTTGTTTTTTAATACATATTCAACAAAGATCTCACGTTTGGTCATCTGGTTTTCTTCTGCCGCAATATCTTCTTCGCTGACAGGCTCATCAAATAACTCTTCTACCTTCCCCAAACCGTAACTTTCCGGGGAATCGCTACCATAACGCAATCCAATGAAACCAATTATCAGGGCTATAATAGACGGGAAAATAAACATCCCTATTACATGACCATCAAAGAAATAGTTGGCACCAAAGAGTGCCACCCCAGCCGCAGCGGCGCCACCTACATTATGTGACATATTCCACAAACCCAGGTAGGTTCCGCGCTTGTTACGGGGAGTCCATTTCGTAATAGTGGAATAGCTGGCAGGCCCACCTATACTCTGGAAAAAGCCACTTAACGCATAAAATGCCACCATCAGGAAAATACTGATACCGGAATTTCCCATACTCATGCTAAACCCTAACATGGCAATGCCAGATAAGATCAGCATAAATGGCAAGAATTGTTTGGTATTTTTGCCATCGGCATAATAAGCAACGACGGTTTTACCAATACCATAAGTAATAGAAAAACCTAACCCTATCAACCCAAGCTGCGTCATCGACAGACCATAAGTCGAGATCATATCGTTTTGGGCTATGTTAAAGTTTTTACGTACCAAGTACATAGCCATATAGCCAATAAAAACCACCAAATATGATTGCATAAAAGGTTTGAACCACATTTTACGGCGTACTTCCACTGGAAGATCCAGTGTTGGCTTACGAATTTGTTCTAGAATCTTAAGCATTTGAAATCCTTAGACAACCACGAGAAAAACAGCCTTTTTGAGCAGGTGAAAATAAAAAAGGCAAATCGCAAGAAAGCAAAAGTTTTCGTAGTTATAGTTTTCGTAAATATTATTTACACAAATATAATTATTATCTTGTCAGTTTAGAAAACTAAAGGAAGGTTGGCGTGAGCTATGGTCTTAGTTAAGCTAGGAATATTTCTTAGTTTTACTCTATTCGAGCATAAAGCGTGAAAGAAATCACACTCTTTGCTCAGTAAGGAGTGAAAAGACTAAACTTATTCCGCCAATATTTGCACAACGAAATGTCTGAACAATGAATAAACTCAAAACAGGTGATATGCTGAAAACACAGTTGCAGGATGGTTGGGTTGAGAATCAGGTAACGCAGGTAAAAAATAACCAAGAAAAAAATTAAAACAAATTTAATAAGATAGCGGTAAATTTTCACCGCTATTGTTATATGGCTATTTAAACGCTATTAGGGAATTAGAAGCGAATTTCTGCTCCCATGACGTAGGTTCTGCCACGGGCAGTTTGTGTTTTAGTGTCTTGCTCTCCTAAGAACGCCGATGAATTCATACGGTTCAATGCATCAGAATAGTTTCGGTTAGTTAAGTTTTGAACGGAAAATTTAACTAACACATTTTTATTAATTTGATAATCGGTATACAAATCAATAATTGTCGGTATTTTATCATCTTTTATCATATTCGCCAGCATAACACCGTCTTCATTCAGTTCCATTGAAGATTCCTGACGATAAGATTTCCCTGTATATTTTGCAATAGCACCAATACGTATTTTTTCATCAAATAAGCGTATTCCCATATCCAGCGTAGCATAACGTTCCGGTAATTGAGACGCAGGGCTTGCACCAAAAATAATTGATGAAATTGAAGTTGGCTGCTGTGTTTTTTGCTGACTATATGCCAGTACACTATAGAATATGCCAGCATCATAATTCATCGACAATTCATAACCGCGCATAGTTACTGGTTTCAGGCTATTGCTATAGATATACATATTAAAGTTAGGATTGACTCCAGCCCAATCTTCATCTGTTAATGTTCCATCATTTTTACAAATTCTACCTTCTGCACAAAGTAAATAAGATTCATTAAAGATATAATTTTTGATTTTAGTATGAAACATTGTAGCCTTAAGGCGGAATGAATCTCCTTCCGTGATGAGATTCGGACGATAGCTATTAAATCCAATTTGATAGGTATCTGCTTTTTCTCCTTTCAGGAAGGGATTAAGAGAAGCACCCCCTTCATTAGAATAAAAAATTTCCTGAGCATTAGGTGCTCGCATTGAATGCGTATAACTTACAAATGGTTCAAATTCAGGGATAATTTCTGCTGATAATAAGATACTTGGATTAAACCCACGCTCTTCTAAGTTTAATTGCGCCTCGCCCTGTGGGAAACAATTTATTCGTTCGTCACAGGCTGATTTTAGTCCCTTGACACTATAATCCAAATAATTTAATCCCAGATTGGCGGTATAAATTCCTCGTTCTATTTTTAATCTACTATAAATGCTGGAAATATCTTGCTCTCCACTTGGAGCAAAAGTATTTCTTTCCTCTGTAGATTGATATTCCTCAGATAAATCTATACCTGTTTTCTTATTAAATTTGGTATGCATCAATTTACTACCAAGAGTAAATGAAAAGTCTATATCGGCATAACTAAACCTACTCGTATTTTTAACATCAATAGCGTTAGATTTATTATGCGACTCACTTTTACCCAAGCCACTTAGGTTATTACCCTGGAAATGCTGTTCTCCATTTGTCTTACTAAGAAAAATTCTGGTATCAATCAATTCACTAAATGGTGTGTAATGATATTTCAAATAATAATCATTATTATCAACGTGACGACTGTTAAATTTATTATGGTAGAAACGACCACTTAATTCCAGATCATGAAAATCATTGGGTTTAATATTGATTTTCATCAATTGAGAATTTGGCTTTTGTTTAAATGTGTTGCTGGTACCAAATTCTTCACTGCTCATACCATCTGCATTTCGATAGTGAGCTTCAATACTGTGTCCACTGACAGCAAATAAGGCACCCAAAGAGCCTTCTGGAGTGAATGCCTGTGTCTTTCCTGCAAAAGCCATCATACCACTTCGACCAACACCATTGTTACCATATGTCCACTTAGTACGGACTCCCAGATTATTGCCTTCGAATATGACATCATCAATACCAATTGTACGGAAATTGGCACTTCCAACTAAGGCATTAATAGAATCAGCGTCATCAGCTTGCCCTCGGGCAATGTCAACTCGAATAATGAAATTAGGATCAACCAAGGCACCAAACTGATTATAAGGTTGGCCTCCATGTGCAAATTCACTCGGCGCTGTACCATAGAAGGTTTGGCTGATACCATCCACCATCATATTAACGCGGCCGAAGCCACTTAAGCCACGGATATTAACACTTACAACCCCTTGCCCCTGGCTTGCATCCATCTGGGTATAAGTGCCTGGTAAGCTACGCAACACGCTATCTACGGATTCTAATTTGTGATCTTCCCCCACAGAACTATAAGCGCCCGGTTTTTCCATGGCCTCAATCTGAGGAGAATTATGATTATCCTGAGAACCTGAGACTTTCAGGCTACTGAACCGTATGATCTTCTCTTTTTTATCTTCATTGACATTTTCAGCATAAGCGATGCCCTGAAGCCCAATCAGCATTGCGCTGGCTCCAGCTATTTTTGCCACGGTTTTCATTAATATATTACCTTAAATTGAAGTATATTTATTACTGCTCACATCGCTTCACAAATTTGTGCAATAAAATACCCAAGACGCTGATAAAATTATCAGCATCCTGAGTAATAAATTAGATATTTTTTATTAATCTTCTAATTTTGGAAAATAGGTTTTAGCGTCATCTAACATTAATAAGAAACTATAATCGAAGGCAATATCATTCAGACGATTAAAACGCCCCGACTTTCCGCCATGCCCCGTATCCATATTAGTTTCTAACAATAACAGACTGTCACCTTGTTTCATTTCCCTTAATTTCGCTACCCATTTTGCCGGCTCCCAATATTGCACTTGGGAATCATGTAAACCTGTCGTGACCAACAAATGAGGATAGCGCTGATATTGAATATTGTCATAAGGGCTATAAGATTTCATACGCAAATAATCTTCTTTGTTATTCGGATTACCCCACTCTTCATATTCACCGGTTGTCAGTGGAATGGATGAATCAAGCATAGTTGTCAAAACATCCACAAAAGGCACTTTAGCAATCACTCCACGATATAATTCCGGCGCTTGGTTAATAACTGTGCCCATTAATAAACCGCCCGCGCTGCCACCTTCAGCATAAACACGCTTGCTATTACCATATCCATCGGCAATCAAGGTTTTGGTCGCATCAATAAAATCGTGGAAACTATTTATCTTATTTTTGAGTTTACCTTGCAAGTACCAATTTTTGCCCAAATCGCCACCACCACGGACATGCACCAAAGCATAGACAAAGCCACGATCCAGCAGACTTAACAAAGCAGAACTAAAATAAGGATCCATGCTAATACCATAAGAACCATAACCATAAATCAGGATCGGGTTCTCACCTTTTTTAAATAAGGATTTGTGATATACCAGAGAAACAGGTACTTCCACACCATCACGGGCTTTTACCCAAATACGCTGGCTTTCATAATCTTCCTTGTTGAACCCTTTAACTTCCTGTTGCTTCAACAATTCTCGCTCGCCGGTTTGCATATTCCATTGGAATACTGAGCTTGGTGTTGTCATAGATGAATAGCTATAGCGCAAAAAGTGAGTATCAGGTTCTGGGTTATAGCCCAACGATGCCATATATGCCGGATCATCGAATTGAACCCGTTTTTCCTGCTGAGTTTTCCAATCAATCAGGCGGATCGACGATAATCCTTTAGTACGTTCCTGTACAACTAACCAATTGTTGAACAGGGCAAAATTTTCCAGATCGGTATTTTCCTGTGGAGCAATTACGGTTTCCCAGGGTTTATTAATAGCATCTGTCCGATATAAGCCAAACAATGGGTGTTCATGATTAGAGCGAATATAGAATTGCCCACGGAAATGGTCTAGATCATATTCACGCTCTGCCTGACGAGCAGAAAAAACCTGCGGCTCTGATTGTGGGTTGTTTGCATCAATCAGTCGATATTCTGAACTCGTGTAACTGGTACTCGAAATCAAAATATAATCAAGTGAAGTACTTTCCGAAATAGATAAATAAAAGCGTTCATCTTCTTCTTGATAAATTTTTCGATCTTGCTGGCTATCAGTGCCATATTGGTGACGGAATAACTGATAAGGCAACAACGTTTGTGGATCCCTACGTACATAAAACAGTGTCTCACCATCATTTGCCCACACAATGTTGCCGGAAGTATTTTCTATGACATTATTCTGCCAATCGGCATCACTGAAATTTTTAAACGAGATCTTGTAGTTACGACGCCCTTGGGTATCCTCTGCCACCGCGATGCGTTTATTATCCAATGAAACCGCAAAGCCACTAATTTGGTAAAACTTATGACCTTTTGCTCGTTCATTACCATCAACCATAACCTGCCAATCGATTGAATTATCGATTGGCTTGCGCTGATAGATCGGGAAATCTTTTCCTGCTTCATAAACAGTGCGATAAATATACCCATTATAGGTATAAGGAACAGACTGATCGTCTTTGCTCATTCTATCAGCCATTTCTTTATAGAGGGTTTCACGCAATTCCTGACCTGATTTCAGCATCTGCTCGACATATTGATTTTCAGCCTTTAAATAATCAATAACGTTTTTATCCTGACGTTTGTCATCACGTAGCCAATAATAGTTATCAATTCGCACATCCCCGTGGAGCGCCATTTTATACGGCTGTTTTACGGCTACAGGTGGCACCATATTTTCCTCCATTACAGTAGTAGCAAAACTGTGGCTCAATAAACTACCACTAAGCAACAAACCAAGCATTACTCTTTTACCGCGCACGGTCTTACTGCAAGTTATCCTTTTTTTATTCAACCTTTTCGTATCTGATGAAAATGCTGTCTTATATTGTGACATGCCATCAATCCTGTATTTTTATTGAGATAAATAAAAATCTATCGGCAGTTCAACCGTAACACTGCCATTAGTTAAAACGACTTCCGGTGGTTTAGGCAGAGGCTGTGCCCTTTCCAATACCATCCTTGCTTCTCTGTCTAGTGAATTAGTTCCTGAGCGGCGAGTTAATTCACTGCTAATCACGCCCCCTAATTGGTTAACCGTAAATTTCACCATAGGACGCCCTATTCGTCTTCTTCTCTGGGCATCTTCTGGATATTTTTTATAGCGGTTCAAGTGTCCGGCCACCTCTGCCTGCCAAACAGCTTTGGCATCGGCAATGGCATCAGAATTGCTTTCATAGGATGCGGCGGTGCGGGCAGTCACACTATCGGCCGTAGCATTACTGGTTGTTGGTGCGGCGCTACTGTGGAATTTTTCACTTTCTTGCTCTTTTGCTTTCACTCGCTTAACAGGCTGAGTTTTCTTCGGTACATCTTGTTCTTTCTTTTTTTTCTTCTGCTTATCCACCAAAAGCAGGGCATTCTCATTTACATCCAATTTTGGCATGTTAATTTCATCAACTTTGCTTTCCTGCTGCTGACTGGCAACAGATAGTTGCTGCTCAATACCAATTGGCTGTTTTTGTATTTTTTGTAGTGCTTCTGTTTGCGTTGACAGTTCCACCATCACCGCTGGTGGAGGAAGAAGCTCCTCAATATCCACATCCTTTGGTTTGTAAACCAGCCATCCTACGAACAAAGCATGGAGTGTGATCGCAGCGAGAAAGGATTTTGTCACATGACCAGAGTGAGTATTTTGATACGTGGTGTACGTCAACATCTCTTATAGCACATTATGTCAATGATAAATTGAGATGAATGATAATCAATTCAATATATAAATGAAAACTATTTTTATTTGTTAATTAATCACTTCCTTGTGATACTTACCATCATTTGGTTATATTCTCGCTGACCTTGGGCGTAAACCAGACAAAATCAGCATATTCGTTATTTAACGAAACGCCCTCTTCTGCAATGACAAAGACGGCTATTTCTTCATTTGGCGCTATTTTTTTGACATGTTGAGGAACTCCCATCGCTTTTACTGCGTGATATCCCCCAGCAAATAGCAAAGCAGGCGATGGAGCCTTAATTAGCCGCTCTGCCATCCGTTGATCCCGCATTTGCTGAACCTTAGTCATATAAGAAAGAAGTTTTGGTTCTATATTTCCGCCATGGGAGTTTTTAATAGTGGTTTCAATAAGCTGTTTAACATTTTCAGAAACAAGTGAATTTTTATCTTCTGTTTTTTGATTTTTATATTGTTCAATTTCGCTGCGATCTAAATTTGCTGCTAACAGAGGATAAGGTGCCCTCATCAGCTCCATAACTAAATCACCATACCATTTCCACGGCCAACCCTGTTGCCACGCCAATAAATTCTGGATCCGCTCTTCCCTGACAATCGGATTGCCCTGTAGCCAACTTTTCACCTTATTGACTTTTTCTTGCTGGTTTGGGTTAATCATTTCCAGTAATACGGAACCATGGGGACGTTTCTGGTCAAGTTGCTGAACCAGCCATAACTCAATTTGATGATGGTAAGGATTGTCATGTTTTTCACCAACAATGACACGAGGGTAATTCGCCAATTGTTCCAGTAATTGCTCTGGCATAATTGCTTTGCCTGTTTTCATATCAAGCACTGCACCAGATCGCATCAATTCATCTGGGAGAGTTTGTAACACTGCCTGAGAGCTATTTTGAGAATCGTTTAGTGCCGCGGTACAACCGGTTAGAAAACAACCGCCAAGCAGGAGAAAACAAGTTAAAAAAGTCGATTTTATACGGGTTGATATTTGCATAATTATTAATCATCCAAAGAAAATTGCCCGCATATTATAGATAATGAGAATTATTTACAAATAAAAATACCCTGCTAAACATAAGCCTAACAGGGTAGTTCACCAATTTATTCCCAATTCACGGTTGGAATGGGAATGCTAACAAACTCGATTTTTATAGTGGAACTGTTTGTGCTTCAACGGCCGCCAACGCCACCATATTCACGATACGACGTACAGAAGCAATCGGTGTCAGGATATGGACAGGCTTCGCAACTCCCATCAAGACAGGGCCAACTGTTACACCCTCTGAACTGGTGACACGCAGCAAGTTATAGCTGATACGAGCCGCTTCCATATTCGGCATAATTAACAGGTTTGCCGAGCCTTTCAACGGGCTATCTGGCATGATATCGCGGCGGATACTTTCCACCAGCGCAGCATCACCGTGCATTTCACCGTCAATTTCAAGCGATGGTGCCATTTGCTGAACCAATGCCAGTGTCTTACGCATTTTTTGTGCAGAATCACAATCAGAAGAGCCAAAACTTGAGCGTGATAACAAAGCGACTTTAGGTTCAATACCAAAACGGCGAACAGTTTCAGCCGCCATCAGTGTGATTTCGGCTAACTCTTCTGGGCTTGGATCTTCATTAACATAAGTATCGGCAATGAACGTATTTCCCGTCGGTAACATCAAGGCGTTCATAGCACCTGCGGTATGCACTCCCTGACGGAAACCAAACACATCTTTCAAGATTGGGTAATGTTCACTATAACTGCCAACAGTCCCACAAATCAGGCCATCCGCTTCACCACGGTGTACCATGATTGCGCCTATCAGCGTTGGATTGCCAATCACTGCCCGACGTGCTTGCTCTTGCGAGACACCACGACGTTTCATCATTTGGTAATATTCTTGCCAATATTCTTTGAAACGTGGATCATTTTCATTGTTCACCACTTCAAAATCTTTACCCACTTCAATATGTAGTCCCTGCTTTTTAATCCGCATTTCAATGACGCTAGGGCGACCAATCAGGACAGGGAATGCCAGCCCAAGGGAGACAAGCTCTTGTGTCGCATGCAGCACACGAACATCTTCCCCTTCTGCCAATACAATGCGTTTCTTCTCTTTTTTGGCTTGGGAAAATATTGGTTTCATGAATAAGTTGGTTTTATAGACAAATTCATTGAGTTTCTCAATATATGCCCCGAAATCGCTAATAGGCCGAGTTGCCACTCCTGATGCCATCGCGGCTTTCGCTACAGCCGGCGCAATTTTTACAATCAAGCGAGGATCAAATGGTTTTGGAATAATGTAATCAGGGCCAAAGAACAGGTCTTGATCGCCATAGGCGGAAGCAACTTCCTGACTTTGTTCAGCCAGTGCAAGATCAGCAATCGCATGTACACAGGCAAGCTTCATTTCTTCATTGATGGTTGTGGCTCCAACATCCAATGCACCACGGAAAATAAACGGGAAACAAAGAACGTTATTCACCTGATTAGGGAAATCGGAACGGCCAGTACAAATAATTGCATCAGGGCGTACTGCTTTTGCCAATGGTGGCAAAATTTCCGGCTCTGGATTAGCCAATGCCATAATGAGCGGATCTTTTGCCATGGTCTTCACCATGTCTTGGGTCAGAACACCTGGGCCGGAACAGCCGAGGAAAATATCAGCATCAGGGATCACATCTGCCAGTGTACGGCTGCCGTTATCTTCGATGGCATAATCTGCTTTGGTCTTTTCCATGTTCTCTTCGCGGCCACGATAGATAACCCCTTTTGAGTCACAGACGACAATATTTTCACGTTTCAAACCCAGTGCTACCAGCAGGTTCATACAAGCAATTGAGGCAGCTCCAGCCCCCGATACAACCATGCGTACTTTGCCAATATCTTTATTAACAACCCGCAATCCATTCAACACTGCTGCGGTACAAATAATTGCTGTGCCATGTTGATCATCGTGGAATACAGGAATTTTCATGCGCTCACGGAGTTTCTGCTCAATGTAGAAACACTCTGGTGCTTTAATATCTTCGAGGTTGATGCCACCGAAAGTGGGTTCCAGAGCTGCGATGATATCGATTAATTTATCAGGATTAGATTCCTCCACTTCGATGTCAAAAACATCAATACCAGAGAATTTTTTGAACAAAACCCCCTTTCCTTCCATAACAGGTTTACCGGCTAATGCACCGATATTCCCCAACCCTAAAACAGCGCTGCCGTTAGAGATAACCGCAACAAGGTTACCACGAGCTGTATATTTGTAAGCGGCCAAAGGATCTTTTGCTATTTCAAGACAAGGCGCAGCAACACCCGGTGAGTATGCCAACGCCAAATCACGTTGCGTTGTCAGTGGCTTAGTTGGTGTAACCGTAATTTTTCCAGGTTGGGGGAACTCATGAAAATCAAGAGCACTCTGTTTCAATTTTTCATCCATCATCAGATCCTTTATGCGTCATGTCTTAGTGAAAATGGTTTCAGTATAATAGTTACAGAAGGTTAAATCATGATGTCAGCAGCATTTTGTTCATAATCTTTAAAATCAAGGTACAAAAAACAGACAGATGATTAAACTGACGCTAATTAATATTATATGATATTCTCCTGATGATACCCACATAGAGGTATTTAATCCTCAACTAATAACCTGATAAATTAATTAACGATATATTTTTAAATTAAAATTTAAAATAAGTTTACAAAAACAAAACTTAATCTATAAAATATTCATTCAAATTTATTTGGAAAATTATTAGCAATTAAGGAAACACATTTTCTTATGAAAGTGAATTTAATCTGAGTGGTTAAATCTGTTTGCGACATTTCTATTTTTATATCAGGATATATTTCCAGAATCTCATAAACGATGATTCAATATATTCCATAAAAATCACACAGCAATTTAACATAAAGCAGAAATCTGTCTTTCATGTTTTATTAAACATAAATCTGCATTTCTATATGGGAGAAAGAATATGCATAATCATTCAGTCATGATAGTTGATGATCATCCTATCATTCGTCACGGCTTAAAAGGGTTGATTGAATTAGAGCGGGAACTCATTGTGACTGCCGAAACCGGTAATGGTGAAGACGCAATTAATATCGCTTGCCAAATAAAGCCTGATATTATTTTGATGGATTTGAAAATTCATGGTCTTTCAGGGATTGATACGATTAAAGCTCTCCGCCGCAAAGGACTTGATTCCTATATCTTGGTACTTTCCGATTCAGATCACAGAAGTGATATTTACGATGCTGTTGACTCCGGTGCAAATGGTTATTTATTAAAAGACATCGATCTTACCTCCCTACTGAATAACATAAAAAAAGCCATAGATGGCCATGCAGTGTTCAGCGAAAGAGTTCATCAATATTTATCCACTCGCCATTTTTATGTTGATCCGTTATCAAAATTAACCAAACGTGAATTAGATGTTTTAAAAGAAATTGCAGAAGGGATGACAAATAAAGAAATTGCCGATTTCCTTTTCATTTCTGAAGAAACCGTGAAAGTTCATACTCGTAACTTATTGAAAAAACTTAAATCACGTTCCCGTCTTGAAGCCACTATCATCTATCTAAAACATAGAAAAACAGAGTTAATTTAACATTGGATTGCAGCTTAACGCCCCAATACGAAACACAATTTCCCTCATTTTTGCTAATGGGGAAATTGTGAGTTATCAAGAATTATAAACTAATTAGGAATAAATTAATTTTACGTATAATAAACGATGGCATTATTCGCAAACTAATTATTTTAAATGCAATTAATATGTTTTTGTCGACAATTTAAACACCCGTAACATCAATGTCAGGAAGAAGTAACCCGAAAGTGTACTCAAAAACGCGTTATCTGGATAAAATAGTCACTTTCCCGCATTATGTCGGATATGTTGAACAAAACAAAGCCAAGGCATTTATCATGTCAACTAACACTTTTCACCCAGATACTCTTTCTCATACAGATACTACTTCTCACACAATATCCATTCTCTACGGCATTAAAAACTGCGATACCATCAAAAAAGCGCGTCGTTGGTTAGAAGATCAAGAAATACCTTATCAATTTCATGATTATCGGGTTGATGGTCTCTCCCCTGAGCTACTCCAATCATTTATTGAGCTTGCTGGTTGGGGATCTCTCCTGAATACTCGTGGTACAACGTGGCGCAAATTGCCCGACGAGCAAAAAGCAGCCATTAACAATGCAGAAGAAGCCAAGGCTCTCATGCTGGAACATCCTTCAATCATAAAACGCCCCCTATTAGTCTCTCGCTCAGAAGGTTCAAAAAAAAAGGGGACAGAAACAGAGAAGTATTTGCTCGGTTTTAATGTGGAACAATATCAACAGTTTTTCTCGTATGACTCGCTAAGGAGAGAAAATTATGACTTGCCCAGTAATTGATCTTGCCCAACAGTTAATCAAACGTCCTTCTGTCAGTCCGGATGATCAAGGTTGTCAGGAACTTCTTATTCAGCGTCTGCAAAACATTGGCTTTACCATAGAGCGAATGCCTTTCGGTGATACCCTGAATTTCTGGGCTTATCGTGGAACTGGTGTCACTTTTGCCCTTGCCGGGCACACCGATGTCGTTCCTACCGGTGATATCTCACAGTGGCAGACACCTCCGTTTGAACCCACTATTCGTGATGGCATGCTGTATGGCCGCGGCGCCGCAGATATGAAAGGCTCTCTGGCGGCAATGGTTGTTGCGGCTGAACGTTTTGTCACGGATAATCCTGAGCATAAAGGCCGTCTGGCTTTTCTGATCACGTCCGATGAAGAGGCTAAAGCGATCAATGGCACCGTTAAGGTTGTTGAAACGTTAATGGCTCGTCATGAACGTTTAGATTATTGTCTGGTGGGAGAGCCATCCAGCCAGAAATGTCTTGGGGATATGATCAAAAACGGACGGCGGGGTTCCCTGACCGCGAGTTTGACCATTTTTGGCACCCAAGGGCATGTTGCCTACCCAGAATTGGCTGATAACCCCATTCATCACTCACTCCCTTTTCTGCAAGAACTCGTCAATACTCAGTGGGATAACGGTAATGAGTTTTTCCCTGCCACAACGATGCAAATCGCTAATATTCAGGCAGGAACCGGCAGCAATAACGTTATCCCGGGGAAACTGTGGGTTCAATTTAATTTCCGTTTCAGTACCGAACTGACCGATGTCGAGATCCGGCAACGGGTTGAAGATATGCTGAAAAAGTATCATCTCAAACATGAGATTGACTGGTGGCTATCAGGCCAACCTTTCCTGACTCGCAAGGGGGAGCTTGTTGATGCAGTGGTTGAATCCATTGAGCATTATTGTGGATATAAGCCGGAGTTATCAACCAGTGGCGGCACTTCAGATGGACGCTTTATTGCCAGAATGGGGGCGCAGATCGTGGAATTGGGACCAATCAATGCCACAATCCATAAAGTCAATGAATGTGTCAAGGTGGCTGATTTACAAGCATTGAGCCTGATTTATCAACGTACTATGGAGCAATTAATCAGATGATGACACCTGAAATCCTGAGCGGTCTTTCTACGGATCACCTAGTCACGCTTACAGGCAATCACCGTTTGCAATTTAATGCCACCAAAGCGTTTCTTGCCATGCAGAAAGAGGCTGCCAAGGCAGGTTTTAAGCTACAACCGGCCAGTTCGTTCCGCGATTTCACACGTCAGCAAACTATCTGGAATGAGAAATTCCGTGGTCAACGTCCGGTATTAGATGATCATAGCCAACCTCTTGACATCTCGAAAATGGGTGAAGGCGAACTTTGTGAAGCTATTCTCCGCTGGTCAGCTCTGCCGGGGGCAAGTCGCCATCATTGGGGCACCGAATTGGATATTTATGATCCCTTTTTGCTACCAAAAGGTAAGAAATTGCAGCTAGAGCCGTGGGAGTATGAAAACGGAGGATACTTTGAGCCATTAACCCACTGGCTGACAGAAAATATGTCTCATTATGATTTCTACCGCCCCTTCACGCGCCACGATGCTGGTGTAGCTTATGAACCCTGGCATATCAGCTATTGGCCATTATCCCATGAAGCTGAAAATTTATTCGATGAACAAGTGCTATTGGGTGCCTGGGAGAATCGTGATATTGCCGGCATAAACTGGTTAAAAACCAATCTATCCTATATATTTGAAAAATACATCAGGATAATGGATTAAGAAAACTGTAAATCAGGAAAATATACCGATCAGCAGAAATAACACATTAGGCTCCTGAGCCTCATGGAAGAGGCCCTTAACACTCTGAGGAAAATACCATGCATTGGTTGATAGATTATTGGTGGGTTGTTCTGTTAGTGCTTATCGGCATTATTGTTAATGCAGTAAAGGCACTCAGTCGCGTCGATAAAAAATCGTTCTTAGATGACAAACCCGAATTGCCCCCGCACCGAGATCTTAATGATCAATGGGATGATGAGGATGATTGGCCGCAGCGGGATCGCAAGAAATAATCCAATCTCTCCAGTGCCTGGCAAGTATTTTATCGATGCTTGCCAATGCACCAGCAGCCTCTTCCCGCCAGTATTTTAATAGAGCCTTACGGCCACTTAGTGATAATTCATTAACACATTGTTCGATACTTAGCCGTTGTTGAAGATGCTTTCTCAGTGCCGGCAAGGCCAAATGACTCTTTAACAGTAATCTCTGTAATGCAAAATAAGACGCTGACAGAGGACGATGAGCAAATGCAAATCCAGCCAATTCCTGCCAATCACTATTATTGAGCCGTTCATCACTATCATGCTCAACTGGCAAGGGAAAGCCGAGTAACGATTCTAATCCTCTGGCATCTCTGGATAATCGCTGTTGTGCGGATTGGGCAAATCGTTCGCCCTGCTCACTCAAAGGCAGAACCGCCATTGCGGTATAACAACCACTACTTGCTTCTCGGTGAGTTCCCATTCTCACCAGACGAAAACCACATTTTTGCCAAAGAGCCCACAGTTCAGCGGTATAACCAAAACTGACCGAAATGAAATCCAGCCTTTTTTTACTGGCTTCCTGACATTGCTGAACGATCAAATGCTGTGCAATACCTTGACGGCGATATTGAGCTTGTACAGCAATACGGCTAATTCGTTGTGATCGCAAAGTTGCAGCCTGTGGAAAACCGCTATGTGCCGCCAGAGATTGTGCCACCAAATTACCTCTTGGTCGCCGACGCCCTGCCCAAATTTCATGCGCTAATGTCTGTGACAATCCGCCTTCATTCACCATCCACAAAGCACCAATCAATTGTTGCTCATGCTCTGGAGTCCCAGAAATAGCAGACAAAAATGTCATTCCTTTACCATCCATTAATCGCCGCAGGTCAAGGGGGGATGTACGGTAATGCGCGCTGGCTAATAAACCATAAAATTGGCGCAATAACGAAGGATGTTGTAACCATTCAGACTGATAGATCGGATGAAAATGCAATTCTTCTGTGTTTAATCGAGTGTCATCAACGAACGGTTTATCATCGAACAACAAGGCACTATCCAGCCACGCTTCCAATGGATCATGGGAAGCCCAGCGCATCGGAGTTTTCAATTCACGAATATGGCAATCAGGCAATTCAGCACAGAGTTTCAACAAAAAACCGCGACCCGTTCCCTCATAACCCTGAACTGTTGAGGTCAACAATACCCGTGGAAAATGGCAGATCAATTCTGCTAATTGTGGCGTTGGGATAGCGGCTGCTTCATCAATCAATAACCAATCAGCATCGCTTTTATTTTCCTGTTTATCTTTTTTTGCTCGGCAATATTTCAACAAATGGTCTACTGCCCAAAAAGGTGTTTCCTGTTCTAAAGGCTTCTGTTCAGCAGGATCTGAAACTGAAATACCAGAGTAACGCCGAATAACTTCTGTGGTTATTTTCGCAGGGGCACATAACCAGCATTTTCCCCGCCAATATCGTACCAACATCCCTGCCAAAGCCGATTTCCCTCGCCCCCGTGGTGCAGTGATCACCCAAACGCCCTGTGTGGCCTGTCGCAATTCTTCAAGAATGGATTGCTGGCTTACCGTTGGGTTGCCATCAGGCATCTGCCATGCTCTGGTTGTAGGCAATGGTGGTATCTGAGATATCTGAAAAGGTATTTCCTGACGCCATAATAATACTTCAGGAAATGCAAGGATTTGCTGCTGAATATGGCGAATAAAATTAGGTGTCGAAATAATGCCTGCCGATTCATTCCAGCGCAAACTATCTTCATCAGGCTTTTCTGGCCATTGTGACCAGGCTGGTACACGCATCACCAGCCAGCTTCCCGCTTTTAGTGTACCAGCCAGTATCGCCAATGCTTCAGCATTAAGCCCCTGAGTGGCATCAAAAACACCATGCAAGAATTCACGACCAAGCAAGCTGACAGCTTTTATCGGATCAATAGCACCACCAGATACATGGGCTGAAACCGTTACCCAATCCCCTTGAAACTGTTTTGTTAGCTGATTAATAATCAGTTCACTCCACTGCGGATCACCACTTAAAACAACTAAACGGCGCTGCCCCTGCTGTTGCATCTGTGCCTGCAACATTGCCCATGAGATAGGCACCATCACGACTTACCAATCATAAGGGATAAAATACCAGCGGCAATCAGAGGGCCGACCGGAACGCCCTTAAATAGAGCCACTCCCAACACAGTACCGACCAATAAACCCGCCACTGTAGAAGGCTGGCCAGACATTAAAGTCACACCCCGGCTTCCCAGCCATGACACAAGGACACCAACCGCAATAGCCAACAGTGATTTCCAATTTAAGAAAGAGCTAAAAATTTCCTGGGCAGAGATTTTCCCGCTTGCGATGGGTGCCATGACTCCCACGGTCAGGATCAGGATACCTATCGTCAAACCGTACTTTTCCACCCAAGGGAAAAACTGATTCAATGGCGTGATACGAACTACCAATAGAAATAACATGGCAAGCGTCACTGTCATGTTGTGGCTGATGATGCCAAGTCCAGCAAGCACGAGCAAAATAAGCAAAGTAGGATCGATATGACTCATGAGTTTTTATTTCCTGTAAACTCCAAACAGAACAATATTTGACTATTTTCAAACCAGACGACATAAATGCTGGCATGGAAAAGATGATAACTTAAAATTTTTACAATTAATCAAAAATATTCATAAAGTGCCATCCCCAAATTGGGTGATAGCGTGGCAAAAGGTAGTTTGTTAACATTCTTGCTTTAAACAATAACATTGATAAATAATTGCTCACACAAATCAAAACACAACCTCGTTTTTTGATAGTGTGATTTTCAAACACCAACACTTTTTTACCAAGGTGAATGCAGAAAGGTTGTAAGAAGTGACTTGCAGCTAATGTGTGTTCGTATAAGTGATATGAATATGAAAAAATTAATCTCCCCCATTATAACCTGTCTCTTTTTAGCTGGTTGCACCACTCAATGGGTACCTGCAACCAGTAATCCAGTCCCTTTCAGTGAAGCAAAAGTTGAATGCAGATTGTCAGCATTACAACAATTTCCTATCAAAAATGAAGTAGCCCAAAGATCAACACTGAAAATGGTACAGCAACCTTGTATCAGTAAAGAGCAATGTGGAAAAAACGGTTACTACAGTCAAAATGTTCCTATGATCGAAAGCTATGTGACTGATGTCAACGAGGGTTCTAGAAGTGAATTCTATTACAACTGTATGCACCAAAAAGGCTGGAAACAAATAACTAAATCCCTACTTTAAAGTTTATTCAACGTGCAAAACAGGGACAGGATGCCCTTTTGATTATCGGAGCATCCTGCCTATTTTATATTATATTTTTTAAGTAATCGTTTGCGTCACTAGTCCAAAATAACACCAATACGGCGTGCAACTTCTTCATACGCTTCAATCAAGCCACCGAGACTTTGGCGAAAACGATCTTTATCCATTTTATCCATCGTCAGTTTATCCCATAAGCGGCTACCGTCCGGTGAAAATTCATCTCCCAATATAACCTTGCCCTTGAACAAACCAAATTCCAATTTAAAATCCACCAGAATCAAACCTGCATCATCAAACAGCTTGCTCAATACTTCATTCGCCTTGTAGCTCAGGCGTTTCATTTCAGATAAGTGCTCTTTGCTCACCCAACCGAATGTTTCACAGTAAGATTCATTAACCATAGGATCGTGTTTGGCATCATCTTTCAGAAACAGGTCAAACAGTGGCGGGTTCAGCACTATTCCCTCTTCCACGCCCAAACGCTTAACCAGAGAACCTGCGGCACGATTACGAATAACACACTCAACAGGCACCATATCCAGTTTTTTCACCAAGGATTCATTATCTGACAACAGTTGTTCCATTTGCGTCGGAATACCCGCTTCTTCCAGTTTTTTCATAATGAAATGATTGAATTTATTATTCACCATTCCCTTGCGATCAAACTGTTCGATGCGTTCACCATCCAATGCTGATGTATCATTACGGAATTCCAGTACCAGTAAATCAGGATTATCAGTGGCATACACTGTTTTTGCTTTTCCACGATACAACTCAGCTTTCTTCTGCATTTTACACTCCAGAAATATGACATCTTTAAACGTAAAGAATTAAAACAAAAAACGCACCCAAAATATAAAAGGGACCCAAGGCCCCTTTTATAGATTACTTATCTTTGGATTGGCTAAACGCGGCTTCCAGCGCAGCCACCATTTGATCATTTTCAGATTGAGTCAGCGGCTTACCTTTGTCGCTGATAAATTGCAGGCTGCTTCGGTTATCCAAATCACCCACCTGTAATTTGTAATTTCCTTCGCTGATAGAAGGCTCTTCTACCCCTATTGCTTTCCAATCAGAGGAACTGCGTCCTTTATAAGTCACCGCAATTGCACCTGTGGAACGTGTACGATCTGTGACCTCCATTCCTATGCTATCCAGCACGTATGGTAATCTGTTCCAGACCACGTTATAAGGTGCACGCACGATGATCTGCGGCAATCCGGTATTATCACTACCACTTTGTACAGATAATGGACCTGAATTTTTAGCACTGGTCAGGCTCGCAGCTTCTTGTTGCTGGCTTAAGTCAGTCGCCAATTTATTCAGCATCGTGACATTGTAACGTTGAATTTCTACCGGATCGGTAATTTCCTTTTCTCCCTGTTTCAAACCTTCGTTCGCAACAGATAGCGCTATTTGGTAATCCTGTTTGGTAACTGAAATACGGTAACGCCCCTGATAAGGGACATTTTCATCTGCCCGTTGCCATGTGATCCAATCTGTCATCAGGGTTTGTGCTGCATCATCTTTATGGCTGATCTTATACCCTTTTTCCGCTAACAGGCTGTTTATCTGAGACCATAAGTTACTGTATTCAGGAGTATTTTCAAGCAACAATTTACTGCTGTTAGCACTATTTTCAACGCGAGAACCCGTCAACAATGCAAGAGCTTGTAATGGAGGACGTATATCCAAATCTTCACCCACAGCCCCTGTTGCCGTCGTTGACGGAATATTATACTCACCATTTTGCAATGGTAATGTCATTCCCGCAGGGACGTTCAATAGTTTCATTGGCGGCGTGTCAAGATAGGATTGATCCCCGCTTACCTGACGTTTATAGCGCTGATCACTGGAGCAGGCAGCTAAAAAAACGACCAATGACAGACCAGTAATCTTCATGATCTTCGATTTTTGCAATAATGTTGCCATTAAAATTCCCTAAAATTTTACAGTAATCCAGCTATTTTCAAGGCACTGCCAACTGGAATTTGCCCTTCCTGCGTTAACGGAACCATTGGCAAACGCAATGTATCATCGGCAATCAATCCCAATTGACGGCAAGCCCATTTAACTGGCGTCGGGCTAGGTTCAATAAATAATTGATGATGCAATTCCATCAATCGGCTGTTCAGTGCACGAGCTTGCAAAAATTCACCTTGCTCAGCTAATTCACACACCTGTGCCATTTCCGCTGCCGCAACATTTGCAGTGACAGAAATAACACCTTTACCACCAAGCTGCATGAAATCGACAAAACTTGCATCATCACCACTTAGAAGAATGAAATCTTCATCACTAACCAATTCTTGGATCTGACTAACACGACTTAAGTTCCCCGTCGCTTCCTTAAGCGCAACAATATTTTTCAGTTTCGCCAAACGAGCGACAGTCGGTGGCAATAAATCACATCCGGTACGAGATGGCACATTATACAGAATTTGTGGTAAGTCAGTATTTTCAGCTATTGCCTTATAATGCAAATATAAACCTTCCTGTGATGGTCTATTATAATAAGGTGTGACTGACAGGCAACCCACAACCCCCGTGTTTTCGAAACAGTTGGTCAGAGAGATGGCTTCTGCGGTAGCGTTTGCTCCTGTTCCTGCAATCACCGGAATACGTCCATCAGCTATTTCCAGTGTTTTCAGGACAACATCAACATGTTCGTCATGGTTCAGTGTTGCAGACTCGCCGGTTGTTCCAACAGACACAATCGCAGACGTGCCACTGGCGACATGATAATCAACCAATTTTTTCAAACTGGCTTTATCAATCTGACCGACTGAGTTCATCGGAGTTATCAATGCAACTATACTGCCTGTAAAACCAGAATGATTGCTTACCATTGCCATTTCCCCTTAGTTAAACCTAAAACTGCAAATGAGAAGTTCATGGTACTTTCTTGTTATACAGAAGAAAACTCTTTAACCACCCGTTTTCAATGAATTTTGTTAATATCAAGTGTAGCTAATTAAACAGAAATTATAATGTTGCTCACTTAACAAATACGATTGACCTTCTCTTGATCATTTTTTATGTTAAAACACAGCAAACACCAACTAAAATTAAAGGAAAATCGCTTTGCCAACCTCAGAACAGCATTTTTTAGTGATCACGGCCTTGGGTACCGATCGTCCCGGCATTGTCAATACCATTACCCGCCTCGTCAGTACATGTGGTTGTAATATTGAAGATAGCCGTTTGGCAATGTTTGGCGAAGAATTTACCTTTATCATGTTGCTATCTGGTAGCTGGAACGCCATCACTTTGATCGAATCTACCTTACCGCAGAAGGGCGCGGAACTTGAATTACTCATAGTGATGAAACGTACCCGATGCGGTGTTCAGAAAAAATTTCCTTCGACCATCACCGTTAAGGTAGATGTAGATGATTCACCAGGAATTGTTGAACGTTTTACCAGTTTATTCACGGCTCAAGATCTCAATATCGCAGAGCTGGTATCAAAAACTCACCCAGCCGAAAGAAATCACCCTGCTCGCCTGCAAATCCAAATTACAGGTCACAACCCAATTGACGATAATGGCGCGATATTTAAAGAAAATTTTCATCATCTATGTACAGAATTAAATGCACAAGGCAGTATTAGCGTACAAGATCATCTAAATCAAAACGATTAAACGGAGAATAAGTGATGAGCCCATTGAAAGCCGGTGATAAGGCCCCCCAATTCAGCCTTCCTGACCAAGATGGCGAAACCATTAATTTATCTGACTTCAAAGGTCAACGTGTCTTAGTTTATTTTTATCCCAAAGCAATGACACCAGGCTGCACAGTTCAAGCGTGTGGCTTACGTGATTCAATAGATGAACTGAAAAGTGCCAATGTTGAAGTACTGGGTATTAGCACAGATGCACCAGAAAAGTTATCCCGCTTTGTAGAAAAAGAGATGCTAAATTTCACACTGCTTTCTGACATTGACCATCAAGTTGCTGAACAATTTGGTGTATGGGGAGAAAAGCAGTTCATGGGGAAAATCTATGATGGGATTCATCGCATCAGTTTCTTAATTAATTCACAAGGTGAAGTTGAGCACGTTTTTAATAAATTCAAAACCAGTGATCACCACCAAGTTGTATTGGATTACCTGAACCGACATTAATTGTCAGCATAGAGACAACCCGTTTTGAGTTGCCGTTCAATCAATAAAGCGGCAACTCAATTTATTTGTTTGGGATCTATTCTATTGCATCGTTACTCAAAGGAACCCAAACATTATTTGCTACAAATATCTGCAATATTGGTTGTTAGCATTCTTTTTCCGCCAATTTTTGTCCGGCCAGACTTAAGAGAATGTACGGACACAGTCCAGAGTACAACTTTTGGGGACAATACTTAATGAGTATTTTTCGCTAAAGTTTATTACAATTAATAATTTTAAGGTACTCTTTGTCATAAAAGTATTCATGAAATTGATAGCTAAAAACGGAGCACACTATTTTATGAGAATCGCTTTATGAGAAAAACACCCAGAAAATCTTTGATAACGATTTTTATCGGCCTGTTGTTATTGGGAAATCCTCCTGTATTCTCTGCACCGGCTGAAGATTCACTACCGGATATCGGCACCACAGCGGGAGCAACCCTCAGCATCAACCAAGAAATGGCTATGGGTGATTTATATATACGCTCGATAAGGGCCCAAGCTCCTCTAATTTATGATCCGCTGCTAACTCAATATATTAATCAGTTAGGGCAAAAATTAGTCACTCACGCCGATTCAGTCAAAACACCTTTCCATTTCTATCTGATAGATAACCCGAATATTAATGCCCTCGCATTTTTTGGTGGTAATGTTGTTCTTCATTCCGGCCTATTTCGCTATAGTAATAATGAAAGTGAACTGGCATCTGTCATGGCTCATGAGATTTCCCATGTTACACAGCGGCATCTGGCACGATGGATAGAAGAACAAAAACGTACCAGCCCTCTGGCATGGACCGGTACATTGGGTGCTATTTTGCTTATGATAGCCAGTCCACAAGCTGGCCTGGCTGCACTCAGTGGCACACTGGCAGGCGTCCAACAAGGCATGATCAGTTTTACCCAATCGAATGAGCAAGAGGCTGATCGTATTGGAATACAAACGCTCAGTCGGGCGGGATTTGATCCACACGGCATGCCTGATTTTATGCAAATACTCGTAGATCAATCTCGCTATAGCTCCAAGTTACCTGAAATGCTATACACTCACCCATTACCGGCCAGCCGTTTAGCTGACGCCCGTAATCGGGCAAACCAATATCCCACTAAAGCCGTTTCAGAGTCTCAGGATTTTCTGTTCGCCCGTGTCCGTATTTTAACAATGTATTCAACCGATCAACGTCCCTATATTGATCAATGGCTAAAGAAATACAGTCAGGGCACCGCTAAAGAGCAGCTCGCTGCTGCCTATGGACGTGCTATTTTGCTTTCTGAAGATAAAAAGTATGCCGCAGCCAGAGCAATACTCTCTCCATTGCTAGATAAACAACCGGATAACGTTTGGTTTATTGATACCATGACGGATATTGATATCGGGCAAAAACAGTATGCCAACGCCATCGCTCGCTTGCAGGATGCACTCAAGAAACTGAAAAGCAATCCGATATTGCAAGTTAATCTTGCAAATGCCTATTTTATGGATAAAAAATATTCTCAGGCATCACAACTTCTGTTTCGTTATACTTTCAATCACCCTGACGATCTTAACGGCTGGATACTGTTAAGAAAAGCTGTCGGAGCGCAGGGAAAACATAATGATGAACTAGCCGCTTATGCAGAAATCATGGCATTGCAAGGTAATTTTAACTCCGCTATAGAACAACTTGGCAAAGCCAGTGCGTTGGCCAAGTTGGGCAGTGATGAACAAAAGAGATATGATGCCCGTATTGATCAATTGCGCCAACTACAACAAAGTTATGCCCAATATAATAAATAGAGGATTTTTACATGCAAAATTTTGATACACGAAAAGTGATTTTTTACCATAATCCTCGCTGTTCAAAGAGCCGTGAAACCCTTAAGCTGATTGAAGAACTCGGTATTACACCGGAAATCATTCACTATCTTGATACACCACCTACAACAGAACAGCTTGCCATACTATTACAACAACTCGGTTTCAAAAATGCCCGCCAATTAATGCGCACTAAAGAAGATCTCTACAAAGAATTAAATCTGGACAACGCCACATTATCCCAAGACACATTGCTCCAGGCGATGGTTGAAAATCCCAAATTGATAGAACGCCCGATCGTTGTTGTCGGTGATAAAGCGCGTTTGGGACGTCCCCCTGAGCAAGTTAAAGAAATTCTGCTGTAACTATTTTTTAATAAAAATGGTTTCAATAAGAACGTTTTTCAATAAAAAAGTGATAGAGAATATATTTCTATCACTTTTTTTATTCTGTTCTTATTTCCTTACTGCTTTATTCACTCAAAGCTCAAGGATATCTTTTACAAACGGGATCGTGAGTTTGCGTTGTGCCACAATGGAAGCTCGATCAAGTTCATCCAGGGTTCTGAACAACGTTTGCATTTCCCTATCGAGCCGTTTTAATACAAAACGCCCCACATCCTCAGGTAATTCGAAACCCCGTAATTTTGCCCGTAGTTGCAATGCCTGGATTTTCTCATCATCTGACAGAGGCTGTAATTTGTAAATTTGCCCCCAATCCAAACGAGATGCCAAATCCGGTAGCGTCAGGTTAATTTGCCGTGGAGGACGATCACCGGTGATTAAAAGACAAGTTCGGCCAATTTCTACAATGCGGTTGTAAAGATTGAAAATAGCCATTTCCCATTCCTGATCACCTGCAATACACTCAATATTATCGATGCATACTAATGATAAATGCTCCATACCATCAAGGACTTCAGGGACAAAATAAGCGCGTTTATCCAGTGGCACATATCCTACAGCTTCTCCCTGTTGGGATAATTCGGCACAGGCTGCGTGAAGCAAATGGCTCTTACCCCCGCCATCGCGGGACCAGAAATAGATATAACTGCCGTGTGACTGACTAGTAGCCAATTTTATTGCAGCTAATAAGGAAGTATTCTCACCTGCAAAGAAACTGGCAAAAGTTTCATCATCGGGCAAATATAATGGTAATGAAAGCTGCGACGGTGTATTCAGAAGCACCTCAAACAGAATGGATAACGAACAGTGCTAAGTCTACCACAAAAAGTCTCTATAAATGAAACGAATGCTTTGTTTAAAACAGGAGATTATCACCAAAGCATACTTCCCTATAAAATGGGTAATTTACGACCAATGACAAAATCATTCCTATTTCCTGCACAAGTCAGAAATAACCTATTCCAGAATAAAAATTCATATATCTGATAATCCCATACTATCAATAGTCGATATTGACAACAGTAAAAAGTAAGCACTAATAGTAAGAATATACTGTATTTCCAAAGAGTTTAACTTATTTTTCTTACGTTATTTTCAATAGAAATTAACGACAGATATTATTTTTAAAGGAAAAATTTATCGTTATAAATGACAAAGCCAAATGGCAAAGAAAATAATTTTAAAAAATAGAAAGGGCTTTTAAAAAGCCCTTTTCAATAAATTTCATTAATATTTTTTATTCTACCACTTCACTCTTCTTATCATGTTTAATTGATTTCACAGAAGAGTTGATATACGGCTCTTCTGGTCGGATGAAGCTTATCAATTTAAAAAACAGACTTAAACCAATTCCCACAACAGTTGCAAGCGCCATACCCTTCAATTCTGCCGAACCGATCTGAATTTTCGCTCCGCTGACACCAATAATCAAAATAATGGAGGTCAGGATCAAGTTCTGTGCCTTACTGTAATCAACTTTCGAATCAATCAAAACTCGAATACCTGATGCACCAATCACACCATACAGTAACAGGGAAACACCCCCCATCACTGGGATTGGGATCATTTGGATAGCTGCCGCCAATTTACCAACGCAGGAAAGTAATATTGCCATCACCGCAGCACCACCAATCACCCATGTGCTGTATACACGGGTAAGTGCCATAACACCAATATTTTCACCATAAGTCGTGTTAGGTGTTGAACCAAAGAAACCCGAAATCATCGTTGAAAAACCATTGGCAAACATTGAGCGATGCAGGCCAGGATTTTTCAATAAATCTTTCTGTACGATATTTGCCGTTACCACCAAATGCCCAACGTGTTCTGCAATAACCACCAGCGCCGCAGGTAAAATTGTCATAATAGCAAACCATTCAAAACGTGGGGTATAGAACGTCGGCAATGCAAACCACGGCGCTTCACGCACTGGTGTTAAATCGACAACTCCCATGAAAAATGACAGCGCATAACCTACCAAAACACCAATCAGAATCGGAATAATCGCCATAAAACCACGAAAGACTACCGAACCCAAAATTGTCACGCCCAGCGTAACCATAGATATGGTCAGGTTGGTTATATTAACCTCAGTGCCTGCCGCTGGACGCAATCCCGCCATATCAGCAGCAACACCTGCCAATTCCAGGCCAATCACGGCAACAATGGCTCCCATCGCTGCCGGAGGAAACATCACATTGATCCATTCCCTTCCTGCAACTTTTACAAGCAGGGCAACCAAACAAAACAACAACCCGCAGACAATAAATCCACCTAATGCCAATTCATATCCTAAAGGCAGTAATAACAATACCGGTGAAATAAAAGCAAAGCTGGAGCCTAAATAAGCCGGAATTCTCCCTTTACAAATCACCAAATACAGTAATGTTCCAATGCCATTGAACAACAAAATTGTCGCAGGATTCACTTTAAATAAAATAGGAACCAAAACGGTTGCACCAAACATGGCAAATAGATGTTGCAAACTTAAAGGAATAGTCTGTGCCAAAGGAGGTTTTTCTTCTACTCCAATAGTTCGACGAGTCATTATGGATACCCTCTTATATCATCTTGCTAGAAACCAAAAAAAAGCCGACTTTTCAGCCGGCTATAAATATTATTTTGTGCCAAATATTTTATCACCTGCATCCCCTAAACCAGGGACGATGTATCCATGTTCATTAAGACATTTATCAATCGACGCAGTATACAATTCAACATCAGGATGAGCTTTCTCCAGTGCAGCGACCCCTTCCGGTGCAGCAACCAAAACCAATACCTTAATGACAGGGCATCCCGCTTTTTTCAGCAAATCAATGGTAGCAATCATTGAGCCACCAGTTGCCAGCATAGGATCGACAACCAATGCCATACGTTCATTAATATCAGAAACTAATTTTTGAAAATAAGGTACTGGCTCAAGCGTTTCTTCATCACGATATACACCCACAACACTGATCCGTGCACTGGGGATATTTTCCAGTACGCCATCCATCATCCCTAAGCCCGCACGCAGGATAGGGACTACCGTAATCTTTTTCCCTTTTATTTGGTCTATTTCTACCGGACCACACCACCCGTTAATGGTCACTTTCTCAACTTCCAAATCAGCAGTTGCTTCATATGTCAGAAGACTTCCCACCTCTGATGCCAGTTCACGGAAGCGTTTTGTGCTTATATCATGATCTCGCATCAAGCCAAGTTTATGTTTAACTAGCGGGTGTTTAACCTCAACGATTTTCATGGGTTTCTCCTAATAGCCGGCAGATAAAAAAATCGCGGGATTATAACTCCTTTTCAGTATCAAACCACCACCAATCTATTAATTTTTATCGCTAACAAGCGATTTTCTTCGTTCCCGATCTAACAGGAAACCGATATAAAGCTATCGCAAACGTTTGCTTAGACTGTTAGAATTGTCACCGTTCTGTTTTATTCATAAAAATGCAACCGCCTGGGAGCTACGCAGTGACCAACAAAACCTCTCTTAGCTATAAAGATGCTGGTGTCGATATTGATGCTGGTAATGCCTTAGTCAATCGTATCAAAGGTGTCGTAAAACAGACCCGTCGCCCCGAAGTGATGGGAGGATTAGGTGGTTTCGGTGCATTATGTGCCCTGCCACAGAAATATCGCGAACCGGTGTTGGTTTCCGGTACAGATGGCGTTGGTACTAAGCTGCGTCTGGCCATGGACTTGAAGCGTCATGATACTATCGGAATTGATTTGGTTGCCATGTGTGTCAATGATCTGGTTGTGCAAGGCGCCGAGCCTCTTTTCTTCCTTGATTATTATGCTACTGGCAAACTGGATGTTGATACAGCCGCCAGTGTCATCACGGGCATAGCAGAAGGCTGCAAACAAGCAGGCTGTGCATTAGTCGGTGGCGAAACCGCAGAAATGCCCGGCATGTATCACGGTGAAGATTATGATGTCGCGGGTTTTTGCGTTGGTGTTGTTGAAAAATCGGAAATTATTGACGGCAGTCGGGTTCAGACTGGTGATGCCCTGATTGCACTTGCATCCAGCGGACCACACTCCAATGGTTATTCTTTGATCCGTAAAATCCTTGAGGTAAGTCAGGTTGATCCAGAGACTACCGAGCTTGAAGGGAAACCACTTGCAGATCACTTACTTGCCCCAACCCAAATTTACGTCAAAGCCATTCTTGAACTGATTGAAAAAATTGATGTTCATGCGATTGCACATCTGACTGGTGGCGGCTTCTGGGAAAACATTCCGCGTGTTCTGCCAGAAAATATGCAAGCCAGAATTAACGCTGACAGTTGGCAATGGCCGGCAATTTTTACCTGGTTACAGCAAGCCGGTAATGTCAGCGAACACGAAATGTACCGCACATTTAACTGCGGAGTTGGTATGATAATCGCACTTCCTCAATCTCAGGTAGAACAGGCTATTTCGTATCTGACCGCATCAGGCGAAAATGCATGGCAAATCGGTACAATTGCCGAACTTAATGCCGATGAGCAACCTGTCGTTATTACAAAATAAATATCTTGTCTGATTAATTTCAAGTTACAGCCCAAGGCTGTAACTTGAAAATTGAAAAGCATATTAATCAATGAATTTCTTCAGTGAAAACCCGTTATGAAAAAAATTGTTGTTTTAGTCTCCGGCAATGGCAGCAATCTTCAATCCATCATAGATGCCTGCCAACAAAACCGAATTAATGGCTATGTTGCTGCCGTTTTCAGTAATAATGCCGATGCCTATGGCCTGCAACGTGCTGAACAAGCAGATATTCCTGCCTCTTTTATCAACCCGAAAGCTTATGCGGATCGTACAAATTATGATATCGCCTTACTCAAAGCCATTGACCAATACGCACCCGATTTAGTGGTTTTAGCTGGCTACATGCGGATCTTATCGCCCGAATTTGTCCAGCATTATTATGGACGCCTGCTCAATATTCACCCTTCTCTCTTGCCGCAATATCCAGGCCTACACACCCATCGGAAAGCCATTGAAAACGGTGATAGAGAACATGGTACTTCCGTCCACTTCGTGACTGAAGAATTAGATGGTGGCCCTATTATTTTACAGGCTAAGGTGCCGATTTTTGCGGGAGATAAAGAAGAAGACGTTATCGGACGTGTACAAACCCAAGAACACAATATTTATCCTCTGGTCATCGGCTGGTTTTTAGATCAACGATTGGTTATGGAAGGCAATAATGCAATTATGGATGGCAAAGTTCTGCCTCCACAAGGTTACGCATCGGAATAATTTATCTAGCTGACTTCAACTTACAGCTCTGTGTTAACGGATTTTGTTATAAAATTTTTTAAGTGCTATATTTCAGTAAAACTTTGCTGTAAGTTGCTATTTTGGATTGATTTATCTGGCAATAATTATTTATTCGAACATTATTCAATATCTAATATATTTATACCCTATAGATTTCACTACAAAACACTGAGGTATCCAATGTCCAGTGGTTCGGAAAATCCATCGGTAAATTTACGTCCTCTTGAACGGGAAGATCTCCCTTTTGTTCATCAACTTGATAATAACGCTAGTGTCATGCGTTACTGGTTTGAAGAGCCTTATGAAGCCTTCGTTGAATTATGCGACCTCTATGACAAGCATATTCATGACCAAAGCGAGCGCCGTTTTATTATCGAAAGCCTGAATTCCAAAGTTGGATTGGTAGAATTAGTCGAAATAGATTATGTCCACCGCCGTGCAGAGTTCCAGATTATCATCGCGCCAGCCTATCAAGGACAGGGCTACGCAGCGGTAGCGGTCAAACTGGCGATGGAATATGCGTTTGCTGTCTTAAATCTTTACAAGCTGTATCTGATCGTTGATAAAGAGAATACGAAAGCAATTCATATATACAATAAATTGGGATTTTATATTGAAGGTGAATTAATCGATGAATTTTTTGTAAACGGCTCTTATCATACGGCTATCAGAATGTGTACTTTCCAGCACCTCTATTTCGCCAATAAAACCCATGAAGTTCAAACCAGCACATCGGCTCGTTAAACGCCAACCATTAAACTAAGTGGAAAACCCAATGAAGTAGTTAAGGAGTAGTCATGTCCCACGATCGTCTTTATACCGAGAAAGAACTCAGTTGGCTCTCTTTCAACGAACGTGTACTTCAGGAAGCGGCTGACAAAAGTAACCCGTTGATTGAAAGAATGAGGTTTTTAGGGATCTACTCCAATAATTTAGATGAGTTTTATAAAGTACGCTTTGCCGATGTAAAGCGGCGCATTCTTATCAGTGAAGAACAAGGCTCAGCCACTGCTGCCCGCCAATTGTTGAAAAAGATCCAAACTAAGGTTGCTAAAATCGATCAAGAGTTTGATGCCCTCTATAACGATTTACTGCTGGAAATGGCTCGTAACCAGATTTTTTTGATCAATGAACGGCAGATATCCCCAAATCAACAAATCTGGTTGCGGCAATATTTTCGCCAGCATTTGCGACCACATATCACGCCAATCGTCATCAACCCAGAAACTAATTTAGTTGAGTTTCTTAAAGATGATTACACCTATTTGGCCGTTGAAATTATTCATGGGCAAGAAACGCAATACGCTTTATTGGAAATTCCATCAGATAAAGTCCCACGTTTCGTCAATTTGCCTCCAGAAATGCCCAAAAAACGCAAGTCAATGATATTACTTGATAATATTCTGCGTTACACGCTGGATGAAATTTTCAAAGGATTTTTCGATTACGATACTTTGAACGTTTATTCGATGAAAATGACCCGTGATTCCGAATATGATCTGGCAACAGAGATGGAATCCAGCCTGCTGGAACTGATGTCTTCCACGCTAAAACAGAGACTGACGGCAGAGCCTGTACGGTTTGCCTACCAGCGTGATATGCCTGATGAAATGGTAGAACTACTGCGTAGCAAGCTGGGATTATCCAATGATGACTCGGTGATTGCAGGTGGCCGTTATCATAACTTTAAAGATTTCATCAAATTTCCCAATGAAGGAAATCGAAATCTCCAGAATAAACCCGTGCCGCGCCTGCGCCATACTTGGTTCGAGCATTTCCGCAACGGATTCGACGCTATCCGTGAAAGGGATGTTCTGCTTTATTATCCTTACCACACATTCGAACATGTGCTGGAACTGCTGCGTCAGGCTTCTTTCGATCCCAGTGTTCTTTCGATCAAGATCAATATCTATCGCGTCGCAAAAGATTCACGCATTATTGATTCCATGATCCATGCCGCATACAACGGCAAAAAAGTGACCGTCGTGGTGGAGTTACAGGCACGCTTTGACGAAGAAGCTAATATTCATTGGGCAAAACGCCTTACTGAAGCCGGTGTACATGTTATTTTCTCCGCTCCTGGTCTGAAAATTCACGCAAAACTATTCATTATTTCGCGCCTGGAAGGGGAAGAAATTATCCGTTATGCCCATATTGGTACAGGAAATTTTAACGAAAAAACAGCGCGGCTCTATACCGACTATTCTCTGCTGACCGCTAAACCTGAAGTGACCAATGAGGTTCGTCGGGTATTTAATTTCATTGAAAACCCTTATCGGCCTGTCACATTTGATAATTTAATGGTATCTCCCCAAAACTCGCGGGCGATGCTCAATCGACTGATTACTCAGGAAATCGAAAATGCACAAGCCGGTGAACTGGCAGGTATCACCCTGAAAATCAATAACCTTGTAGACAGGGAGTTGGTAGATCGCCTGTATGACGCCTCTGAAGCGGGCGTCAAAATCCGCATTCTTGTACGAGGTATGTGCTCTTTGGTTCCTAATCAACCCGGTTTTAGTGAAAACATTCAAGTCACCAGTATTGTGGATCGTTTTCTGGAACACGATCGCGTTTATGTTTTCACCAACAAAGGCAACGAAAAAATTTTCCTTTCTTCGGCCGATTGGATGACCCGTAACATTGACTATCGCATTGAGGTCGCAGTTTGTCTGCTCGACCCCAGATTAAAACAACAAGTGATGGATATCCTTGAACTGCAATTCAGTGATACCGTAAAAGCACGCTATATTGATAAAGAATTGGGCAATCGCTATGTTCCGCGAGGAAATAAACGTAAAATCCGCGCGCAGCTTGCTGTTTATGATTATCTGAAAAACCTTGAACAACCAGAACCAAGAGCCTGATCTATGCCGTTGAAACACGATATTCCAATGCCCAAACCACAAGAAATTGCCACTATTGATTTGGGTTCCAACAGCTTTCATATGGTAATCGCCCGTATCGTCAATGGCGCATTACAGGTTATTGGGCGTTTAAAGAAACGAGTTTATCTTGCCGATGGTTTAAACAGTAAAAATGAATTAAGCGAGGAAGCCATAAACCGTGGCCTGAAATGCCTTGCTCTATTTGCTGAGCGCTTGCAAGGTTTTTCCGCTGGTAATGTCTGTTTGGTGGGAACGCATAGTTTACGTGAAGCGACCAACGTACAAGAATTTCTACAACAGGCAAAGGAAGTTATCCCCTATCCCATTGAAATTATCTCTGGGCATGAAGAAGCCCGCCTGATTTTCATGGGCGTTGAGCATACACAACCAGAAAAAGGCCGGAAATTGGTGATTGATATTGGCGGTGGCTCGACGGAATTGGTCATTGGTGAAGATTTCGAACCGCTATTGATTGAAAGCCGCCGGATGGGGTGTGTCAGTTTTTCCCGCCAATTCTTTCCAGACGGTACAATCAATGAGCATAATTTTCACAAGGCACGACTCCAGGCGGCGCAAAAATTGGAAAATCTCGTCTGGCAATTTCGAAATAAAGGCTGGGATTTTGCTTTAGGCGCATCAGGAACGATCAAAGCCATACACGAACTTTTGGTCGAACTGGGTGAGAAAGATGGCCTGATTACGCCAGAGCGTCTAAACATGCTGGTGAAACGTATCCTGAAATATAAAAATTTCAATGCACTGGAATTGCCGGGATTATCTAATGACCGTAAACAAACTTTTGTTCCCGGATTATCAATCTTGTGCGGTATTTTTGATGCCTTACATATTCAGGAATTACGCTTGTCTCATGGCGCATTACGGGAAGGTGTACTTTATGAAATGGAAGATCGTTTTCGCCATCAGGATATTCGTCAGCGAACGGCCAAAAGCCTTGCCGAACACTATAATATCGATCGAGAACAGGCAACTCGCGTCTGGAGTACCGCCAAAAACCTTTATGACCAATGGTCAGAGCAAAACCCCAAACGAATACATCCACAACTGGAATCCATTCTACTGTGGGCAGCCATGCTGCATGAAATCGGTCTAAGCATCAATCTGAGTGGATTGCAACGGCATTCAGCTTACATCCTGCAACATACCGATCTACCGGGGTTTACCCAAGAGCAACAATCGTTGCTGGCAACGTTAGTACGTTACCACCGCAAAGCGGTTAAAGTACATGAGCATCCTCGTTTCTATCTGTTTAAGAAAAAACAGTATCTTCCCATGCTTAAGATATTGCGATTAGCAACCTTGTTAAATAATCAACGGCAGGCTACCACAACACCGGATACTTTGCGGCTGGAAACTGATCATAGTCATTGGACGCTCTACTTACCCAAAAACTATTTAAAACGAAATGCGCTTGTGTTGCTCGATCTAGAGCAAGAGCAAAGTTACTGGGATGATGTGGCTGGCTGGCACTTACACATTGAAGAGGAATCGACTTAACGATATCGCGTTATGAAAAAGAAAAAGAAAACTGTTCAAATTATAAAATTGGTACTGTTTATCAGCTTCTTCATTTTCTTTGGACGCTTTATTTATGCATTTATGGCAGCATTGGAACATCACCAGCAAACCCAGCAACAATCGGTGACGCCACTAACTGGTTCGAAAACAGAATATAATATCTAATAGCTGTCAAATTTATGGCGATATCATTGTAATCGCCGATTTTTCGCCTTATTTTCTGCCTTAAAGGTTTACTATGCCACAATCGACCTTTACACCTGATAATCCAACTATTGTCAGTCAGTATTCCCAAAGACTGGCACATATTCGTCAGCGTCTGCTTGCTCTATTTATCCACGATAAGCTGTTTGTCGATACATTATTAGGTCAGGCTGATGAACATTCAGCAATCAGTGACGAACAATTATTAGAGAAAATAGAGGAAGTCAGTACACTGCTGTCCAGCCTGCATATTGCCGATATTGCCGATATTCTGGAAGCTTTACCTTATGATGAACGTCTTGCTTTATGGCGTTTGATCGACAATAACCAACGCGGTGAGGTTCTGGTAGAAGCTTCGATTCCTGTTTGGGATAATTTGATCAAGGACATGACTGATGTTGAACTGTTGCGTGCCATCGGTAAACTGCACGTAGATGAACAAGCCTATATCGCAGAACATCTTCCTCGTGATACCACTCGGCGCTTGCTGACCTATTTAGAACCAGGTCAACGCAACCGCATCCGAGAAGTATTGCAGTACCATAAAGACAGCATCGGCCAAATGATGGATTTCGAGTTCGTGACAGTGCGAAGCAACGTTACACTCGGCACCGTTCAGCGCTTTTTACGTTCCCGAGATGCTATTCCTGAAACTACAGATAAGATCTTTGTTATTGACCGCAAAAATCGCCTACAGGGAGAGTTGCCACTTACCACTTTGCTGACCAACGCACCGGATAAATTAGTTTCCGAAGTCATGAATATGGATACTGTTACTTTCTTACCGGAGCAAAAAGGTGAAGATGCCGCCAGCGCATTTGAACGTTATGACCTGATTTCGGCCGCCGTGGTAGACAATAACGGGCGCTTAATGGGACGTCTGACCGTTGAAGATATTGTTGATACCTTAAGTGAAGAAACTGACACCAATATTCGCCGAATGGGGGGCTTAAGCCGCGAAGAAGATGTTTTTGCTCCGGTTGGTCAGGCTGTCAAAACCCGTTGGACATGGCTTGCCATCAATTTGTGTACCGCTTTCGTGGCATCACGAGTTATCGGACTCTTTGAGCATACTATTTCCCAACTCGTTGCTCTTGCAACCTTAATGCCCATCGTAGCAGGCATTGGTGGCAATACTGGTAACCAAACCATCACCATGATCGTTCGCGCACTCGCGCTGCATCAAATCCAGACGGGTAGCTTTTCTTACCTGCTATTAAGGGAACTTGGTGTTGCCTTTATCAATGGCATTATTTGGGGAGGGATCATGGGCGTCATCACTTATCTGCTTTATGGTGACCTTGCTATGGGGGGAGTCATGACAATGGCGATGATATTAAACCTACTGATGGCTGCGCTGATGGGAGTTTTGATCCCATTTATTATGATGAAACTGGGAAGAGATCCCGCCATTGGTTCCAGTGTCATGATTACTGCCATTACCGATACCGGCGGTTTCTTTATCTTTTTAGGATTAGCAACGCTATTTTTGGTTTAGCTTATTTTAATTAAAGACGTTTCCCCTATATGATGATGGTGACAAATAGTGTCTTTATAATCGCCATCATTAATAATAGTGATGATTCATCTTGCTGCTGCACAAATCCCCATAACATAATTCCCTGTATCCTATTGGATACTTCATCGCAAATACTATGGAAAATCACTATCAGAAACATTATGTTTTTGACATAACCTCCACATTTTCTTCATTATTGACGAATTACTGTTGGTTACACTAATAATATATTCTTGTATCTAATTTAGCATAAGATGCTGCATGATTGATTACCGCCACAACACTAAGAGAATGTCGAGCAAATGAATAATAAAAGCCGTTCCTACTTTTTCCGACTTGCTGCGGTGCTAGCCGTGATCATCGGGGCAATTTTCTTTGCGTGGAAATACTTCAACGCCCCTTCATCAGCAGGTAACTCTCAGAATTCAAAATCAAAACAGAGTATATCTGACTCCGCTCAACCACCGGTGCAGGCAGCGACGGCTGAAATCAGATCAGTACCTCATTACTTAGTAGGATTAGGAACGGTCCTGGCGGCAAATACCGTTACTGTCACCAGCCAAGTGGAGGGTCAGTTAGTCGCCCTGCACTTTGATGAAGGTCAATTCGTCAAAAAAGGGGATTTGCTGGCGGAAATCGATCCCCGCCCCTTTCAAGTCAAACTGGCAAGGGCACAGGGGCAATATGCCAAAGATCAGGCCACATTAGCTAACACTAAACAAGATTTACTCCGTTTTCAGCAATTGGCGAAAAGTAAACTTATATCTCAGCAAGATCTGGATAAACAAATTTCTTTGGTTCGCCAGAGTGAAGCCAGTTTACAATCCGACCAGGCAGATATCGACGAAGCCAAGCTGCAATTGGCATATAGCCGTATTACAGCCCCGATTTCCGGTCGCGTCGGATTAAAACGCATCGATATTGGCAATCATGTATCTGGTGGAGGAGCAACGCCAATCGTTGTCATAACGCAAGTCGATCCCATTGATGTGCTGTTTTCCCTGCCTGAGAACGATATCGGTGCTGTACTAAAGGCGCAAAAAGATCACAAAAATGTAGCTGTCGTTGCGTGGGATCGCAACAATCAGCAGCCATTGGCGCAAGGAAAACTAATCAGTATTGATAATCAGATTGATGTTACTACTGGCACGATCAAGATGAAGGCTCAATTCAATAATCAAGATAATGTGCTGTTTCCTAATCAATTCGTCAATATTCAGATGAAAGTCAACACACTGAGCGATGTCATTGTGATCCCTGTGGCTGGATTACAAATGGGAAATAGCGGAAATTTCGTCTGGAAAGTGAATAAAGAGAACAAAGTTAGCAAACATAAGGTCGTTGCAGGCCTGCAAGATAATCAACTGGTGGTCATCAATAGTGGACTGTCAGCAGGCGAGCAAGTCGTTACTGATGGCATTGACAACCTGACCGAAGGCGCTAAGGTCGAGATTGTCAAACCGTTGACCATTGAAGCACTCGATGCGGATCAAAAGAAAAAAAATTCAGAACAATCAAACGATAAATTGGAGAATTCCTGATGCAAGCTGATTCTCCAATCACAGGCGGAGGACCATCCCGCCTGTTTATCCTGCGCCCTGTTGCCACGACATTATTCATGATTGCGATCTTGCTGGCTGGGCTAATGGGTTACCGAATGCTGCCAGTCTCCGCATTGCCACAAGTGGATTATCCAACTATTCAGGTGGTAACACTGTATCCTGGTGCCAATCCAGATGTGATGACATCCGCTGTAACTGCCCCACTGGAACGCCAGTTTGGCCAGATATCCGGCTTAAAGCAAATGTCATCCAGAAGTTCTGGTGGTGCTTCTGTTATCACATTGGTATTCCAGCTATCACTGCCCTTGGATGTGGCAGAGCAAGACGTACAGGCGGCGATCAATTCAGCCAGTAACCTGTTGCCCGATGATCTGCCTTATCCCCCCATTTACAGCAAAGTTAATCCGGCTGATCCACCAATATTGACGCTGGCCGTAACCTCTGATGCCCTGCCGATGAGTCAGGTGCAAGATATGGTAGAAACCCGTATATCCCAGCGTATTTCCCAAGTCAGTGGTGTCGGTCTGGTGACCTTGGCAGGTGGGCAACGTCCCGCGGTGCGCGTGAAATTGAATGCACAGGCTTTGGCTGCACAAGGATTAGACAGCGACGTGATCCGTTCTGCCATCACGAAAGCCAATGTGAATTCAGCAAAAGGCAGTTTTGATGGGCCAACTCGCTCCATCACCATATCTTCCAACGATCAGATGAAATCTATCGATGATTATCGCAATTTAATCGTGGCCTATAAAAATGACGCTCCGATTCGCTTGCGTGATGTCGCCACCATTGAACAGGGAGTGGAAAATAACAAATTGGGCGCATGGGCAAATGAGAAACCTGCTATCGTCATCAATGTTCAGCGCCAGCCCGGAGCTAATGTTATTGAGACTACGGATAATATCCGCGTCATGTTACCAGAATTGATCAATAGCCTGCCCAAATCTGTCAATGTGAAAATGCTGACAGACCGTACAATTTCGATCCGTCATTCAGTCAAGGATGTTCAATTTGAACTGTTGCTGGCTATTGCGCTAGTCGTCATGGTGATCTACCTGTTTTTGCGCAACGCCATTGCAACGCTGATCCCCAGTATTGCCGTACCGCTTTCGTTAGTGGGTACATTTGCCGTGATGTATTTTTGCGGCTTCTCGGTCAATAATCTCACTTTAATGGCATTAACCATCGCAACCGGCTTTGTGGTGGATGATGCGATTGTGGTGATAGAAAATATTTCCCGTTACATTGAACGGGGAGAAAAGCCGCTGGCCGCGGCACTAAAAGGCGCGGGAGAAATCGGTTTTACGATTATCTCCCTGACGTTCTCGTTAATCGCCGTCTTGATCCCTCTGCTGTTTATGGGGGATATCGTCGGTCGACTGTTCAGGGAATTTGCCATTACCCTCGCTGTCGCCATTTTAATTTCCGCCGTTGTCTCATTGACGCTAACACCGATGATGTGTGCAAGGATGCTGAAATCCGAAGCTAATATTAAACACAATCGCTTCGAACAGGCGTGCGAACACTTCTTTGAACGCATGATTGCCGGATATGCAGTCTTCCTGAAACGGGTGCTGAATCACCCCTGGATGACGCTTGGTGTCGCATTCGGTACGTTGGCTCTGACCGCCCTACTCTACATCATGATCCCCAAGGGATTCTTTCCCTTGCAAGACAACGGCCTGATTCAGGGCACACTGGAAGCACCACAATCTATTTCATTCAATGCAATGGCAGATAAGCAGCGGCAAGTTACGGTTCTGTTATTAAAAGATCCTGCCGTGGATAATGTCACTACCTTTATAGGTGTCGATGGTAGCAATCCAACATTGAATAATGCACGCCTTCAAATCACGTTGAAACCTCTCAGCCAGCGCGATGACCGTATTGACGAAGTGATCCCACGCCTACAGGCGCGGATTGCTAAAGTTCCTGACGTCAAGTTGTACCTGCAAGCAACCCAAGATTTGACTATTGATACCCAAATATCACGCACGCAATACCAATTTACGTTGCAAGCAACTTCACTTGATGAACTCGCTATCTGGGTTCCCAAATTACAACATGCCCTGAAACAACAGCCAGAATTGATGGATATCGGTAATAATTGGCAAAATCAGGGATTAGTGGCTTACCTTGATGTAAATAGGGATATGGCTAGCCGCTTTGGGATTTCTATGGCTGCCGTAGATAATGCTTTGTATAACGCGTTCGGCCAACGCTTGATTTCGACTATTTACACCCAATCAAATCAATATCGCGTTATCCTTGAGCAAGATACGAAAAATTCATCAGGACTGGAAGCGATAAACAATCTTTATCTGACCGGTAATGATGGAAAAATGGTTCCCCTGAATACCATTGCAACTGTCGAACAACGATTGGGGTACTTGTCTATCGACCATCTACAACAATTTCCCGCTGTCACTTTTTCATTCAACGTAGCAAAAGATTCGTCCCTTGAACAAGCTGTTAATGCCATCAAGGAAGCAGAACAAGCGATCCAAATGCCAAAAGACATCACTACGCAATTTCAGGGAGCAACGCTGGCGTTCCAGGATGCGCTCAGTAATACCCTCTGGCTGATTTTGGCTGCTGTTGTTGCCATGTATATTGTGCTCGGTATTTTGTACGAAAGCTTTATTCACCCTGTCACTATTTTGTCAACTTTGCCCACTGCGGGAGTTGGTGCATTGTTGGCGCTGATGGCTGGAGGGTATGAGCTGGATATTATCGCCATCATTGGGATCATTCTCTTAATTGGCATTGTGAAGAAAAACGCCATCATGATGATCGATTTTGCTCTGGCCGCAGAGCGGGAAAAAGGCATGACCCCTTATGAAGCTATTTACCAAGCCTGTCTGTTACGTTTCAGGCCGATATTAATGACAACCATGGCAGCATTGCTGGGCGCATTGCCGCTGATGTTGAGTACTGGCATTGGTGCAGAGCTGCGCCGTCCTTTAGGTGTCAGTATGGTGGGTGGCCTGATTATGAGCCAAATCCTGACCTTGTTCACAACTCCCGTGATTTATCTGCTATTTGATCAGCTAGCACACTATCGTCGAAATAATAAGAAAGGTAATCAAATAAAGCTGGATAAATCCTCAGATAATCATCAGGAGCCGCAGTGAAATTCTTTGCCCTATTTATCCAGCGACCAGTTGCCACAACATTGCTGAGTTTAGCCATCACTCTATGCGGCGCACTCAGTTTTGTCCTGCTGCCTGTGTCGCCACTGCCACAAGTTGATTTTCCCGTGATAACGGTTTACGCATCTATGCCTGGCGCATCACCGGAAACGATGGCGTCTTCGGTAACGACACCGCTGGAACGCGCATTGGGCAGAATAGCCGGTGTAAAAGAGATGTCTTCTGCCAGCTCATTGGGAAGTTCTTCTATTTATCTGGAATTCGATCTCAATCGGGATATCAATGGCGCAGCACGAGATGTCCAAGCCGCCATCAATGCCGCCCAAAGTTTGTTGCCTTCCGGTATGCCAAGCAAGCCAGGGTACTATAAAGCTAATCTGTCAGGCGCCCCGATCATGATTTTGACCCTTTCCTCAGACAATTATAGTGAGGGCCAACTGTATGATCTTGCTTCCACCAGATTAGCTCAAAAAATTTCTCAGATAGAAGGTGTCAGCAAAGTCAGTGTCATTGGCAGTTCGTTACCCGCTATACGTGTTGAACTAAACCCTAATGCACTCTTCAATCAAGGTGTTTCTCTTAACGATGTCAGTAATGCCATCAATAATGCCAATGTCCGTCTTCCGACAGGTCATATTGATTCCGATCACCAGATTTGGCAGCTACACACCAATGATGAATTGGAAACACCTGACAGTTACCGCTCAATTATCGTCCATTATAATAATGGAGCACCTGTCAGATTGCAGGATGTTGCCGATGTTAAAAGCTCTGTCGAGGATATCCGCGCCGCAGGCATGTCTGGAAATAAGTCTGCAATTTCTCTTATTATCCGTCGTGAAGCCGGTGCAAATATCATCTCGACCGTTCAACGTATTCGTGATCAGTTTCCTGTCCTGCAAGCCTCCTTACCTGCCAATATTCAGCTAAACGTTGTCCAGGATCGTTCGCCAACTATTCAGGCTTCCCTGCAAGAAGTAAAACGGGCATTAGCCATTGCCGTCGCCTTGGTGATTCTGGTTGTATTCCTGTTTTTACGTTCTGGCCGAGCTACGCTGATCCCAGCAATTGCCGTTCCGGTATCACTGATTGGTACTTTTACCGCCTTGTATCTATGTGATTTCAGTTTAAACAATCTGTCGTTGATGGCATTAACTATTGCCACCGGATTTGTTGTCGATGATGCCATTGTGGTACTGGAAAATATTTCCCGCCATTTGAATGCGGGGTTAAAACCCATGCAAGCGGCTCTCAAAGGAACCAGGGAAGTTGGATTCACTGTGCTGGCTATGAGCTTATCACTCGTTGCGGTATTTATTCCCCTTGTATTGATCGATGAATTACTTGGCAGATTATTCCGGGATTTTGCTGTCACCTTGGCAACCGCCATTGGGATTTCTCTGTTAGTCTCACTGACTTTAACCCCGATGATGTGTGCGCATTTGCTCAAATCCACACCTAAAAATGCCCAGAAACAGACGCGAGGATTCGGTAAGGTATTTTTGAGAATTCAACAAAGCTATGCCCGTTCATTGAAATGGATACTCAATCATACTCGCTGGGTATTGTTGACATTAGTTGGCATTATCGCCCTGAATATCTGGCTCTATATCAGCATTCCGAAAACGTTTTTTCCACAACAAGATACTGGGAAAATGTTAGGGTTTGTGGTCGCTGATCAAAGCATTTCATTTCAGGCTATGCGTGAAAAAATGAAACGATTTATGCTGGTCGTCGATGGTGATCCAACCGTGGATAATGTCGTCGGTTTTACCGGTGGTGGTAGCATTAATACAGGTTTTATGTTTGTTTCGCTAAAACCATTGAAAGAACGTAACGAAAGTATCCAGCAAGTTATTACTCGCTTAAGAAGTCAACTGACTAATGAAGCGGGAGCACGCCTATATTTAATTCCTGTTCAAGATCTGAGAAGTGGAGGAGGACAGGGAGGTAAATCAACATATCAGTTTAATTTGTTGTCGGATGACTTTGATGAATTACGTAAATGGACTCCTGTCGTCAAGAAAGCATTGGGAAAATTACCTCAATTGGTGGATATCAACGCCGATAGCGATGAAGAAGCTAAAGGCGCTGAAATAGCAATTACCTATGATCGTGATGTTATGGCCCGTTTAGGCATCAATGTTGCCGAGGCAAATAATTTGCTTAACAACGCTTTTGGGCAGAGACCAGTTTCCACGATTTATGCCCCGTTGAATCAATATAAAGTGGTCATGGAAGTTGCACCGCAATATAACCAAGATCCCAGTGCGTTAGAGAAAATGTTTGTCATTAATAGTCAAGGAGAACGTATTCCTCTCTCCTACTTTGCCCAATGGCGCCCTGCCAATGCACCCTTGGACGTTTATCACCAAGAACTTTCAGCTTCTTCTACCATTGCCTTTGATGTGGCACCAGGCTATACGCTGTCTGAGGCAATCAGTGCAATAGAAAGAACAATCACTGAACTGGGCGTGCCTTCCACAGTACGCAGCTCTTTTGCCGGCACAGCACAAGATTTTCAAAAGAGTGAAAACTCCCAATTAATGGTGCTTCTGGCTGCTATAGTCACTGTTTATCTGGTGCTCGGTGTCCTCTATGAGAGTTATATTCACCCTCTGACAATTCTTTCTACCCTGCCTTCGGCGGGTATAGGTGCTTTGCTGGCTCTGGAACTGTTCAATACGCCATTTAGCCTGATCGCCATGATTGGGATTATGCTGCTGGTTGGTATTGTCAAGAAAAATGCCATTATCATGGTGGATTTTGCCCTTGAAGCTCAACGAAACGGTAAACTCAGTGCCCAGGAAGCAATTTTTCAGGCCAGTTTATTGCGATTCCGTCCGATCATGATGACGACGCTTTCCGCTCTGTTTGGTGCTTTACCTTTAGTACTGAGCAATGGGGATGGCGCAGAATTACGTTTCCCGCTGGGTATCACAATTGTTGGTGGCCTGGTGGTAAGCCAGCTTCTCACTCTGTATACCACGCCGGTTGTGTATCTGTTTTTTGACCGATTGCGTGAAAAGTGGCGCCATCGCAAAGTGACACCATCTCAGATGGTTGACCCCAGTAGCTAAACCAGAATGAAATTCAAGGTAAAAATGGGTATCAGCAGTAAACTTTTTCTGGCAATTTTTGCCACTTGTATGCTGGTATTGGTCACAATGCACTGGGGCATTCATCTCAGCTTTCAGCACGGCTTTATTGGCTATATCAAACAAAATAGCCAAAATCGGGCGAATATGCTGGCACAAGCATTGACAGAACAATACCAGCAATATGGCAATTGGCATTTTCTGACCCAGAATGATCGCGCGATATTTCAAATTATCCGTACGATTGAACAGAGTGACACTCCTAATCAGAAAACCAAACCTCATGGTTGGCGTCCCCAATTTTGGGTTGTGGACACTCACATGCATCGTTTGGTAGGGCATTCTAATGATATTCCGGCAGAAAGTTATCGCAAGCCTGTCATCTATAAAAATAATATTGTCGGTTGGGTAATTGTCAGCGCATCAGACAAAATTACCCGTCAGGCTGATCTTAGTTTTGCCCACCAGCAGCAATTCACCAGTTGGGCTATTGTCGGTTTTTCCACTTTATTGGCACTGATTGTCACTTTTCTGCTCTCTCGTGGCCTCTTAAGACCGGTTAAGCGACTAGTGGAAGGGACACATAAACTCGCGGCCGGCGATTTCAGCAGCCGTGTCGTGCCATCCAGCAAAGATGAAATCGGTAAATTGGCAACGGATTTTAACCAACTTGCCAGTACACTGGAAAAAAATGAACAGATGCGCCGTGATTATATGGCGGATATCTCCCATGAACTACGTACCCCACTTTCTGTTTTGCGTGGTGAACTGGAAGCCTTACAAGATGGCGTGCGGAAACCAACACAGGAAACTATCCATTCTTTGCTTTCAGAAGTGACGACTCTGACCAAGCTGGTGGATGATCTGCACTTATTATCCCTTTCTAATCGTGGTTCATTGGCCTATAGAAAAGAGCCTGTTAATGTCAGTGAATTACTGCAAATCTCCGTGGCAAATTATCATGCCCGTTTTGTGGATAAACAACTTAAGCTATCATTGAATTTAAAAGAAAACGTAATATTGTTTGCCGATCCAAGTCGGCTAACACAGCTATTTCATAATCTATTGGAAAATAGCCTGCGTTACACCAATGAGCATGGAAAAGTGATTATTCGTGGATATTCAGATCAGCAAAAATGGATATTAGATATGCAGGACAGTGCACCTGGATTGACTGTTGAACAATGCCAGCATGTTTTTGAACGTTTTTATCGTTGTGAATCTTCCCGTAACCGCGCAAGCGGAGGTTCAGGACTTGGGTTAGCGATTTGCTATAACATTGTTGAAGCTCACAATGGAATCATTCGCATGGAAAGCTCAGCTTTAGGTGGTATTAAAATTCACGTAGAATTACCGTTGGTTAAATCGTCTGAACTTGAAACACAATGAGTACACATTTCACACAATACACTGTTCTCATCGTTGAAGATGAACCAAAGTTGGGGCAACTGCTGGTTGATTATCTACAATCCGCAGATTATCAAACTCAATGGCTTAAGCGTGGTGATGAGGTCATCGCTCATGTGCAAAAATACCATCCCCATATTATCTTGCTTGATCTTATGTTGCCTGGTCTTGATGGATTGTCTATCTGTCGGGAACTGCGTAAATGTTCAGATATCCCGATTGTGATGGTGACTGCAAAAACGGAAGAGATTGACCGGCTACTCGGCTTAGAAATTGGGGCTGACGATTATATCTGTAAGCCTTATAGTCCCAGGGAAATGGTAGCCAGAGTAAAAACAATCTTGCGCCGTTGCTACCGTCCGAAAGATATTATCAGTGAGCAAGGTGCGCTAACCATTGATGAAAACCACTTTCAGGCGCGTTACTTTGAACAAGTGCTCGAATTAACACCGGTTGAATTCCGGCTACTCAAAATTATGTCCAGCCAACCAGGGCGAGTTTTTTCTCGTGATCAGTTATTGAATAACCTTTATGACGATCATCGCATTGTTAATGACCGTACTATTGATAGCCACATTAAAAACTTGCGCAGGAAACTGGAACTATTAGATGGAGATAAATCTTTTATCCGCTCTATCTATGGATTGGGTTATCGTTGGGAAGCAGAAATCTGTCGTTTGATGATATAAATTTTTCTCATCAAACCCTTTGACTGTACAAAATTCGGACTAAACTTAAGCTGATAATTACCCAATCAGGAGAATTTCTTATGGCTACTGGGCATTATGATCTTAAGAAAGCAAAGAACGGGCAATTTTATTTCAATCTGGTGGCGGCAAACGGTGACATCATTCTGAGCAGTGATATGTATACCACCAAAGCTGCGGCCCATAAAGGTATTCACTCTGTGCAAGTCAATTCTCCCGATAAGACTCGCCATGAAATGAGAAAAAATAAATCAGGCAAACCTTATTTTGTCCTGAAGGCCCGAAACCACCAAATTATTGCTATCAGTGAAACTCATACTAATGAAGCAAGTATGAAGAAATCTATACAATCGGTCGTAAAAATCGGGCCAACCGAAAGCATTCGTGACCTGACCAAACAAAATTAGCAGAGACCATTAATGATCCGCGCCGTATCCACGGCGCGCTTTCCCACATAGCGATCAAATATGGCGCATATCATTGCCATAATGTATTTGTGCTAATGATAAAATAGGCGTTAAAATCCCCTTCCTTTAAACCTTACCCTTAGTAATGACAATGAAGACCGGGTAAGGGCTGACTTGAACTCAGACCGAGAACGTTAAAAAATATGTTTACTCCAGAATTACTTTCTCCTGCCGGCTCTTTGAAAAATATGCGTTACGCATTTGCTTATGGCGCAGATGCCATTTATGCCGGACAACCTCGCTATAGTTTGCGTGTCCGCAATAATGAATTTAACCATGAGACATTGGCACAGGGTATTAAGGAAGCGCACGAATTAGGTAAACGTTTTTATGTCGTTGTCAATATCGCACCACATAACGCAAAGCTGAAAACGTTTATTCGTGACTTAAAACCCGTCGTAGAAATGGGACCTGATGCTTTGATTATGTCTGATCCAGGCTTAATTATGATGGTGCGCGAGACATTTCCTGAAATAGATATCCATCTTTCGGTTCAAGCCAATGCTGTTAACTGGGCTACAGTTAAATTCTGGAAACAAATGGGATTGACGCGAGTCATTCTTTCCCGTGAGCTTTCGCTGGAAGAAATTGCTGAAATTCGTCAGCAAGTGCCTGATATGGAGCTTGAGATTTTTGTGCATGGCGCACTTTGTATGGCTTATTCTGGCCGTTGCCTGTTATCAGGCTATATCAACAAGCGCGATCCTAATCAGGGTACTTGCACCAATGCTTGTCGCTGGGAATACAATGTGCAGGAAGGCAAGGAAGATAGTATTGGTAATATTGTCCATATGCATGACCCTATTCCTGTTAAAAACATTGAACCAACACTGGGCCAGGGTGCGCCAACCGATAAAGTATTCATGGTAGAAGAAGCCAAGCGTCCCGGCGAATATATGTCAGCGTTTGAAGATGAACATGGTACTTATATAATGAATTCCAAAGACTTACGTGCCATTGAGCATGTAGAAAGATTAACCAAGATGGAAGTTCATTCACTGAAAATCGAAGGCCGTACTAAATCTTTCTATTATTGTGCCCGCACCGCCCAGGTATATCGCCGAGCCATAGATGATGCCGTTGCTGGGAAACCCTTTGATCCAACGTTGATGACCACATTAGAAGGTTTAGCACACCGTGGCTATACCGAAGGTTTCCTGCGTCGTCATACCCATGATGCTTACCAAACTTACGAATACGGCTACTCCGTATCAGATACTCAACAATTCGTTGGGGAATTTACTGGTAATCGAGTCAATGGCTTGGCAGAAGTTGCCGTGAAGAATAAATTTCTTGTCGGGGATCATCTGGAACTCATGACTCCATCGGGCAATATTAACTTCACGTTAGGATCTATGATAAATAAAAAAGGTCAGGCCGTAGAAATTGCGCCAGGTGATGGGCATCTCGTTTATCTTCCTATTCCTGAGGAAATTAATCTGGATTATGCTTTACTTGTGCGAAACTTAAAAGGTGGCAATACCAGAGCACCTCATCCACAGGAGTGATAAGTAAAGTAATTCAAAATAGGGTTTTAAAGAAATTGATCTATTTTTTTAGAAATAGATCACATCAATGTTAATTTATTTCTCGTATTATCAGCCCTGAAAAATAAAGAACTAAAAAATTTTGTTGTAAGACTAGGAACCACCTCCTTGGCTAGCTCAATCTCCCTTGGGCTGGCCTTTTCTTTTACATAAATAAACACACAAACAAGATAAAAATCAATAAATTCAATCGGTTAACAAAAACAACTTATCTTCAGAAACCATCAAATTAATTAATATTGCCAAATCCAAGCTGAACATTTATTCAGCTTTTACTGACGATAGTATTTATAATAATCAAAAAAACATCTTTTGATAAATATAGTTAGGATTTATTCAGTTTAATGAAGGAAATTTTGAGAAAAAATAAGCCTGATTTCTAAATAACTTCAATATTTATCACCACATCAGATAAATATTATTTCACTTCATTGTCATACAAAATGGTTAAGTTTTGGCAACATTTGTATTAACTGAAGCGATCCACTGCGGCTTCCCTCTCAACTTGTCTTGTGATCAGTTCAAATATAAACAACAATCAGTAGCGCCTTTTGCAAACTGGAGTTAATCATGACTGATATCGTTAAGTTGTTAGGAAAAGACGCAGAGAGTTTATTGGAACATCAATGCAATACCATTCCACGTGAAAATCTCTATCTCCCAGGTACAGATTTTGTTGATAGAGTAATGCTGGAAAATAACCGCCCCAATCCTGTTCTTCGTTCCATGCAAACCTTATTGAATCATGGACGTTTGGCAGGTACTGGTTATCTCTCAATTTTGCCGGTAGATCAGGGAGTTGAACATTCCGCCAGCGCTTCTTTCGCTGCCAATCCCCTCTATTTTGATCCCAAAAATATTGTTGAGCTGGCGATTGAGGCAGGCTGTAACTGTGTTGCTTCAACTTACGGTGTTCTGGCGTCTGTTTCTCGCCGTTATGCCCATAAGATCCCGTTTCTGGTTAAACTTAATCATAACGAAACTTTGACCTATCCCGCCCAGTATGATCAAACTTTATATGCCAGTGTCGAACAGGCATTTAACATGGGTGCCGTTGCGGTAGGTGCAACAATCTATTATGGCTCTCCCGAATCACGCCGCCAAATAGAAGAAATTTCAGCCGCTTTTGAACGCGCTCACGAACTCGGCATGGTCACTGTATTATGGGCTTATCTGCGCAACTCCGCTTTCAAGAAAGATGGGGTTGATTACCATACCAGCGCTGATTTAACCGGTCAGGCGAATCATTTGGCAGCAACAATCGGTGCCGATATCGTTAAACAAAAAATGGCTGAAACTAATGGTGGTTATACTGCTATTGGGTTCGGGCACACAGACAAACGCGTCTATAGCAATTTGACCACTGAGCATCCGATTGATCTCGTCCGTTATCAAATTGCTAACTGTTATATGGGGCGCGCTGGATTAATCAATTCAGGTGGGGCTTCTGGAAACAATGACTTAAGTGATTCTGTCCGCACTGCCGTTATCAATAAACGTGCCGGAGGGATGGGATTAATCCTTGGCCGCAAAGCGTTCAAGAAATCGATGAAAGAAGGCGTTGAGTTAATCCACTCCGTACAGGATGTTTATCTCGATAAGAAAATTACCATCGCCTAATCAAGTTATTAGGTTCACTACTTTCAAGATGGGGATCTCTGCATCCCCATTATGCAAGAATTCACCACCATTGATGAAAATGGTGAACCGGCCCAACACCATGACCAACTTGCAAACTATCCGCCTGTGTCAGAGCATTTTGTAAATATGTTTTGGCAACTGGCAGCGTGCTTTGCCAATCAGAATAACGCGGACGCAATGCAGCAAGTGCTGCCGACAAAGTACAACCTGTCCCATGAGTATGCCGTGTATTTACTCTGGGAGCGGTAAAACGCCACTCCCCTTCCGAGGTAAAAAGCCAATCAGGGCTTTCCTCATTATTCAAATGCCCACCTTTCAATAACACTGCCTGACATCCCATTGAACATAATGCTCTCCCCTGTCGCAACATTTCATTTTCGGTATCAGCAAGATCACATTTCAATATGGCTGCCGCCTCCGGCAAATTGGGAGTAATCAAAGAGACGATCGGCAGCAATTGCTCTACCATTGTGGTAATAGCCTCCGGTGATAGCAAAGGATCACCACTTTTCGCTACCATAACTGTATCCAATACAATGTAGGGAATAGGATAACGATGTAACGACTCTGCTACTACAGTGATATTAGCCGCATTTGACAACATCCCAATTTTGGCACTGTCTATCCTGACATCTGAAAGCACTGATTCTAGCTGAGCAGCAACAAAAAGAGGATCAAGCTCATAAATTGATTGTACGCCCAGTGTATTTTGTGCAACCAATGCAGTAACAACTGTCGTACCATAAGCTCCAAGCGCAGAAAAGGTTTTTAAATCGGCCTGAATGCCGGCACCACCGCTAGGATCGGTTCCTGCGATAGTGAGTGAATTAATTCTCATTATAATGGTTCCTGTCACCAGCTAAAGAAAAGCGGGTATCGGAACAAGGGATACCATGACTTCCCTACGCTGGCATTATCCAGATCAGGTAATACGGGTACTTCTCAGTTCAATAAAGAACGCCCCGAGTCAAATAAAAATCACTCTATTAGTACCCTAATAGAGTGATATTTGCAATAAGTTATTGTCAGATATTAAAACTGAACTAACGATAAGTATATTTAGCCAGTAATCAGATACCAGACAAATTAAATTTGTTACTATAAAGTTGTGACGTTTGCAGCAGCAGGACCTTTAGGGCCATCCTGAATTTCAAACTCAACTCGTTGGCCTTCAGACAATGTTTTAAATCCATCTTTCGTAATCGCAGAAAAATGTACAAATACATCTTTGCTACCATTAGCTGGAGTAATAAAACCAAAACCTTTAGACTCGTTGAACCACTTCACAGTACCAGTGATTTTTGCCATTTCAAAAATTTCCTTTGAATCACTTTATTAGCCTGTTGGCATAAAAACAAACAAACCAGTATTAGTTACTATTATTTATTTAACAGAACAATACTTCGTTTACCCATATGTTTTATCACATACTCTTTATATAATCGCAAGCCATTTTTTTCAGGTGCTGGAGCCAACGCACATATTTAAAATTCTGAATCTCTATTCCTGCTTGAAACTTCTAAACAATCTGTAAATAACATAACTGCATGAATTAATGTAAAAATAAAAAACCACCTCAAAAAACCTCCTTAATAGAGGTAATACATAATACTATTTTTCATATCTGTTATGGTGTAGATCAGGAAGTTATTGTTATGAAAAATTAATTTCAGATAAAAATAAAAATTATATCTCATTCCCCTTATTATTTCTGAACATACAATATAACCGCCTTACATATAACCAGTTTAATTTTTGTTTATCATTTATTAAATATCATTCAATTATAATATATTGAGGATATCTTTATACGATCAACTGATTCCATAAAGAAAGCGCATGCTATTGGAGGGGGGAAAGTTTAAAAAAATTATATTTTCAAAAAAGAGTATAGCCACTCTCATTCTGAATTATAGAAAAAATATAGAAATAATATTTCATTAAAATGGAATTAACCAGATAATGATATTTATTTACTCATAATCATATGATACAACCCTTTTATCTATGATAAAGGAAAATATCTTCGATTCGCTTTGAGGAATTTATATTTCCAGTTACACACAATAACAGTAATGTACTATTTAGCTGGCTATACTGGTTTGTGTAGTTAACAATAACAATCAGCCGGACATAATACCCGGCTGAAAAAACGTGACATGGCTTAACAACTAATTCATTTATCTTTTGGCTTTCTTTGAGTGAACAATCAAATAGCCAACCCATAAAATACCAATCCAAAATGGCATCAAGATAACTGAAATGCGAATTGGTGGCATCATTAAAATAACGATGAGAACGAATGCCAGGAATGCCAAGCACAGATAGTTCCCAAATGGATACCACAGTGCCTGAAATTTCGTCTTGACACCTTCTTTATCTTTGGCTGAACGGAATTTCAAATGAGCACAACAAATCATAATCCAGTTGATGACCAGAGTTGTTACGACTAATGCCATCAATAATTCAAATGCCTTACCAGGCATAACATAGTTAATCAATACACCAATTGATGTTGCCAGTGCTGATAAACCAATAGATAAGACAGGTACATTACGTTTGTTAACTTTTGTGAGTACACGAGGTGCATTACCTTGTTTAGCCAAACCATACAACATCCGACTATTACAATACACGCCACTGTTATAAACAGACAACGCCGCCGTTAGTACCACCACATTCAACATATTAGCTACCCAAAAGTTATCCAGATCATGGAAGATCAAAACGAATGGGCTACCACCTTCTACAACCTTCGTCCACGGATACAGCGACAGCAAAATAGCCAATGAACCGATATAAAACAGCAAGATTCGATAAACAACCTGGTTAGTTGCTTTTGGGATATTTTTCTCAGGATTTTCTGCTTCTGCTGCGGTAATGCCTACCATCTCCAGGCCACCAAATGAAAACATGATCACAGCCAACGCCATAATCAAGCCAGAAATCCCATTTGGCATAAAGCCACCCTGCTGCCATAAGTTGGTGATACTTGCCTGTGGGCCACCATTACCGCTAATCAGCAAATAACTCCCAAAGATAATCATCCCAATGATGGCACTGACTTTAATAATAGAGAACCAAAATTCGGTTTCACCATATAACCGAACATTAATTAGATTGACGAGATTAATCAGTATAAAGAATATTGCGGCAGAAACCCAGGTTGGAACTTCCGGCCACCAATATTGGATATACATACCAACAGCCGTTAATTCTGCCATGCCAACCAAAATAAACATCGCCCAGTAATTCCAGCCTGATAAAAAACCGGCAAAGCTTCCCCAATATTTATAAGCAAAGTGGCTAAATGACCCGGCTACTGGCTCTTCAACAACCATCTCACCCAGTTGGCGCATAATTAAAAATGCGATAAATCCGCCGACCGCATACCCAAGAAGCACTGAAGGCCCTGCCATTTTAATGGTTTGGGCAATACCCAAAAATAATCCCGTTCCTACTGCACCGCCAAGAGCAATAAGCTGAATATGCCTGTTTTTTAAACCACGCTTAAGCGTAGATTGTTGTTCTAGTTGTTCTGCCATCTAATCCTCTTTTTACGATGCTTAGAACCCGTCTCATTAGAAGTTGTTTTATTTGTTATTTTGAACCTTTGTACCTGAATAGAGTCAGAAATTCTCCTACTCTTCTCAAATTTAGCAAAATCTGCTGAGTTTAAATTTCCTCAACATAATTCCTTCAACATATTGTGGTGGCTGAATTATGTACTGATTTAACGCAATATTGAGTTTGTTAATTCGTATCAAGTGGATATTAAAACATCATTTACAAATAATGAATACTACAGATGCATATTAACACACATGCAGGCAGAATAATGTTTGATTGTTAAAAAGGTAAGTATCGGGTGATGGAACAAACGCCTAATTCAAATACATCATTACCTTGCTCACAATGTACATCCAACGCTAACAAATACAAAAACAAACCTATCAATATCGAACATAGAGTTAAAAGGATTTTTTTAGTATTCAATGAGGTCACCTTAGGATTATTTCATTGTAGTTAACTTTATAATAAAATATTATAGTAAGTTATCATACGATAGAGTGATGCTAGTGTATTAAAGTTTTTAATCTATTCACTATTTTCCCTACTAATGATGGATTTTGTCATCTTGAAAAGAAGTTGTGTATACTTCCCCCCAACCTTCAACCAATTTAAAATTGTAATGGCACAAGATAACCACTTAGCACTTGTATGCGCACTGAGCAAATGGATAGAAAACCATCTTGGCCGTGTCATTCATCTTGAAGAGCTTGCTGCTTATTCTGGCTATTCACTTTGGCATATGCAGAAAATATTCAAGGAAGTTACCGGCATATCTCTTGGGAAGTACATCCGTCAACGACGCTTGGCTGGCGCTGTTTATCTGTTGAAAAATAGTTCCTTGCCTATTTTTGATATTGCCCTGGATTTCGGTTTTGGCTCTCAATCCCATTTCACTTATATGTTCCGTAAAGAGTATGGCATTACACCTTATGATTTTCGCCAAAGTACAGATATTGAACTTGAAGTTAAGCTTCCACTACATCTAACTTACAACTGCGAATCATAAAATTTGGTATCGTTAGCGGCCATTATTCATGGCCGCCATGCCCAATTTATTTATATCCAGCATTTACTTTATCTTTCCGAAAAACATCACTCTATTTCTATATATTGAGCATAAGCTGTTATTGGTATTTTTCGATCAATGCCAGGGCTATCGCTTCCGTTTCTGCATCGGGAATCCCACTAATGTTTGACGGGCGAAAATGCATCTGAAATGCTTGAATAGTTTTATGTGTGGCACTATCCAAAACGCCCGTTTGAGGGATACTATAACCATAAAGGGACAGTACTTTCTGAATGGATATCACTGATGCTGGCATATCCGGTGCCCTACCAGCCAGATATTTATTCACTGTTGTATGATCAGGCCAAGCACCAATTCCCTGTTCATAAAGCTCACGCCACGGGAAAACAGGCCCTGGATCTTTTTTTCTCAGTGGTGCGATATCGCTATGGCCCACAACGTTCACAGCCTGGATCTTATACCTATGAATAATATCCTTTGCCAATCTGATGACTGCATCAATTTGTGATGGGTGATATAAACACCATTCTTTTTTAATAAATTCTTGTTTGAATCCGCAATTAACAATTTCAATACCGATAGAATAGCGGTTTAAACTTTGGTATCCATTCCACTCACTCTTCCCCGCATGCCATGCTCTTTCCTTTTCTGCAACCAATTGGAAAATAATCGGCTCCTTATCCTCATACCTCGGTTGCGAAGGGATAAGGTAATGACTACTAACACGCCCTCCCGTTAATTCCCGTAAAGAGCTTTTATCACCTAATGCAGTATAGTGAAGGACAAGAAATCTAATTGAGTCAATATCTTGCTTGGTCGAATAAGGATAGGAATAGTCAACAATGTAACCATTTCTATCTTCTTGCTTAGGGGAATAAGAACAACCAATCAACAATGTGATAAATATGCATATTACTAATCGTTTTATCATGATCGGTCAGCTATTTTGCAGAAAAAGATAACATTAGAATGATTATATATTAGATGAAACAAAAAGAGATGTGGTGTTCTTATACTTATCCGCATGTTTTTAAAAACAAATAAAAGCCAGCTATCCGTGGAACGAACGAATAGCTGGCTAATAAAATTACTTGATACGCGTCATCTTGTGTTACAGATATCTTATAGATAGACTACATAGACATTTCAGTATCAGCAATTACTCTTCTTACTGTTATGCGGTGCATCATTATCCCAAATACCTTTTTCAACTTGCTGTTGGATCTCTGGGTAGCTATTAATATTGAATGTTGGTAATTTGCCTGATTTTCTCTGCTGGTTATAGTCTTTCGCCAGTTTCATCGCGATACCTGACAACATAAGTATGGCAATCAAGTTAACAATAGCCATACACGCCATTGATAGGTTAGCCATATTCCAAACCAGAGGTACGTCCGCCAATGTACCAAACATCACCATACCCAATGCAGCCAACCGCAGAATAAATAAGCCAGCAGTATGGTTACGCTCCAGGAATATCATGTTGCTTTCAGCATAAGCGTAATTGGCAATAATCGACGTGAAGGCAAAGAAGAAAATAGCAATTGCAACGAACATTGTTCCCCAATGTCCAACAGCGGATGACAATGCTCGCTGAGTTAACTCAATCCCACTGATCGCAGTAACATTTTCGTTAAGAACGCCGGAAGAGAGGATAATCATAGCCGTCGCACTACAGATGACGATGGTATCCATAAATACCCCCAACATCTGCACATATCCCTGAGAGGCTGGGTGTGGTGGATATGGAGAAGCTGATGCCGCTGCATTTGGCGCAGAACCCATTCCCGCTTCATTCGAGAATAATCCGCGTTGAACGCCCTGAAGCATTGCCTGGGAAATACCGTAGCCTAATGTTCCCGCTATCGCTTCCTGAATGCCAAAGGCACTCTTAATAACCAGTGCAAATACCGCTGGGATACGTTCAATATTGTGGCCAACAACCCAAATTGCCAGGATAAAATAAGCAATCGCCATAAACGGTACAACAATTTCCGCGACCCGAGCGATAGAACGCAACCCACCGAAAATTATGATGCCACTGATGATAACTAATATGATACCGACATAAATAGGCTTAATATTAAAGGCAAAGGCGGCCGCTTCCGCAATTGAATTTGCCTGAACGGCATTAAATACAAGACCAAACGCGATAATAAGGAAGAATGAAAACAGAATCCCCATCCATCGCTTCTTCAACCCTTTTTCCATGTAGTAAGCCGGGCCACCGCGATAATTTCCTTGATCGTCTTTCGTCTTGTACAACTGGGCAAGCGTGCTTTCCACAAAGGCAGTCGCCATACCAATAAATGCCACTACCCACATCCAGAAAATAGCCCCTGGTCCACCGGCAGTAATTGCAATGGCAACACCGGCTAAGTTACCGGTTCCTACACGAGCAGCAAGACTGGTACACAAGGCCTGAAAAGATGAAATGCCAGAATCATCCGACTTATTACTTTTTCTCAGAACCGAAAACATGTGGCCGAAGTGGCGAAGTTGTATAAAACCAGAACGCAGTGTGAAGTAAAGACCAACCCCAAGGAGAAGGTATATCAGTACATAGTCCCAAAGAATGTTGTTAATGAAGTTAATCAGATCCGTCAAGATATTTTCCCCTTACTAATTAGCAAACATTAGCTGACCATAATGCCGTATTCGGCGAAATTTTATTGAACTTAATTCCTTTTATAATTAACAGGTAACATAATTCTGTATTTTTCATATACAGAGATACGAGCCATTAAAACAGAAAGAATGTAACACAATATTTATTTCAATGGGTAACTTTTAATGAAATTTTTACATTTACTTTAGTATTATTGAACTTTTACCTTGATATTCATAAGCGCTTCATTTCTTATTTCAAGCCACTTAATTACATTTTTAGCGCAAAAAATACGCAATAATTTTCTTCCCATATATAAGCAAGAAACATAAACAAATTAACAATCATACTTAAAATACGAAACCAGTTGGCAACCAAAATACAACATACCAAAAACAGCATCAATCTAATACCTACACCAATGCCTACAACATATAGAGCATATGTTAACTGGAGATTATTAATATCATGCCAAACAAAATGCATAGAAAAATTTAGATAATCACGTATTGCCATATCACTAATGTAGTAATAACCAAATTCATTAAAAAAAATGGGGTAATTACAAAATTTAATATTGAAATTTCCTATATTTACAAAAACATATGGTAATATTTCACTTAAGATGAGATTATTAAATTTTAACACTGTGATAGTTGGAAAAAGCTACCATTGCATATTAAAATTTTCAGTTGTTATTTTTACAATAGGAAACAACAATAACAATTTGGTAACATGTTAATAATCCACTATCTGGTCATCAGATAATCTGAAAGTGAGGTTATAATTGATGTTAGAGCGAAAAAGAAAAAATCCCGCAGACAACATACTGCCCAAGAGAGTTTACAGAGGAAAATCAAAGTATGAATATCACCCTGCAACAGGTGGTTCAATCTCTATCTGCTGTTTGAGCTCACCAGTATCTGTTGTTTGGAAAGAGTACAATAAAATTGTGGAAAAAATAGAAAAAAATAGCACATAGAGTCCAATATATGTCGAGGTTAATAAAAACGGGAGCCATGACTCCCGTTGATGCTAACTCCATAACCCCTACCATAATAAAACAATAAGATAATCTAATGTTTTTTTGGGGGATTTTATACTATATCCTCAATAATCTATATCATCTTTCATATCTATATACTCAATATTAAATAGCTATCGGGCTACCATTACCGTTAAGAATATAGTCTTCCCAAATTCGTGCTACGATATAAATCACACCTATACATTGATTAAAAACGGAGCATTACTCATGCCTATAAATAACATGATGAAAACTATTGCTATCCCTACCCTAATTACCCTAATGTTATCAACACCTGCCAGTGCAGGAGAAGGTAAACTGATTCAATTACCCGATAAACGATTTGCCGTCCTGTCCACTGGTGATCTGGAAAGTGCCTCAATTGGCAGCTACTCCATTGCTATTTTTAAGGATAAAGATCTCATAGACTTTGAAACTGGAGGTGTATTTAAACGTGATGGTTCAGTATTTGAAGATAATGGCACTCCGAGGATAAAATTTGCTGATATTGATAGTGATGGTGCCAAAGAGCTCATTGTTTCCAAACTTAGTGCAGGCTCTGGAAATTATCTTGAAGTCGATGCACTTAAGATTACCAAGAAAAATGTCAAACTTATCAGCCGCATCTATATAAATGGAAAAAATGATCCTATCAAGTCACTCCGAGCAATATGTAAAAGAGGAAAATGCATAGAGCAAAAGCCTTAATAACCATCTCCTCACTTAAAATTTCTATCCTTTGGGATTCAACGCAAACGTTGAATTATGTACTATTGTTAATGTTGTCGTTCCTGTTAAAGTTATCACTACTATCGTGATATAGTCGATCAAGAGGAAATCATGAAACATCTTTTATTACCAATTTTCCTTGCCCCATTCTTCTCATATGCCGCACATGCTAACGCAGATAAAACCGCAGAAACTTATTGTAACTTATTTGGGAAAGCCTCTGTAGAAGCATTTAAAACTCATGACTCACCCGACACGATAGCGCAAAAGGCATTCAATGAATTAACTGGTAAGGGATTTGATCTTAAAGAGATCCATAGTAACAAGGATGAATTTATTGCATCTATCAAACAAACTGTCACAGAAGTCAGAAAAAATAAACAAGTCTTCCCAAGCACACGCCATTTTGACGAATCATTGGATAAATCTGTTAAGGCATGTAAAGTACAAACAAAACATGCCCTATCTAACAGTACAAAATAAGATCTTGTAGAGCGACATACTATATTGTCGCTCTACTTTACTAACACTTTCCGTTCAAGCTATATTGCTGCCAGTGTTTAATTACTGTCATACTATTATTTTATATATTTAGCTCTATACCATGTGGAGTGGAAATTAAAGAATATCTATTAGTTGTATACACTTATTCCTGTAATACATTCCTTTCATAGATGATTCAGTCAAAAAGTGATTTAATAAAGACTTCTGGAAAGCAAACAATGCTTATACATGGTTAACGTATAATGATGAACTGTTTTACAATGAAATAAGGCGACTACCTAAATAACCATCTTTAAATATAATGGAAATTATACAAATCGTAAATAGGATCGCCATTGTGATGTATTTCACATAATATCTATAATCGATTATTTTAGTTTTTCAATGGCAATGCTATACCCAACATTAAAAACAATAAAAGTACTAAAAAAGTATTTATTGATACAGAGAAATAATATTGAAACGGTGATTTCTCTTTATTGCTCTGATTAGATTCTGTTTTATCTAACAAAAACTTATTATCCTCAATTTCAGTAAGTATCGCTTTTGCGCGTTCTATATCAGCATGATAAACAAGCAGTTTAACACCACCAAATGCCTGAGAATACATGTAGTTATTCCATACAATATCTTCATCTATTACTACTGCATAAATATCTTCTGATAACATCCTGCCCAAGACAATATGGGCATCTATTGGCGATAGAAAGTTCACTAATAACCGCATATTTCCTCTCTGAGGATGACTATTCCACATAAGTACACCATGATGAGATGATTTATAGATCAGTATAGCCTATCATTGCATTATCTCACTTCATTGTTTAATAGTAAAAACAACGGGGACCATTAAGCAATCATTATCTGTTTCTGTTAGTGACTATCACACATAAGAAATAATAGCATCACATAAATCGATACATTTAAGAAACTTAGAGACATCCATCAGGCGTTCAAAATCGTAAGTCACAGTCTTGGCAGCAATAGCACCTTCCATTCCCTTAATAATTAGGTCTGCGGCTTCGAACCACACCTCTTCTTTCACGCCGATATAAGAGTAAGACCACGATTGACTTTCTGGGTTAATATCATCAGCAGAAATTTGTTTGTAACCATCCCTAAACTCAATCGATTTAATTCGGTGTTTAAATTCACCGCTGGGCGAATCCTGAATTTGAGTGCGCCATTTAAATTCCTCAATAGACATATGAGTACCTATAAATGAAAAAACCGCAATTAAGCGGCCTTAGAAATGAAAAACCCGCGCGGGCGGGTTAGTTATAAATTTATGGCTTATCGTGCAATTCGTTCGCTGGCTATCTTATAGGCTTTCGAGTCTTCTCTTATGCCTACCGCTATCACCCAAATCACAATATCTTCATCTATCACCTGATAGACAAGGCGAAATCCAGAAGAACGAAGTTTTATTTTAAAACAGTCAACTAAATCACCATGTAATCTGGCTGACTCGATATAAGGGTTATCTTGTAGCTTCCGTAGTTTCTTTTTAAACTGCTCACGGATGGTATTATCCAGCTTATGCCATTCCTTTAAAGCACGCTCGTCAAACTCAATGTTAAATTTCATCGATATTTACCCGGATGCGTTTAGCGGGATTTTTTAAGCGCTCCCTCACGACATCAAGAATATCCTCATCTTCGTCTTGCTCCGAGACCATCACAGATACTTCTGTGAACGGCAGTTTCTCATTTTCTGCTACATAGCGTAAGAAGAGCCGCATTGCATCGGAAGGAGAAAGGTTCATTTTTTCAAGTGCCTGATAAGCACTTTTTTTAAGTTCTTCATCCACTCTAATCTGAATTGTGCTCATAGCATCACCATATGTAATTACATTTGTATTACATTGTATGCTATTTAATCTATAATACAATGGGTTTTGTGGGAATTTACGCCAGCCGTGGCTTAGAGTTAGAATGGACAGTTTGGAATTCTCAGTTTGTGTAGCACCTTCCAATTATCCTTTTGAACAGGTTTAACTTGAATATGTTCCGTTACTTTTTCCAGTATTCACCTTACTCTATTAGCACATTTTGATGATACGTTGGGGTTGGTTGGTAGCGAAAACTTCTTTGAGCTGTTGCCATGCAGCTAGTTTGATTGATTCATGAAATATAAAATTACATTCCATCTAACCTCCTATAATCCCTAGAAAATAGTATCCTCTTCTTGCCATTTCAGTAGATCACCCTCAGTACATCGCTGGTAACATTTGGACAACGCCACCGAGTGCCATTGATGCGCCCACCATCGCTGCTCCTCCCCAAAATCCTTGGGCGGCAAATGCCGCTCCAACACCACCTGTTGCGTATGCTGCAATAGCAACTAATGCCACACCTAAAATAGTCTGAAATAATCCCGCGCGTTTACTACCAATAATGACAGGCAGGATATGAATATCTTCCGTGCCTTTTGTCATCTCAAGTTCATCCTGACTGATATTTCTGTCACCCACAAAAATAGAAAACGTTAGCCCTTTTTTATGCGCCTCGGTCATATATTTTTCAAAACCGGGTAACAGGTTACGCATGGCGTTAATAGCATGTCGGGCATCCCGTGCTTTATATTGAAATTCTTTGCCGAAGCGGGAAATAAGAGTGCCATGTAAGCGCACGGTGCGCACGGGGGTATCGATAAAAGCCATATTATTCACCTATAAAAAAACCCTCCGAAGAGGGTTGGTTGGACTGAAAAGAAGCTTAAGCAATAGGATTGCGTTATTATTTCTTACATAACAATCTGAAATTCTCCAAGCCAGCTTGGTCATCATCGTCCACTATAACTACAGGTCCATGATGTTTTAGCTTACCGCCTTTGGTTTCAATATAAACATAATATGGTTTTTTCCCTGTGTACCCACCATATGTATTTTTGGCATTAACCATCCCACATACATAACCATCTGATTCATCTTGCGAGGGGTAGAATGAATCAAATTTTGCACTATCTGGATCTTTGAGGTTATCTCTAACAATAGATTCGCCTATGTTAATAAAGTCTTTTTCTGTAGGCTTACAAGCCACTAGTGATAATCCAAAAAACACAACAATTAATACCCTATTCATCCTTACCCCTTTTATTTCTTCGGTAATATTTCTCCATGCTAGTTATGATTTATTATTTATGCAATTTCTCATATCGCAGCATCTTCACAGTTCTGTCTTTCCAATACCCACCATACCCAACACGAATGGGCGACCCACCAACGGCAATTCACCGCGTGGGTAGATAGTCCTGAAATCACCTTCCGGCCAACTGACAATATGCCACGGTAGTTCAGTGGTATCACATTGGGCAGCATCCAGTTCACTCGGCTGGGTGGTGGCGTCCGGGTGGCTATGAACGATGCCGGTAATCGTGCCCCATTCGCTAGCTTTGGCATAATCAAGTGGGGCAAGGTGAAATTGTTCGGTGGGGTTGAGGGCTAAGTTTTTACAAGGAAAGTATTTTTCTACACGACTTTTTTGAGCAATCACGCCACAGCATTCGTTGGGATATTCTGATTTGGCGTGTGCAAAGATTGCCTGTAATGTATTGTCACGCATCGTCACCGCCTGATTAATGCCGCGCCGGGAAAACCGCCAAATGGTAAAGATTCATCTTCACAAAATCGCAACTTACACGCCCTGAGTAAGCCGGAGCATCTGTCTTTACTGGGATCATCAACCGGATTATCGTTTTCATCAAAGTAACGGTTTCCGGCATAATCACAGCCCTTCCCTGTGCGATACCAGCCCCGTGAGCACCATGTGCACAAGCTATGGATTTGTCGCGTGGGTATTCTGAGTCCTTCCAAATCAGCAGGACTGGCCAGCTCGAATGTGACCGATACATCTGTTTCTGACTCTTTTCGGTCAACATAGAAAACCTGTTTCCGCTCCTGTTCGGGGTTGGTGGTCGGGTTCCCCTCTGGAAAGTTCACCGCATCCAGATAATGCACAAAAGTGTCATGAATAATCACCTTAGCCTGAACCATGTCGTCAAATCGCAAGCAAAGCGCTGTCACGACCCCGTTGAGGTTAGCGATGGTTAATTTCGGATGGGCTGACTGTCCGTCACTGGACATCTCCAGCCCCTCCATTTTAACAGGCCACGCACCATATTCTTCTCCTTGCCACCAAATAGATTTCGGTTTGGGTTTATGCTTTGCTGCCTCAATTTCGTCAGGTGTGAGGGGAATACCGTAAGCATGGAAGCGCAAAACGTCTGCACCGAACGCGGTTCCATCCACTTCATACAACCGGATAGTATTACCCGGCTCCAGTTTTTGGATATTTCGCCGCAATATCCTGTTTACGGCGCTCAACCTCTTCGGCATTCTGTATAGCCCTGTCCGCAATCTGGCGCTGCAACTGCTTTTCGGCTTCTAAACGGGCATGTGTGGCCTTGCGGTACGGGTCGGACTCGATGGCGTCATGCAGATCTTGGGTGCGCTGTTTAGCCAGAATGCTGGCCTGCCGTGATCGTGTTGTTAGTCCCTATTTAGTTCACTATTTTCACACTACATCGCAATCTAAACGTGGAGGAAAAGTAACGGCCAATACACTAACGACAAATTTCAAAAAAGCACGCGATAAAGCAGAAATTGATTGGGGGGAAGGAACTCCTGCCTCTTTCCACGAACAGCGTTCATTGTCAGAACGCCTATATCGCGAACAGGGTATTAAAACGAAGGATTTATTAGGGCACAAAACACAACAACAGACCGATAAATATCACGATGACCGCGGTAAAGATTGGATAAAAATTGTGATCTAAAATACCTGAGTTTTGATAAATTGTTTTGATAACTTTTTGATAACCGTTACTCACGTTATAATAAAACAACGGGAACCATTAAGTCCCCGTTATCTGTTTCAATCAGTGACTGTTACATATGAGAGATAATGGCATCACCGAATTCGCTACATTTCAGCAGCTTAGCGCCATCCATCAGGCGTTCAAAATCGTAAGTCACAGTCTTGGCAGCAATAGCGCCTTCCATTCCCTTAACAATTAGGTCTGCGGCTTCGAACCATCCCATGTGGCGTAACATCATTTCAGCGGAAAGGATCACTGAGCCAGGATTGACTTTATCCTGACCCGCATATTTAGGTGCAGTACCGTGTGTTGCTTCGAACAGCGCGCATTCATCGCCAATGTTTGCGCCTGGAGCAATACCGATGCCGCCTACCTGTGCAGCCAGGGCATCAGAAATGTAGTCACCATTCAGGTTCATACAAGCAATAACATCATACTCTGCCGGACGCAGCAGGATCTGTTGCAAGAAAGCATCTGCAATGACATCCTTAATGATGATATCTTTGCCATTTTTAGGATTCTTGATCTTAACCCACGGACCACCATCCAACAGTTCTCCGCCGAACTCAGTGCGAGCCAGTTCATAACCCCAATCTTTGAACGCACCTTCGGTGAATTTCATGATATTGCCTTTATGAACCAGAGTGACTGATTCACGGTCATTATCAATGGCATATTCAATCGCGGCACGTACTAAACGTTTAGTACCTTCTTCTGAACAGGGTTTTACACCGATACCACATTGTTGAGGGAAACGGATCTTACTAACACCCATTTCATCTTGCAGGAATTTAATTACTTTGTCCGCTTCCGCTGAACCCGCTTTCCACTCAATACCCGCATAAATGTCTTCAGCGTTTTCACGGAAAATAACCATATCGGTCAGTTCAGGCTGCTTAACAGGGCTTGGCGTGCCTTGATAGTAACGAACCGGACGCAGGCAGACATACAGATCCAATTGCTGACGCAGTGCGACGTTCAGCGAACGAATACCACCACCTACTGGTGTTGTCAGAGGGCCTTTGATAGCAACACGGTATTCACGGATCAAATCCAGCGTTTCATCTGGCAACCAAACATCTTTACCATAGACATGCGTGGATTTTTCACCTGTGTAGATTTCCATCCAGGAAATTTTGCGCTCACCGCTATACGCTTGCTGAACCGCAGCATCAACAACTTTTAGCATGACCGGCGTAACATCAACACCAATGCCATCCCCTTCGATATAAGGGATAATAGGGTTATTCGGAACACTTAATTTACCTTTGGCATCAATAGTAATTTTTTTACCTTCCGCCGGAACAACTACTTTGCTTTCCATTAACCTCTCCTTTCAAATAAGCGCAATGCCTTGTTAATTTTTTGTAAGGGACGTGTCAATACTACTTGAATATTCTGCAAACGCCAACGGTCGCAGATTTAAGGTATAATACGCACCCTAATTTTTAACGATGGCTTATCATGACAAATATCTCTTTTAAAAAACGCCAACTTAACCGATTCAGCCAAAGAAAAAATAACAGAACCCTAAAAAAAACAATCGGTCCTCGTCGTGTTTTGATTTTTAACAAACCTTATGATGTCTTACCCCAATTTACCGATGAAATGGGAAGGACAACGTTAAAAGATTTTATCCCGTTTACTGATGTTTATGCCGCCGGTCGTCTGGATCGTGATAGTGAAGGCTTGCTGGTGTTGACCAATGATGGAAAATTGCAGGCCAAATTGACTCAACCCGATAAAAAAACCGCTAAAGTTTATTATGTTCAGGTCGAGGGCATTCCTGATGAAACTGCGCTGAATAAACTTCATAGCGGCGTTTTATTGAAAGATGGCCCGACTTTGCCCGCTGGAGCTGAATTAGTGGAAGAGCCGGAATGGCTCTGGGAGAGAACACCTCCTATCCGTGAACGAAAAAACATTCCGGTCAGTTGGCTTAAAATTACGTTATATGAAGGACGTAACCGACAGGTACGTAGAATGACCGCCCATGTGGGTTATCCTACACTGCGCCTAATCCGTTTTAGTATGGGTTTGACGCAATTAGACTCACTATCCCCTGGAGAATGGAGAGAAATTAACCTTGTTTAGTCCACATGTTACAGTTGCCTGCCTTGTTCATGCAGAAAATAAGTTTTTGGTTGTTGAAGAGTTGATCAACGGCAAACCTCTGTGGAATCAACCCGCAGGCCATCTTGAAGCTGATGAAACATTACTGGAGGCTGCTGAACGGGAATTATGGGAAGAAACCGGAATTCGTGCGCAACCGCAAGCATTTTTAAAACTGCACCAATGGGTTGCACCGGATGGAACGCCATTTATCCGTTTTTTATTCTTGGTTGAAATGGAAAAAATTCTGAGCACCAATCCACAAGATAATGATATCCATTGCTGCCACTGGTTAAGTGCAGAAGAAATCCTTAATAGTTCACAGTTACGTTCCCCTCTGGTTACTGAAAGTCTTCTCTGCTATTTAGAGCACAAAACTTATCCACTATCGATACTGGATTATTATGGTTCACCGTTCTTCAAATGAAGACGTTTGATGCACCTTGGCTGCCAACGTGCTAAAGTATTGCGTTTGTTTTTTTCCGCAGTGAGATATTATCCATGTCAGATAACAGCCAGAAAAAAGTCATTGTCGGCATGTCCGGCGGTGTTGATTCATCCGTTTCCGCCTACCTTCTGCAACAGCAGGGCTACCAGGTAGCTGGCCTGTTCATGAAAAACTGGGAAGAAGACGATAGTGAAGAGTATTGCTCGGCTGCCACCGATCTTGCCGATGCCCAGGCCGTTTGTGACAAACTGGGTATAGAATTGCATACCATCAATTTTGCAGCCGAGTATTGGGATAATGTATTCGAACATTTTCTTGCTGAATATAAAGCAGGCAGAACACCAAATCCGGACATTCTTTGCAATAAAGAAATCAAATTCAAAGCATTTTTGGAATTTGCCGCAGAGGATTTAGGTGCTGACTATATCGCAACCGGACATTATGTCCGTCGTCGGGATGTGAACGGCACTAGCCAATTGCTCCGTGGCCTGGATGACAACAAAGATCAAAGCTATTTCTTATATACCTTAAGCCACCAGCAAGTTGCCAAGAGCCTGTTTCCAGTAGGAGAATTGGAAAAACCCGAAGTACGCCGCATTGCCGAAGAAATTGGCCTGGTTACCGCAAAGAAAAAAGATTCAACCGGTATCTGCTTTATTGGTGAGCGTAAGTTCCGTGATTTCCTTGGGCGCTATTTACCCGCCCAGCCTGGCCCAATTATAACCGTGGATGGACAAACTATCGGCCAACATACTGGCTTGATGTACCATACGCTCGGCCAACGCAAGGGACTAAGAATTGGGGGTACGAAAAATGGCAGTGAAGAACCTTGGTATGTCGTTGATAAAGATGTCGAAAATAACATACTGATTGTTGCCCAAGGCCATGAACATCCTCGCTTGATGTCTGTCGGTTTGATTGCCCAGCAACTTCATTGGGTTGATCGCCACTCCCTGCAAGCAGAAATACGCTGTGTAGTTAAAACACGTTACCGTCAGCATGACATTCCCTGCACTGTCGTCCCTCTGGGCGAAGATAAAATTGAGGTTCGTTTTGATAGCCCTGTTGCCGCTGTCACCCCTGGTCAATCTGCCGTGTTTTATCAAGGTGAAATCTGTCTCGGTGGTGGCGTAATCGAACAACGTATACAGGAGTAGTTGTGGCTAAAAATTATTACGATATTACACTGGCTCTGGCAGGTATCTGCCAGTCAGGCCGTCTGGTACAAAAACTTGCCCATGAAGGCCAGTGTGATACTGATGCTTTTGAGATCATGATAAACAGCATCCTGAACATGAACCCAACATCCACGCTGGATGTTTTTGGCAATAACGCCTGCAACCTGCGTATTGGCCTTGATGCCATGTTGGGAATGTTCAATGGTTCACATAGTGGCGTTTCTGCTGATCTTACCCGCTATATGCTGAGTTTGATGGTACTGGAACGCCGTTTGAATAAAAATCAATCTGGCATCAACCAATTGACAAATCGCATTGAACAATTAGAACGTCAGCAAGCCCATTTTGAGCCTATGTCAGAGGGAATGCTCAACGCCCTGGCTGGAATTTATGTCGATGTTATCAGCCCACTGGGACCACGCATTCAGGTGACGGGTTCACCTGACGTATTACGTAATACATTAATTCAGGCAAAAGTCAGATCTGTGTTGCTGGCCGGTATCCGCAGTGCCGTTTTATGGCGACAAGTTGGCGGTGGCCGCCTGCAAATCATGTTTTCGCGTCAGCGCCTGATCCGACAGGCAAAAGAGATCATCGCTAATTGTTAGATAAAGACTATTAGCTAAAAACTGTTAAACCAAAGCTGTTAAGCTTAAATTATTAAATAAAATCCGGGAGTTGCTACCAATGGAATTATCCTCACTGACCGCTGTTTCTCCAATTGATGGCCGTTACGGCGATAAAGTCAGCGCACTACGCACTATTTTTAGTGAGTTCGGCTTACTAAAATTCCGTGTGCAAGTCGAAGTACGTTGGCTGCAAAAACTGGCCGCAACAACAGAAATCAAAGAAGTTCCTGCTTTTGATGCCAACGCAAACGCTTACCTTGATGAAATCATTGTAAATTTCAATGAACAGGATGCATTGCGTATTAAAGAAATTGAACGCACAACCAACCATGATGTTAAGGCTGTTGAGTATTTTCTGAAAGAAAAAGTTGCGCATATCCCCGCTTTGCATCAAGTTGCAGAATTTATTCACTTTGCCTGCACATCAGAAGATATTAATAACTTATCGCATGCATTGATGCTTAAAACAGCCCGTGAAGAAGTGCTGCTACCTCAATGGCGCCAAATAATCGATACCATGACACGCATGGCACATGATTATCGCGATCTGCCACTGCTATCACGCACCCACGGTCAACCTGCCACACCTTCTACTGTCGGCAAAGAATTTGCTAACGTGGCCTATCGTATGAAGCGCCAATTCCGTCAGCTTGAGCAGGTAGAAATTCTGGGTAAAATCAACGGTGCGGTCGGTAACTACAATGCACATTTGTCAGCCTATCCACAAGTTGACTGGCACCAATTCAGTGAATCATTTGTGACTTCTTTGGGTATTCAGTGGAACCCGTATACCACTCAGATTGAACCCCATGATTACATCGCTGAACTGTTTGATTGTGTGGCACGCTTTAATACCATCCTAATCGATTTTGATCGCGATATCTGGGGCTACATCGCCTTGAACCATTTCAAGCAAAAAACCATTGCCGGAGAAATTGGTTCTTCTACTATGCCACATAAAGTCAATCCGATTGATTTCGAAAATTCAGAAGGAAACCTGGGTCTGGCAAATGCGGTTCTGGGGCATCTTGCCAGCAAACTGCCTATTTCTCGCTGGCAGCGTGACCTGACAGATTCAACAGTATTGCGTAATCTGGGTGTAGGCTTGGGATATGCACTGATTGCTTATCAATCCACGATGAAAGGGTTGAATAAGCTGGAAGTTAATGAACCGAACTTACTGAGTGAACTGGATAACAATTGGGAAGTATTGGCAGAGCCTATCCAAACTGTTATGCGCCGTTATGGAATTGAAAAACCGTATGAAAAACTGAAAGAACTGACTCGTGGTAAACGTGTTGATGCTGAAGGCATGAAAACGTTTATTGATGGCCTTGAACTTCCTGAAACGGAAAAAGAGCGCCTCAAGTCCATGACGCCCGCGAATTACATTGGATACGCGACTTCGCTGGTTGATCAGTTAAAATAATTTCTGTTTACTCATATAAATGGGCGGGATGAAACCGCCCATACGCTGCAATTTCACACCCACTACGTAGTTTCAACAAACTCCCTGCCACCTCGTAGCAACTTGAATGTTACCGAGTACATGAAGTTATATAGAAGTTAAATAGGTTGTAAATTTATTTACCATTTCAACCTAACTATTTGTTTTTAAATAGTCTAATTATTAATATACCGACAAAAGCTAAATAGTTACTATACTTAGTATACTCATAATTATATATCTATAATTTTACTTAATATTTATTGACGAAATTGATTACTTAGCTATTTTAAATTTATTTGATAAACATTACTGATTAGCATAAGGAATCATTTATGCGGATATTGATCGTTGAAGATAACGCGCTACTTCGCCATCACTTAACCGTACAATTACGGGATATCGGACATCAAGTAGATGCTGCGGAGAATGCTAAAGAAGCGGATTATTACCTTAAAGAGAGTCACCCTGATATTGCTATCGTTGATTTAGGGTTACCGGGAGAAGATGGCCTTAGCATGTTACGGCGCTGGCGCAGTGAGCAAATTAATTTACCTATTCTTGTCCTCACCGCTCGCGAAAGCTGGCAAGAAAAAGTCAACGTGCTGAACGCAGGTGCAGATGATTATGTTACCAAGCCCTTTCATCTGGAAGAAATTAATGCCCGCATACAGGCATTAATGCGACGCAATAGTGGTTTGGCATCACAATTAGTTGAAATATTACCATTTTCAATCAATCTCTCGAGAAAAGAGTTTTCTATCCATGATATCAATATTAAATTGACCGCCTTTGAATACATTATTATCGAAACCTTAATGCGAAATAATGGCAAGGTTGTCAGTAAAGAAACGCTAATGCGCCAACTGTACCCAGACGCTGAATTACGTGAGAGTCATACAATTGATGTATTAATGGGGCGTTTGAGGAAAAAAATATTGAATGAATGGCCGGAAGAGGTCATTGTCACTGTGCGTGGCCAAGGGTATCGTTTCGATGTGAAATCTTATGATGCTTAAGTTTTCTAAAAAGCCTTTTTCCCTGAGAACGCGGTTTCTCATGGCTACGGCTGCTATTATTCTTGCACTGACGCTATCATATGGAATTGTTGCTATCGCCGGATATTTAGTCAGTTTTGATAAAACAAGCTATTCCATACTCCGTAGCCAAAGTAATCTATTTTTCACCTTAGCCAGATGGGAAAATAACAAGCTAGAAATTCTTGTTCCTAAAGATTTTTCCATGAATTACCGCTCATTAACACTGATCTATGATAATGACGGGAATATTCTCTGGCGCCAGAATAATGTGCCTGAATTGGAGAGAATGATTGATCCTGATTGGCTGAAAAAAGATGGCTTATACACACTAGAAGCGTATTTTAAAGAAAAAGGGGATTTTTTCTATAATCCAACAGCAACGCCAAATCAAGATAATACAAAAAAGGCAGAAAATAGTAAGGACGTGTTATTAACCTACTCAGTTGCTGTAAATGTTTATCCGGCCACTGACAAACTGCCTGCCATGACCATTGTTATCATTGATACCATCCCACAAGATGTACAGGAATCAGCAAAAGTATGGGAGTGGTTTGGATATGTGCTAATTGCTAACTTACTTCTAATCATTCCGTTAATCTGGCTTGCCGCTGATTGGAGCCTCAGGCCAATAAAATCCTTAATTACCCAGATCAGTTCACTAGAAAATGGCGAAAGGGAAGAACTGGACGAGAAAAATCCCCCTACTGAGTTAAAAGGACTGGTCAGAAACTTAAACAACTTGCTATCCAGCGAACGTAAACGCTATGCAAAATATCACACGACACTCTCGGATTTAACGCATAGCTTGAAAACACCTTTAGCGGTATTGCAATCGACTCTGCGCTCTCTATTACCCCCTCAAAAGCTGACTATTGAACAAGCTGAACCCATTATGCTGGAACAAATTGATCGGATATCACAACAAGTTGGTTACTATCTACACAGAGCCAATATGCGCAGCGACAATAGCCTACTCCTAAGACAGATTTCTTCTGTCCCAATCTTGTTAGATTGCCTAATCAGTGCCCTGACCAAGGTATATCAACATAAGGACATCAAAATTATGCTAGATGTCTCTCCAGAAGTGACATGGTTGGGGGAAAAAAATGACTTTCTGGAAGTGATGGGCAACATTCTGGACAATGCCTGTAAGTATTGCCTGAAACTGGTCAAAATCACCGCCACGATGGGAGAAAATTCAGTCACTATTATTGTCGATGATGATGGATTAGGTGTTCCCCCTGATAAGCGTGATATGATTTTTCAGCGTGGATTACGAGCCGATACATTGCGATCAGGTCAGGGGCTTGGATTATCGATCGCTTCTGAAATTGTCGAACAATATGAAGGTGATATCAGTGTTGATGATAGTCCACTTGGTGGCGCCAGAGTAAGCGTAATATTTGGCAGCCAACACAATACAGCCACACCATAATAATGACAATACTGATTCAGCGATTACAAGCACACTCTCGAAATATTTCAACCAAATCTAATACCGCCATTGACTATTCGTTATAATAGCGCGAAATTCATTTCTCATTTCACTCACTTCAGGATGTCACCATGGATTATCAGCTAAATCTGGACTGGCAAACGTTTTTGCAAAACCATTGGCAAAAACGGCCATTATTGATTAAACAGGGTTTCCATCAATTTGTTGATCCCCTTTCCCCGGATGAGCTGGCGGGACTGGCGATGGAAAATGAAATCGATAGCCGCTTGGTCAGTCAGAAAAATGGGCGCTGGGAAGTTTCCCACGGTCCCTTTGAAACCTACGACCATTTAGGTGAAAAAGAGTGGTCTTTGCTTGTACAAGCTGTTGACCATTGGCATCTCCCCTCTTCTGCACTTATGAAGCCATTCCGTGTACTGTCTGACTGGCGTATGGATGACTTGATGATCTCTTTTTCAGTACCCGGCGGTGGTGTTGGCCCACACCTTGACCAATATGATGTTTTTATCATTCAAGGAAAAGGGCGCAGACGCTGGCGGGTAGGTGAAAAAATCCCCATGAAACAACATTGCCCTCACCCTGATTTATTGCAGGTTGAACCCTTTGAAGCAATTCTTGACGAAGAGATGTTACCGGGCGATATACTCTATATTCCACCAGGTTTCCCACATGAAGGTTATGCTATTGAGGATTCACTGAACTATTCAGTGGGGTTCCGTGCCCCTAATGCCCGTGAATTATTCAGTGGATTTGCAGATTATATTCTGGCAAACGAGCTAGGAAGCCATCGCTACAGCGATCCTGAACTGACATTCCGTGATAACCCAGCCCTGATCCAGGCAAACGAGCTGGACACACTGCGTTCAATGATGCGTGAATTGTTAGAGCAACCAGAAACTTTCCAAAATTGGTTTGGCGAATTCATCTCCCAATCGCGCCATGAATTAGATCTCGCACCACCAGAACCCCCGTATGAGAGCGACGAGATTTATGATTTATTGAAACAAGGTGAAGAATTAAGTCGATTGAGTGGCCTGCGCGTTCTGCGGATTGGCGATCAATGTTTCGTCAATGGGGAGCTGATGGATACCCCTCATATCCATGCCACTGATGCCCTGTGCCAATATGACAAAGTCAATGCGGAACTTCTGGGTGATGCTATCGATGATGTCCGATTCATCAGCCTGCTCACAGCTTTGGTTAATAGCGGTTATTGGTATTTTAATGATTAATTTGAATAAAGGGGCATTTTTTCTATGCCAGTCAGCTTAACTGACTGGCATGAAGTATCTTTATTTCTTTTTGAATCTGCGGATTGTTACTTAAAGACTCGCCGCGATACCAGATAATGCATTTCCCCAGCGAATAATACTCTTTCTGCTGGGGAAGCTAAAAGCTATACCACCCTATCTGCAATACCCCAGAAAAGCTATTTCTCTGTCCAGTTACCATGAATCCTTTTTTGCAGCCTTTGTGGTATACATAGTCAGTACCCTAAAAATTTTTATCTCTTTATCGTGCATTTCTTCGGATTTAAAATAACCATCTTTATTCCTGTCAGCAATAATCACATTTATACCTGAGCTCTTTGCTAATCCAGAAATGATAATGAACATATATGAATTTCCTTTTCTGACCAAGGATTCAGAAGCAGGAATTTCATAAATTTAATCAATAAAAAGCAGCACAATGAACTAGCACAATAATTAATTTTTGCTATTCTTAAGTCATTTCTGATACTAAGGCGATATTCTTCACGTGCTACCTGACTGAATTCTGGACGGCGATACAGCTCATTGATTTCATCAGTTTAAGGTTTTGTATCCGGCTTTGGCGCATTGGCCACACGGTTTTCCTCTGGTAGAGACTTTTTCCAAAAAATTTATCGAAATAGTTCACGGTGAATACTGATAGTATGTACTCATACGGAATAACAGACAAACAGCAGGACTAAAATTTCATTATCATTTAATGTGAGCACAGATGTTTTTAAATTTGAGCAGTTACAACTATTATTAATCAATATATTGGTATAAGTGATGCTGAGTTAACTGGTATGAATCCTTATGAGGTATTTATAAATGTTTTCATATGTAAGAAAAATCATTGTTTTTTACACGTTATTTATGATTATCTCAATGAGTAATGCTTCCGAAGTGCATAATATAAATCCAGAGAAGCCGGATACACATTTAAAACAAACTCATAACACCACCGAAGCTGATATATCACATATCCTTGCTGGTAATATCCAAACATTTGGGAATGTTTTATCATCACCTTCAAATCTTGCAGAACAGGCAAAATCCTATGCATTGGGTAAATTTAACAGCACTGTATTTTCCGAAGCTCAAAAATGGCTATCGCAGTATGGGACAGTGAGAATTCACTTTGGATTAGACAGGAAATGGGCTCTGAAGAATAATTCAATCGATATCTTACTGCCAATTTTTGATAACAAAACAGATTGGCTGCTTTTTTCCCAGTTGGGTTATCGTAATAAAGACAGTAGAAATACGGTTAACCTGGGTGTAGGTGGTCGCTATTTTTATCAGAATTGGATGTATGGATTAAATACTTTTTATGATCATGACATTACTGGAAAAAATCAACGTTTGGGGCTGGGTGGAGAAATTTGGGGCGACTATATCAAACTTGCCGCTAATACCTATTATCGTTTAATTGACTGGCAAGAATCACAAAACTTTCAAGATTATTATGAACGCCCCGCCAACGGTTATGATATTAATGGAGAGTTTTTCTTGCCTGTTTACCCTAATCTGGGAATGAAACTGACATATGAGCAATATTTTGGTGATAACGTAACTTTATTTAACCATGACACCAAACAGAAAAATCCCAGCTTGGCTAAATTAGGCCTGACTTATACTCCGATCCCACTATTCACCATGGGTGTGGACTATAAACAAGGGAAAAGTGGCCATACTGAAACACAGTTTTTGGCAAACTTAAATTATAAATTTGGGGTTCCCTTTAGTACTCAATTGTCACCCGTTAATATAGCTTCGATGCGGACATTAGCAGGTAGCCGTTATGATCTAGTGGAAAGAAATAACCATATTATTTTAGATCACTTAAAAAGAGAACAAGAAATGTTGATCGCGTTAGAGCCTATTGTTGGATATGGACAGCAAGATATACCCGTTAATGCACCTATACAGCCTGATGCAAATATTAAACACGTTCGCTGGATTGTGACAGATAAAGCATTTACAGATAATCATGGGAAACTCTCTTCTGATTCAGGAAAAAGCATTGTTATTACACTTCCCAGTTATCAGGAAACACATAAAAGCGATTACAAGTTGGATATATTAATCACCTATAATCAAGGAGGAACCAAAGTTATTCAGGTTCCTATAAAAGTCTTTCCTTTTTTGATCGATGGAAAAGTAAATATTATTCCACCTGAATATCCGATAACAACAGGTCATGAAGAAAATGGGTATACATTCAGCGATCCCATTATTACTTATCAGGGTTTACCCGCTGGAAAGTTTGTCAAGAATGCCAAAATTGATAAAGTAACTTGGACAACGGAACCCGCTTTAGGCGATGAATCTGGATTAAGTTTCAAATGGAATGATTTGCCGGCTAAAACGAATGAAAAAGGAGAATTAACAAATAAAGAAGGGCAGTTAATGCCCAACATTTTAGTCAGTAAAAAAATACACCAAGAGGTCGTTGTTTACATACAACTGGATGGTGCCCCACGGCAGAAAATAGGTAAGGTGGCATTTAGTGACTATAAAATAAAAGGCAACGCACTTAATGTGATGCCCGATCCTAAAAAACCACTGATTGCTGATGGTGTTCAAAAGTTCACTTATACGGCAGAGATCACGTTCAGTAACAATTTACCGGTGGGGGACGTTGATATTAATCATGTGAAGTGGAACGCGGTTGGCAAAGATTCTGCGGGAAATGAAATGAAGGATATTTTTGTCGATGGCCCAATCGGTACGGTTAAGACGAATCAAGGGAAATTAGAAGCAACATTAAGCAGCAAAATTCAATTAACTGATGTCGTGGTAACACTTTCTATTGAAAATAAGGAATCAGCCTCAGCCAAGGCGGTTTCTTTTGTGGCTGATCCGAAAAGGTTCTATGTCAACCAAATCGCAATTGATAAGCCAGGCCCGCTGATAGCCAATGGAGAAAATGCCTATACCTACACGGCCTATATCGTAGATCAGGATGGGAAGGCCGTCCCCGAAGGCCAGGAAATTTCCAGTATTCGCTGGAGCCTGGACGATAAGAATAAGGGCAATAAAAACCTTGAGTTCAAAGCCAAAGGGAATACTGCCGGAAAAGGCGGCACACTGACTGCCACACTGGGCAGTATCGACGCTGTTAAGGATGCCGTCGTTTCGCTGGCGGTGGAAGGGCAAAAAACACCCAAGGAAGCCAAGGCGGTTTCTTTTGTGGCTGATCCGAAAAGGTTCTATGTCAACCAAATCGCAATTGATAAGCCAGGCCCGCTGATAGCCAATGGAGAAAATGCCTATACCTACACGGCCTATATCGTAGATCAGGATGGGAAGGCCGTCCCCGAAGGCCAGGAAATTTCCAGTATTCGCTGGAGCCTGGACGATAAGAATAAGGGCAATAAAAACCTTGAGTTCAAAGCCAAAGGGAATACTGCCGGAAAAGGCGGCACACTGACTGCCACACTGGGCAGTATCGACGCTGTTAAGGATGCCGTCGTTTCGCTGGCGGTGGAAGGGCAAAAAACACCCAAGGAAGCCAAGGCGGTTTCTTTTGTGGCTGATCCGAAAAGGTTCTATGTCAACCAAATCGCAATTGATAAGCCAGGCCCGCTGATAGCCAATGGAGAAAATGCCTATACCTACACGGCCTATATCGTAGATCAGGATGGAAAGGCCGTCCCCGAAGGCCAGGAAATTTCCAGTATTCGCTGGAGCCTGGACGATAAGAATAAGGGCAATAAAAACCTTGAGTTCAAAGCCAAAGGGAATACTGCCGGAAAAGGTGGCACACTGACTGCCACACTGGGCAGTATCGACGCTGTTAAGGATGCCGTCGTTTCGCTGGCGGTGGAAGGGCAAAAAACACCCAAGGAAGCCAAGGCGGTTTCTTTTGTGGCTGATCCGAAAAGGTTCTATGTCAACCAAATCGCAATTGATAAGCCAGGCCCGCTGATAGCCAATGGAGAAAATGCCTATACCTACACGGCCTATATCGTAGATCAGGATGGAAAGGCCGTCCCCGAAGGCCAGGAAATTTCCAGTATTCGCTGGAGCCTGGACGATAAGAATAAGGGCAATAAAAACCTTGAGTTCAAAGCCAAAGGGAATACTGCCGGAAAAGGCGGCACACTGACTGCCACACTGGGCAGTATCGACGCTGTTAAGGATGCCGTCGTTTCGCTGGCGGTGGAAGGGCAAAAAACACCCAAGGAAGCCAAGGCGGTTTCTTTTATACCAGATATACAGGATTTAGATATAAATATCAGCATATCTCCGACAGGATCATTAATGGCTAATAATTCTGATACATATAGTTATACAGCTACAATTACTAATAAGAAAACAAATAGTAACGTATCAAATTATACGTTTGATTCAGTAGAATGGGCTGTGCCAGAAAATATAGCAGATATGACTGTAACTAAAGATTCAGACGTTACTGATACACAAGGGAATTTAGTTGCAAGGGTAAAAAGTGATGTAGGTATTGATGATTTTAGCATAACGTTGACCCTCAATAAAAAAATAAGCAAAACTAGTGATAAAAGAACTTTCAATCCTGTTCCCAAAAAAGCAGAAATATTTCTATATAATAACCAGAATTCCTCGGTTAATAGTGATAATAAAAATATAATCTTTTCTAATTCACCTGCACCTGTTAATGCCTTTAGTTCTTTAAGTGGGGTATTAAGAAATTCGAATGGGGAAAAAATCACCAAATCAAACAATCACTCAGTTATTTTTTCTTCAACCAACCCTGATATAACCTCTATTGATGCAGATACTGGTGAAATATCTTTTTATAAGCCAGGTAACGCGACATTGTCTGCGACAATAACAAACAAAAGCAGTAGCATAAAAGAATTATATATTTACACGACAAAAGTTAAAAGATATTTCGAACAAGATCCAAATAATATTGTTTTACAATGGAATGGTAGGAAAAACTGTGAAGATAGTGGCCTTGTTACACCAAACTTAAAAGCAGACATTTTTAATAATAATGACGCCACAGTGTTATCGACAGAATTTCCAGATATTAGTATATGGAATTTGCTAATAACGAGTGATGACATTAATAGTCCTACGGGTAGTCATACTACATTCTTTTTAGTTTTGGATGATTATAATGATTATCTAATCTATAACTCGTTGGATCATAGTACAAATCCGGTTAGTTTAGGAGGAGGATACCTACTTTGTGTAGTTAAGTAATGTTGATTGTTTGTTGCACTAATGAAACACATCATTAGTGCAACAAAAGCTAAATATATCTATCTTTAATACTGTAGAATCTGCCATTAATTTATATTAATCTGATCTTCTTGGTCATAAGTAAAACGAACATCTTCACTCTTATCTCTGGGGAAGGTTATTTTTATGATAGGTAGCAGTATACCGGTAGATTGATAATAATCTTTTTGATCATACTGTGCATCTTGTAATCCATCATTTTGATAAAAAAAAGCTTCTATAGGTAATTTTTCAGGAATATCTTGGTCCCAGACAGCCAAAAGTAATTCATTGTTTAATGGCAAATCAATAAGTGAGCTAACTTTAATAGCCTGCATAAATATATCTGCACTGTTATCACCAGTCACATCAAAACCACATTGAGCATTACGATCAAAATGATTAACATTTATGTAATTATTAACCCATTGTTCTGCTGTAGTAATATTTTGTTGTTGACAAGATCCACTATTAAGATACCCTGAATAAGAACCACATCCTTTATCATTTCTAGCATCGGTGCCTCCATCGATAGGAAAATAACAGAGGATTTCAGGATTAATTTTAGGGTTACCTGTATTATCAAAACTTTCAAGATAGGGAGAAAAAATATAACCATTATGATGATTAACTTCTAATTCAATGATTTTAACATCAGATCTTAGATAAGAAAATGAAACACTTCCCTTTCTTTGAGAAGTTGGGCTAGGATTCCATGAGTGATATTTATCTGACGCAACAGTTCCCCTTATTAATACTCCTGAGCATAAAAATACCGGAAGCCCATCATCCCCACAATATATTTGATTGTCAAAATACCTTTGAGTTATTTTTTGCGCAACGTCGTACCCTGTATCTGAGTTAGCATTAGCGACAGGTATAAAAAATGCCATATACAGAAATAATTTAATAATTAACTTTACTCTTCCCATAATATTCACCTATAATTTCTTTAATTATAATTAAATTTATCAGAGTTTTAAAAAGATATTGGTACATAAGCATATAGATACTAAAGAGAAACAATAACATCTATTAATCTCAATACATTTTCTTTATCATGCACCAACATCTTATTTAAGATATTATAATTCATTTAAAGTATAATGATTATTATAAAACTTGTCTTAATACCTCAGAAAAATCATACTCGACTCCTGGGTGCATGCTTCCTACCGCATAATCAACTAGTACAATTTGTCCCCGATTTTCTTCTACCCAATCAGTTGAAAGCCGTGCTCCCATTTGTTGTACATCATCAACGGGTTTATAAGGAGTTTGTATCATTGTTTTTCCAACTGCACGTATTTCCACTGATTGATCTGATGTCATATTAGGATATTCAATGATTACGTGAACAGTTCCATCACCTCGATAGAAAAGTCTGGGGGGAGGTAAATTAAGTTTTTGCCCTGCAATATCTAGAGATAAAGTTCCTGAGTATACAGAGGCATTTTGGTTTAATCCGCCAACTTTAAACCGGATTTTTGCTGTACTACCAATACTATTAATAAATTCCATCCGGGGAATATGAAATATCATCGGCATAATTTCATTTATTTCTTGTGATGGCGTTGAGTAAGGCGGTATATTATTACGACCTTGCCATAAAACTTGAACAGTTTGTCCTAAAGCCATGCCGGTATAGATTGGTACAATTACCTTTAAATTATCCAACCTATAATAATCGCTTTTTGTTAATAGTGTCCCATGATTATCTGTGGCTTCTGGAACGGCAGGAAAATAATCAGGCAAACTGGATAACACTGTTTCAATATTTACCGCTGCTATTTTAGATTGTGCCGTATTACCCGATAGTTTTGTTACAGTATAATGTCCTGTATATTCTCCATTTGTTGAAAAATCATCTATAGAAAATACAACTTCAAAGAAATTAGATGGGATAATATTAATATTAACAGAATAAGGAAATGAAGGTATAGTATTACCTTTACTGTCTGTAAAGTAACCAACAATTCTGTCGCCAGATTTTTCATCACCATAACCTGGAATTAGCATTGTTATGTATCTAGCCCCTTCAGCTTTTTGAGCATCTATATCAATCACACCTCCTGACGCTTGTGGATAAGAGGGTGGATTTAATTTATATTCATATGTCATATTTAATATGTAAATGCATCCCATTTATATGAATTTTCTCATAACTTTCAGCATTTACCCTTTTTTCAGTTATTGGAAGTATTTTATTAGCCATCTATATTTATTAAAAATGAGTGACGGCCTGATTTATAATTAAAAAGAATAATTTATATTTAAATGTTAATTAATTCCTCCTCCTGGCAGGACAGTATCTATATATCCCTTCCAATTATGACTGTATTTAACATTATCTACATCCACTTTATAATATAAAATATAAATAACAGCGCTCCCGCCGGATATCCTTGAATCAACATCTCCTGTTATAGAAATAGGGATAGGTATATGCCCTTTCGATGTTGTAGCAGGAGAAGTTGCTTTAGGTAATTGAATTGTCTTATTATAGGATATATCACCTCTATTTGATGACTTAATGAATACCTCAATCGCAACAGTATCTCCAGGATTTACTTTCTGGTTATCTGCTGAGTCAGCTTCAATTTCCACATAAAGGGTATCTCCCCCATTAAATCTATATTGATTAATTGTAGTGAAATTAATTCCATATCCTGGGTTTAAAATAAATTCTGGATTAATTCCATAGCTGGAATATATTTTAGGAAGATCAAAAACTCTATTCTTATCGGAGTCTGGTGGACCATACTGATAACCATCATACTTAAAAAGAATACCATCTGAATATCTAATATTTGAGTTTTCTCTTGCAATAATATAACTAAATTTAATCTCCTTTGATATGGGTAATATTGAGAATGGCAATTTGTAAGAATAATTATCTAAGTTTGATAAATCCGAAACTTCAATATAGTTTCCCACTACGTTATCATTAATAAGATACAAGATAAAATCTGTTGTTTTTATACCATCATAAGAAGGGATTTTTATATGAAAATTTTCTTCATTATCTAATGGCTTTAAGGCATCACCTAATAATTCTCCTATATCAGGAGCTGTCAGATGTTCTTCAAACTCAGCACCTACTAAGTCTAAAATAAATAAAGGATTTTTAGATTTACGTTCAATAGATAAACCTTCTATAGAACTATAGAAAGCTAATGCAACTGACTGACTTTGTTGAGGAAATACATAAAATTCCAAATTACCCTGAGGATCAGTGGTTAAGGTAACTTGTTGATGTTTTTCAAAATTATTAGTCTTAGTTTGTAATGGATGACCTTTAGCATCCATTAAAGCAACTTTTGATAAACTATCTAGACTATTTGCTGATATATTAACACTTAAATTTGGAATTGCTGCTCCTGAACTGTTTTTCACAGTCGTTGTTATTTTTACTTTATTAGGATTTGTTAGATCTGGTTTGTTTTCGCCAGAAGGTGTTTCGATATAAAATTTATCTGTTGTTAATGATAAAGTATCCGAATTTATATCTGAGACTTTATAACTGAAACTCTGAGGTTTATAGCCTGTATTTGATGTTTTTACCGTAAAAGATTGTGGGGTATTGGAGAATTTTTTGTCTTTATTAACTTTAATAAAAACCTCAGCAGTAGCATGTTTAGGCGTAATTTCTACTTGACTTTCCCCAATAACTGTTATCCAATCACCAGTTGGATTCAGCGTTATAGTATCTGTACTTATAAAGTCTTTCGCTCCTCCTGATAAATTAATTGTTAATTTCAAATGTTGATCAGTAATTAATGTTGGGTTTTTAGATAAGTCTGTTCCATTATCTGTTGTTACTGTTATTTTTTGATTGTTAGATGGCATTTTTTAATTTCCCTTCTTATCAACGTGGTTTTGATTTTTAAAATATCACTATCTACAACAAACTTCATAATACCCCCATCAAAATAGAATAGATGTTTACTTTATCATAACGTTACTTTTCACAGTCAATTGTATTTTTTATTTCCAATCACATTGGTTTATTTTTATTTTGATGTTATCATCCCAATGCGTAATTACCTTACCCCTAATTTTTAATTTAAAATCCTATTTGTTTATTTTTTGACAGTATCTTAGATTAAAATCATAAATGCAATATATACATTAAAAATATAATTTTCTTTTAAAATAATCATTTTATGGTATATGTACTCGCTTTTTTATTGGCGATTTATTATGATTTTTGTTTTTTGTATTATTTTTTACTGAAAAATCAGGTTATGATCCCAATTTATTGATCGTGATAAGTATTTCAAATAATATCCAATGATTTTGTCATACATTTTGACGTATTTTCAAAAAGATAGCGCTTTGCAAGTGAGTCTTGCTAAGAGCTGACGAAGGTTGAAGAGTATAATCGAGAGAATTAAATTATTTATTATGTCATAACTTGTTAATAATGCATTGTTTATTATGACCATTAACCTAACAGATATATTGTATTTATCGTTCTCTGTTAGGTTTATTTAGGTGTACTAGCCGCAACTCGAGCTAACAGTTACTCATGACTCCCGTGACTTACCGTCAGTTCAGCAATCCGCATAATTACGTTAACTGCCTGTTCCATATCTTCCAGTGAAATAAATTCATGCTTGCTATGATAATTATACCCACCTGTGAAGATATTTGGACAAGGGAGGCCACGATAAGATAACTCTGCGCCATCAGTCCCACCACGGATCGGCTGGATTATCGGCTCAATGTTACAATCCTGTATTGCTTGTTTAGCAATGGCAATAACATGGGGATATTTAAGTACTTCGCTATGCATGTTGTAATAATCATCTTCAATCGCCAGCTCAATATAGCAGTCTGGATGCAATCCTTCTCCAACATTTTCCGCAATAGCAATAAGGTTTTTTTTGCGCTTTTCAAAATTAGCCCTGTCAAAATCCCGGATAATGTAGTGCATCTCGGCACGCTCAACAGTCCCTTTCATGCTATACAAATGATAAAAACCTTCATAGCCTTCCGTCTGTTCAGGTGTTTCTTCAACAGGTAAGGCATGATGGATGCGCATGGCTAATGTCAATGCGTTAACCATGACGCCTTTGGCACTGCCCGGATGAGTCATATTACCCATAATCTTGATGACCACGGATGCGGCATTGAAATTTTCAAATTCCAATTCCCCCACTCCACCCCCATCAACGGTATAGGCCCACTCTGCACCAAAAGCTTCTACATCAAAATAGTGCGCCCCCCTGCCAATTTCTTCATCTGGCGTAAACGCAATCCGAATGTCACCATGTGGAATATTTCCCTGTTTCAAACGCACCATTGCGGTAATGATTTCAGCGATCCCAGCTTTATCATCAGCACCCAACAGTGTCTTCCCATCAGTCGTAATTAATGTTTTTCCCAATAAACTATGTAATACAGGAAACATGACTGGCGACAGCACTTCATCTCCCATCCCTAACGCAATATCACCGCCACGATAGTTTTCCACAATCTGGGGATTAACATGCTTACCAGAAAAATCCGGTGAGGTATCGAGGTGGGCAATAAAACCAATGACAGGAACAGGAGTTGCAACATTGGATGGCAATGTCGCCATAACACATCCGCGTTCATTGAGAATGACATCGGCAAAATCAAGTTGGATCAGCTCTTCGTATAATGCCTTAGCAAGATCTAACTGACCGTTACTACTGGGAATGGTTTTTGCGGATAATTTTGATTGGGTATTAAATGCAATATATTTAAAAAAACGCTCTAATAATCTATCCATCTTCTCCTCCCTAATTCAGGTAATGAATTATGAAAAAGATGGATAGCGCAGGCATTGCGTCAAATCAGCTTTTGTTTACCTTTATCTGCTGAGTTAAGGATTGAACATATTGCATAACTATTTTACTGGCGTGACCATAGTGTTTTTCATCAAACAGATTTTCGACCTGGCTAGGTTCAAGATTCAACTCAACAGTATGTGCTCCAGACAATTTAGCCTCATGTACGAAACCTGCTGCCGGATAAACATGGCCTGATGTTCCGATAGCAATAAAGATATCGGCATCAGCTAAAGCAGAATAAATCTGTTCCATCCCCAATGGCATTTCCCCAAACCACACGACATGAGGACGCAATGGGGACGGAAACTGGCAACAATGGCAACGATCTTCCATTGTTAGATCAGTTGTCCATTCAACGACTTGTCCAGATTGACAACACCGAGCTTTCAATAATTCACCATGCATATGCAAAACACGCTGACTTCCCGCACGTTCATGTAAATCATCAATATTCTGTGTCACCAATAAAAAATGGTCGCCAAGCTCATGTTCGAGTTCGGCCAGAGCATAATGTGCAGCATTAGGCTGGATATCCGGTTGCTGTAACTGCTTTCGACGTGCATTATAAAATGCCTGAACCAGATCAGGATCACGCTGAAAACCTTCCGGCGTCGCAACATCTTCAACACGATGTTCTTCCCACAGGCCATCGGAAGAGCGAAATGTTTGGATACCTGACTCAGCAGAAATTCCTGCTCCCGTCAGTACCACCACATAAGGTCTTTCTAGTTTATTTGCCAATCGGGTATCCCTGTAAAAGTTTTGTCTATGCGATCGTTGACGCCGTAATCGCCTGATTCGGTAAAATTTGCTGTGTCGATGCAGAACCCGCATGAATTATTTCCTTAATGTGTCTAAATACGTTCTTTCAGTCGATCCATCTTACCGATTCAACGCTATAGCTATACGATAGCGTGCTTAGATACGCGTTAATACTCGTATACTATTGCCCACTCAAAATTCGCGCTGGATCAAGTTTACTAGCCCGACGAGCAGGATACCAACTAGCCAACAAGCTTAATACTAATGCCGTTAACAGAACATAACACACATCCATAACATGCAATTCTGACGGCAGAAAATCGATAAAATAGATATCTCCTGAAAGGAGTTGGTGCCCAAACAGCTTTTCTAACCCTTTAATGATAGTCGTCAAATTTAATGATATAAAAACCCCAACAACACCACCAATTATGCTGCCTATCATGCCTGTCAGTAATCCATACCATAAAAAAATTGCCCTGATATGGCTATCTTTGGCTCCCAATGTACGCAGGATAGCGATGTCACTGCTTTTATCCTTCACGGCCATAATCAATGTTGAAATAATATTAAAGCAAGCAACACCAATTACCAGAACCATAGCCAGGTACATAATGCTACGTACCATCTGGATATCGTTGTACATATAACCGTAATCTTTTATCCATGTGCTGATATACACATATTTTCCTGTCGCATTACCTGCGTCCCAAACACGCTGCTCTGCGGCAAAAACATTATCTGCTTTAATGGCGATACCTGTGATTGCACTACCATAATCCAGATAGTTCTGAGCATCAGGTAAGGGAACAAGAGCCAGGCTGTGATCTAACATGCCACTCAACTGGAAAATACCCGCAACTTGTAAACGGATACGTTTAGGCTGCAAAAGTTTCAGGCTTGCATCGTTATTGGGGATCATGACAGTCACCCAATCCCCCTGTTTCACGTGCAATGAATTAGCCACACCCTGCCCTAAAATCACCTGATTTTTTCCTGCCCTGAACGTTTTCCATGCCCCATGACGCACAAACTGTGGCAGAGTACTCACATCCCTCTCGGTATCCAGATCGACCCCACGTACCTGTATAGCATGCAGTTTTTCACCACGCTCCATCAGGCCAGTAAACTCAATATAGGGAGAAGATCCTACAATACCTGGTGTCTGTCTTACCCGCTTAAGGGCAGTTTGCCAATCCTGAAAAGGCTGCTCCACAGCATAAATTTGCCCATGCGGAACAACGGAAAGTATCCGATTTTTCAGTTCCCGTTCAAAACCGTTCATGGCACTCAGACCAATAATCAGCACCGCGACACCCAGCATGATGCCCAGCGTCGAAATGACAGAGATCAGGGAAACCATGCCTGAACGACGTCGGCCACGACTAAATCGTAATGCAGTAAATAATGCAAGGGGCAGATTTACCATTACATCTCCCCCGCCGTCAGGGTTAATTCATCCTGTAAATATCCATCACGCATTTCTACCTGACGAGCCAGTTGATTTGCTAATTTCAGATCATGAGTGACAACAAGAAATGCTGTGCCTTGCTGTTGGTTCAATTCTTGTAAAAGCTGAAACACACTGTCTGCATTTCGTTGGTCAAGGTTACCCGTTGGCTCATCCGCCAATACCAATGAAGGTTCATTGACCAGTGCGCGGGCTATTGCGACACGTTGGCGTTCTCCCCCCGACAATTCAGATGGCCGATGATGCGCCCGATTTTCCAATCCAACCGCCGCCAGCATATCCAATGCTTTTGGTTGAGCACGGCGTTTCTGGCCACCAATCAGGAGTGGCATCGCAACATTTTCCAATGCCGTAAAATCAGGCAATAAATGGTGAAACTGATAAATAAAACCAATTTCTCTGTTACGTAATTCTGACCGTGCAGATGAGGACATTTGGTTGAGTGATTGCCCTTTGAAAAGGACTTCACCAGACGACGGTGAATCCAGGCCACCAAGCAAGTGCAACAACGTACTTTTACCAGAGCCAGAACTACCGACAATGGCCATAATTTCTCCCTGTTGCATGGAAAAAGTGACATTCTTAAGTACTTCTGTAGAAATTTTTCCTTCCTGATATTTTTTGCACAGTTGATGACACAGTAATAAAGGGTGATTACTCATAACGTAAAGCCTCAGCAGGTTGGGTGGCAGCCGCGCGCCAGGAAGGGTATAGCGTCGATATTAAGGAGATCAGCATGGCACTAATGGCGATCAACATGACTTGCGTAGTATCAATCGCAACCGGTAATTGCATGCCCTCAGCCAGCAAACCGATAATTGGCATGAGGTTATTTAACTGACTGGAAAGCAATATTCCTAATCCCGTTCCCAATACAGCGCCAATAATGCCTGCTCCCGCTCCCTGGATCATAAAAATAGCCATGACCTGACGGCGGGTCAGCCCTTGTGTCTGCAAGATAGCGATTTCACCCTGTTTTTCCATCACTAACAAAGAGAGAGAGGTAATAATATTAAAAGCAGCGACGGCAATGATCAGGCTCAACAATAACCCCATCATGTTTTTCTCCATACGAACTGCCTGAAAAAATTCCCCTTTGCGTTCGCGCCAATCTTTCCATATCAGCCCTTTTGGCAAGGTTTGCTGGCTCAACTCATCTACTGATAATGGCTCATTAAGAAACAAGCGCCAGCCCGTAATATTACCAACGGGATAGCGCAACAATCTGGCTGCATCCTGTTGATTGACCAAAATTTCTGTACTATCCGCTTCACTATTGGCGAAAAATGTACCCGCTACAGTGAATAAACGTTGACTGGGAATTCTGCCCATTGGTGTTAACTGGCTGGCACTCGGCACGATAATACGGATTTGATCACCACGTTTTACCCCTAATTTGGCCGCCAATTTTTCGCCCAGAATGACAAAATAACGTCCGGGTTGTAGCTGGTTGCGATCAACATTGACAAGATGTTCCGCCAATGGCGCATATTCGTCACGGTTAATACCCAACATAACACCAACCCCAACATTGTGGTGACTCTGTAGCACTACATCCCCTTGCACAATAGGAGTCATACGGCTCACGCCTTTTAACCCTGCAAGCTGACGGCTTGGGTGTTCAACGGGGTTGATAGAGCCGTTTTCCGATGTAATGACAGCCTGCGGCATAAAGCCCAAGATGCTACTTTCTAATGAACGTTCAAAACCGTTCATGACTGACAATACCGTAATCAATGCCGCCACGCCCAGCGTAATGCCAATCGCTGACAACCATGAAACAAAACGGCCAAATTTGTCGACCGCCCGCCCGCGCATATAGCGCAATCCTATAAATAATGAGACAGACTGAAACATGAAATCTGTTACGCCCCTGTTGCCAAAGCAAAGTGTTCGAGGATAATAAAGGGTAGCAATACTTTATGGAACCACCCATATCCCGGTTATGTGGTTTTTTTTACTTTCTCTCAACCTACCCGCGTATTTATTGTAAGGCTATTGGGGCAAAAATGTGTTGGGAATGGACTGAATCTTAGAGAACACATATCAAACGCTTATGTCAGTAAAATACCGTTATCAACTTCCTGAACGCCGCGGTGATATCCGCTACTTAGGCCACTTAACTGGCGCAGCCTGTGCCGTTGAGTGTGCAAACATTATTGAACGTCACGCAGGGCCAATACTGCTGGTGACAAAAGATATGCAGAATGCCCTACGATTGCGCGATGAAATTCAACAATTCACCGACGTACCAATAAATACCATGTCAGATTGGGAAACCTTGCCTTACGATAGTTTTTCTCCTCACCAAGAAATCATCTCCAACCGCTTGTCCACGCTTTATCACTTACCATTTATGACGAAAGGTGCATTAATCCTTCCCGTCAATACCTTAATGCAACGTGTCTGCCCACACGACTATCTCAAAGGACATGCTTTGGTCATGCATAAGGGGCAACGCCTTTCACGTAATAAACTGCGGGCAGAATTGGAACAAGCTGGTTATCGCAGTGTTGAACAGGTACTTGAACATGGTGAATTTGCGACACGTGGCGCCTTGTTTGATCTCTTCCCTATGGGCAGTGAATATCCCTATCGCATTGATTTTTTTGATGATGAGATAGACAGTCTACGCACTTTTGATGTAGATACCCAACGAACGTTGATCGAAGTAGAAAAAATTAATTTATTGCCAGCTCATGAATTCCCAACCGACCAAGAAGCCATTGAGCTGTTTCGCAGCCAATGGCGCGAACAGTTCGAAGTCCGTCGTGATGCTGAACATATTTATCAGCAAGTCAGCAAAAAAATGCTGCCGGCTGGTATTGAATATTGGCAACCGTTGTTCTTTGCACAGCCCTTGTCTGCCATTTTTGAATATCTGCCTGAAAATACCTTGTTGATTACCCAGAATTTGGTCAATGCAGCGGAGCGTTTCTGGCAAGATACGAAACTACGCTTTGAAAGCCGCAAAGTTGACCCCATGCGCCCGTTACTCGCGCCTGAACAGCTCTGGTTGCCTGTTAATAACCTCTTCTCAGAATTGAAAAATTGGCCTCGTATTGAAGTTGATCATGGATCCCTTCCCCAAAAAGCAAGGAATACCAATTTAGCTTATCATCCTCTGCCTGATTTATCGGTCTCTGCACAGCAAAAAGAACCATTGGATAAATTATGCCGTTTCATAGAGCAATTCAGCGGCAAGATAGTGTTTTCAGTGGAAAGTGAAGGGCGCCGCGAATCGATACAAGAGTTATTATCCCGCATCAAAGTTAAACCGAAAAACATAAACCAGCTAGCTGATGCCAATCATTCTGGCCATTATTTGATGGTTGGAGCCGCAGAGCATGGCTTTGTTGATGCAGACAACGATCTCGCTCTGATTTGTGAAAGTGACATGCTTGGCGAACGTGTCAGCCGTCGTCGTCAAGATAATCGGCGCACTATCAATACCGAGACATTGATCCGTAATCTGGCTGAATTACGGCATGGGCAACCGGTTGTTCACCTTGAACATGGCGTTGGGCGTTATCAGGGGCTAATAACGTTAGAAGCGGGTGGTATTAAGGCAGAATACCTGATCCTGACTTACGCCGGTGAAGACAAATTGTATGTGCCTGTTTCTTCTCTTCATCTTATCAGCCGCTATGCGGGTGGTGCTGAGGAGAGCGCACCTTTGCATAAATTGGGAGGCGAGGCATGGAACAAAGCACGCCAGAAAGCGGCTGAAAAGGTGCGTGATGTTGCTGCTGAATTATTAGACGTTTACGCACAACGTGCTGTTAAGCCAGGCTTTGCTTTCACGAACGATCGCGAACAATACCAACTGTTCTGCCAAAATTTTCCATTCGATACAACGCCTGATCAAGAACAGACTATCAATGCTGTACTTGATGATATGTGTAAACCTATTGCTATGGACAGGCTGGTATGTGGCGATGTCGGGTTTGGGAAAACAGAAGTCGCTATGCGTGCCGCATTCCTGTCCGTCCTCAACACTAAGCAAGTTGCAGTCCTTGTGCCAACTACCTTATTAGCACAGCAACATTATGATAATTTCCGCGACCGCTTTGCAAACTGGCCTGTGCACATTGAAGTTATGTCACGCTTTCGTAGTGCCAAAGAACAACAAAAAGTCATTGAAATGGCAGCAGAAGGCAAAGTGGATATCATTATTGGTACTCATAAACTCCTGCAAAGTGATGTGCGCTGGAAAGATCTCGGTTTGTTGATCGTTGATGAGGAGCATCGCTTCGGGGTGCGCCATAAAGAGCGTATCAAAGCCATTCGGGCAGATGTTGATGTTCTGACTCTGACCGCAACCCCGATCCCTCGCACACTCAATATGGCCATGAGTGGCATACGCGATCTCTCCATTATCGCCACGCCCCCTGCCCGTCGTCTGGCCGTGAAAACGTTTGTACGCGAATATGATAGCCTCGTGGTGCGTGAATCTATCCTGCGTGAGATTTTGCGCGGCGGGCAGGTTTACTATCTATATAACGATGTTGAGAACATTGAAAAAGCAAAAGCCCGACTGGAAGAGTTGGTTCCCGAAGCCAGAATTGTTGTGGGGCATGGGCAAATGCGTGAACGTGATTTGGAACGCGTGATGACGGATTTCCATCGCCAACGTTTTAATGTTTTGGTGTGTACCACTATTATCGAAACGGGTATCGATATTCCCAATGCCAATACCATCATCATCGAACGTGCCGATCATTTTGGTTTAGCCCAATTACACCAATTACGTGGGCGTGTCGGGCGCTCCCATCATCAAGCCTATGCTTATCTGTTGACACCCCATCCAAAAGCCATGACCAGTGATGCGCAAAAACGGCTTGAGGCTATTGCATCTCTCGAAGATTTGGGTGCTGGTTTTGCATTAGCTACCCACGATTTGGAAATTAGGGGAGCTGGCGAATTATTGGGTGAAGATCAAAGTGGGCAGATGACCAGCATCGGTTTTACTCTCTATATGGAATTATTGGAAAGCGCCGTTGATGCCCTTAAAAATGGGCGGGAGCCTTCGCTTGAAGATCTCACCAACAACCAGACTGAGATAGAATTGCGTATGCCTGTGCTATTACCTGATGACTATATCCCAGATGTCAACATACGCTTATCTTTCTATAAACGCATTGCCAGCGCACGGAATAATCTCGAATTGGATGAATTGAAAGTCGAACTTATTGACCGATTTGGTATTCTACCTGATTCCGGACGCCAACTGCTACAATCTGCTTCTATTCGCCTGATCGCCCAACAACTCGGTATCAAACGCATTGAAGCACATGAAAAAGGTGGTTTCATTGAATTTGGTAGTCGTAATAAAGTTGAACCAAATTATCTCATTGGTCTGTTGCAAACGCAGCCCAATGTTTACCGATTGGATGGCTCCTATAAATTGAAATTTATTACTGAATTAACTGAGCGGGCTACTCGTTTATCGTTTATCCAGCAATTATTAGAAAATTTCGATCTGCACAAGAGTGATGCCTAACCGAGTCACTTAAGTGATAAAAAAGCAATACCGTGATTGCTCTGTTTTGCCCAGTTCGTCAATATACAACTTTATACAAACGACAAACGAAACAGTGCAATCACCTTCAACCCTCTACTAAATAGTTAGAGAAACTTATTGTTGTGAATATGATTTTAGGATCAATTGTCCTTTCTCATTTAAAGGGATAGTGTCATCAGGTTTGTACGCTATCCTGACTTTTCCTGGTTGCTCACCAATGACATAATTAACGTCATAGGCAACGACACGTGGTTTTTTAAAACGAAACTCTATGCAGTTTTTTAATACCGAATGGATTAAAGCTGGATATTCCCTATGAATTTTCAAGTGGTTAATAATAGTCAAAATACGATATTCATATTTAATCAAATGCTTATGCGTAATATCTTTTACTGTATCAGGAATGGGAAATGCTGCAATATGGCAATAAGATTGTCGAAAAACAACTGTTGATCTGATAGGTTCCGCAGATAATACATGCGCAACGCTGGGAGGCGGGGATTCAAAATAAAACGTTGCGGATGTACCCATGATGGCAATAGTGATAATAATTATTATAGAACTAATTATATACTGTTTTATCGTTAGCTTAACCACATAGCACCTTGATATATTAATAGTTTTCCACACAATTTTATTGAAAGAATATTTCGCAACTATTTTAAGTAAGCTAAAAGTGCGCTAAGTTCATTATTGAGAAAAATCCCATTCCATTAAATCAGCAAAATCATTAAGTGCTTATCCATGTAGTCATCTATTCTTGTGAATAATTTCAGCATTGACTTTACGAAAAAAACAACCTCTATACCTATTTCATTAAGAGTTAGTACATGAATATTTATGTAATATTCACTCTATTCATATCACATGAAGATTTTTCAAAACAAAAACTACCATATAAAAATCACATACAACACAAAAAATAAAAAATATATCTCCTGACGTCATAATCCTACAGACTGAACAAATTTATGATACCAGGATAACCTACCTAAAACAGGCTTTATTATGACGATTAATTAAATTTCCTGATAAATTATTTTATAATCCATTAGGTATGGCATGCATCACTAAGTCAATTAAACGTATCTTGTATAACATATCATTATAATTACAGACTATTATTTTAAAAGGTTATTACATATAACAATAATGGATTAATTAAAATGAAACCAGAATTTTGGTTAAAATACAGTTTTATTCATTATATTAAACAATCAAGATGAATTTAGGGAAGAATAATTATGATATGTATAATAATAAATAATATAAATAAGTAAATGACTCATCTTAATAAATTACTTCAAGATGAGCCATTTTTTGACTAATTAATGTAACTTCAGGCGTGGACGAATAACGCGGTTAATCCCGCCAACCAACATCATCAAACCTGTTTTAATATATCCATGCAGAGCTACCTGATGCATACGATACAAAGAGATATAAACTATACGAGCAATACGGCCTTCAACCATCATTGAACCACGCATCAAGTTCCCCATCAGACTACCAACAGTACTGAACTTGGATAATGAAACCAATGAACCATGATCTTTGTAAACATACTCTTTCAATGGTTTATCATTCAACAATGCCAAGATATTGTCATAGCAACGACTTGCCATCTGATGAGCAGACTGGGCGCGAGGAGGAACAAAACCGCCCTCTTTTTTCGGACATGATGCACAATCCCCAATGGCAAAAATACGATCATCCAATGTCGTTTGCAAAGTCGGCTTCACAACCAACTGGTTGACGCGGTTTGTCTCCAATCCACCAATGTCCTTCATAAAGTCAGGCGCTTTAATTCCCGCAGCCCAAACCATCAAGGAAGCTTTGATCTGCTCACCCTCTTTTGTATTCAAACCATGCTCATCAGCGCTGGTTACCATTGTTTTGGTTAATACCTTAACACCCAGCTTAGTCAACTCTTGATGGGCTGCACTGGATATGCGAGTCGGCAATGCAGGCAGGATACGCTCCCCCGCCTCAACCAAAGTCACGTTAAGGGCTTCTGAATTCAGGCTTTCAAAACCATAGCTGTTAAGTTGCTTAACCGCATTGTAGAGTTCCGCAGAAAGCTCTACGCCAGTCGCACCACCACCAACAATCGCGATATTTACTTTTTCTTCTGCACAGTGATTTGCTGAATATTTTAAGAACAGGTTCAGCATTTCATTGTGGAAACGATGTGCCTGTTGTGGGTTATCAAGGAAAATACAATTTTCCTTCACACCAGCCGTACCAAAATCGTTAGATTGGCTGCCTAATGCCATGACAAGAATATCGTAAGCTAGTTCACGCTCTGGTACCAACAAATCACCAGCTTCATCACTTATCCCTGCCAGAGTAATTGTCTTCCCTTCACGATTGATAGTTGTGAGTGTACCTAGTTGGAAATTGAAATAATGGTTACTTGCATGAGCCAAATAACTCAATGCATCAACACCATCATCAAGAGACCCTGTTGCCACTTCATGCAATAGTGGTTTCCATAAATGGCTATTATTGCGATCTACCAAAGTAATTTCGGCTTTTTTCTTACGCCCTAATTTGTGTCCCAAACGCGTTGCCAGCTCTAAACCACCAGCGCCCCCACCAATGATGACAATTCTTGTCTTTGGCGTTGTCATGAATACCCCACTGAAAATACAACATAATGTTATGTAAGGCGCTAAGTTCGTTTATTTAAGTAAAAAAACCTTGATTAACGTCCTTAGATAACTTCAAGCTAAACAAATTTCATATTGAAAATATCTCCAGAATAACATGGCAGGTAAGTTGGTCATACCAAAAATAATCACAACCAAATTCTTTTGATTAATTAGACATCAATCACAAAAATTGTTCACACAAACCCTGTAACGCCTGGTTAGACTTTTGCCAACGTTCAGATTTCTGTAATTCTTCCAAACTAAGTTGTTTACCTTGATGATATAACTGCTTAACTTTAGGTGATTCAATTATCGGGAGGTTATCCAGCACACTGAGTGCGCCTTCTCGATTGTTGCACACTAAAATCATGTCACAACCGGCATCTAATGATGCTTTAGCTCGTTCAGCATAACTGCCCATCACTGCTGCGCCTTCCATCGACAAATCATCGGAAAAAATAACGCCTTTAAATCCTAATTGCTCGCGGAGTATGGATTTCAACCAATAGGGTGAACCACTTGCAGGGCGATGATCTATCTGAGGATAAATAACGTGAGCGGGCATAATTGCATCCAGCAGATTACGTTGGATAAAATCGCGGAAAATCACCATATCATGACAACTAATGGCATCCATGGGACGGTTATCCCTTGGTGTTTCTTTATGAGAATCTGCCGTCACGGCGCCATGTCCTGGAAAATGTTTCCCTGTCGATTTCATACCCGCAGAATGCATTCCTTGGATAAATTTTTCTGCCATTACCATCGCAGGCTCAAGCTCTTCGTGGAATGAACGTTCACCAATTGCTGTACATTTATGTCCCAAATCCAATACTGGCGCAAAGCTGATATCAATATCCATTGCGATCATTTCTGATGCCATTAACCAGCCAGACTCTTTGGCCAGATGTGCCCCCATAAGCATGTCATGTACACAAGCAAAAGATTGTGCCGCAGGTAAACGCGTAAATCCCTCATGAAAACGCTGAACACGTCCACCTTCCTGATCAACGGCCACCACCAGACGGTGGCGGGAAGCTACGCGAATTTGGCGAACCAGTTCACGTAATTGCTCTGTATCGTGGAAGTTGCGGGTAAATAAAATTAAACCACCCACTAATGGGTGCTGTAGAATTTCGCGCTCTTCGTTATCCAATTCATAGCCAACAACATCTAACATTACTGGCCCCATAGCATTCCTCACTTCTCTTTATATTGGTTATTAGATTCATTACGACAATTTAAAAGCCTGACGTAAGGGATGCGCCAGCGATAAAAATTGTTGTTCTCTCGTCTGCTGCCAGCGCACTTCATACCACATTAACATCATATAAATAACCCACGGCTTCCATCGCTTAATTTGTTGCTGCAATAATTGGATATCTGAATATCCTGATGCCTGGGTACAATAATAATCTAAAAAAAATTTTTGCTGCACCTCATCCCATTGATTTCCTTTGAATAGCACAGCCAATGAAAAGCCAATATCGACATCCGCAGCATACTCCCAATCAATCAATTTTAACCCCTCTTCAGTCATTAATAGATTATCGGGGTGAACATCCATATGAGCCGGAGCCATCTTTAATGCGGTGGGTAATCGGGTTGCCATAAAAAATTTGTGCAGGCGTAACCAGCGAGGAGATAAGCGTCTTCTGTCAATTTGCTGCCACTGGAATGCAATTTGTTTTTTTAATTGAAGGGGATAGCCCAGTGGAGAGTGGCTATGAAGAATAGCAAGTGTTTGAGCCAATGATTGCTGTAAAGCTGGCTGACTCAATGTGCCAGGTTTTATTTTTGTCCCAGTGAACCACTCAAGTAACAGCCAGGTTCCGTGCATAGCCACTACTTTAGGCGCGATACCAGTGGAAGATAATCGCCGCAAAATCTGATTTTCTCGTTGACGATCGACGCCGAGCATTTCACTCTGTGGTGTTTGTACGCGTCCAACCATCTCACGCACTTCATTTGTATTGGCAATATAGTAACTTCCCTGTGTCAAACCCGTTAATGGCCTAATTTCCCAAGAGTCTGCGGAAATATCAGGCCATAACTGATTCAGTACCCTGAGCAAGGCATCGTCGTTAGTTAAAACATTACCGTTAGTTAACGTCACCACGACCTGACCAAAGTATTTCGCCAGTTTTAACCAGCATTAACTGCATCTCCAGCGCACGCTGACCCTGATTATTGGAGACAACAGAATAGAGAACATAATCGGCGTTTAAATAACGTGCTAATCCAATAGACTTACTGCGCAACCCCAGGCTATCTTCCGATGATAACCCCAGCGCCTGTCTGGCTAAATGGATTTGGGATTTCGGTACAACCTGAAAAACTTGTTTAGTACTGATTACATTTGTGAGCACATCAGTAGCTTTCAGGGTTCGCAATGAACCATTAGTGTTGTTTTTGACAGAATCAACAAGCAGTAATTTTCCCGTTTCCACACCATTAGCATTCATCATCTGATCAACTAACGGCTGAACAACACTATCCCAATTAATAGATTGAATTTTAGGCGGCTGGGGCACTTTTTCTGATGGCCCTACCGACGGCTCCGGTTTTTTCTTTGGCTCCACCGGTGTAACAGGAGCAGGCTGCTGTGTTTCTGGGGCAACACAACTCGCCAGCAACATTGCTGATAGCATAACAAAGAGAATTCTTTTCATTAATCTACTCCAGTTACATCACTACTTTATACCGATATTTATCAATTAAGTTATTTTGCTAATAGCGGTCCCAATGGACGACCACCCACTAAATGCATGTGGATATGGAAAACTTCCTGCCCAGAATGGCGATTACAGTTCATGATCAAGCGATAGCCATCTTCTGCAATGCCTTCCTCTTTTGCTATTTTTGCAGCGACGGTAAACAGACGTCCCAACGTAAGCTCATGATCAGCAGTAACATCATTAATCGTTGGGATCAGTACATTAGGTATGATCAAAACGTGGGTTGGCGCCTGAGGGGAAATATCACGGAATGCAGTCACCAAATCGTCCTGATAAATAATATCAGAAGGAATTTCTCGACGGATGATTTTACTAAAAATAGTTTCTTCTGCCATTTTACTTCTCCTGTTTGTTGTGAGGCCTAAAAACACCGTGTGACATGACTAACTTAGTTTTCTTTAATACTGATATGAAACAGTTCACAAAAATTTCTGGTCGTCACCGCCGCCAATTCTTCAATACTGACACCTTTCAATACTGCCATGTATTCAGCAACATCACGTACAAAAGCTGGCTGGTTTTGTTTGCCTCGATGGGGAACCGGTGCCAGATAAGGTGAATCAGTTTCTACCAGAATGCGATCGAGTGGCACAAATCTTGCCGCCTCACGGATTTGCTCGGCATTACGGAAGGTAACAATACCAGAAAAAGAGATATAAAAACCCAAATCCAGCAAAGCCCTTGCCGTTTCTTTATCCTCCGTGAAACAGTGCAGCACGCCACCACAATCTTGTACTCTTTCTTCCCGCAAAACCATCAATGTATCGTCTTTTGCTTCACGGGTATGCACAATCACTGGCTTATTTAATTCACGGCCAATACGAATATGTTCACGGAATGAAGTTCTCTGGAGTTCAGCATTTTCTTGCTGATAATAATAATCCAGGCCAGTTTCCCCCATTGCGACAACTTTTTCATCCGTAGCCAGTCGGGCAAGCTCTTCGAAATCGTAACCTTCATCCAAATTCAATGGATGGATGCCACAGGAATACGCTACGTTTTCCCGTTGACCAATTAATTCTTTCATTTGCCGGAAACCAGGCAACGTTGTTGCCACCGCCAGCATATATTTCACATCCCGCTCGGCCGCTTTCGCCACAACATCATCTACACTTTGGTGCAGCGTTTCATAATCAAGGCAATCGAGATGACAATGCGAATCAACTAAAAACATAATATACTCGTATCTAACTAAGTTACTGTGCAGGGCAAAATTGCCTTTCCCAATTGAGTAATTGTTCCGTTAGCAACAATTCCCGATTAACTCCCATCACAGATAATAATTGATGGCGACAACGTACCCAATCATCAACTGTATTTAATAATGTCTCTACATTTTGACCAGAAGCCAGATAATGAATCAAAGCCTGCTGATCTTGGTTAATACAGTAATTCGGCGCCTGCTGTCGCCATTTCACTGCATCGGATAATAGGCTGATCAACCAATGCAAAGATTGCTGCACATCATCACGATTTAGCAATGGTAAAAGTGACAGGGTATCACATTTATGCAATGCCTGTTCAATCGCTTGGCAAAGCGAATTCCTCTGCTGCCATTTTTCAGTCTGGAGTAGTTGCTCCGCTGCCAATGGTGCTCCTTGAGAAAGTCTTAATGCTGTTTGTGCATCCAAAGGGGATATCGCTGGAAGTTGCTTTTGTAGCCAATAAAGCCCCTGCGAGGGTTCAGGAGCCGGAATAAAATAGTAAAAACAGCGGCTGCGTAATGTTGCCAGCAAGTTTATAGGGCTTTGACATTGCAACAAAAAGTATGTGTTTTTCGGCGGCTCTTCCAACGTTTTCAATAGAGCGTTAGAAGCAGCATCCGTCAGGGACTCTGCGGATGTGATCCAGGCAATTTTAGCTCCCCCTTGCTGAGAATATTCATAGAGCTTCTCACTGAGCTGACGTACTGCATCAATCCCAATGACATTTTTTCCCTTCTCAGGAGCAAGAACATGCCAGTCAGAATGCGTTTCCGCTAACATCAAATGACAGCCGTGACATTTGCCACAGCTTTTAATGCCCTGCTTATTCTGACACATTAGCCAGCGACTCAAACCATACAATAGTGCATCAGCCCCCATTCCCGCATGAGCATGAAACAAAATAGCATGATGCCCACGCCCTTGTTGATGGAGTTCAACTAACTGACGGTATGCATGATTAAGCCACGGATACCAATTTCTGCCTGAATTTTCTGTGCTTTTAATCAATGTTCTTTAACCGATGTTCTTTAACCAAGCAAGTAAGGTATGGCGAATATCTTCCTGCACTTTTTCCAGTGGTTGGGTTGCATCAATCTTTTTGATACTGTCATCTTTCGCCATCAGTTCGAGATACCTTGTACGGGTACGATAGAAGAAGTCTAACGATTCCTTTTCAATCCGATCCAATTCCCCTCGCTCAAGAGCACGTTGTAAGCCCACTTCTGGAGGTACATCAAGATAGAGAGTTAAATCTGGAGAGAAATCACCCAATGCAGCCTGGCGTAGTGACGCCATCAAGTGCTGATCAATACCTCGGCCACCTCCCTGATAAGCTTGGGAAGAGAGGTCATGACGATCACCAATGATCCAAGTTCCCTCTGCCAAAGCTGGCTTAATAACATTCTCTACCAATTGGACTCTGGCAGCATATAACATTAATAGTTCTGCTTTATCTGTCAGTGGTTCTCCTTCAACGCCTTGCTTTATCAGCTCACGTAATTTTTCTGCCAGCGGTGTTCCGCCTGGTTCACGGGTAAGAGCTAAATCAGTAATACCCTGCTGTTTCAAGGTTTCAACCACTGTTTGGATTGCCGTTGTTTTTCCAGCACCCTCAAGCCCTTCAATTACAATAAATTTGCTACTCATTTATCCTGCTTTAACCTTTGGCGATAAAGACTTACTGCCTTATTATGTGCTACCAGATTGGTGGTGAATGTGTGCCCACCATCGCCATTCGCAACAAAATATAAATATTCTGTGACAGCAGGATGTGCTGCCGCTTTAATGGAAGCCAAACCAGGCATGGCGATAGGTGTTGGTGGCAACCCATCAATCATATAAGTATTGTATGGTGTAAATGTGTTGAGATTGCTGCGAAAAATCGTCCCCGTATATTTCTCCCCTAATCCATAAATCACTGTTGGATCAGTTTGCAATCTCATCTTTAACCGTAGACGATTTACGAATACTGAGGCAACTTTGGTTCGTTCAGATTCAACTGCCGTCTCTTTTTCAATGATAGAGGCCATGATCAACATGTCATAGGCGCTTTTATACGGCAGGTTCTTTTCCCTGTTTTCCCACTCCTGCTCCACTAGCGTTTTCATTTTGTTATGGGCTCGTTTAAGCAGTTCCACGTCACTTGTTCCTGCTGTATACAGATAAGTATCAGGGTAAAACCAGCCTTCCAGTGATTCGGCCTCTTTCATGCCCAAAGCATCAAATAGCTCTTTCGGTGTCTTATTTTCTGTTTCATGCGTTAAATATGGCGCATTCCGCAATATTTTTGACCAATCAGAAAGACGACTGCCTTCAACAAAGCGAATGGTAAACTGAGCTTCTTTACCACTGGCAAACAGTTGCAAAACAGCCCTTAAGGACATGCCTTTTTGCAAACGGTAAGTGCCGGCTTTAAACTTCACTAACTCTGGCTTAAATCGAAATAACCACGGCAATAATTGATTATCTTTAATCAATTTATGCTGCGTCAGTAAGGTTTCCAGTCCAGCACGTCCAGTCCCCGCCGGCACAGTAAATATCAGCTCTTGGCTAAGATTAATCTCTTGATCAGCAAAGTTCTCTATTTTCTTCATAAAAGAAAAAAACACGATCACAGCAATCGCAATAAACAAACCTGGCAGAATGAAAATGCGCTTTTTTAGTTTCATTCGGTAATCACTTTTATTGGTGCTTCTGAATACTAACTAAAGTTTTAGACATTCAGGTAATAAATATTCATATAACTCTCTTGATTGGTATTTCCACTCAGGTTGATTTTTATGCGCTTGAATTCGGTTTACTGGCACCACAGGCATTAAGGAATTACAGATAATCACTTCGTCTGCATAAGCCAAAGCTTCAGGATAGCGCATAACACATGATAAGTTATAATCACTTTTCGCCAACAATTCGATTATCTTTTGTCGCATGATCCCTTCCACCCCGCACTGACTGAGGTCAGGCGTATAAACATTTTTTCCTTTTCGCCAGAAGATATTGGCAGTAGCACATTCAACTAATAAACCATCACTATCAAGTACCAGAGCTTCATCTGCTCCAGATTGTTCAATGAACCGTTTGATTAAAACCTGCTCCAAACGATTTAAATGCTTAATACCCGCCAGATAGGGATTAATTCCCATTGGAATGGGACTAAGGGTCAATGACACACCAGTTTGACGCTGAGTAATATATCGTTCAGGATATGAACTCAAAGACAAGATCTGCGTAGGCCCAACCGTATCAGCAAAACCATAGCCACGGCTTCCCGAACCTCTGGAAAGAATGATTTTTAAAACACCAGACCCACATGCTTTCACTACCTGTTTAATATGGTTCTCAAGTTGGAACCAATCCAGCGCTGGCATAAAGAGTTTTTCAACACCTTTCTGCAACCGTTTTATGTGCAAAGGTAGCAAAGCTGGTAGCCCTTGCTCAACCCTTATTGTGGTAAAACAGCCGTCACCAAACTGTACCGCACGATCATTAACAGGTATATGATCGCACTGATTACCATTAATCCAATACGTCATGTTAACTTCTTATTTTTGATAAAAAAGCCCCAACAAATGTTGGGGCTTTTCATAAACACAAAGTGATTTTAGATCTTGCGGAAAATCAATGACCCATTGGTGCCACCGAAACCAAAAGAGTTACACAATGCGTATTCCATTCCTTCAACGTTGCGCGCTTTACCTGGAACTAAATCCAGACGACAATTCTCATCCTGATCCTCCAGGTTAATGGTTGGAGGAATAATCTGTTCACGCAGAGAAAGAATAGTGAAAATAGATTCAATTGCCCCTGCTGCACCTAACAAATGGCCTGTCATCGATTTGGTTGAACTCACCAATACTTTAGTGCCTTCACCAAAAACAGCTTCCACTGCACGTGCTTCAGCAATATCACCAACTTGTGTTGAAGTACCATGAGCATTGATGTAACCCACTTGCTCTGGTGAAATCCCCGCATCTTTCAGGGCATTTTGCATCGCTAAAGCAGCGCCTGCGCCATCTTCAGGAGGTGATGTCATGTGGTAAGCGTCACTGCTCATGCCAAAGCCAACAACTTCAGCATAGATTTTTGCACCACGTTTTTTCGCATGCTCATACTCTTCAAGCACGACAATACCTGCACCATCACCCAGAACAAAGCCATCACGATCTTTATCCCAAGGACGACTTGCACCTTGAGGATCATCATTACGGGTTGACAATGCGCGTGCAGCACCAAATCCAGCAACACCAAACTCAGTACTCGCTTTTTCTGCACCACCTGCCAGCATGATATCAGCATCATTATAGGCAATAATGCGAGCAGCATGGCCTATATTATGTACGCCAGAAGTACAGGCAGTTGCAATGGAGATGCTCGGACCACGAAGGCCATAAAGGATGCTCAAATGGCCTGCCACCATATTGATGATGGTTGAAGGTACAAAGAATGGGCTGACCTTACGAGGCCCTGCCGATAGCAGTGTACTGTGATTTTCTTCGATCAGACCCAATCCACCAATACCAGAACCAATAGCAGCACCAAAGCGGCTAGCATTGGCTTCTGTTACTTCGATTCCTGCATCTTCCATGGCTTGTTTGCCCGCAGCAATACCATACTGAATGAAGAGATCCATCTTCCGTGCTTCTTTGCGCGAAATATTGAAATCTTCATGATTAAAATTCTTCACTAAACCTGCAAACTTAGTTGCATGGTTAGAGGTATCAAAATGTTCGATAAGGCCGATACCACTCTGTCCGGCACAAACAGCATTCCAAGAAGACTCTACTGTATTGCCGACAGGAGATAACATGCCTAGTCCGGTCACGACTACTCGACGCTTAGACACGGTTATCCTCCAGGGAGGGAAAAAATTTGGGACGAAAAACATAGGCGGTCGAATGACCGCCTAGGTATGTGTGCTTATTTACCTGCGTTTTCAACGTAGTCAATAGCAGCTTGAACTGTAGTGATTTTTTCAGCTTCTTCGTCTGGGATCTCGATATCGAACTCTTCTTCCAGAGCCATTACCAGTTCAACTGTGTCAAGAGAATCAGCGCCCAAGTCATCAACAAATGAAGCTGTGTTCACAACTTCTTCCTCTTTAACACCCAGTTGTTCAACGATGATTTTCTTAACGCGTTCGTCGATAGTGCTCATACTATTAAATTTCCTATCAAAACTCGCTTCTGCGATGGTTTTCGTAGTTTATAAAATACAGGAAAAGATGCAACCAAATCCCGGCTGGTCGAACCACAATCTGCTTTTTTTGTATAAAAAATACATCAAAAACAGTGGGTTCGCTCATTTTTAGATCATGTACATGCCACCATTGACATGTAATGTTTCACCCGTGATGTAAGCGGCCTCGTCAGAAGCAAGAAACGCTACAGCACTGGCAATTTCCTTTGCATCACCAAGACGATTAGCAGGTATTCCAGCAGCAATGCCTGCACGTTGTTCGTCTGTCAACGCTTTGGTCATATCAGTTTCGATAAAACCAGGTGCAACCACGTTAACAGTGATGCCACGGGAAGCGACTTCACGAGCCAATGATTTACTAAAACCAATAACCCCTGCTTTCGCTGCCGCGTAATTCGCCTGTCCCGCATTTCCCATTGTTCCAACAACAGAGCCAATGGAAATAATACGTCCATAACGTTTTTTCATCATAGAGCGCATTACTGCTTTTGACAGACGAAAAATCGAAGAAAGATTAGTGTTAACAATATCTTGCCACTCATCATCTTTCATGCGCATCAACAAGTTATCACGAGTGATGCCTGCATTATTAACTAAAATGTCTATTTCACCAAATTCAGCACGAATATTCGATAGTGCATTTTCAATGGATTCTGAATCTGTGACATTTAGTACAAAACCTTTGCCTTTATCACCAAGGAAAGCACTAATTGCTTCAGCTCCCTTCTCACTGGTTGCGGTGCCAATAACACATGCACCACGTTCAACCAATAATTCTGCAATCGCGCGACCTATGCCACGGCTCGCACCAGTGACCAGTGCAATTTTTCCATCAAAGCTCATGTTTTCCTCAGTCATTTATTCAGAGCAACTGTGAGTGATGATACATCATTTACTGCTACAGCACTTAAAGTATCAACAATACGTTTCGTTAGCCCAGTAAGTACCTTACCTGGCCCGATTTCTACTAATTGTTCGATTCCCTGCTCAGCAATATATTCAACGGATTCTGTCCAGCGCACTGGATTATACAACTGACGAACCAAAGCGTCCCGAATAGCATCAGCAGATTCTTCTACTTTTACATCAACGTTATTCACGACAGGGAATTGTGGCTGGTTAAACTCAACGTCTTGCAGTGCAGCCGCTAATTGTTCGGCTGCGGGTTTCATCAGTGCGCAGTGCGAAGGCACACTAACGGATAACGGCAATGCTCGTTTTGCACCTGCGGCCTTACATGCGGCTCCCGCTCGTTCTACTGCCTCTTTTTCACCTGCGATAACCACCTGTCCAGGTGAATTATAATTAACCGGCGAAACAATCTGACCTTGCGCTGACTCTGCACAGGCCTTTGCAATGGTTCCATTATCTAAACCGATAATGGCATACATTGCCCCTTGCCCTTCTGGTACAGCTTCCTGCATCAGCTTCCCACGCAACTCAACAAGTTTAATGGCTTGCTGAAACTCAAGCACACCAGCGCAAACCAGCGCAGAGTATTCGCCAAGGCTATGACCTGCCATCATGGAAGGCGCCTTACCACCTTTCTCCTGCCATACACGCCAAATCGCCACTGAAGCGGCCAGCAATGCAGGCTGAGTTTTCCAGGTTTTATTCAGTTCTTCCGCAGATCCTTGCTGAGTTAATGCCCATAAATCATATCCCAAAACCGCAGAAGCCTCTGCGAACGTCCGTTCAACCAGTGGAAATTCTGCGGCTAAATCTGCCAACATACCCAGAGATTGAGAACCTTGGCCGGGAAACACCATTGCAAAATCAGACATGTTTATTTTCCTGTTAAATTAAAAACGTACCAGCGCCGAGCCCCAGGTAAAGCCACCGCCAAATGCTTCAAGTAAAATAAGTTGACCGCGTTGGATCCTTCCATCACGTACCGCTTCATCGAATGCTGTTGGAACTGATGCTGCCGAGGTGTTGCCATGACGATCCAACGTCACAACCACCTTATCCATTGTCATATCTAATTTCTTGGCAGTCGCCGCAATGATACGCAAATTCGCCTGATGAGGAACTAGCCAATCAAGCTCCGAATGAGGCAAATGATTGGCTTTTAATGTTTCATCAACAATATTCGCTAATTCACGAACAGCAACTTTAAAGACTTCATTGCCAGCCATCGTCACATATTCTGGTGTATCACACTTCACTCTGCTTTGATGAGGTAATGATAGCAATTCACCATAACGACCATCAGCATGAAGATGAGTGGATAGGATGCCAGCTTCCTCTGAAGCACCAACTACCATCGCCCCTGCTGCATCGCCGAAAAGAATCACTGTGCTACGATCTTTAGGGTCTACGACTCTTGAAATAATATCAGAACCAATCACCAGTGCATGTTTAGCAGCACCCGTTTTAATAAATTTATCTACAACGCTCAATGCATAAGTGAAGCCGGCACATGCCGCCGCAACGTCAAAAGCCGCAACGCCTTGAATGCCCAACAACTGCTGAATTTGGCAAGCTGCACTTGGAAAAGCGTGAGTTGAGCTTGTTGTGGCAACAACGATTAAGTCAATTTGTGCTTTATCGATGCCTGCCATTTCAATGGCCTTCTCTGCTGCTTTGAAACCCAAAGTTGCAACGTTTTCATCTTCGGCCGCAATACGGCGTTCACGAATACCCGTCCGAGTGACAATCCACTCGTCAGACGTATCTACCATTTTTTCTAAATCTGCGTTAGTACGCACCTGCGCAGGCAAATAACTGCCCGTACCTAAGATCTTTGTATACATTTGTGTTTATTCACTCTTGGGTAATATTGCATCCAGCCGGGCAGCAATTCTGTCTGGAACCTGCTTCTCTGTAGCTTGAATGGCTTGATCAATAGCCGCTTTGAAAGCATGTTCATTGGCAGCACCGTGACTTTTTATGACGATACCACGTAATCCTAATAACGTTGCCCCGTTATACTGGTCAGGGTTTAGATGGCCAAACCGTTTAGTTACCTGTCTTAATAACCATTTTTTAACTATCTTCATCTTGAACAGTTTCATTAGCCAAGATGATTTTTTCTGCTGACCATCCGGTGATTTTACCAGAGACAGGATCACTCTGATCGCACCTTCCATCGTCTTCAGCGTAACATTACCTGCGAAGCCGTCACATACGAGTACGTCCGTTTTTCCCGTCAGTAACTCATTTCCTTCCACATATCCGATGTAATTAATCATTGGGATATTACGCAAGGTTATAGCGGCTTCGCGGATATTATCCAGCCCTTTGGATTCCTCTTCCCCGATATTGAGTAACGCTACACGTGGATTCTCTACGCCAGCAACATACTCTGCCATTACGGCACCCATAATCGCAAACTGAACCAACATACTACTATTACAATTAATATTAGCGCCCAAATCTAATACAACTGTCTTCTGTTGTTTTAGATTAGGTATCACTGTCATCAATGCAGGCCGTTCAATTCCTTCGATGGATTTCAGCATCAATTTAGCCAATCCCATTAAAGCTCCGGTATTTCCCGCACTGACACAAGCCTGTGCTTTGCCTGACTTAACTAAGTCTAGTGCTATACGCATTGAAGTACCGCGACTGGAACGGATGGCCTGAGACGGCCTTGCATCGTTGGAAACGACATGTTCCGCCGGAACAATTTGTAAACGGCTAAGCAGCTCGGCATTTTGATTTGCAAGCAAAGGAGAGATGGTTTCGGGATTGCCGACCAACAATAACTTCAGTTGCGGATTAGATGCCAGTGCCTGCAATGCAGCAGGCACTGTAACGTGAGGACCAAAATCCCCACCCATTGCATCTAACGCTAAGGTTAGATTAGCCAAGATATCAACTTGCTAATGGTTAGCTGAAATTACTTGTTGATTACCTTGCGGCCACGGTAGTAGCCATCAGCAGTCACGTGATGACGCAGGTGAGTTTCACCAGAAGTTTTGTCTACAGAGACAAGTGTTGCAGTCAGCGCGTCATGAGAACGACGCATACCACGCTTGGAACGAGTTGGTTTATTCTGTTGTACGGCCATTGACCTTACTCCTTAAGTACTTTTCTTTAAACTGGCTAATGCGGCAAACGGGTTTGGTTTTTCTGCTTCAGGAGGCAGTGTACCAAACACCATATCCGCGTCGGACACTTCACAGTGTTCAGAATCATGTACCGGAACCACCGGCAGAGATAGAATTATTTCATCTTCAATCATTGCCAGCAAATCTATTTCGCCAAATTCGTTAACGTTTATTGGCTCATACTCTTCCGGTAATGCCTCAGCCTGTTCATCATTGACGACCGGGCTAAAACAATACGTTGTGTGAACATGATGACTGAAATTACTGCCACAACGCTGACAGGCAAGCGTAACATCCACTGCGGAATGCCCTTTTACAACTGCCAGACGCTGATTATCAATTTCAAATGATAATGAGCTATCTACATCACCATCCACACTGACCACGGATTCTGTAAGACGAGAAACTTGCCCAGCAGAATAACTACCATGGTAATCCAATCTTTTCTGGGCTGCTCGAAGTGCATCGATGGTCAGGGGTAATTTTACCTTTTGCATAAGGCGCGCATATTATCTTTGTAATGAGACATAGTCAAAGAAAAAGGCCACACATCTGCGCCTTTCCGTCAAATATTCGCTTATTAAGCGACGTATAGTTTAAAATGCCTACAAATATTTCTCTACGTATTTTATGGAAAAAAAGATGCTTCCGATTGTTTTATCGTCAACTTCCGAATATCGCCGCCTATTACTAGAAAAATTGGGATTACCCTTTACCTGTGCTTCTCCCAATATTGATGAAAGTCCGTTGGAAAACGAAAGCCCAAAACAATTGGTTATGCGGCTGTCATATGCCAAAGCTCACGCATTACAGCAAGAGTATTCTAACCATCTAATTGTAGCGTCAGATCAAGTTTGTGTTTTAGATAACAAGATTACTGGCAAGCCACATAATTTTGAGAATGCTTTCTTACAATTGAAAAACGCCAGTGGAAAGTGTGTCACTTTTTATACTGGCATTACCTTATTCAATAGCAAAACAGAAATGGTTGATACTCGTTGTGAACTATTCTATGTCTATTTCAGAGAGTTGGCAGAAACAGAAATTATTTATTATCTGAACAAAGAAAAGCCCTTCAATTGCGCTGGTAGTTTTAAAAGCGAAGGCTTAGGAATTACATTATTCGAAAAACTTGACGGCAAAGATCCAAATACACTTATCGGCTTACCACTAATCACTTTAACAGAGATGCTTATCCGTCAGGGGATAAACCCACTGACGGTGTGTTCTCAATGATTATTATGCCGCAATACTCTTAAACATTTCAGCAACCTATCGTCCATGGGGGCTTCGAAACGTAGTGTTTCCTCCGTGGATGGATGGGTAAACCTTAATGCGCTGGCATGCAAGAACAATCGGTTAAGCCCTGTTTCTGCAAGCTGGGCATCAAATGTTCTGTCACCATAACGATCATCAAACGCAATGGGATGACCAGCATGTAAAGTGTGCACACGGATCTGATGGGTTCGCCCCGTCACTGGACTCGCTCGCACCAATGTCGCAATCGCATACCGTTCTTCAACTTTAAAACGTGTTTCAGATGGTTTGCCTTCTTTACTGACTTTGACCACCCTTTCCCCACTTTGCAGGGTGTTTTTCAATAAAGGGGCTTCTACTACTTTACAATGGGATTGCCATTGCCCACGCACTAGCGCCAAATACTCTTTTTGCATCTGTTTCAAGCGTAATTGTTCATGCAATGCGCGTAATGCAGAACGTTTTTTCGCAATCAACAAAATACCCGATGTATCGCGGTCAAGCCGATGTACCAGTTCAAGAAAGCGTGCTTCAGGACGCAAAGCCCGTAACCCTTCTATTACACCAAAACTCAGACCACTGCCCCCATGTACTGCGGTTCCTGAAGGTTTGTTTATGACTAAGATATGGTCATCTTCATACAAAATACACTCCGCCAGAGCCGCAACCTTATCCAGCTTAACAGAAATAGATGTTTCTTGTTTTTCTGCAACTCTAATCGGCGGTATCCTGATGACATCACCTGCTGTCAATTTATATTCAGGCTTGATTCTTCCTTTGTTAACTCGAACTTCACCTTTACGCAAGATCCGATAGATCAGGCTTTTAGGTACACCTTTTAAACGGGTCAGTAAAAAGTTGTCAATTCGCTGACCGGCATATTCGTCATCAATCGTGACAAACTGTACAATTTGATTATCTGTTTTCATGGGCAAGATTCTAATAATCCAACCAACAGAGCGCCACTCATTTTTAACTATGTCTAAATAACATCCATTTTTCCTATTTCATTGTTTCAAGTGACTTAGGATAAAGACTAAATATTAACAACTTATCACTATTTCCTAATAAAAAAACCGTAAAGCGATAAAGTCACCTTGCTATCACCCCAATAGCAATGGAATAATGCTTTCTGGCCACGGTTTACTAAACTATGAATGGCAAGATTGAAATTGTTTGTTATCTGTTTGATCGAACAAAAACGCAGCAATGGCATAAGACGTAATGTTCTATCAAATAATTTATGGGCTGCGGGTGGCAGCTTACTGGATTGGGCAAAATCTGTACCTTTTATTACAGCGTCCCAATAAAGAGTACTGTATTCAAATGAAATTCGGACTCGCCGACAAATAGGCGCCTCTATACAGACGACAGCCGTGAGGCTGGCGGTTTTGTAAAAGACACGAGGTCATCGGTAACTAGTAGCTCACCTCTTTTTTACTCGCAGCTCTATATTAATGTAAAAAATAATGAGTAAGTTTGAATGAAAAGAATGTTAATCAACGCAACCCAGCAGGAAGAGTTGCGTGTTGCCCTTGTTGATGGGCAGCGTCTTTATGATTTGGATATTGAAAGCCCTGGACACGAGCAGAAAAAGGCAAATATATATAAAGGTAAAATTACTCGAATTGAACCTAGCCTGGAAGCTGCTTTCGTTGATTACGGAGCGGAACGCCATGGTTTCCTCCCCATAAAAGAAATTGCTCGCGAATATTTCCCAAGTAATTATCACTCTCATGGTCGCCCCAACATTAAGGATATCCTTAAAGAAGGCCAAGAAGTCATCGTTCAGGTTGATAAAGAAGAGCGAGGCAACAAAGGTGCAGCTTTAACAACCTTTATTAGTTTAGCTGGCAGCTATTTAGTCCTGATGCCAAATAACCCAAGGGCAGGCGGAATTTCTCGCCGCATTGAGGGTGATGATCGCATCGAATTAAAAGAAGCGCTTTCTTCTCTGGAAGTTCCAGAAGGCATGGGGCTTATCGTACGTACTGCTGGCGTCGGCAAATCTGCCGAATCTTTGCAGGGCGATTTGAACTTTCGCCTGAGACATTGGGAAGCCATCAAAAAAGCCGCAGACAACCATCCAGCGCCCTTCCTGATCCATCAGGAAAGCAATGTTATCGTGCGTGCATTCCGTGATTATCTGCGCCCAGATATAGGGGAAATCTTGATAGATAACCCTAAAATCCTTGATTTGGCACGCCAGCACATCACTGCACTGGGTCGCCCAGATTTTGCCAGCAAAATCAAACTGTATAGTGGTGAAGTTCCCCTGTTTAGCCATTATCAAATAGAATCGCAAATCGAATCAGCCTTCCAGCGTGAAGTTCGGTTGCCTTCCGGCGGCTCTGTGGTCATTGATACTACGGAAGCTTTAACTGCTATTGATATCAACTCATCCCGTTCAACTCGTGGCGGTGATATCGAAGAAACGGCATTTAATACCAATCTGGAAGCGGCTGATGAAATTGCACGCCAGTTGCGTCTGCGTGACCTCGGTGGTCTTATTGTTATCGATTTCATTGACATGACTCCAGTGCGCCATCAACGTGAAGTTGAAAACCGGCTGCGTGATGCTGTGAGGCAAGATCGTGCCCGTATTCAAATCGGCCGAATTTCCCGCTTTGGCTTACTTGAGATGTCGCGCCAACGTTTAAGCCCATCTCTGGGGGAATCCAGCCACCATGTCTGCCCACGTTGTAGCGGCACCGGAACTATTCGTGATAACGAATCGCTGTCCCTGTCAATTCTGCGTTTAATTGAAGAAGAAGCGCTGAAAGAGAACACACATCAGGTTCATGCTATTGTTCCTGTACAAATCGCGTCCTACTTACTGAATGAAAAACGTCAGGCAGTCAGCGCCATTGAGCATCGTCAAGGTGGTGTTGGCGTTGTCATTGTCCCAAATGATCAAATGCAAACTCCGCATTTCTCTGTCTTACGTGTACGTAAAGGCGAAGAAATTTCGGCTTTGAGCTATCTGCTTCCACAATTACATGAAGCGGAAATGGCAAATATTCAGGACGATCCTCAACATGAACGCAAACGTCCAGAGCAGCCGGCCATTTCAACTTTTGATCTGCCCGCAGAAACAGCACCGGCAGCAGCAAAAGTAAAAACAAAAGAGAAAAAAGTCGTCACCAATAACCAAAAACAGGCAGAAAAACCAGGTTTGCTCAGCAGATTCTTGAGTGCCCTGAAAAAAATGTTCAGTGGTGAAGAAGAAAAGCAAACCCAAGACATAGGCAAAAAATCGGCCGGCAATGATAATCGTCGTTCACCAGAACGTCGTAACTCACGCCGTCAGAATCAGCGTCGTGAAAATGAAACACGGAATAACCGTGAACGAGATGAGCAACGCAAGAGCCGTAATACTCAGCAGAAAAATAATGTTCAGGATAGTACTGCGCCGGATAACGAGGCTCGTGAAGCACAGCAGCAGCAACGCCGTGAACAACGTGCTGAACGTCAACGTCGTCGTCAAGAAGAAAAACGCCAGCAGCAACTGGAATCTAAGTCTCGGCAGGTAATCAATCAACCTGACATTGTCGAAGAGGAAGTTGAAGAACGCCAGCCAGTCATGCCTCGCCGTCAACGCCGCCAGCTTGAGCAAAAGGTACGCATTACTGACGAATTGAAACAAGAAGCTAACATTGTAGCCCTACCTGCTACAGTGCCTGAGTCTGTATCAGAAAACGTTCATAAAGAGACAAAAGCGTCTGTACCAGCCGTTATTGATACTCATGCAACTAGCCAACCTGAAACGCTACAAAATGCAAATTCCCAGAACTCTGCATCACAAGCCGCAGTTTCACAACCTGTGAATTTACAAAACAATGAACAGCAAGATAACACGATGCCTCGTCGTTCCCGCCGTTCCCCACGCCACTTGCGTGTCAGCGGTCAACGTCGCCGGCGCTACCGTGATGAACGCAATCTGACTCAATCGCCAGTACCATTGAACATGGCTGTCGTATCGCCAGAATTGGCATCGGGCAAAGTATGGGTTCGTTATCCTGTGACTCCTGTGACAATGACTGTACCTGAAATCCCTGCTTCTGTTGATGTAATTAGCGAACCGGTTGAAAAGAAAACAATACCTGTACAACAGGAAAAAGTTATTCTGATACCATCAGTCACAGAATCAGCGCCAGCTACAATAGTGCCTCACGTCGAAATAACAGAACTGCAAGAAATAGCAGAACTGAAAGTAGCAGAGCCACAAGACAACATCACTCACTATGACAATGTGAAATCTGCTGTTGATAGCGTTTCTATCGTGACACCAGTAGAGCCGGAAGTAGAAAACGCTAAGGTTTCGGAACCAGCTAGTGTAGAAGCAATCATCAATCATGATGAAAAACATTGGCCAGAAATTTTAAGGAATGGAGAATCACATATTCTAGTATCACATGATCCTGAAAAAATATGTCACACAGAGGCTCCCATCGTTATGACGTCGCTTGTTGAACAGGAACACCATGAAGAACAGCCATCGGTCGCAACGGAAACATGTGCTAAGGCAGAGGAAGTTAAAATGGAAGAGAAAAAAGTTGCTGAGTCTTCGATTATCGTGGCAAAAAATCATCATGCTTATTCCCCAATGACGAAGGCTCCAGCACCAGATATGATGGGCAAGCCTGTGATTATCACTGAATGGCAGCGCCCTGCTTACCCATTCAAAGGCAAAGGCGGTGCAGGCGGACATTCTGCAACAAGTATTGCAACTTCTGCTATGTCTAAACCACAGCCAGTCGAATAATTGGATACTGTGATTTGAATCAAATGGCTCCCAATTCAGGGGAGCCATTTTTTGTATATACAAAAACAACCACGCCATTAGGCGTGGTTAATACTTTTAAAGAACAAAACTTACTTAACTCCACCATCCATTGCCTTAAGTTTTTTGGATAACTCACGGCGCTCTTTAGACAGCTCGGCATTTTTGATGATATATTCATCAACACGTTCTTCATAATCACTGCGCATATGAGCAATAATTCCTTGAATATCTTCAATCGACATTCCTGGTTTTATGTAGTCACTCAGGTTATCAAGCAAAAGTACACGTTTTTGGTTATCTCGGATCTTTTTCTCATTGTCTACAATTTCGCGCTGTAATTTGTTTTTGCGGCGAAATATACGCACAAATTCCAGTACATTTTGGAATGTTGGTTTATTTGTGTTGTCCATTTTTTACACCTTTTTAATCAGACCGATAATTTCTTATGCTAAGCTAACTACACAATACAATTTCAAGTGGCGCATAGACAAGTCAGTTTCAACAATTTATTGATACAAACTACCTTTCAGATACATTTCTTGATCAAATTTCTTTTCCCATATACCTGGTGAACACAATAACTGTCACTGCCACGGTGGGTTTGAGTTTGGATAGCCATACGAACTGTTTCGCTCGAATCTTATTATGGTTTACCATGTATAACACATAATTTAACGTCATCGAGAATGAGCGTTTTTGGTGTACAGCCTAACGAAAAGTTAGATAAATATAATACCAATGGAAATAATAATTCATTGATTAGTAGTAATTAAATTGGCGATAGCGGAGAATACACAACCTTGAATACCAATAAAGAAAACCAAAGTTTCTACTTTCATGATTATGAAACTTTTGGTAAACATCCGGCCTTAGATCGCCCAGCACAATTTGCAGGAGTTCGTACTGATAGTGATTTCAATATCATTGAAGAACCTTTAGTAGTGTATTGCGCTCCTGCTGATGATTATCTTCCCGATCCTGAAGCTGTCATGATCACAGGAATTACCCCCCAGTTGGCCTTGAAAAAAGGCGTTAATGAGGCCGAATTCGCCCGACAAATCCACGAAGTATTCAGCAAACCCAATACATGTATTCTTGGGTATAACAACATTCGTTTTGATGACGAAGTCAGTCGTAATATCTTCTATCGTAACTTTTACGATCCTTACGCCTATAGCTGGCAAAAAGGCAACTCCCGCTGGGATTTGCTCGACGTATTACGCGCCTGCTATGCATTGCGTCCAGAAGGCATTGTCTGGCCAGACAATGAACAGGGATTGCCTAGCTTCAAATTAGAACATCTGACAAAAGCAAATGGAATTGAGCATACTCATGCTCACGATGCGATGTCCGATGTTTATGCCACTATCGCAATGGCAAAGCTGGTGAAAAAAGCTCAACCTAAATTGTTTGATTACTTTTTCCAGTTAAGAAATAAACAAAAAGTCAGCCACCAAATTGATATCCCACAAATGAAACCTCTGGTTCATGTGTCTGGCATGTTTGGGGTTCTGCGCAGCAATATTAGTCTTGTTGCCCCCTTAGCATGGCATCCGAGTAACCGTAATGCGGTTATTATGTGCGATTTGGCTGGCGATATCACTCCACTGTTAGAACTCAGCGTCAATGAATTACGCGAACGCTTGTATACCCGACGGGATGAATTACAGCCAGAGCAAAGCCCAGTACCAATTAAACTCGTACACATTAATAAATGCCCAATCATTGCGCCAGAAAATACCTTGCGTCCAAAAGATGCAGAGCGAGTAGGATTAGATCGCAACCGATGTGCACAAAATCTGGCTATCCTGCGTAATAATCCGCAAATCAGGGAGAAAATTGTTGAACTGTTCTCCCATTCAGAAGCGTTTCCAGAATCTGATAATGTCGATACTAAACTATACAGCGATTTTTTCAGCGATGCCGATAAAACTGCAATGGAAATCATCAGAGAAACGTCTCCCCAGAACTTGCCTGCTTTGGATTTAACCTTTCAGGACACACGTATTAAGCCACTGTTATTTCGCTATCGTGCGAGGAATTATCCAGCAACATTGGATTATGACGAACAACAACGTTGGTTACGCCATCGGCAGGATACATTAACACAGGAAAACATCAGCCAATACCTTGCAGCTATTGAAGAACTTTTTATTGAATATCAGTCTGATGAAGAAAAATGCCGTCAGTTAAAAGCATTGGTTGATTATGCAATCCAAATAGCCGGATAAGGCTTTTATATACGTTCTCTGCCTAATAAAATAAAAAAGAAGAAGACAAACACTGATGTTTTGTCTTTTCTTTTTTCCGCAATCAAAACAAACTAATCATGTGAATGTCCGGCAACTTGGCAACCACATTCTCCACCCCAATTTTTTAGCTTGGAGGTTTTCCCAATTCCCGGATTTAAGGTATTAGTTGGATCAATGACTTGATAGAAATGCTTAAGCTGGGGTTTGGCTTTATACAAGTGACCAACGTTATGTTCGGCAGGATATTCAGCTCCGCGCTGATGCAAAATTTCCAGCATTTTCGTTTTCAATGCATGGATATCTGTCCCTTTTTTGACAATATAGTCCTGGTGGAATACATAGCACATAAAATGTCCGTAATATAACTTATGGACTAACGCTTCATTGATTTCGGCTGGTAAAGTTTCAAGCCATTCACGATCATTACGCCGTAAGGCAATATCCAATGCCAAAATATCTTCCACTTCATCACTGTGAACAGCCTGGTAACGAATAGCTGCTCCTGCTGCGGCAAAACGGTGTAAAAATGCTTTCGTTCCTTCTTCTGGAGTACAAGCAAAATACTCCCCATCAACCTGCTTGAAGTAATTTTCCAACCACTCACTCGCTTCTTTTATACCTTCACCTGACATTTTCAACATTAAGTGATGTTCAAAACGATTTCGGTATTCTTTCAGGCGAGTAGGTAAATGGGAAGGCAATAAACGACTCACTCCCTGCATAACACGATCCGTTAAATGTGCCGGTAAAAATGGGACCTTACCTAATATGGCATCCATTCGTCCTTTCAAATTAAAAAACATTGGCATTTTATCTGTGCCTAGTTTATCAATCATGATAAAGGTGTCTTTTCCATATATTTCTGCAATATCAAATATATCCCGATGCATATATTCGCCGGCAACTGGCAGATGCTGGAAATTCGATAGAATATGACGACGCAATTCTGTCAATACTTCGGGTTGATTAGTACCGATATAAAAAACCTGTGAAGATGGCTCTGTCAAAAAAGTATCCAGTCGAACAGCAAAAACAACTAATTTACCCGCACAGCCAGAGGCTTCAAACAGCCTGCGTTCATCAGCATTAAACCGTGATGGTGTATCTGCCTCAACATCCCGCACACGCTGTGAATATTCATGATCAGAAGCGACCCTGTCACTATGTTGAATATCTTCGGTTCGATAACGTTGTTCTTCCAGACAAGTCAAAATATCCTCAGGTTGATCACCTAACGAGATCCCCAAATGGTTAATCAGTTCAGCTTCTCCCTTCTCATTAACACGGCCATAGAGCGCCATTTCAGTATAAGCTGGACCACGCTGAACCAAAGAGCCCCCTGAGCTATTGCAAATTCCGCCAATAACAGATGCTCCAATACAGGACGAACCAATAACCGAGTGTGGTTCACGTCCCAATGGTTTTAATACTTTTTCTAAATGCCACAACGTACTACCAGGGAATGCAATAACTTGGTTTGTTGATTGAAGAACCTGAATTTTATCCATTCGTAAGGTACTAATAATGACGATATCGCGGTCATAATCATTGCCACTCGGTGTTGATCCTTCCGTTAATCCAGTATTGGCTGCTTGCAGCAAAATAATTTTGTCAGCTTCAACACAGGCTTTAAATACTTTCCATTGTTCTAATAATGAACCCGGAAATACAACGGCAAGAGCCTCCCCTTGTCCAGAGCGGAAGCCTTTGCGGTAACGTTCCGTTTTTCGAGGTTCAGTGAGAATATGAGAAGATCCAACAATATTCGTGAGAGTGGCGATTAACCGCTGATTTTGGGGATTCCTAGCATCGTTCATAATAGTTCTCTTACCTTACTCAGGCCAAATAAACAGGCTTTTAATGAAAACAGGCATGGAAAATTATCTTATTATATGACGCTTTTTGATAATATTTGTATGATTTGCACTCTATTTTGTCATTTCAAGCAAAAAAAACAGCACCTGATGATGCTGTTTTTTAGTAATAGCAGTAACCTGAGATGTTTTCTGGTTATGATTCAGTAAACTGTGGCATTGGTTGACGGAAGCTACGAGTCAGGAAAAACATGTAAATAAGACCAATGCCTCCCCAAATCAAACCTAATTCCATAGAATTTGATTCTAAATTCACCCATAAAACACCCACTGTTGCAGCACCAAGAAGTGGCAAGATCAAGAAATTCAGGGTGTCTTTCAAGGTATTATTACGACGCTCACGAATATAGAATTGAGAAATCACTGATAAGTTAACGAATGTAAAGGCAACCAACGCACCAAAATTGATCAGTGCTGTAGCCGTGACTAGCTCCAACCAACATGCTGATAAGGCGATAATACCAACCAATATCACGTTAATTGCTGGAGTACGCCATTTAGGGTGAATATAAGCAAATATTTTTTCAGGCAATACACCGTCACGTCCCATAACATAGAGCAAACGAGATACACCCGCATGTGCAGCCATACCAGAAGCCATTACTGTGACACTGGAAAATATGAGAATCACATATTGGAATAACGCACCAGCAACATAAAGAATAATTTCTGGCTGGGAAGCGTCTGGGTTTTTAAACCGAGAAATATCCGGGAAATAGAGCTGTAAGAAATAAGATACTGCAATAAAGATCATGCCACCAATTAACGCGGTCAGGAAAATCGCTTTAGGAACAACCTTACCTGCATTTGGTGTTTCTTCCGACAAAGAACTAATGCCATCAAAACCAAGAAATGAGAAACAAAGTATTGTCGCACCAGTAATCATTGGAATTAATTGTGCTTCTTCTGATGTAAATGGCTGGATACTCAGTAGCGTTCCTGCACCTTCTCCACTATAAACACCACGGATCATTAACCCAACAAGTATCACCATAACAGCAATCTGGACGATCACAACGATGCTATTGATATTAGCAACGACATTAATACCACTCAGATTGATGATTGTCATAAGTGCAGTCAACACGACTACAAAGATCCATGGTTCAATACCAGGGAACAAAGCCTGTAGGTAAATCTTTGCCAATAATACATTGATCATCGGCATCAACATATAATCCAGTAAAGAAGACCAACCTACCATAAATCCAAGATGGGGGCTCATCGATTTTTGTACGTAAGTATAAGCAGAACCCGCCGATGGAAAACGCTTTATTAATTTTCCATAACTTAGCGCTGTAAATAAAATTGCAGTTAATGCAATAGCATAAGATGTCGCAACATGCCCACCGGTCAAACCAGAAACAATTCCAAATGTATCAAAAATAGTCATTGGCTGCAGATAGGCAAGCCCCATCATGACTACCTGGAACAGAGTCAATGTTCTTCTTAGTTGAACACGGTTGTCAGCACTGGCTTGGTTAATACCGAGTGCACTAGGAGTGGTGGTATTATGCAACATGAGCAAAACCTCCCATAACTTCGATCTGGGTACTGATACAACTACTTAATCGATAGTTACTGGGTAGACTTCGCATCTGTCTATAAACAGAAAAGAAAGAAGAATTGGAAAATGGTGAATTGACATAGGAGCTTGCCCCATAGTCATCATTGCAGCAACGAGCGCCAATTGGCACAAGTGCAAAAGAGAATAATTGCTCCATATTTGCATTCCTCAGTACAGCAACCCTATCTCGATGACGGCTGCTTATAGTCAATATCGATCCGGAACAGAATCCGGCCTCTTGGTGTTGTAAAAAATAATTCAAAGCAAAAAAAATAACTGATGCATATTTACGCATCAGTTATTTTTAGTGCACGCATTTTGCACTTCAAGTTCAGAAATAGCAAGCGCGATAACACTAAAAATTCATTATTTTTTACGACACTACAGAGCCTTATGGAGCAGGCTCTTACTGAGTTAGTGCTGAAACCTAACGCCATCATATCCTTCGATTGGCTTTCGATAAGTTTTTAGCACAGAGGAGAACTATTTACCATTTAATTATGATTTTTTTGATGGAAAAAAATCATCCCGCCGTGACCTAAAGTCGATGGCGGGATGATTTTATATGATGTCCGAATGTTAAGTATAATGATTAATATTTATTATAAGAAAAATATTAATTAAAAATCATAATTAATGCCAATGTTGTAGCGGCGGCCATCCAGAACTGCATCGTGGGTTTCTTCAGTTACTCGTTTGTCAAAAACGTTATAAATTCCACCTAACAAGCGTAGATTTTTAGCCAAATTATAAGTTACCCCTAGATCGACAAAAGTATAAGAAGGAGTTCCATCTTTCATACTAGAGCGATACTGATAATTCTTTGTTTTACTGCGGAAATTAATACGTGTCCATGTATCTAATTCAGATAGCGGTTGCCAGTTTAAGGTTGCATTTGCCATATGTGTTGGCATTTTGTTTAATGGCTGACCTTTAAAATCACCACTTTTTTGCTCAGAATCGGTATAAGTATAGTTTGCTGCCAATGATAAATTTTCAACAATGCTCCAATTCATGGTGGTTTCAATACCTCGAATATTAGCTTTATCAACATTTGTACGCTTGTTAATAAAATCATAATCGTCACCACCGAGCTTACAATCTTTATCGCAATCTCTAACTTCAGTAATTTTGTCTTTAAAGGCAGTATTAAAAACGGTGACACCAATATTAAAGTTTTCTAGGTTATTCCAGATAATACTAATTTCTTCATTAACACTTTTTTCTGGCTTGAGATCTGGATTCCCTAAGATCATTCCATTACTAAATCGCCCACCTGTTGTCTGTCCCCAGTTAGGAGCAACTTGCCTTATATCTGGAGAACGATAACCGGTAGAAATGCCACCCTTAACAGTCCATTGTTCATCAGCATGCCATACTCCATATAGACGAGGTGTCCAATGCATTCCAAAATTTTGATCTTTATCTAATCGCACTCCACTAGTAAGAGCAAAATCATTAATCATTTGCCACTCGTCTTCTAAGACTAATGCCCAACTCCAGCGGGTTAACTTATTAATATCTTTAGCCGAAGGTAGTTTATTGCTATTGTCTCGCAAATCTTCATAACGATATTGGCCGCCAATGCTTACTGTATGGTCGTCGAATACAAATGTCGTATGGTTGTTAAATACCGTATCATTGTTTTTCATTTCACGTTCAGGGTTACGAGACTCATCTCTTTGAATATAAGAAGTCATCGTACCAAAACCATAAATGCCATGATGAGTAATAGCGTAATTATTACGTTTATAACGACTTATATCATCTTCACAAGATTTTGGCTGACAGTCACGTGTCTTACCAATAGTTGAATCGCGATCTTGTTCATAACGGCCTGCCTCAAAAGTAAAAGCATTTTCCTCATTTGGTGTCAAAGAGAACGCTACTGCACCATTGCGTATTTCCTGTTCTCTAAATCCCCCTAAGAATTTATCTTCATTGCGATGAGAATATGATCCATTCACTCTTAAGCCCAATAATCCATCAATTATTGGTCCTGCGGCATAAATACTGCTCTGATAACTATTACCAGAATCTTTACTCTCAGTCAGGGTAGAGTCCGCTTTCAGAGTTAAATGCCATTCTTTCTGAGCCTTACGAGTAATAACATTGATCACTCCTCCCATAGCATCAGAGCCATATAGAGAAGACATTGGTCCCCGTATCACTTCAATACGCTCAATCGCGGCCAATGGTGGTAACCACCCCTGCTCAATACCAGAACCATCACTATTTGGACGAGTACTACGTGTATCAACACGCCTACCATCAACTAAGATCATAGTATATTTGGAAGCCATACCACGAATACTGATATCACTACTACTACCACCGCCAGTAACAACCACTCCCGGCACATCTTTCAATGCATCGGTCACATCACGGTAGGCTTTAGTTTCCAACTGTTCGCGGCTAACAACGGAAATAGAAGCAGGTGCATCCTCGATCTTTTGCTGGAAACCTGACGCAGTGGTTACAACAATTTTATCTTCACCATTATTAGCAGCTAAAACAGCGCTGGATGAAATAGCAGCAATAATACCTAATACAACTTTTTTCTTTGCAAAGACAGTCATTCCCGATTCTCCAAAAGGTAGAATAGAATTGTTTAAACAATATGGATAACAGACACATACTCGCAATACAGGAATAATAAAATTATTCCTGTCAGGTTATATTTATTAAATTCCACTTCAATTGTATTAAAGCGAATTATGGCTTTTATATTTTAACTTATGAATTCTGTCACCAAACCATCAATTAATACTTGTGGTATGCCCTGAGAACAACGTTCAATTCGGCCTTTAATACCATAAACTTCTGCCAAACTGCTTGGTGTAATAACCTGTTCAGGTTTACCTTCAGAAATTAATTTACCTTTTTTTAGCATTAATACATGATCACCATGACGTAATGCAATATTAATGTCATGAACAACAACAATTGTAATAATATTACGCTGGCGCGTTTCACGTGCAACTAAATCCATGACATGATATTGGTAATTTAAATCCAGTGCACTTAATGGTTCATCTAATAATAATAATGTCGGACGGCGGATTAATGATTGAGCCAATCCAACTAACTGTTTTTGACCACCAGATAATTGATCCAAATAGCTGAGTGCCAAATGTTCAATACCAAGCTGGCGTAATAGCTCCATGACTTCCTGTTCACATTGGCTATTGCTCACACCACCAGATGCTCGTTGGGCAACAATTACCGATTCCAATACATGAAGATGTACACCTGCCGGTAATGTTTGCGGCAAATAAACGACGTTTTGGGCACGTTGGGCAAAATTCATCTTCATCAGATCCTGCCCATCCAATAGCAGTTCGCCACTGGCTTTATTCAATCCAGCCAGCGAACGCAGAAGTGTGGATTTACCACAACCATTCGGTCCCAACAATACCGTAATTTGACCACGTGGCAATGTGTTGACATCCAAATTTTCAATCACGGAGTGCTTTGGATATCCCGCCGTCAGGCAATTGATTTTTAATCCCTGACTCATACAGTTCCCCTATGGCGTAAGACTATGCTAAGGAAGAAAGGCACACCAACCAACGATGTCACTATCCCAACCGGTATAATAATGCCCGGTATCAGGTTCTTAGAAGCAATGGAAGCTATGGATAAAACTAATGCACCAATCAATGCACTCGCAGGCAAGAAGAAACGGTGATCTTCACCAAACATCATTCTGGCGATATGAGGAGCCACCAATCCAATAAAAGCAATAGGGCCAACAAACGCAACCGCCAATGCGGTCAGGATACTGATACGCAATAATGTTCCCAAACGAAGGCGGCTAATGTTGATGCCAAAACTGATAGCTCGATCTTCTCCCAGACGCAGTGCAGTCAATTTCCAGGAATTGCTCAATGAGACAGGCATAATGACAGAGAAAACGAGTACCATAATACCCAATTTTTCCCATGTCGCCCTGCCAAGGCTACCCATTGTCCAGAAAACCAATCCCTGTAAGGTATCTTCCGTAGCGATAAATTGCATCATCGAAACTAACGCTTCAAAGGTAAACACCATCGCAATTCCGAACAATACAACGCCTGAGGTTGCAACTCTTGTCCAACGGGTAATGCCATCAAGCATTAAAGCAGCCAAAAATGCAAAGAGAAAAGCGTTTGCGGAAATAAACCACTGATCCGGTATCCCTGGAATGCCAATACCAAGCACAATGGCTAATGCCGCACCAAAAGAAGCTGCATTGGAAACCCCCAAAGTAAATGGGCTGGCTAGCGGGTTATTCAGGATGGTCTGCATTTCAGCACCGGCCAGTCCAAGCGATAGGCCGATCACTACCGCCATCAGGGCATAGGGCAATCGAATATCCCAAACAATCACCCTTGTTGCTGCGTTAACACTCTCTGGTGAAAACAGGGTTTGCCAGAGGGTTTGCAGCGATAACCCTGATGGTCCCATGGTAAAATCCAGTACAACAGAAATGCCAATCGCCAGGGCGATGAATAATATCCATGCAATACGTCGGCGCAGGATATGACGATAATGTGCTTTTATATCGCACTCACTCAATTGCTGTTTCACCATTGGCATAGGCTCGGTAGTGACACTCATTTTTATTACCTGTTACTGCTTATTTCTCGCTGACCCAATATGTACCTAACGGTTCAATAGCCAAGAATTTATTATGAAGTTCTTTCAATGTTTGTTGCGGATCTAAATCAGCGAATTTTTCAGGATAGAACCATTTAGCAAAAACTTGTGTAACAACAACATTATAAGGAGAGTTATAGTAGTGATGCCAAATCGCATAGCTACGCCCTTCCTTCACAGCAGTTAAGTTATTGATCCCTTTACGTTCAGTGATTTCTTTCAGGCCTGCGCGGGTAATATCGGCAGAAGTTTGGGCGCCCATTTTGATCCCCTCACCTTTGTCACCTGGATCTTGTGCACCGCTTGCGATGTAAATATAAGGATCTTCAGCAATGACTTTTTCCAGATTCATTGTGCCCAAAGGAGAAGGAAGTACTTCTTTGGCGATGTTTTTGCCACCCGCCAAATCAATGAAGTTCCCCATATTGCCGTTACCTGCTGTACCACAGCAATCTTCACTAGAACCTGCTCTCAGTTCAATAAATACGGAAGGTTTCTCAGCGTTTGGTACACGATCCGTAATATCGGTTACCAATTTTAGATTTTTTTCATAAAAATCAGCGTAAGCATTAGCCTGATCTTCACGATGCAAAATTTTGCCCAGCATACGGATGCTAGGTAATGTATTTTTCAGGGGGTCATTGCGGAAATCGACAAAAACAACAGGTACACCCGCTTTTTCCAACTGTTTCACCAATTCACTGTTTTTTCCTGGGCCATGTCCAGACAGACCAAAAATTGCAACGTCAGGATTGAGTGTAAGCACTTTCTCGGAACTGACACTATCAGCGCTGGTGTTACCAATCAGAGGGATATTATCGATTTCAGGGAATTTAGCTTTATAAACAGCGTAAGTTTGTGGGTCCAGTTTACGGAAATCACCTTGCCAGCCAGCGATACGAGCCAGAGGTTTATCTCCTTCCAATATGGCAACAGAATGGAATAGACGACCTTCACCCAACAAGATACGGTTAACTTTCTCTGGCACTTCAACAGTACGTCCAGCAACATCAGTGACTGTTTCAGCCCAAGATGCAAAACTTGCCATCATGGCAGAACCTGCCATTAAACTGATACTCATACTTTTCACAACTGTTCGAAATACAAACTTCACTTTAGTTAGCCTCTTCACACAACAATTTTGCTGCTAACAATAAAGCAAATAAGAATACTTATCAATGCCGATTGGAATGGTATATCCGAAATTTACTATCGATATTTCTTCCCTAACCCCCTGAAAAATAAAAACTGCCAGTTTCATCACAAAACAGGCAGTTTTTGCAAAATAAAACCAATAATATTTTAATTAAAAACCACCAATACACTAATCATTTATTAACATATTATTCTTTATCAGTATATGTGAATATTGGAAATTCCATTTCACTGTACTTAACAAAGCGAGTTTTCTTTTTCAGCTTGTAACTAAACCAAATAATCAGGAATAGGGGGATGCCGATGTAGGTTGCAGTTACTCCGTACCAGTCGATTTTATCTTGCAAAAATGCCTGATAATTTTGGCCTAAAGTGATAACCAGACATAAAATAAAGGCAAAAATCGGCCCAATCGGGAAGAAACCTGAACGATATGGCAGGTCATTGATATCCAAACCTTTAGCAATATAGCCTTTGCGAAAACGGTAATGGCTGATTGCAATTCCGAGCCATGCAATAAACCCTGTCATACCTGAGGTATTCAATAACCACAAATAGACGGTTTGGTTACCAAACATGGAGCTAAGAAAACACAACCCTGCAACCAAGGTTGTAACATAAAGCGCATTACGCGGAACACCACCTTTAGACAGATGACTAAAAATTTTCGGAGCCTTACCCTCTTTTGCCAGTGTGAATAGCATACGGGTAGAAGCATACATTCCCGAATTTCCCGCTGACAAAACAGCCGTCAATATCACCGCATTCATTATGGCAGCCGCTGATAATAAACCAGCATTTTCAAATACCAGTGTAAATGGGCTAACACTGATATCTTTCACACCATTGCGCAACAAATTAGGATCAGTATAAGGAATGATCAGGCTGATAATTAAAATCGCAAATACATAGAACAATAAGATACGCCAGAATACCTTGCGCACAGCACGAGGGATATTTTTTGCCGGATCTTTAGATTCTCCCGCGGTAATACCTATCAATTCAGTCCCTTGAAAGGAAAAACCGACAATCATTGCCACTCCGATCATGGCTGCAAAACCACCCGCAAAAGGAGCATCATCAACTGCCCAATTATGCCAGCCGGCACCTTCAGCGCCTTTCATGATGCCGAAAATCATGAGCACACCAACAGCGATGAACACAATAACCGTGGAGACTTTGATCAAGGAAAACCAATATTCTGCTTCACCAAAGCCTTTAACGGAGATGAAATTCAACAGGAAAATTATGCCAAGGAACAACGCACTCCATACCCAACCAGGCACATCATTAAACCAGTAACCCATCACCAATTGGGCAGCGACAAGGTCAACCGCAATCGTCACCGCCCAGTTGTACCAATAGTTCCACCCCAGAGCGAAACCAAAGCCTTCATCAACATATTTGGAACCATAAGTTGAAAATGAGCCTGAAACTGGCATATACGCGGCCAATTCACCTAAGCTGGTCATCAAAAAATAGACCATTAAGCCAATTAATGCATAGGAAAGTAAAGCCCCACCTGGGCCAGCCTGAGAAATTGTTGCGCCAGAAGCAACAAATAATCCCGTGCCAATTGATCCACCTATGGCAATCATTGCCATATGTCGTGCTTTTAACTCACGACGCAGGGTTTTTGGGGCCTGATCCTGCGGCATGCTTTCTTCTCGAGACATTCTATTCCTATATCATTTGAAATGAATTTAATGCGGAATTGTAACAAATCCTTGTCTCCAGAATAGCAGCGATTCGTGGTTATAAGATACCTTCATAATCCATAGCTAATTATTAGCTACACGATTATTTTAGTTACAATAACTCAGTAACTTCCGTAATGCATTGGATATGTGTTTCTGGCGATGGTAAATCAGGTACAAGGTACGATTGAGGCTAAGTCCAGGAATAATCAGTTCAGATAGTGTTCCATTTTTCAGTTGTTCCTGAACAACTCGCCGTGAAAGACAACTGATCCCCATGCCATATTGAACAGCATGTTTGATGGCTTCCGAATTACCCAATTCCATCGCAATATTGAATCTCGGCATTTGTGAGAACAACAGGTGATCCAAAATTTCTCTTGTTCCTGAACCTTTTTCTCTCAATATCCAAGGCGCTTGGATCAAATCCTCCACGCTCAGTTCACGTTGCAATAACGGACTTTCTGGGGAGGAAAAAACAATCAACTCATCTTTCATCCACGGCTGTGTGATCAATGCAGGATCATGGCATAATCCTTCAATCAATCCCAAATCAACACGGAACTCGACAACTGCCCTGATTACGTCGCCAGTATTGCTGATATTCAATTCCAATGGTGTTTCAGGGTAATCCTGACGATATTTTGCCAGCATTTCAGGTAACATATAGTTTCCAATCGTACTGCTGGCTGCTAACCGCAATGCTCCCAATTCAAGTTTGAAAAGCTGTTCCACTTCACCAGCCTGTTCAAGTAATGCCAATGCCTTAGGATAGAGCAAACGCCCATGTTCATTGGTGACCAGACGTTTTCCGACCCTATCAAACAGTTGTACTCCCAACTGCCCTTCAAGATCTGTCAGTGAAGCACTCACAGCAGATTGTGATAACGCTAATTGCTGAGAAGCCTGTGTCGTTGAACCACTTTTCAGAACTTCTGCAAAAATTTCCAGTTGCCTCAGAGTGATACGCATATGGCCTCACGGGAAGCTAAATAAAAGGGAAAGGTAATCTTGATTTTAGACAGTATTATGCAACTTAACAAAAGTCACCCATAATTAATCTATTTTGGTGTTTATATATATAAATATTATCAATTTTATTACTTTGAAAATCTTCTATATGCTTATTCCTAAAATGCATAAGCTAATAGAGCTGCCACAATGTCTGAAAATCAAGTAGAGAAATTTACCAGAGTCCACCAGAATAGCGCATTGAGATTCATTCCCGGTATTCTATTAGCCACAGTCCTGACGGCAATCGCCATCTGTATCGGTACGCTCCCTTGGTTTATAAATATGGGATTGGGAGCACTGACTCTTGCCATCTTATTGGGGATCATTATCGGTAATACTCTGTATCCTTTCTTAAAATCTACCTGTGATAGCGGCATCCATTTTTGCAAACACTATCTACTACGAGCAGGCATCATTCTTTATGGATTTCGTCTGACTTTTCAACAAATCACAGATGTTGGTACAACAGGGATATTGATTGATGTCATCATGCTTTCTTCAACATTTTTTATGGCATTATGGATTGGACGTGCTTTTTTTCGACTGGACAGCCAAACCGTGATCCTAATTGGGGCTGGAAGCAGCATTTGTGGAGCTGCCGCGGTTATGGCAACAGAACCCGTCGTCAAAGCTCCGGCCAGCAAAGTTGCTGTTGCCGTCTCTACCGTCGTTATTTTTGGCACACTGGCAATATTTATCTATCCGTGGTTTTATCAACTCAATGCTCACTATCAATGGTTTGATTTCACTCAGGAAACATTTGGCATTTTTTCTGGTTCAACTGTTCATGAAGTAGCCCAAGTTGTTGCCATTGGGCATGCATTAGGAAGCGATGCGGAAAATGCAGCGGTTATCAGTAAAATGATCCGTGTCATGCTATTGGCGCCTTTTTTATTACTGCTTTCTGGCTACCTCAGTCGCACAGAAGTTAAAAATTGTCCCCAAAAATTCCCGATCACTATTCCGTGGTTTGCGGTGTTCTTTATTGTCACTGCGGGTTTCAACTCTTTTCATCTATTACCTGAATCCCTTGTTAACCATATCATTGCCACTGATACCATCATGCTGGCAATGGCAATGGTTGCTTTAGGGTTAACCACCCATATCAGTGCTATTCGTCAGGCTGGGGTTAAGCCCATCTTGTTGGCATTCATTTTGTTTGTCTGGCTGGTAGTAGGAGGATTAATCGTCAATCAGGGCATCCATCATTTATTACGCTAATTCAGAACGCAGGGATATTAAACTGACTTGTGCGACCCAAATTTTATCAAAAAGGTGAACAATGCCATAATGACGAAAACACAGGAGAAAATGATATGAAATTTGTTGGAGCCCATGTGAGCGCTTCGGGTGGTGTTGATCAGGCAGTGATCCGTGCTCATGAATTAAATGCAACGGCATTTGCCCTGTTTACAAAAAACCAGCGCCAATGGCATGCCGCACCGTTATCGACAGATGTCATTGATAAATTTAAAGCAAACTGTGAACGTTACGGTTATGGTAGCCGACAAATTCTTCCCCATGACAGCTACCTAATTAACCTTGGTCACCCTGAAACAGATGGTCTGGAAAAATCCCGCGCTGCGTTCCTTGATGAAATGCAGCGCTGTGAACAATTAGGCATCGACTTGCTGAATTTCCATCCGGGCAGCCATCTCAACAAAATTGACATCGATAAGTGCCTCGCCCGTATTGCAGAATCCATTAATATTACTTTGGACAAAACACAGGGAGTCACTGCCGTTATCGAAAATACCGCCGGTCAAGGCACTAACCTTGGTTTTAAATTCGAACAACTGGCGGCAATTATTGACGGTGTCGAAGACAAAACCCGCGTTGGAGTCTGCATTGACACCTGTCACGCTTTTGCGGCTGGTTACGATTTACGCACTGAAAAAGATTGCAATGCGACTTTCAAGGCATTCGATGAAATTGTTGGATTCAAATATCTTAAGGCCATGCATTTAAACGATGCCAAAAGTGAATTTTCCAGCCGCGTTGACCGCCATCACAGCCTTGGTGAGGGCAATATCGGTAAAACACCTTTTAGCTATATCATGAAAGATGAACGTTTCAATGGTATTCCCTTGGTTCTTGAAACGATCAATCCAGATATTTGGGCTGAAGAAATTGCCTGGCTAAAATCCCAGCAAAGTTAATTACCTGACTGAAATTAACTCTATCCTCGCCATCATTGATGCAAGTTCAGTACGGCTTTTAATCCCAACACTCGGCTGGCTAACCGTGAGTGCAGAAACTGCGGTTGCCAGACGCAATGTGTGTTCGCTGGATTCTCTCATCAGCAAACCATAGACCAATCCCCCGACCATAGAATCCCCTGCTCCAACTGTGCTGACTACTTCACAATGTGGTGGTTTTGCCAACCATGCACCAGAGGCATTGACCCATAATGCACCCTGCTCTCCCAGTGAAATAACAACGTGGGCGATCCCATCATTGCGCAATTCATAAGCTGCATCAATAACGCTATCTAAATCCGGCAATGGTTTACCCGCCCAAACCTCCAATTCATAACGATTGGGTTTTACCAGCCAAGGCGACGCCTTAAGGCCAGCGACAAGAGCTTCACGGCTACTGTCGAAAATAACGCAGGGACAAGATTGTTTTAATCGCATCATCCAATCCGCAAATAATTCTGCTGTAATCCCTTCGGGCAAACTACCGCTGACAACAACCATATCGAACTGCCCCAGCCATGTCAGAGAATCACTGACAAACCGATTCCATTCTTCTTCTGTCACATGGAAACCAGAAAAATTGAAATCTGTCACTTCACCCTGTTTTTCGGTCAGCTTGACATTAATACGTGTTCTCCCAGAGACGAGATGAAAACGATTTATCATTCTGTTTTTGCTAAAAAATTGCTGAAATCCGTCCTGATTTTCTCGTCCCAAAAAACCACTGACCGTCACATCAATGCCTAAATCACGCAGCACCTTCGCAACATTGTTTCCTTTACCAGCAGCGTGAAGCCCTGCCGTCTGTACACGGTTAACATTTCCCTTAACAATATCTGGGCATAAGCCAACTAAATCATAAGCTGGATTTAAGGTAATTGTGGCAACTCGGCGGCTCATCTTGCCCGATATCTCCTGAATAAACAGTCATAAGTAATATTAAATTTTATCTGTTATTTATAACATCAAAATTGAATCGTTTCAGTTAAAATTACAGCTCAATTGGTCATTGTGTTAATGCAATCTAAAAGTAAAAATATGCAACGGAATAATTTCTTATTAGATGACTAAAATCAATCTGAACCAAAGTAAGTAGATACTAGTCGGAGGAATATATCAGTGTCAGTCGTTGTCGGAGTGGGCGTCATTATCACCAATGATAAGGGCGAAATTCTACTGGGAAAACGTACCAGCCAGCATGCACCATACTGGTCAATTTTCGGTGGTCATGTTGATCCCGGCGAATCCTTTGAAGAATGTGCTATTCGTGAAATTAAAGAAGAGATTGATCTAACAATCCATGACCCTAAAGTTTACGGTATTTGCAATAATCTCGAAACCTATCGTGAAGAAGGAAAGCACACAGTTTCAGTCTGTTTGCTGGCACAGTATGCCGGAGGTGAGCCGAAATTAATGGAGCCCGATAAATGTGAACAATTAATGTGGTGTGATCCTGACCATCTTCCAGAACCTCATTTTGAGGCCAGCCGTAATGCCATCAAATTATGGCAAAAAGCGCAATTCTATTCCGCAAGCTGATACCAAACTTCCTACAGGCAGGTTTTCCCAGATAACCTGCCCTACCTTTGTATGCAAAATGCGCCAAAAGCAATTTGATTATTTTTCTTAATTATTTGTTTACACATATAATTTATTTATGTATCGTTGCGCTAGTACAAGGTAACACCATTCATCAGGAGTCTCTATGACCATTGAGGTAACGCAAAATTTGAAACGCCCCTCTATAATTGGTGGCGCTATGATCATTGCCGGAACTGCTGTCGGCGCGGGTATGTTTTCTATTCCGATTGTTACATCAGGTGTCTGGTTTACAGGATCAATCATTTTGCTGTTGTATACCAGTGCATGTATGTATTTCTCTGGCCTGATGATCCTGGAAGCCAATATAAATTACCCCGCTGGTTCCAGTTTTCATACTGTTACTAAAGATTTACTAGGCAGAAGTTGGAGCCTCCTCAATGACTTATCCATCGCCTTCGTTCTGTATATATTAACTTATGCTTATATTTCAGCAGGTGGCTCAATTCTTTCTCACAATATCGAGAGTATTATTCCACTACCCCAATCAATATCTGGATTATGTTTTGCCTTTATCGTTGCCTTTATTGTTTGGTTATCGACTAAAGCAGTAGATCGCTTAAGTACTATCTTGATAGGTGGCATGGTAATTACCTTTATTATGTCTGTCGGTGGAATGTTTACCGAAGTCAAGCCAGCCATCTTATTTGATCAAGCCAATACCAATTCAGACTATTTACCCTATGCTTTAATCTCCTTACCTTATTTACTGGCCTCATTTGGCTATCACGGTAACGTTCCGGGGCTGGTTAAGTATTACCATAAAGACAGTAAAGCCGTCACACACAGCTTGCTATACGGGACATTGATAACATTAGCGATTTACATTTTATGGCAGTACGTCATTCAGGGAAATATTCCACGTGAAGCCTTCAAGCAAATCATTGCTGATGGCGGTAATATTGGTCACTTATTGCAGCAGATGGATAATACTTCTGGTAATACAACCGTAACTCAATTCTTAAATGTCTTCTCATATATGGCCTTAGCGAGTTCATTCCTAGGTGTATCATTAGGATTATTTGATTATCTGGCAGATTGCTTTAAATTCGGCGACCATCGCAATGGTCGTTTTAAAACAGCACTGATTACATTCGTTCCCCCGACTGCATTGGCACTGATTTTTCCAAACGGCTTCTTATATGCAATCGGCTTTGCTGGCCTGGCAGCAACCATTTGGGCAGTTATTGTTCCTGCTTTAATGGCTCGAGCTAGTCGTAAGCGCTATCCAACATCCAGCTATCGGGCTCCGGGCGGTAATTTTTTGATTGTCTTTGTTATCCTATTCGGTTTGGTAAATGCATTAGCACACATTCTCTCTCTGTTTGATTTGTTGCCAGTTTATCGTTAATGTTTTTCCTTCCGCCCCAGTATTTTTACTGGGGCATTCATTCACTTCTTGCCTAATAGGCCAACTGCGAGTAATTTTGTCGCCACTTAAATATTCATTCCACTATTCCCTTGTTTTTACAGAAGGTATCTATGGCTAGAGCCAATGAAATTAAGCGCGGCGCTGCAATCAGCTACAATGGAAAACTATTATTAGTTAAAGACATCGATATTCAGTCACCCAGCGCACGCGGTGCCAGCACTCTATATAAAATGCGTTTTACCGATATTCGTACTGGTCAGAAAGTGGAAGAACGTTTCAAAGGTGATGATATTCTTGAAACTATCACATTGACCCGCCGTAGTGTCAGTTTCTCCTATATTGATGGTGATGAATATATCTTTATGGATGACGAAGATTTCACCCCTTATCACTTCAAAAAAGATCAAATCGAAGAAGAACTGTTATTTATTCCCGAAGAAGGTTTACCTGGAATGCAGGTCCTGACAATGGATGGGCAATTGTTAGCTCTTGAATTGCCTCAAACTGTTGATATGGTTATTGAAGAAACATCACCAGGTATTAAGGGTGCATCAGCGAGTGCCCGCACTAAACCGGCTAAAATGAATACAGGGTTGACTATTCAAGTTCCTGAGTATTTGAGTTCTGGTGAAAAAATTCGTATCCATATTGCAGAACGTCGCTATATGGGACGTTGTGACTAATTCTTGATCATTAAATATGAGTTGCTCTTTTGGCGAGAATAACGTTCTATAGCAAAGGGCAACTCATCGTCTATGAAGTTAGAAATAATCCACATTAACAATTGCCACACGTTTCTGATTATCAGTCCACTTCACTCTGGAAACACCAATGTTACCAGGAAGCATGACATCGCCTTTTGTTTTGTGAGTTGAAATGATTTGTTTAACAGTGAGATTTTTACCTAATCGATAGCAAGAGATATTGGCTTGAGTGTTTGATATAACGACTTGACATCCTGGATCAACAATCGCACCTGAAAACCGAATTACTCCTCCTTTAGATTCGGCATATCCATAAGAAAGCCACGAAACCAATAAACAACTAATTAACAGCTTAAGATAATTTTTCATGGTCACCTCACTTTCGTTTTTCCATTAACTAAAACTCAGCTACCTTTTATTCCTTCATCTCCATAATAACTATTTCATGTAAAAAAAATACGACATTGAGAACTTTTATTGATAAATATCAAAAGTGATTTTTCAATTAAAAAATAGACACATTATTTCTATTAGTTAATTAAAAAACCGTTATTAATAATCATTGTTAGAATTAAGTCACAGTTAAGTTTATTGATTTTTATTTATATTATTTAGCTAAATTAAATAATTATTATACTTTTATGTAACATTTAATGATAAGTTACAATAACAATACCCAATTCTTTATTTTTTCCCACCCATTTTATTTCTTCTGTTCCAATATGTTTTTCAATCGACAGTGGGGCCTTCCTATCCTTCTGATATTCTACAATTTTTTCTTGAATCAATTGCTTGCCATTATACCAGCAGACCATTTCAGTATGTTTTTTATCCCAGCTAAGTTGGCACGGAGGCTCGACGATGGCACCGTAGAAATAAATATTTCCCGAACTGGAAGTTGATGGAGAATTCGCCATTACAGGATAATAAGACAAAGACATGAACAAAAAAGTCGTCATTTTTCGTAACATAAGCATTCAACCTCCACTACAAGTGTTATTATCTTTTTTCAACTTTAGCTCGAGCTAATTTGAAAACCAGATAATGGTGTAACGCTCTGCTATATAACGATATAACGTCAAATGAAACTTTTTCTTTATACTTTTTATTAATTCGAACCACAATTCGATACAATATTCTAATAAGTTGGGATATGGTAAAATCTATTGATGGTTATTTAATCATAGTCAGGTGCTGACATTGCATCAAATATATATTATCGGTACTGCCGTGGGGATTTAGCTATTTTTTCGATATCATAAAAATAGTTACATATTTATCAACAATAAAATTTAGCGATGAACTATACAAATATACTGATATAATCACATGTTAACCACAGTATCCAATGGTGATTACGCTTCCTCATAAATTTTGTTATAGTCCCTTTCCAAGTTAATTTGTCTGCCAAATTCCATTTTACGTGTTAAATAGGTATCTCATGACTCGCAGTCACCCACTCGCTATATTTATTCTCAATATCCTTGGTATCACCCTGTTCCTCTCATGGTACTTGCCTGAAAATCACGGCTTTTGGTTCCATATTGATTCTGCCATTTTTTATTTTTTTAATGAAAAATTACTGTCAGGTTCGAAATTTGCCCTATTTGTCGCTATCGCGAATGTTAGGGCATTCGATGTTATATCACTTCTATGCATGGGCCTGCTTTATTACAGCGCATTTCGCAAACAAGATTACGCCGGCAAACGCCGACTCTTCATGATTGGCTTAGTCATGCTTATCTCTGCCGTCATCATTAACCAAATAGGCCATCAAATCCCCGTTAGCCGCCCAAGTCCAACGTTAACATTTGAAAATGTTAATCGTATAAACGAAATGACAAACTGGCATACAAAAGATGCGTCCAAAGATAGCTTTCCTGGTGATCACGGTTTAATGCTCCTAATTTTCAGTAGTTTCATTCTACGTTACATCTCCCGCAGCGCATTCTGCATTGCTCTACTGATTATGGTCGCTTTTGCTCTTCCCCGTATTATGGCAGGTGCTCACTGGTTTACAGACATTGCTGTAGGCTCTTTATCTTTAACACTGATCGGTATGAGCTGGGTGTTGCTAACCCCATTAAGTGATATTATGGCGACATGGCTAGACAAAAAATTACCGCATATTAGTCGCAATAATTAAATGCATAATATCGAGGAGATATCTGCTATCTCCTCGATATTACCTCATATTTATTAAGACAGTATAAAATAACAACATTTTATCCTAACCCATTAGTTCCTAATCTAATTTTTTGTAAAGAACTCTTTTTGTCTCTCGCTTTTTACTCATGATTTCAGTAATCTTTCCTGCGTCCTGTTTATTAAAATAATATGTTTTGTAAAGATAGTAATAAAATGTGTTATTTCGCACACTTTATGGATGGGAAATTTGTTAATTCACCGTATTCTGACTAGGCTTTAGAACATTTAGTGTTTTCATGATAGTGATAAGTCACGTTAAGGACTGCAAGGAAAAATCAATAACATGGTTAAATCTAAACCAACACTAAGATACATCTTGCGGCTGATACCCGCAATTATAGCGGCAGTAGTACTAACCGCATGTAGTTCACCAGATTCTAACCTACGCAATAAACAAACTGAGACGCATGCAGTAAACACTGGAAAGCATTATTTACTGCAAGCATCTCAGGATGAATTTGAAAACCTGGTCAGCAAATTAGACATTAAGTCTAAGATACTCAATCAATACGCAGACTGGAAAGGTGTAGCCTATCGGTTTGGTGGAAACACCAAACGCGGCATTGATTGTTCTGCTTTTGTGCAGCGCACTTTTCATGATCAATTTGGTATGGAGTTACCACGCTCCACATTAGAACAACAGAATATAGGGCAGACCGTTAGTCGCTCTAAATTGCAGGCTGGTGATCTGGTACTGTTTAAGACTGGGGTTCACAGGCGCCATGTCGGCATCTACATCGGCAATAATCAATTTGTTCATGCTTCAACCAGTAATGGAGTCATCGTTTCCAAATTAACCGATACTTACTGGAGTAAACGCTACTATGGTGCAAGACGAGTGTTATCAGGTAACCTAAAAGCCTCGACTTAACTGACACCTAACGTGATTTATTACTGAGATTTTACCTTGCAGACATTAAAAAAACGCTTCCATTTAAGAAGCGTTTTTTATCAATGAGCAAAATCATAGTGGATACAGCGCAGTTATATTTTCTGCAATTGCAGCGCCTAACGTCTTTAAACGACATATCACTGCACTCTCATCTTCCTTAGAAAAAAACAAACATGGTTCTCCTTCCCATTCAATCACAGCACTCGGTATCTGCATATCAGCGATGGACTGATTTATAACATACAAAATTTCCCGTGCTTCTTCGCCTTCATGGCTTAATAATTTAAGCCCCATTAGGCTACTTCCTAAATCTGTTTCTTCTGTTGGTAAAATCTCAACTTTTGTACCAACAAAGCCAGTTGACCACCGATAACTTTGCGGCAGTCTGTGTACTACCGAAAGTTGGATATTATTCACGTATCATTCCTATTAGAAACAACATTAATACATCTAACCACCAGTTGTAGGTTATCGATTCGTCAAAACCGAATAACCATTCAACAAAAAAGTAAATAAAAGGTTAAAATAAAAATCGCGTTACCGCACTTACTTCACTTCCCACCTCAAAAAAAGTGCGACCTTGCTCGCATTTTATATATATTTATACTGTTTAGGTAAAAAATTCAACTTATTTTTATGCAAAGAAGCAACCTTTAGTTCAAATTTTATTTACATATTTTTTTCTTTCAGACGTTATTACATATCAATAAAAGCATAATCTTTTTATTTACAATAGGTTAAATAATGACAGTCCTATAATCTTCTATAGTCGTAAAATCATTATTAAATATTAACAAAAAAGCAACACATCAATACTTATTGGATATACTAAAGTTAACAAACCCTTACATTTGTTTGATGATTGTTCGATATTTCCTGTTTATCAAGTTACCCAATAACATTTTTAAAGGCTCAGGGTACTTTAAGAAAAAACGGTTAAATAAATATATCTTTTCATTCGATACCGGAAAAATAACCTCCGATAATAAACAAAAGGCCATTCCATACTAGCAGATGGCCTCTAAAAACATTTTATCTCTGAGCTTGATTACTTCTTAGGACGTGGCTATTTATGATACTGATTATTTATACGACTTACTGCGTGCATAGAAAATAAGCATCACTGCTAACGTCACGCATAACGCCATTGAGCCTACCATCGGCCAGGCATTCTCTTCAGGCAATAAAGACAAAATAGCGCCCACTGATGCAGCAATACTAAAACGGATGGTTCCTGCCAGTGAAGAAACGGTTCCGGCCATATGGGGATAATCATCCAACACAACCGCCATAGTGTTAGACGTAATCATGGAAATTCCACTGATATAAATGGCAACGCCTATAACCAGAGCGATAAACCCCAAGTCAAACATAGTACTAAACAGTAACCATAATCCCACGACAAATTGAATAAAAAGCCCAATATGCAACATTTTCAATGGGCCATATTTGCGCACACACTGGCTATTAATAGTTGTCATGATGAACAGAAAAATAATATTCAGTCCAAAATAGTAACCAAAATGCTGTGCAGGTACACCGTTCAGTTTGATGTAAACAAATGCACCAACGCTGAGAAAAGAGAACATGCCAGCAAAGGAGAAACCACTAGCTAAGATATAGCATAGTACTTGGCGTTGCCGGAACAGCATGACGAACTGTCTTACAGTCGTTTTTAAGTGGAATTTCTGCCTTTTCTCTTTAGGTAATGTCTCTTCTATGAAGAAAACCACCAGAGCAACAGTAATGACTGCAACCAGAGCAATCGACCAGAAAATAGCATGCCAGTTAAACCATACCATCAATATCCCACCCAACATGGGAGCCAATAAAGGTGCGATGATCATCACCAAGGTCACAAAAGACATACTGCGGGAAAATTCTTCTTTTGTGAATCTATCACGCATCAAAGCGTTGATGACAACACCGGCAGCCGCAGCAGAAAACCCATGTAAGAAACGCATGAAAATAAAGGTATCAATATCTTGTGCTAAAGCACATGCAGCAGAAGAGATAGCAAAAACAATGACACCCCCCAAAATGACTGGCTTGCGTCCTAAGCTATCTGACATTGGCCCATAAATCATTTGCCCAATAGCAAAGCCTAAAATATAGCTACTCAGCGTCATTTGCACCAAACCATCACTGACACCAAAATTTTCAGCAATCGTTGGCATACTCGGCAAATACATATCAATTGCCAATGGCATTAACATAGAAAGCAAACCAAGGATCAACACTAATCCCAAATAGGACGAACGTTGTTGTTGCACGCAGTTACTCCTGAATCAATTGAAGGATAAAAATTAAGATGTTGGGATTTGTATGCTATTGATTTCATTATCAGTCAGCGCCCGATACTCTCCAGGCTCCAGTGCCGGATCGAGATAAATTTCACCGATTTGCTCCCGATGAAGCGCAACAACATGATTTCCCACTGCGGCAAACATCCGTTTTACTTGGTGATAACGTCCTTCACTGATAGTCAAACGCACAAGTTGAGGCTCGATAACTTCCAGTTGTGCGGGTTTTGTCAGCGCTTTTTCCCCATTTAACTGCACTCCTGCCAAAAATTTTTGCTTGGTATCCTCAGAAACTGGGTATTCCAATGTCACAAGATAAGTTTTTTCGCAGTGATGTTTGGGGGATGTAATACGGTGTGACCATTGACCATCATCAGTCAACAAAACCAATCCTGTAGTGTCAATATCCAAACGCCCTGCTGAATGTAATTTATAGGCAACAGGCTCATCGATAAAATACAAAATTGTCGGGTTTGACGGATCATCTGTCGAGCACACATATCCCTGAGGTTTATTCAGCATGAAATAACGTGGACCACTGAGTTGTTGCAATATCGTGCCATCATAGGCAATTTGCTGATCGGCCTTCAATTTATAGGCTCCTGTTTTGATGATTTCATCATCGACAGTGACTAGCCCTGCCCGCAACTCTCGCCCCACATCGTTGCGGCTAATACCTAATTGTTGTGATAAAAATTTATCCAATCGCATGAATAGATGTACCTGACAAAAAATAAACACATAAGAACATGTCCTTGATATTACGAACAACTTCAAGGCCACTATTGGGATACAAAATTAAACAGATAATTCACAGAAAAATCATCACACCAGCAACTATAACAATAATAAGCTACACGTTATAGCCTATCTGATCCTAGAGAAATAATGACGAATTATCTCTCGACGGCAGGCTTCAATGAAAAATGTTATTCTCTACAGCAATTATCTTTTACCTGATATTTGTGACAGTAACATAAAAATGGCTTTTACTTTACGTTCTTATCAACAAGAAGCGGTAGACGCAACCATTCGCTATTTCCGCCAGCACAGAGATCCCGCCGTTATTGTTTTGCCAACAGGGGCAGGTAAAAGTCTTGTTATCGCTGAATTGGCAAAGCTGGCTCATGGACGTGTTTTGGTACTGGCACATGTGAAAGAACTTGTTGCGCAGAACCACAGCAAATATGGTGCTTATGGATTGGATGCAGACATTTTTTCCGCAGGGCTAAATCAAAAACAAAGTGCAGGAAAAGTGGTTTTTGGTAGTATTCAGTCTATTGCCCGCAACCTGGATTGCTTTAATCACCATTTTTCACTGCTAATTATCGATGAATGTCACCGCATCAGCGATGACGAAAACAGCCAATACCAACAAATCATCCAACAACTTCGAAAAAACAATCCTCAAATTCGCATCTTGGGTTTAACCGCAACACCTTATCGCCTCGGTGCTGGCTGGATATATCAATATCATTATCATGGCATGATCCGTGGTGATGAACGCAGTTTTTTTCGCGATTGTATTTATGAACTTCCATTGCGTTATATGATTAAACATCGTTTTCTGGTTTCCCCAGAAAGATTGGACATACCTGTAATGCAATATGATTTTAGTCAGGTACGAACCAGCCAACAAGGAATATTCAATGAAGCAGAATTAAATCGGGAGCTAAAACGCCAAAAGCGTGTCACTCCTCATATCATTAGACAGATCGTTGAATATGCGCAAAATCGAAAAGGGGTGATGATTTTTGCTGCGACAGTCGAACATGCCAAAGAAATCTTCCAATTGTTGCCTATAGGACAAGCCGCGCTAGTCAGTGCAGATACCCCACCATCTGAACGAGATAGCTTAATTACGGCATTTAAGGAACAACAACTCCGCTATATGGTTAATGTTGCCGTGCTCACAACCGGATTCGATGCACCCCATGTTGATTTAATCGCTATATTGCGCCCAACAGAATCTGTCAGCCTTTATCAACAGATTGTCGGACGTGGCTTACGTTTATTTCCTGATAAAAAAGATTGCCTGATTTTGGACTATGCCGGCAATCCCCACGATCTTTACACTCCTGAAGTAGGTAACAGCAAACCCAACTCACAAAGTGTGCCCGTTCAGGTATTTTGCCCTATCTGCCAATTTGCCAATACTTTCTGGGGAATATGCACAACAGATGGCGACATCATTGAGCATTTTGGACGACGCTGCCAAGGTTGGGAAGAAGACGAAAATGGGAAACGTCAGCAGTGTGATTTTCGGTTTCGTTTTAAATTATGTCCCCATTGTGGTACGGAAAATGATATCGCAGCCCGACGCTGCCATCGTTGTGAAGAAGTGCTCGTCGATCCCGATGATATGCTGAAAGCAGCTTTAAGACTAAAAGATGCACTCGTGCTACGTTGTGGTGGCATGCAACTAACACCAGGTCACGACAATAAAGGAGAATGGCTAAAAATCACCTATTACGACGAAGATGGAGCGAATGTATCTGAATTGTTCCGTTTATCTACTCCAGCTCAAAAGAAAGTATTTGAACTACAATTTCTTCGCCAACACCAGCGTGCGCCAGAAATTATTTTTCGCTGGAAAACAGTGTCAGATATTGCTAATCAACTTCCTTTATTACGCCATCCTGATTTTGTTGTCGCGCGTAAAAAAGGGCAGTTTTGGCAAATCAGAGAAAAGGTTTTTGACTATCAAGGGCGATTTAGACGGGCTGACGATCTGTACTAAATTGTCGAATAGAACTCTCCGCTAACCAACCGGAAAACATATTTATATTTGCTGTCATATCGGTTTTTCGCTAGAATGCCGCCCGCTTAACGTAATAACTCATGTTAAGCCAAGTATCGAACCTGCTGCTGGGTCGCCTGTAGCAGGATTTATTTTCTTCTTTTACAGAGAAAAAATAATGTTAACTATTAATGCAGAAGTACGTAAAGAGCAGGGCAAAGGTGCGAGCCGCCGCCTGCGTAGAGCTAACAAGTTTCCAGCAATCATTTACGGTGGTAACCAAGAGCCAGTTTCTATCGAACTGGATCACGATGCAGTTATCAACCACGAAAGCAAGCCAGAATTTTACGAAGTTCTGACCCTGGTTGTTGATGGTAAAGAAACTAAAGTTAAAGTGCAGGCAGTACAGCGTCATCCGTTTAAACCTAAGCTGACGCACATCGATTTCCTGCGTGCTTAATTAGCCACATTCGAGCTTTTATCGGGACGCCGAGTAAATAACGCCGCAATTGCGGCGTTATTTATTTTTACAGTTTAGTCTCTTTACGGTGATCAATATTAGCGATTGCCACTACCATGACGCTGTAATTGATCGCGCAAATTCGGTGGCGTTCCCTTAATCGTCAACGTATCTGTTACAGGATCCCAAAAAATTCGTTCTCCCATCAGCATGGCATCAAAATTGATGGTTAACCCTCCACCACTGCCCGCAAATTTCGTCAATTGGCGCAATGTTCCGCGATCGGCCGGAAAACTCTCTTCCAATTCATAGCCCTTATCCTGCGAAAATTGCTGAAAACTTTGCCCATCTAACGAGGGTAACTCTTGGGATAGCTCTTGTAACTTAATTTCCTCGCCCGCCTGTAACTGTTCATTACAGTAACCATAAACTTGTTGACGATAAGCCTGACGTTCATTTTTCTCCAACTGTGCCGATTCACAATAATCATCCAATGCCTGCAACAAACCTTTATTTTGAACTTTGGTATTCATGCCTTCACTGGCGGCCAGGAAATCCATAAAAAAGTCCGAAACCTTACGCCCTACCCGCCCTTTTAAGAAAGTCAGGTAACGACTGGATTCAGGATTGGTTTCCCATTCAGTTAGATCGATTCTTGCGATAATATCAGCATGAGGAATATCAAGATATTGTGTTGTATTTACATCGAGTTCATCATTGACGGACGTACTGTTACAACTATTAAGAACAGCAATCAGTAAATATTCCACGGCAAGATAGCGATATTGACAAAACAATACCGTTCCCCCTTCTGCAAACGGATACTTCGCTAACTCATCTTTTAAGCGAACAGTTGCAGCCCGACTAAAACCGAGAAAATCGTCATTTCCTTTACGTAGATGACGCAGTGATCCCGCCAACTCACTTTCTTCATTGAACAAACCGTAAGCTTTACTTTTCGCACTATATACACGATGCAACTCTGCCATCATCTCTTCAACCACTTGGTTGGTATCCAGCAAAGCATCACGCAAAATCACTTCCAGCGTCTGTTCATCACGTTTAATCAACCGATGTAGCGCGATCTGGGTAATTTCCAGACTCATTATTTATACTCCTTTTGCAGCTTTGGCCATATAGAGCCGTGCGGTTAGCGGCGTATTCAAACATCGTTATCTTTCTGCTGCAACCAAAAACCTGATTGACAAAAAATACTCGTCATTTAATTGCCAATATCCTGCATACCAAAGAATAAAATGATGCAATATATTCAATATTGGCAACAACCTCGGCAGCAGAGAATTAATTTGTCATAAAAAAAGCAGAAAATCCCCCCTCTATACGGTAATATATGGGGCTTTGTACATTCAGGATATTTGATTTATGCCACAGTCATCTCGCTATAGCGATGAAAAAGTTGAACATTTATTAACTGAATTAGTAAATGTTTTCGAGAAAGACCATACTCCAACTGACCTGACCTTGATGGTTTTGGGTAATATGGTAACAAATTTGATCAATACGAGTATTGCTCCTGCACAACGCAAACATATTGCAGACTCGTTTGCACACGCGTTGCAATCTTCAATCAACGAAGATAAAGCGCATTAATCTTCATTAACACGTTGACGTAAAGAAATATGGTGACTAGCTGTCAGCATTACCGCGAAAAAGTTTCTCAGATGATCAGTTGGGGACACTGGTTCGCACTGTTCAACATTATGTTCAGTCTTGTGCTGGGCAGTCGCTATCTATTTGCATCTGACTGGCCGGGTTCACTGTTTGGTCGCATCTATGCGCTGGTCAGTTGGCTCGGTCATTTCAGTTTCATTGTCTTTGCCATCTATTTACTTATTTTATTTCCGCTGACATTTATCGTTATATCTCAGCGGCTAATGCGGTTTCTTTCGGCCGCATTGGCAACCGCGGGCTTGACACTACTGATATTCGATTCATCCATCTATGTTCGCTTTCACCTGCATTTAACCCCATTGGTTTGGAATTTAGTCACCAATCCAGAACAAGGCGAGTTGGCAAGGGAATGGCAACTGATGTTCATCTGTATTCCATTGATTTTCTTAATACAGATGCTTTTTGGCACATGGAGCTGGCAAAAGTTACGCAGCCTCAACCGCCAACGATTTGGTAAGCCACTGGCAGCAATATTTATTACTGCTTTTATCGCTTCGCACCTCATATACATATGGGCTGATGCCAATTTCTACCGTCCGATTACTATGCAGCGCTCAAACTTGCCAATTTCTTATCCAATGACCGCTCGCAAGTTCCTTGAAAAACATGGCTTATTAGATCAACAAGAATTTCAACGCCGCATTAACCAACAAGGCAATCCCACCGCCTTGAGCGTCAATTATCCACTGAATAATTTATCTTATCAGGATGCAGGTCGTGGTTATAACTTACTTCTGCTTGTCGTAGATGGGCTGGATCATCACGATATCACCCACGATATGCCAACTTTGGAACGTTTCGCGAAGAACAATATTCAGTTTACCCAACATTTCAGTACCGGCATCCACGATGATACTGCATTGTTTGGTTTATTCTATGGCATATCATCGGGTTATCTGGACGGCATTCTTAATGCCAGAAAGTCCTCAGCACTTATTGATGCCCTGACACATCAAGGGTATCAATTTGGTCTTTTTTCTTCAGATGGATTCCAGACACCACTTTATCGTCAGGCCATATTGACCGACTATTCATTGCCAGAAGCTAAAAGGCAAAATGATAACTTAACAGTGACGCAATGGAGCCAATGGTTAGATCTACGCAATGGTTCCACACCATGGTTCTCATTGCTGGATATTAATGGTTTCGTACCTTCATCCGGTAAATTTGATAAGCAAGCGCTGGATACTGAAATCAGTCATGTCTTAGAAATCCTGAAAACTAAAGGCGTCTTAAATAAGACGATCATTGTAATTACAGCTAAACAGAGCAAAGAAACAGCAGGTAACAAAGGAAATTGGTTTACGGATGACAAATTCAATCGTGAACAGCTTCATGTTCCTCTGGTAATTCAGTGGCCAGGTACTCCGGCACAAACTATCGATAAATTGACTAGCCATCAAGATATCATGACAACCTTAATGCACCGTTTATTACACGTGACTAATTCTCCAGAAGATTATTCTCAGGGTGAAGATCTCTTTAATGCCCAAAGAGAAAATCCATGGCTTATTACAGGTGATAATGGCTCATTAATTATTACAATGGCGCAAAATACTGTCTATCTTTCCAAGGATGGAGAGTATCATCTGTATGATTTAGAGGGTAATGAAATTCAGAATGCCAAACCAAATTTTGCCCAATTATTACAGATATTAACGGAAGTGAAACGATTTTTAGCAAACTAATTGCTTAAAAATCAGGCACTCACTAAATTAGGGACTTGCTTTGCAAATAAAAAACGGTAGTATAGAGGAAGTCATCGGCATGTAGCGCAGCTTGGTAGCGCACCGTCATGGGGTGTCGGGGGTCGTAGGTTCAAATCCTATCATGCCGACCAAATTTCCCTAGAAAAACCAACCTGTTAGGGTTGGTTTTTTTATGGCTCAAATTTGCTTGAGGTAAAATGGGTGTAAAACCCTCCGTAAAAAACACCAATTCACTGAACTAAAAATAATCATATTTTAATTATTTTTCATTCAGAATTATGATGAATGCTCATCAGTTCAATTTTTTGTCACTTCTCACCCCACATTCCACACCGAATCTACTAAGAGGATCACTAAACCTCCTTGTTCACCTTTCCCTGATTTTAAGATGAACAATTTGCAATCAATTTTTCTTGAGCACTTAACATAACCCGCGATGTGATGGTGGGGTTTGGTTATTTTTTAGCGAAGATAACTATACTTCGTTATCATACTATTCAATAATTCTTCACAAAAAATAAATATGCCCTAATGTTTCTTCAAAAATGACTAAAAGATATAAGCATGAATTTCATTCTAAAATGGTAGCTACGATTGTAGAGATATAATGTAAGAAGAGTTATAATGATAATAACATTCTTTATTTTTCATAAAATGATATAAAATGAAATTAATTAGTTTTACATATTATAAATATATTTTAACTATAGTTATTGGGTTAGGTTTAACTTATCCACTGAATACCCTAATCTTTCAAAAAGACTCTAGCATACCTCATTTATCAACTCTTGCACTACTATTGTCTATTTTTTTGTTAATTAAAGAAAAAAATAGAGTTTTAACCAGTATTGGAGGTATACTTCTTTTCTTTCTTATTATACAAATAAATTATTCTCTTATTTTTAATGAAAGAATATCAGTGTCAGTTCTTGATTCATTTATTGAAACTAATAAAAAAGAATTGCTATCAATGACTGGCCATTTATTTTTCACAATGTTATTGCCATCAATCACTATAACAATAGTTTTATTTTATTTAATAGCAAGAAGAACTAAAAGCATTCATTATCACATATCATTCAAAGCATTACCTATATTTATTTTTTTTGTGACATTTTATCTTAGTGCCTCAGCTATAGATAAAAAACTATTATCTGATATAAAAGAAGATGATAAATTAGTTGGTCGATTTATAAGGGACAGATATCCCGCTGTCTTTGGAGACTTTGTTTACTTATATATTTCAAGTTACTCAAATAATAAATATGCGGACATCAGTGAGATAACTAAATTTAATGAATCGATAATAGGTAAGAAAAAAAATAATATCAGTAATATTATCTTAATCATGGGTGAATCATCATTATCTACTCATTATAGTGCATATGGATATAAACTAAATACAACTCCAAACATGAGTCATATATTTTCTTCTAACGGGGGATGCATAATTAATAACGCACACTCTAGCGCACCAATAACAAGAAACTCTGTTTCTATGTCCCTTGCATTTCATACACCAGAAAGTGAAGAAAATTTATTTAAGAACAAATCAATAATAGAAATGGCCAAATCAAATGGCTATAAAACTTATTGGTTAGGCTCGCAAGATCTGGATGGTCTTCACTCATCTAAATATGGATTCATCGCAAAAAAATCTGATGTAATAAAACTCACAAACTTTAAAGATGACAACTTAATTTTTCTATTGAATGAAGTTGTTTTAGATAATGAAGAAAACAAATTCATTGTAATTCACTTACATGGCAGCCATATGCCTTATAATAATTACGATGATACCGATAAGATAGCGCTACCTAATGCTGATCACTATGATTTAACTATCCATCATACAGATAGAATTATAAAAAATATATATGACATTATTAATAATAAAAATATCAATTATTCATTGATATATACTTCTGATCACGGGGAGATAGTTAATAAAGGGCATGGATATCAAAAAGGTAAGGAGCAATATCTTGTACCCTTTATGTACAAATCAAATAATCATCAATACAATTGTCAATTTATAGAGTCATTCAGAAATAAAGATGGTTATTTAAGCGGATTAATGAATAAATATATATTATCAAACCTTATGGGTTACGATATTAACCAATCAATCCTGAATAAAGAAAAAAATAATGATAGAGTTTTAGCAGCAGATGAATCCGTTATACCATTTTCGCAAATAGAATGAGATAGAATATAAAATTACGGCCACTTAAATAAGTGGTCGTAATGTTGTTAAGGGTAAAGTTCAATTCAGCTCCACCATTCCCCTCTCCGTTGATTGATAAAAAATTATTTTATTAACAATGGGTTATAATGAAACTATAACTCCAATAGCTAGATCATCTATAAATTTTATGGCTGCTGAACAAGCATCGATTTTATCCAAAATTTATTTTCACCCACTTGGATCATATATCTAACCTATGTTGATTTTGAGACGGTTCGTACTCTCACTTTTTGTTTAAGTTTGGTTTATTGCATATTATTCAATTAGGGACTATCTTATTTACGTGTACTCAAAATCCTACTTGTTTAGTACACCCTCATTTGCTTCTTATTTCGCTCTTCCCCTCCCTGCACTCAGGGAGGGATTTTTATTATTAAAAATTTCTAAAATAGATTTTTCCTACCATCCGTAATTTTTTCAGAGTCAACGACAACTATATCTCTCAATAATATCTTTCTGGTATACGCCTATCATAAATTAAGTATTTATAATTGCCTAATTTTGTTATAAATATTTCTATGCATTTCCATTAAAAGAATTTAAATTTCATTAATGATTAACATAACAATAAGAAAGTAAATTCACTTATTTTACAGTCAAGTAAGGAAAAAATAGGAAATTCATTATGAATATTAAAAAATCTCTACTTTTGGCGGGATTGACGGCTTTTGGTGCTATCCCATTTTCTAGTATTGCTGAACCAGATTCAAATCATGGATATATTGACACACCGCCAAGCAGGGCACTTTTATGCCAAAAAAGCATCAATAAAAACTGCGGGCCTGTTACGTATGAGCCACAATCGATTGAAGGTCCCAAAGGCTTCCCACAAGGGGGACCACCAGACGGACAAATTGCCAGTGCTGGTGTTGGTCAGTTCAAACAACTCAATGAACAAAGTATAGACCGCTGGCATCATGTCACTATCAATAAAGGAATAAACAAATTTAATTGGACAATAACAGCCCGGCATAGCACCACTTCATGGCAATTCTATATTACCAAACCTGACTGGGATCCAAACAAACCTCTAACACGCGCACAATTAGATCTAAAACCCTTCTGTGAGCGTTTTGATGATGGAAAAAGACCAGGCCAAACTGTTTCTCTAAACTGTGATATTCCCGATCGATCAGGCTACCATGTTATTCTCGGTGTATGGACAATTGCTGATACCGCTAATGCTTTCTATCAAGTTATTGATGTTGACATTAAATAATATTTTTTAATTATAATAACATTTTATTTATAAATATTATCTGAGTACAAAAAGTGCTGATCATTTGCCAGCACTTTTTTCTAAAAAATGAAAATATTTTTCAGATAAGATATATTCACCTAACACAACTCTACACATAGAAAAATATGAAAAAATCAACTATTCTTAGAATTGCCAGACCAACAGATAATCTTACTAAAATTGCAGAAATGTATTGTCATGGCTTAAATTTCACCATACTAGGCGAGTTCAAAGATCATGATGGTTTTGATGGTATTATGCTGGGGCATCCCAACCATTCATGGCACCTTGAATTTACTCATCACCACAATACACATGTTGGTAAAGCCCCAACTAAAGATAATTTATTAGTATTTTATATTGAAGATAAGATTAAATGGCAAGAGCAAACACAATCAATGCAAAATGCTGGGTTTATTCTCGTCCCTTCTTATAATCCTTATTGGGATAAGAGCGGAAAAACTTTCGAAGATATAGATGGTTATCGTATTGTATTACAATATGGCACATCAGGAATTTAGTTATTTTACTGTTAATTTCTTATTAAAAATACTATTTCCTTATCATATTGATCGTTTATTCAATTAGGCTGTGAGTGATAATCTGATTAGACTTCTACTTTTTATTTCTGATAGCCTAAAAAACTACCAAAATGTTTATTTGATCATGTCATGATAAGAATGTTTTCTGCTCAGATTCCCTTCGCATACGTAAAGCTGCTAACTCTCTCCCATCGGCACGATCCCATTTCACAAACTCTTTGGCTGCACCTTGGTAATCACCTGTATTCAATTTTTTCAATAATGTTGAATGAGCAAAATCACCGATCCCTAAATTGAAAATAAACGAGCATAAGGCATCAAATTGCCCTTGTGTTAGAGGTACTTTAACCAATCGCTGAATGGCTGCATAAATAGGGATAAGATCTTGATGTAACAGTTCCTCAGCCTGTTGCACAGTTATCACTTGTCCAGACTTTACTTCTTTTGTATGACCATATCCAATTGTCCACGGCGCTGCTCCAGTAGCAGGATCTGGATATGCTTTCAATTTCAAACCTTCATAACTTTTAAGTTTATTAATACCACTTTCACTGATTTCCATGCATTTTCTCCGCTACCAACTTGAGTACCAAAGTCATTTTTGTCTAAAAAACAACCTGAAAATCAAGTATAGATGAAAGAAATCAATAAAGTCCCTAATTACACTGGGTGATAAAGTCTCTACACCAATCCAAATAAATAATAATAATACGTTAAATTTCAAAAAATTATTTAATTTTACAATTTTTTTTTAATTTTTAAAAAAATAATTTAATAAATATCTTGACTCTTTTGCTTTTGAGCATAAAATCCTCCTTAGAATTTAGATTTTCGTGAAGTAAATCACAATTTATAACCCTCAAAGGAAATCATCATGAAATCTGTAAAATCTTTCCTCTCAAATGTACACTGCGTTGTTATCCGGTTATCAGCAACTCGTTTTATGTAAGAATTGCTACAATCAAAATAAGCCAGTTCAAAAGTCTGGCTTTTTTATCGTCACTACAACCCCAAAGTAAATGCTTTCTTGTCGGTTTCATAATTTAAATGAAGGTATAGAGTTCATAGAATTTCTATGCTGACTGGTTTGCAGTGTTTATTTAAACATCAGGAGAACACGATGAACTCGATGGACTTTCGTAGTCTGAAGTTAAAATCAGAATTAGGGATACTTGAGATTATTTTACATCTCGTCATTTGGTTCCTGATTATTTTATTTACATTAGGTTTAGCTGCCTTCGTGTTTCCCTACTATATGACTCGTTTTATCATTAGCAAAACACATGTTATCGATCGAGATAGTGGACAAATTATCGGCAAATTAAATTGTGATATCAGTTTAGTCCAAATAATTGGATATGTTGTGATTTGGGCTATTCTCTCTTTTATTACATTTGGCCTTTTATATTTTGTATACCTTTACAAAATCATAGCGCACTGTATTAATCATACACGTGTGATCTCTGCATAAAAACTAGCAGAATATATAGTTACAGGAATAATCTTCTTGTGTCTATTATCATAAGAAGCTATGACATATTTTCTAAAAGCAGATATCCCAGTTAGATTAACATTATTTCTACACTATATTTTATTTACCTTTAAAATTGCAGCTAAATTAATAAGCTGCAATTTGATATCTATAAAATATATTTTTTTGAAAATTAAGATTTATTATCAAAGTATCATTCAACCCTTCTCGCCCTGCCCAAAAACTTATTCCTGCATGCCAGGTTCTTTCAAGTTCATCGACTAAATTGAATATGTGAACCTTATCAAATCCAGCAGCTTGATAAGTCGGATCATCTGGATTTGGGACTAGGTAATGGGCACTGACTAGCTTCCCAGTCAAGGCCTGAATAGATTTCTCAAAGTTCAATGCAGTATAGTGCATAACTAAAAAGCGGGAACGTCTGTTAAAACTTTTGGTCGAACGATATGAATTATAATCAATTTTATACATCATTGTCCTCCTTCATTTATTTTGCTGGGTAAAAACTGTAATTATCAAACTACCTCTAACCCGTTGTTGCTAACAACATAAAAAGAATAAATATCGTAATAAAGATTTTGTTTATTTATTTTTAGAGCCTCGTGAAGAGGCCGGTGAGAAATGGTAGAAAGGTGGACATATCACCGTAATGAATAATATGTCCATAATCCAGAATAATCCGAAGTTTGTCGCAGCAATAATAAGATTAACAGATTATCTTTAAGGGAAATTAAAGCTCAATTTCAATATCCGTTAGTGGATAACAGCTACAAGGCAAAATTTCCCCTTCATTAACAAACGCTAATGGCTTACAAGGATAACCAACCTTCCCTTTGACCAAGCGAACACGGCAAGAACCGCAATACCCTTGCCGGCATTGGTACTCAGGCTGAATTTTGCCGTGTTCCAGGGCTTCCAACAAATTGTCGTGCAAACCTGAAGAATAATGGATATATAACCCCTGCCGTAACGGCAGGGTGACTTTGTAATCAGCCATATCAGAGTTCGAAACCGCTGAGATCCTCAGTATTGACTTCCGAATCAATCTGACCAACCAAATAAGAGCTGACTTCAACTTCCTGTGGAGCCACTTGAACATTATCAGAAACCAGCCATGAATTGATCCATGGGATCGGATTAGAACGGGTTTCAAATGGTAACTTCAAGCCAACTGCCTGCATACGAATATTGGTGATATATTCAACATACTGACACAGAATATCTCTATTCAGTCCGATCATTGAGCCATCTTTAAACAAATAATCAGCCCACTCTTTTTCCTGTTCTGCTGCCTGTACAAACAAATCGTAGCACTGTTGTTCACACTCTTTGGCAATTTCTGCCATTTCAGGATCATCCTGACCAGAGCGTAACAGATTCAACATGTGCTGCGTCCCCGTTAAATGCAGTGCTTCATCACGAGCAATCAGTTTGATAATTTTGGCGTTACCTTCCATCAATTCACGTTCAGCGAAAGCAAATGAACATGCAAAACTGACATAGAAGCGGATAGCTTCCAGGGCGTTAACGCTCATCAAGCACAAATAAAGTTGCTTTTTCAATTTACGCAAATTAACGGTAATAGCTTTACCTGCAACATCATGCGTCCCTTCACCGAACAGGTGATAATAATTGGTCATTTCGATCAGATCATCGTAATACGCGGAAATGTCTTTGGCGCGTTTTAAAATCTGTTCGTTCTCCACAATATCATCAAATACGATAGAAGGATCATTCACGATATTACGGATAATGTGCGTGTAAGAACGCGAGTGGATCGTTTCTGAAAACGACCACGTTTCAATCCATGTTTCCAATTCCGGAATGGAAATCAATGGCAAAAAAGCCACATTCGGACTACGACCCTGAATGGAGTCCAATAGCGTCTGGTATTTTAGATTGCTAATAAAAATATGCTTCTCATGCTCCGGCAATGCGTTATAGTCAATGCGATCGCGGGAAACATCCACTTCTTCCGGACGCCAGAAGAAGGAGAGTTGTTTTTCGATCAATTTCTCAAAAATAGGATATTTTTGCTGATCAAAACGCGCCACATTAACAGACTGACCGAAAAACATCGGTTCTTGTAGCTGATCATTTTTTACTTGTGAAAAAGTGGTATAGGACATAGTTTCCTCAAATTAAATCTTACACGCGCCGCCTTCACAATCGGAATCTGCTGACTCAACAACTTCTTCCAGATCACCCTGAACATCTTCTGCACCATCACGGGTGTTGTGGTAATACAGTGTTTTCACGCCATATTTGTAAGCGAGCAATAAATCTTTCAGCAATTGGTTCATCGGAACTTTGCCATTAGGAAAACGCGCCGGATCATAGTTCGTATTGGCAGAAATCGACTGATCGATGAATTTCTGCATTATCCCTACCAATTGTAGGTAGCCATCGTTGCTCGGCATTTGCCACAGCAGTTCGTAAGCCCCCTTCAGAAGCTCGTAATCTGGCACAACCTGACGCAGGATACCGTCTTTAGATGCTTTTACACTGATATAACCACGTGGTGGTTCAATGCCATTGGTCGCATTAGAGATTTGTGAAGAAGTCTCTGATGGCATCAATGCAGATAATGTTGAGTTACGCAGTCCGTATTGTTGAATGTCACGGCGCAGAGCTTCCCAATCCATGTGCAAAGGCTCGCTGGTCAGGGTATCCAGTGTCTTTTTGTAAGTATCAATCGGCAAAATACCTTGTGAATAAGTAGTTTCACCAAACCACGGACAAGCCCCTTTCTCTTTTGCCAGCTCATTTGAAGCTCTTAGCAGGTAATACTGAATAGCTTCAAATGTTTTGTGGGTCAGGTTGTTAGCGCTGCCATCAGAGTAACGTACGCCGTGTTTCGCCAGATAATAAGCGAAGTTAATTACGCCAATACCCAGAGTTCGACGCCCCATTGAGCCTTGTTTTGCGGCGACAATTGGATAGTCTTGATAATCCAGCAAGGAATCCAGCGCACGAACTGACAACTCAGACAATTCTTCCAATTCATTCAGATTTTCGATAGCGCCCAAGTTGAAAGCAGACAGCGTACACAGCGCAATTTCGCCGTTTTCATCGTTAATATTGTCCAACGGCTTAGTTGGCAGTGCAATTTCCAGGCACAGGTTAGATTGACGCACAGGTGCAATGGCCGGATTGAACGGGCTGTGAGTATTACAGTGGTCAACGTTCTGAATGTAAATACGGCCTGTTGAAGCACGCTCTTGCATCATCAAAGAGAACAGCTCAACCGCTTTAATGCTATTTTTGCGGATATTACTGTCATTTTCATACTGAGTGTACAGGCGCTCAAACTCGTCCTGATCCTCAAAGAAGGCATCGTACAATCCCGGCACATCAGACGGGCTGAACAGAGAAATGTCTTCCCCTTTAATCAAGCGCTCGTACATCAGTTTGTTAACTTGTACACCATAGTCCATATGGCGAACACGGTTACCTTCAACACCACGGTTGTTTTTCAATACCAGCAAGCTTTCAACTTCCAGATGCCACAGCGGATAGAACAGAGTTGCTGCGCCACCGCGCACGCCACCTTGAGAACAAGATTTCACCGCTGTCTGGAAATGTTTGTAGAATGGGATACAGCCCGTGTGGAAAGCTTCACCACCGCGGATTGGGCTACCCAATGCACGGATGCGACCCGCGTTTATGCCAATACCGGCACGCTGGGAAACATATTTAACAATTGCGCTGGATGTTGCATTGATAGAATCCAGGCTGTCACCACACTCAATCAGAACACAAGAACTAAATTGACGAGTTGGTGTGCGAACCCCCGCCATGATCGGCGTTGGCAGCGAAATTTTAAAGGTGGACACTGCATCATAGAAACGGCGGATATAATCCAAACGCGTTTCTTTTGGATAAGCGGAAAACAGGCAAGCAGCAACCAGCATGTAGAGGAACTGGGCACTTTCATAAATTTCGCCAGTCACACGGTTTTGTACTAAATACTTCCCTTCCAACTGTTTGACCGCTGCATAAGAGAAATCCATATCACGCAAATGATCAATAAAATTATCCATTTGCTCGAATTCTTCTTTAGAATAGTCTTCCAGCAAATGTTTGTCGTATTTACCCAGGTTGACCATTTTTACGACATGGTCATACAGTGCAGGTGGCTCAAACTGACCATAGGCTTTTTTACGCAGGTGGAAAATCGCCAGACGTGCCGCCAGATACTGATAATCAGGCGCATCACCGGAGATCAGGTCAGCCGCAGCTTTGATCATGGTTTCATGGATATCCGATGTTTTGATGCCATCGTAAAATTGAATCTGGGAACGCAGCTCTACTTGTGACACTGAGACATTTTTCAGACCTTCAGCAGCCCAGGTAACAACCCGGTGAATTTTATCAAGATCAATTTGTTCTTTATGTCCATCACGTTTGGTAACTAGCAGACTCTGGTTCATGGGGAAATACACCTTCTCTCTTTTCGTATCCCACCTCTTATTGTTCCTTGACCTCTTGACAGCACGATGCCCCCAAGATGGCTGAGAGCCAGTTGGGGCTTAGCTACAATTCATGGCTGTTTCACTATTGCTTATTACAACTTGCTACGACCTACTTGCTACTTCACAAGTTGCTACTACAAGGTGACAAGAAACACAATATATAGGGGGTAATTAAAACGGTAATAACAAGATAATGTTATTTTCGGGTTTTATCAAGTGCACAAGATCGGGAAGTTTTGTGGATAACTTGAGGATTAATTTTGGTAAAAAGCCGATAACCTGCGTAGTTACTTGATGTTACTTTCATAAGGCTATCGGCGAAACAGGGAAAATAAAATCTTAAAAATAATATCTAGTTGCCGTTTTATTAATCCCTAAACCACCTTTGTCAGACAGATCGGGTGTGCAGCATATAATTCACGTCTACATTATGGCCAAGTCGAAATTTATCTGTTAACGGATTGTAATGTAAACCAATAATATGTTGCTCTTTCAGAGTAGTCTTATCAATCCAACTGATCAGTTCAGAAGGACGAATAAACTTTTTCGCATCATGTGTTCCTTTTGGCACCATGTTCAATATATATTCAGCGCCAACAACTGCCATTAACCAGGCTTTCCGGTTGCGATTAATCGTTGAAAAGAAAACATGACCACCAGGTTTGACTAATTTGGCACAGGCATGAACTACAGACTCTGGATCTGGCACATGTTCAAGCATTTCCAGGCAAGTCACCACATCATAAGCATGTTGATGCTGTTGTGCGTGGCTTTCTACCGTTTCCTGAATATAAGAAACGGAAACACCGGATTCCAATGCATGCAAACGGGCAACTTGCAGGGGTTCAAAACCCATATCCAACCCTGTCACTTCCGCACCTTCACGCGCCATGCTTTCCGACAAGATACCTCCGCCACATCCAACATCCAGCACTTTTTTCCCAAAGAGACCGTCAGCATGTTGCAAAATATAGTTCAAACGCAATGGATTGATTCGGTGCAATGGTTTGAATTCGCCTTCGAGATCCCACCAACGGGAAGCAACGGCTTCAAATTTTTCGATTTCCTGCTGATCCACATTAGCATGGGATTGGATGTGTGAATCGGGGGTTTTGACGTTCATCAGCAATATCGCTCCTAGGCACTGCTTCACAGCAAACTGGTTCACAGCAAACTGATTCACAGAAAATGTAACAGTATTATGGGGATGTGTGATAAGAAGCTATTATACATACCTTAATCTTGAAATACCCGCGTCAGGTTTTTATAAAACTGCCATTTTGTGGTATAATTCTAAGCCTTTGAATTCGGAGTATGAGGGACAGTGGCTCCATGAGCGACATTGCCAGAGAAATCACACCGGTCAATATCGAAGAAGAGCTGAAGAGCTCGTATCTGGATTACGCGATGTCCGTTATTGTTGGACGCGCACTGCCAGATGTTCGGGACGGACTGAAGCCAGTACACCGCCGCGTACTTTTCGCGATGAATGTATTGGGAAATGATTGGAATAAACCTTATAAGAAATCTGCCCGCGTTGTTGGGGATGTTATCGGTAAATACCATCCACATGGTGACAGCGCTGTTTATGACACGATTGTTCGTCTGGCACAACCATTCTCCATGCGCTATATGCTGGTTGACGGTCAGGGGAACTTTGGCTCAGTAGATGGCGATTCTGCGGCAGCGATGCGTTATACCGAAGTGCGCATGGCAAAAATTGCCCACGAATTGCTGGCAGACTTGGAAAAAGAAACTGTCGACTTTGTGCCCAACTATGATGGCACAGAGCAAATTCCCGAAGTAATGCCAACCCGTATCCCCAACTTACTGGTGAATGGTTCATCAGGGATTGCGGTCGGTATGGCAACCAACATTCCACCTCATAACTTATCTGAGGTGATCGACGGTTGTCTGGCGTATATCGATGATGAAAACATCAGCATCGAAGGTTTGATGGAATATATCCCAGGCCCTGACTTCCCAACGGCTGCTATCATCAACGGGCGCCGTGGCATTCAGGAAGCCTACCGTACAGGTCGTGGTAAAATTTATATCCGCGCCCGCGCAAAAATTGAAACTGATGAAAAAAATGGCCGCGAAACCATTATCGTCAATGAAATCCCTTATCAGGTCAATAAAGCTCGACTGATCGAAAAAATGGCTGAACTGGTAAAAGAGAAGCGCATTGAGGGGATCAGTGCACTGCGTGATGAATCCGATAAAGATGGAATGCGCATCGTTATCGAAGTAAAACGCGATGCCGTTGGTGAAGTTGTCCTAAATAACCTGTATTCACTAACTCAATTACAGGTTTCATTTGGTATCAACATGGTTGCCCTGCATCAGGGACAGCCGAAGTTACTCAATCTGAAAGATATTCTTTCTGCGTTTGTTTGCCACCGCCGTGAAGTCGTTACACGCCGGACAATTTTTGAACTGCGTAAAGCTCGCGAACGTGCCCATATCCTTGAAGCATTGGCTATTGCTCTGGCAAACATCGATCCTGTGATCGAATTGATTCGCAGAGCCTCTACGCCTGCTGAAGCGAAAACCAGCTTGATTTCTCAGGCATGGGAATTGGGCAATGTTGCTTCTATGCTGTCACAAGCGGGTGACGATGCTGCCCGTCCTGAATGGCTGGAGCCTCAATATGGTATTCGTGACGGTAAATATTATCTGACCGAACCACAAGCACAGGCTATTTTGGATTTGCGCCTGCAAAAACTGACCGGCCTTGAGCATGAAAAATTGCTTGATGAGTATCGTGAACTACTGAAAGCTATCGCGGAACTGCTGTTCATTTTGGAAAGTCCAGAACGCTTGATGGAAGTCATTCGTGAAGAATTGTTGGTTATCAAAGGACAATATAACGATGCCCGCCGAACTGAGCTGACTGAGAATTCAGCAGACATCAATATTGAAGATCTGATTAATCAGGAAGATGTTGTTGTTACACTTTCCCATCAGGGATATGTTAAATATCAACCACTGTCCGATTATGAAGCTCAGCGTCGTGGCGGTAAAGGCAAATCAGCCGCACGTACCAAAGAAGAAGATTTCATTGAACGTTTGTTGGTAGCCAATACTCATGACACTATCCTCTGCTTCTCAAATAAGGGCAAGATGTACTGGATGAAGGTATATCAGTTGCCGGAAGCGAGCCGTGGTGCCCGCGGTCGCCCAATTGTCAACCTTTTGCCATTAGATCAAAACGAACGTATTACAGCTATTTTACCCGTGCGTGAATATGAAGATGGGCTGAATATTTTCATGGCAACAGCCAGTGGCGTTGTTAAGAAAACCAAGCTTAGCGAATTTAGCCGCCCACGCAGTGCCGGTATCATTGCCGTGAATCTGAATGAAGGGGATGAGTTAATCGGCGTCGACCTGACAGATGGCAGCAATGAGGTCATGCTGTTCTCTGCGCAAGGTAAAGTCGTTCGTTTCCTCGAAGAAGAGGAAGAAACGCTGGAAGATGGTACTGTTCGCATAAAAGGTGTACGGGCAATGGGACGTACTGCAACTGGGGTTCGTGGTATCAAACTCAGTAACGGTGATAAAGTTGTTTCCCTGATCATTCCTCGTGGGCAAGGAGAAATCCTGACCGTCACTGAAAATGGTTACGGCAAACGTACCGCCGAAAGCGAATATCCGACGAAATCCAGGGCTACCCAAGGCGTCATTTCCATCAAAGTCAGCGAACGTAACGGCAATGTTATCGGCGCAATTCAGGTAGAACCCACTGATCAGATCATGATGATTACTAATGGAGGAACATTAGTACGAACCCGTGTTTCTGAGGTCAGTGTTGTTGGCCGCAATACGCAAGGTGTTACCCTGATCCGCACCGCCGAAAACGAAGAAGTCGTTGGCTTACAGCGCGTAGCTGAGCCAGATGATGACGACGACGACGATAATGTAGCAACGCCTTCTGATGAAGGGAATAGCGAATAAAAAAGCAGCGAGTTAAAAAAGAATAAATCACAATAGCAGGCATTTAAGTGCCTGCTTTTTTTGTTCAATTTTTTGACAAAGAATTGGCAAGATGCAAATGCTACTTTGTATTCCCCGCTACACTAGTATATGCTGTAAGCAGTTATTATTAATCATATATTTCATCAGGCGATCTCTTGAGATATTTATCTTCTTTTCGGACGTCATTAAAGATATCACGTTATCTTTTTCGGGTGCTTGGATTTATGTTATGGGCGCTTGGAGCCTTATTAACCAGCTTTTATTTGACAAATCTTTTTAATGCACTCAAATCTGATATTCGTCAAGAATATAATGCCAACTACGATATAGCCTTTTCTCATATACGACATATCGCTAATATCTTGCGAGATATTCAATTTATGGCGGAACAGCGTTTATCACAAGATAATGATAAAAATCAAACAATCGTACCGCATAATAACAATATTCTCTCGTACATTCCTTTGAATGAGAGTTCTGATTGTGAGCTATTACGTCAAACCTCACATAATAATTTATATTCATTAGATCAGTTGATTACATTTTGGGGAGATAATGTAGCCGCTATACGCAGTATAAATCAGGCTTTTTTCGTTGGAGTAAAAAGCAAATGTATGGTGAATTTTTTCCCTCATAACAATATTACAGAACCTGACGCACTAAAAAAAATGATCTACGAGAATACCCGCAGGTTGATCAATATGAGAGAACAGAACAATGAAAGAACGCTCTTTTGGATCCAACCTAACCCCAAAGCCGATGGTGGTAATCTTTATGTTTTTACGCCTATTTATATTAATGGGCACATGACAGGGATCATAGGTATCGAAAAATCTATCAGGCTTGACTCTTTTTTACAAAGAAGAGATCGGCCTATCACAATCATGATGCTAAATGAGTCAAACCAACCCGAATTGCAATATTCGATAAAAACGCATAATAAACCCCTTGTTATCAATTCCAACTCGCAGCCAACGTATTTTGGTTACGATGAGGATTTTACCAGTTTGGTATTAATGCGGAATTTATCACCTTCTTCATTACGTATTATCTATTCGTTACCACTAAAACATATTTATGATGAACTAAAAATCAGTGTCATTAATGGCATTATCTTGAATATTATTTCTGCGATTGCAATTATCTTTTTTGGTTGGTTATTTGAACGTAAAATGTTTTCTCCCGCAGAGGAAAGCGCTATCCGCCTTGAAGAGCATGAGCAATTTAACCATAAAATTGTCGCCTCTGCCCCAGTCGGGATAAGTATTTTAAGGATCAGTGATGGTGTTAACATTTTGAGTAATGAATTAGCACATGATTACATTCGCATGTTGACGTATGAAGATCAAAAACGCATTGTCGAGATCATTTGCGATAAAAATAGCAGCTATATCGATATTGTTACCAGCAACAATAATCACCTGCAAATTAGCTTCGTACACTCACGTTATCGTAATGAAGAAGTCGCAATTTGTGTACTAATAGATGTCAGCACCCGTGTAAAAATGGAAAAATCATTGCAGGAAATGGCATCAGCGGCAGAACAAGCTAACCAGGCAAAATCAATGTTTCTTGCCACAGTCAGCCATGAATTAAGGACACCACTCTATGGCATTATTGGTAATTTGGAGTTGATGCAGTCCCATACATTACCTCCAGAATCCTCTCGATTACTGGCAACAATGAATCATTCATCATCATTATTACTAAAAATTATCAGTGATATTCTTGATTTCTCGAAGATAGAATCCAATCAATTGAAAATTGAACCCAAGGATTTCAATTGCAAAGAGATCTTATCCCATGTGATTTCAAACTACCTTCCCCTGATTACCAAAAAAGGCTTAGGTTTGTATTGCTATATTGAACCAGATATTCCCGATAGCATTCGCAATGATCCTGTAAGGTTACAACAAATTATCTCTAATTTACTGAACAATGCGATCAAATTTACAACATCTGGCTATATTGTTATTGAAATCAGCTCAAGGCATGGCTATTTATATATCAGCATTAAAGATACCGGACTTGGGATAGAGGACAAGTTACAATTTCAATTATTCGAGCCATTTTTCCAAATCAGCGCTAATAAAGAAAATGCCTCACAAGGTACAGGATTAGGGCTGGCTATTTGTGAAAAACTAATCAATTTGATGGATGGTGATATTGAATTCGTCTCGCAAAAATATGTTGGCAGTATTTTTTCTATCCGTCTCCCTTTATATGGCGCGAAATATCATGCCAAACAATTATCCAGTCAGCGGATGCAAAAAAGTATTTTGCTAAATATTTGTAATGATTTTCTGGAAAAATATTTGCAGAATTTTCTTACACAAAATCATTTCCAAGTTGCCCTCTATGACGATAGCCAACCAGATGGCACAGAAATATTAATTAGCGATCAAGCTAATAAATCAAATAGTCCTGTATGTTACTTTATAGAAATATCAGAAAAACATATTGGTTTGCCAAAACAAATTCGAGAAAATTATTGGTTATATAACACTTATGAACTGAATGAACTGGATAGTCTGCTGGACAACCTCCTGTCAGAACATGGTTTTTTGCCAGCTATTTCTGTATCAACAATCCCTATTACAGATAAAATTCTCCAAACTGATATTTGTTTAAATACAGTGAAAGTATTGGTCGTTGATGATCACCCTATTAATCAGAATTTACTGGTCGAACAATTAAATTCAATAGGGTTTAGTACATCAATGGCCAATGATGGTGTTAAAGCCATTGAGTACCTGAAAAACAACACAATAGATATTATTCTAACAGATGTTAATATGCCCAATATGGATGGATATGAACTGACTCAATACTTGAGGGACAAAGGCTATGCCAAACCCATTATCGGTATTACAGCTAATGCACTGGCAGAAGAAAAACAACGTTGTGCTAATGTGGGTATGAATGACTGTCTGTCAAAACCTGTATCACTGGCTATTTTAAAAGAAACATTAATTAAATACAGTAATATTTAAACTCACATACATTGAATCATGGATGATGGAAAATCGGTAACCACTGCTACCGATTTTCCATTAAAAAAGATAATTCTTTGATTAATTACCAATATTTTTATCGATAGTGACGGAAGATAAATAGTTAAGCAATGCGATATCGTTATCAACCCCCAGTTTTGTCATGGCTGATTTTTTCTGGCTACTAATTGTCTTAATACTGCGATTGAGTTTTTTAGCAATATCAGTAACAAGAAGACCTTCAGCAAATAAACGCAGGACTTCACTCTCTTTAGGGGATAAACGTTTATCTCCATATCCATTGGCATTAACCTTTTCAAGTAACTTAGAAACACTTTCAGGTGTAAATTGCTTCCCTTTTTGCAAAGCAGAAAGTGCTTTGGGCAAATCTGTTGGAGCTCCTTGCTTTAACACGATCCCCTCAATATCAAGCTCAAGTATAGCGCTTAAAATAGCCGGATTATTATTCATTGTAAGAACAACGATTGCCAATGTTGGGTAATGACGTTTAATATATTTTATCAGAGTGATACCATCACCATATTTATCCCCAGGCATTGACAAGTCTGTTATGAGAACATCTGCTTCTATATGTGGCAAACTATTAATGAGTGTCGTTGAATTTTCAAATTCACCGACCACATTAATCCACTCAATTTGTTCAAGTGACTTGCGGATGCCAAACAAAACGATAGGATGGTCATCGGCAATAATGACATTAAGGTTATTCATATTATTGGTTACCTTGCTGCAACAGCTTTGTGACAAAGGACTCAATGAAGCTGATGCTATTTTTGATTTCTACTTCATTATTGTCTGCTATGTGTTTTTCCAACGCCTCACATAATGACCTAAGAAATTTTAAATCCAACATAGCAAACGCACCCTTAAGGCGGTGTACCGTTTGCGAGAGTGATATCAAATCATGTCGTTCTATATCAGCATACAGTCTGGTAATGTCCATAGGGACTGTCTCTATAAACAACTTCATGTAGTCGCTGTTTGCCAACTGAATTTGATAACTTCTGAGGATATTGCAAACACTGCTATCAAAATTATCAATGAAATCAATTTCTTTTACCAAGTCACCTGCTGGTTTAGAGATTTCATAAATTTCTCTGGAACCAGAGAAACTAAGATTTTCTTCAACCAGAAACGATATTGCATTGATAATATCATCAGCAAGATTGTAATTGCATTGAACCATTCCTGGCTTCAACTGCTTAAATCCTGTTAAGCTCCCCACTAATAATATAGTTGGTTTTTTCTGTTTGTACTGCTTTTCTTCTTTGTACAACCTATCCGTAAGGATAATATCGTACTCTTCCGTAACGCCCTCTTTTCTCTTATCAAAATATGTTGCACCATAATTATTGAGATAAGTATGGACGATTTTGTTGATCTCTGGGTTATGGATATCAATTAAAACCGTGATCCCTTCCAAAATTTGAGGAGTCTCGCTATTTTCATCATATTGTGATAAAGGCAAATTGATAACATAATGTGTTCCCAACCCCAACTTGCTTTTAATATCTAGGCTTCCTCCCATTCTTTTGCTCAACTGATTACATAAATAAAAAGTCATGCCAGAATGGGTAGAATACTTATCTTCCACTGATTGATTCAGGAAGGGATAATTTAAACTGGTTAGATCTCTTTCACTTAAGCCAGCACCACTATCCATCAACTCAATCTGAATATAATTGTCATATTTGCTTGAACTATTACTACTAACAACCAATGATATTTTACCATAGCTGGTCGTCGTTATTGCATAATTAAGTAACAATGTAACAATTTTACTTAATGCTACCTTATCCCCTATAAATAAAGACTCACGAGAAATATTAAAATAATAATAAACTCGCAAGCCTTTGGTATTTAATATCTGAAAAGCATCTTTCAAAATCTCTTCCAACTGTGAAGACAAGGAAAATATTTCATTATTTGGCCACCAACTTCCTAGCTCTAACTCATTGATCAATGAAATATTTTCAAGCCATTCGGTGATATATTTTGATTTATCGAATAATTTATCCAATAGCTTTTGTTCATTTTCACCTTGTGACAATCGTTTCAATTGATTGACAATGTTATTAATACTATTAATAGGAGATTTTATTTCATTGTTAATATTTGAAAGCATAGAGCGCCTGATTTGAATGCTTTTATCATATTCACTATGGGCAAATTGTAATCGCTTATTTGCCATGACCTCTTGATCTTTGTCTTTCAGTAAAAAGAGGGAAGTTCCTGGTAATAAACTATTGGTATACATTTTTATTTCATAAACCGCTTCATCAATGGATGCCTGAATTACACCATGATGTTGTTGTGCCATAGCCATAACTTTATTCAAATCCAGATGAGGCATCAACTGCTCTGCAACTTTATTAATTATCATGATTTGATTTGATTCAAAATCATAAACCACGACTCCAATAGGAATATTAGAGATAATATCCCTATTTAAGGTATCTTTAATTTTCAGCTCATGAACCATAGAAGCATTCGGTGCAATATATCGCCTGCGGATATAAAATAATCCACTCAAAGAGAACAGAAAGAACAGCAATATAGAAAGCAAGAGCCAGACATTTCTGAGTAATAAATCTACAATCAGTGCCTTCAGTGAAACTTGGTAGATTAATTTATACGGCACGATATCAAGAGGCTGAGAAAATTCTAGCCAAAAACCGTTTAACGAAACCTCAACTTTATCGGAAGCTTCAGGTTCATGTAAGTTGAGCGCATTCAAACGAAAATTTGCTGGTGACATATCAACCGGCAAAAGATTATTAATGGGTAAATCAAAAGCAATAATGGTGGTTAATTGCCCTGTTGCATTAAATGCAGCTTTATAGGTGTAGAAATAAATATTTTCACTACGCAATATATTAATGGAGGAAATGCTCTCTTTTTCCTCCAATGAAGATGACTGTTCCAACATCTCAGTGCGTTTGGTTTCAGGGTTCAGAGTCAGATAGCTCTCTTTGAACCTGATTTCTGGTTTTAAAATTGGATAGGTCGTTATCAATAATAAATTATTATCCTGTCCATTGAGATAATACATAGACAAATATTCATTATGAGCCCCCCAAAGAATATCCAAATAACTGGATAGATGCTGGGCAAGTTGGACACTTGAGTTGTTATATTGGCCAAAAATAATTGCATCAACAGACTGATAACGATTTTCTAGCCAATAGACATCGGGACGCAATTTAAACAATGGCGTATTCTCCTGAGAGGAGATTGGCAGAATATTTGACTGCTCAAAAATATGACTGGCATGGTAGCGATAATCTTTGATCTGCAATCTCATCTTAGCTGTTACACTACTGATAGCATATTTTTTCTCCATCAGCCAAATATCAAAATAGTTATACCCGAATAAAAATAGAGACGTAAAAAGCAAAGCAACAAATAACGCGTAAAAACGAGGAATAGCGGATGGCTTGATAGATGGTTGTTTATACATTCTTTGGATGGTTGCCTTTAGTATGAATATATTTTGGTCAATGCGACATCAACCTGTCGATAAATAAGCCGGTATGCTGTACTTAATATTAGCAGGTTAGCCAATGAAAAGGCCATTGCAGATCGAAAATCAAGCAAACAGCAAAAAAATACGATTTTTTTCCCTTCAAGGACTAGACACATCAAAACGATATAGGCATAATCTCGCGCCATGGAAGGATGGCCGAGCGGTCGAAGGCAGCGGTCTTGAAAACCGCCGATGGGAAACCATCCTAGAGTTCGAATCTCTATCCTTCCGCCAAATTTCGCCGGCTTAGCTCAGTTGGTAGAGCAACTGACTTGTAATCAGTAGGTCACCAGTTCGACTCCGGTAGCCGGCACCATATAAGAACCCGCTATCTATAAAGTAGATAGCGGGTTTTTTCTTTATGTATCAAAAAAAAATTTTACGCATATATTCTCTTCCTTTTCTACCGTCTCAATTTACTACTTTATTGGCCTGGTTAACTAACCTTTCATATCCAAACTACAAAGCTATTTGACATACTAATAAATTATGTCACTCAACAAAGACGTTTCTGGTTATTTTTTAACTTAATATGTTTCTGCTTGCTGAGTTATTTTCTCCAAATCACATAGTTTTATGACGAATTTCCCAACGCCCCAAAGAATGTAATTATTTATTTACACTTTGTGTATTGTAAATTTGACAGACATAAATCAATCATTTAACCTGCTGGTCTTATAACTATTTCTCAACATATTCAGAAACGAGGATCGCGTGAAAAATCGCACTATTGGCAGTATTTTTATCGTTGCTGGAACGACGATTGGCGCAGGAATGTTAGCAATGCCATTGGCAACGGCAGGTGTGGGATTTGGAACTACATTTGCTATGTTAATCGCCCTGTGGGCTTTGATGAGTTATACCGCACTCTTGCTCGTGGAAGTATATCAATATAGTAAGTTTAATGCTGGGTTAGGAACAGTCGCGAAACGCTACCTTGGGTTAGGTGGGCAGATGCTGACTGGCTTCAGTATGCTTTTCCTTATGTATGCCCTGACAACGGCTTATATTAGTGGTGCCGGTGAGTTACTGGCGAGCTCCCTCTCTTCTTGGTTAGATAAACCTGTTTCTGTCTCTGCCGGTATCGGTATTTTTACCATTATTGGTGGTGGGGTAGTCTGTATTGGAACCCAATCTGTCGATTTTATTAACCGCCTGCTGTTTAGCGCTAAAATTGTTTTTCTGGTGATCGTACTCGGCGTAATGATGCCTCATGTTGATAAAATCAATCTGATCTCCATGCCCATTGAGCAAGGATTAGCACTCTCTGCCATCCCTGTTATTTTTACTTCATTCGGATTTCACGGTAGTGTGCCAAGCATCGTTGCCTATATGCAAGGTGATACTAACAAACTACGGAAAATCTTTATCATCGGTAGTGCTATTCCACTGTTAGCTTATATTCTGTGGCAATTGGTGACACTCGGCGCGATTTCTTCCAATACATTTGTTGGTATTCTTGCACAAGAATCTGGCCTGAATGGGTTATTGAAAGCGGTGAGAGAAATTGTCGCTTCACCTAAAGTGGAGTTTGCTGTTCATTTGTTTGCCGATCTGGCGCTAGCCACCTCATTTCTCGGCGTTGCCTTAGGGTTGTTTGATTACCTTGCTGACCTTTTTAAGCGCAGCAATCACGCCAAAGGGCGTTTACAAACAGGCTTAATGACTTTTGCCCCACCATTGCTTTGTGCACTGTACTACCCTAATTTCGTTATGGCACTGACATTTGCGGCTGTTGCCCTCTCCATTCTTGCTTTGTTATTGCCTTGCCTGCTGGTTTGGCGTAGCCGCGAAGAAAACAAGGAAGGTTATCGTGTCAAAGGAGGTAAGCCTGCATTAATCTTTGTATTCCTGTGCGGGCTTGCAGTTATTGCCATTCAGATTGGTATTGTTACAGGTATACTGCCAAACGTAGGGTAATTTTGTCTTGCCTAAGGTTATTCGCATCAATGTTAATGCGGATAACCTTGCAGCATTTCCGTTTAATTAAAAACTTAAACTAGCGCCAACATAAAAACCATCGGAAACTTTATTACTACGATTGCCATGACTACCCCGTATGTCAATGATACGGTAGCCAACATCTACACTTAGGGGTCTGAAAAATGTATAACGCGCTCCTCCTGTAGCTTCAGTATAAGAATCCATTCCTGACGTTAAGCCTGATGGCGAACCGTAAGCCTCACCATACAAGGATAAAGAAGAAGTCACTGCCCAATTTAGGCCCGCGCCAACAGCCAATGCAGCCCCATCTTTCCCATCTTTGGGAGATAAATAAAGCCCTTTTGCGCCGACGTTTGCAGCCAAGGGGCCAAATGGCAGACCGAAGCCTAAACCTAAACTACCTAGCTGACCATTGTGATCACTGCGGGTCCAGTTACCCGTCAGAGACAGGCCAGCATATTTATCACCAATCCCCACTGATGTGCTTGTGCTGTGTTTCCCCACCTGAGTATCTATAGAGAAAGCATTTGCTGAACCGGCGATAAAAATCAAACTAGCGGCACCAATAGCAATAAGGCCTTTCATAATCTTGTCCTTTCATGAGTAAATGCCCATATGAGCCAAGGTATTGTACTTAAACCGGCGGGACGACATAGATGACAAAAGCAAGGAAACGTTTATATTTATAAAGATATGTAAATAACGTTATCATTTATGATGTTTACTATTCATCTCTGTTACCCATTGCTTAATTTGTTGGCGCGAAACCTTTATCCCCCCATTTTTCAGTTGAGCAGGTAACATATAACAGGCAACAGGCCGTTGGAAAGCGGCGAGTTTATCCGCAAGCCAATCAATTAGTGTCTCTGTTAACGCAGGATATTGGGTTTCAATCACTGCTACTGGCCGATGACCAAATTCAATATCAGGAATGGGAACTACAAAACTCTGTTCAATTTGAGGATGTTGGCTAATGATCCGCTCAATATCTTCTGGCTGAATACCCTCCCCACCACTGAAAAATTGGTTGTCGAGACGCCCTAAGATCCGTAATTCTCCCTGTTCAAATACGCCTCGATCCTGGGTCGAAAACCATCCTTCGTTATCTGCCAATGGCTTCAATTCCCCATTAAACCAATAGCCACTCGCAATACTGTCAGCGCGGATCTGAATTTCTTCATCTACTAAGCGAATGGACTTTCCAGGGAGTGGATTACCTACCCCAGACAACCCATCAGCCCGCTTTGCACAAACAGTTGATGCCATTTCTGTCAACCCATAGCCACACCAGCAACGAATACCCAATTCCTCAGCCCGTTGGGTCAGTGATGTCGGTATCATGGCACCTCCCAATAATACTTCTTTTAACGTCAATGGGTTGTTATAGGGTTGTTCCAGTAGACGCCACAGTTGGGTAGGTACAAGTGATGCATGGGTACAACCCGATAGCGCACGATCCAGTGGATGCAAATCTCGCAGCACTATTGTTGCGCCTGTTTGTAACCAGCGCCAAAGGATACCCTGACCTGAAACATGAAACAGGGGTAATGACAGTAACCAACTATCATCTGGCTGAAAATCCATGCAGGAAAGAATGCCTTGCGCACTGGCAAGATGAGCACCAATGGAATGTACCGCAGCCTTAGGCAACCCAGAAGAACCAGATGTCAGGATCATGCTGGCAGGACGTTGACTTTCCCACAACACCAAGAGGTTGTTTTTCAATCGTGCATTATGTTTCACCGGAAACTTTTGTTGCCAGTCAAGTTCTTTTACTTGAATGACAGGCGAAGGTGAATCTGTGAAATCCACTCCATAATCCATATTGAGGTGAAGTAATAGTTCCGCCAGCAAACGATCAGGTAATTGAGGATTAAGAAGTAACACTTTTGCGCCACACCGCAGGGCAGCCAGGTAACACAACAAAAGTTCTGCACTGTTTTTGCCTCTCAGGAGCACACTACTACCTTCCACAACACCCTGTTGGTGGAAATGGGCAGCAATAGCATCGATTCTTTGCGTTAATTGATGCCAGGTGAGTTGCTCATCATATAACTGAATGGCCCGTTTTTCAGGCAAAGTCGCGGCCCAATGCTGCCATGGCCATTGAGTCCACTCTATTACTGACATTCATAACTCCACACGATTGCCAGCTTATCCAGCATGACACACGGAATATTGCTATCTGGCCAACAACGAATAAGTTGTGACTGGATAAGATCCAAAGTATCCAGACCAGGAAGGGAATCAGGTGTGAGCCATTGTGCAAGACGAGCCAATTGCGTTAAGCCAAAGCTACTTTCAATACTGGAACTCATCACTGCCTCTATCCCTAATTGATGAGCCTTGGTAATTAATTGACGACAACGATCAATACTACCTATCAATGTCGGTTTGATGATAATGGCAGAGACTCCCTCTTGGGCTTCCAGCGTAAAATCAGCTTCACGGACACTTTCATCCCATGCAATGGCAATACCCGTTTCACGCGCAAATGCCAGAGACTCTTTTTGGGTTTTACAAGGTTCTTCGATAAAAGCAATTCGGTGCCGATAATCTGGATTGACATATTTAACGAAACCCTCTGCTTTTGTGCGTGTCCAACTACGGTTAGCATCTAATCGCAAGCGAAGATCAGGCACTGCTTCAAGCATTACATTCACTACCATGCCATCCCGTACAGCTTCATACATTCCAACTTTCACTTTGGCAATTTTCTGGCCTGTCATGTTTCCTAAACGCCGGATCACATCATCGGGATCGCCTGTACATAACGGCACCTTGTGATAACTGGCTATTTCAGGCAATTCTCCGCGTAACTCAGCCAATGCACAGCTTATGCCAAACGCAACGGAAGGCCGAACGCTCTCTTCTGGTTGCGTGTTCAAACACCATTGTTGCAGCCACTCCAGCGCCGATTCTTTAGCCTGTTCAAGCGTTTCATGGCTAAATTCAGGCAATGGGGAAATTTCTCCCCAACCGTCTCGTCCATTTTCCTGCAAGTGCACCAAAAAACCGTCACGGGTTTTCAGGCGCTGGTAACGCAAAATAATACCTGCCTCCATTGGCAGGCTGAATTGGTATAAGGTTGCTTTACGCATGATGGATAACAACTTTATGGATTACGTTTAAATTTACTGAAATCAGGATGGCGTTTTTCGTTGAACGCATTACGCCCTTCCTGCCCTTCTTCGGTCATGTAGAACAGCATGGTGGCATTGCCCGCCAATTCCTGTAAACCCGCCTGACCATCGCAATCTGCGTTCAATGCCGCTTTCAGGCAACGCAATGCCATTGGACTGTTTTCCAGCATTTCACGACACCAACGCACAGTTTCTTTTTCCAGCTCAGCATAAGGCACAACGGTGTTAACCAGTCCCATATCCAATGCTTCTTTGGCATTGTATTGGCGGCACAGGAACCAGATTTCACGCGCTTTTTTCTGTCCTACGATCCGCGCCATATACGATGCTCCCCAGCCGCCATCGAAAGAACCGACTTTAGGGCCGGTTTGACCGAAAATGGCGTTATCCGCCGCGATAGTCAAATCACACATCAAATGCAGCACGTGACCACCGCCAATTGCATACCCCGCAACCATAGCAACAACAGGCTTTGGACAAGTACGGATCTGCCGCTGAAAATCTAATACATTCAGATGGTGTACTCCGCTGTCATCTTTATAACCACCATAATCACCACGGATTTTTTGATCGCCTCCGGCACAAAAAGCTTTTTCACCCATTCCTGTCAGAATAATCGTACCAACAGCCTCATCATAACGGGCATCAGCCAACGCCTGAATCATCTCTTTGACGGTCAGGGGACGGAATGCATTACGTACCTGTGGGCGATTAATCGTAATTCTGGCAATACCGTCTGTGGATTTATGGTAGAGAATATCTTCAAACCCGTGGGAACAATCTCGCCATTCAATAGGGGCATACAATTTTTCTTCGCTTGGGTAACGCATTATTGTGTTTCCTTAACCAAAAAATGATAAAAAAGAGTTCACTGCGCTGGTAAAAGCCACAGGATTGCCATAATGAGCATTATGCCCAACTTGAGGAATGGTTGTTAATGGCAGCCTATATTGCTGCGCTATGCTCTGGAATTTATGATCATTTTCTCCACATAAGTAAGAGAAAGGAATAGGTATTTGCTGTAAGGCAGGAAGTAACCAAGGTTGTCGCCCTAAAGAAGTATTTTCTAGCATATCAGCGATACGATCTCCCTTGTTTTGATCACGCAGATGAATAAGTTGCTTACGCTGTGCCGCCGTTAAATCAGCAAATATCGGTTGTTGATACCAATCAGCCAAGACTGACATCATTGGCTCTTGACGAAAACGCTGCGCCCAATGCTGATCATTGCGCAATCGTACATCACGCTCCTGCTGGGAAAACAAACCCGGATTTCCTCCCTCCACCAGCAACCCACACAAACCGTCCTGTTTGTTATAAATCGCATGGTACATCGCTATTCGTCCTCCCAGTGAATAGCCAATCAAACAGTAATCATTAATTTGATACTCAGCCAGAGTTGCCATCAGCAATTCACTCATCTCGGCAAAACCACCGGTCAAATTCACATCGACGGAATTACCGTGCCCAGGTAAATCAATAACCAATGAAGGATATCGATCACAAGCACTCACGATAGGAGACCAATCGTCGCCTGTTCCTAATAACCCATGTAACCAAACTAACCATATCCCTTGGTTATGAGAATGAAATGTTCGGCAATTTAGTTTCACAGAGCCGCCACCTGTGCCAGTAATTCTTGCAGGCATATAACTCCTTCATTACCTGAAACCTTTAACTCAACCAATGTCGTCTCCTTACGATCCCATGCTTGTTGGGCACATCGTTTTAATTCCGGCCAATTTTGTGGTGCCGCATAGTTTAGGCCGAACATAGCAGCAACATGATCAAAACTGACATCTTGCGGCATACAGTAAAAACGCTGGCGCTCTTCCTGTGGTGTTGGTAACAGAGAAAAAATCTGTCCGCCATTATTATTCACTATGATCAATAACATGGGAGCAGAAAGATTGCGTAATAAAGCCAGACTATTCAGATCATAGAGGGCGGAGATGTCACCTATAATCGTTAGTATCGGTTTATTTGTTGCCCTCTGAACACCTGCTGCGGTTGCAATCAACCCATCTATACCACTGGCACCTCGGTTGCTGTAGACCGGATACCCCACGGGAAGCTGCCCCAAAGCATCAACCAAACGCACAATCAAGCTATTGCCGACAAACAATTGCCCCTGTTCTGGCAACAATTGAGGCAGTTGATGTGCAACCGCTGCCTCGCTAAATTCTCCCGTCAACTTGGTTTCAACACACTTAAATGCGCTTTTTGACCATAAATTTAATTCATCTGCCCAAGGTGCTTGTGAATATGCAGGATGTTCCCGTAACCAATCAGTCACGCTGCAAGTGAATTTGCGCCCTCTATGATTCGCAGGATCAAGCCTGCCCGCAATCGGATCGACAATCCAATATTGCTCAGGTTGACATTTAGCCTGCCATTGCAATAACCGCTTACCTGTCAGGCTAGCACCAAATTGGATCACCAATTGCCCTTGCGCCAGAATTTCCTGGGTACGAGAGTGAGTCAGCCATAAATCTGCATATGGCAAAGGCTGCCCGGTTTGGGATAACACATCACCAATAAGCGGCCATCCCATCTCTTTTGCCCATTGGGCAACATATTTGCCCTCCTCTGCGCTCATTCTTCCTGCCAGTACAATCCCCCGTTTTTTCTGCCAGCTATCCCAATCACCGGCTTTGATTGTGGTATGCATTTCTGGCTGAGCCAACCACGGTTCATTCCCTCGCCACCACTCTCCCAATGTTTGCAACCAGTCTTGATGCAATGTCATCTCACCACCATACAAAGGCTCCGCAAACGGACAATTAATATGTAGAGCACCCTGTTTCAGGTTTGACATTGCATTATCGATGGAAGAAACCAACCAACTGGCGGGAACTTCTGTAGTTGGCAGTGGCAATGCTAAAGTTTGCGCGGGATGGGAAGCAAAAATGCCTACCTGACGAATAGCTTGATTAGCACCACAATCGATTAGTTCAGGTGGCCTATCTGCGGTGAGAAACACCAATCGTTCTCCCGTCAATCCCGCTTCAATTAAAGAAGGGTACAAATTGGCAACGGCTGTTCCAGACGTCACAATAACCGCAACCGGCTCTTTGCTCGCTTTTGACAATCCTAAAGCCAAATATCCCAATCCACGCTCATCAAAATGGGTATGACAGATCAATTTACGATTTCCTGCGCCAGCCAATGTCAATGCTGTTGAACGAGATCCAGGAGCAATGCAGATATGACGCAATCCGTGGCGGGTTAATGCTTCCAATAAAAGTTCCGCCCAGCGGCGGTTGAGTGCGCTGTTTGACATAGGGTGCTCAAAAACTTCTTTTTAAAAATGATGCCAAAGAATGAGAAATATTATATAAGGCGTTCTTGATCTTAATGCGGGTAAAAACGATTTCCTTATCTTAGTTCAAGAAATTGTCATTTAATTGGTGATATTTTAGCTATAAATGAGAAAGATAAAATCAATTGATAACAAAACTGAAAATTGATGAGTGATGAGTGATGAGTGATGAGTGATTAGGCTAATACCTCCGCTGATAAATTTGAAGGCGATTATCTAATGTTATCTGCAAGTGACAATAATATCCACATAATTATCAATGTAAATCACTCATGCAATATTGTTTTAAATTTACATGTAATCAAAAACAAAAAATGATCGGATATTTATTTCGTCACCCGATAACATCCCCGTTATTTTTTAAGCAACCACTCAGGGTATTAAAAATAGCATTTAATTTCGAGTTATGGTCATAATACGATTAATGAACCACATTTTTATGCTGAAAAATAAATTAATATAATTTCACTAATTTATTTCAAATAAAAACATCAACAACCAGAAACATTCACCATTCGGTAATAAAAAATATTTACACTCAGTCTAAGTTTTTTTTATTGAAATCAACCTCAAAATTAACCCTTATTTTTCAATATAGTTACATAACAGAAAGCCATGTTCACAAGCGATTGATTTAAAACAAATTAAAGCAAACTCAAAACAAAAATATAACCTTTATTTATTATTACAATTAGATACAGTACCAACATAAAACAAAATATCCGTAATTGTTTTACGAAATTTTCCCATTGATATAAATTCACGCAGTACGTATTATTTTGCCTCTTCAAAAATGAAGAATGTAAAAATTCATCTTAATCTAAATTAAATTAAATTCCGTCTGATCCTGTTATTTGTAAAATCAACAAGCAGTATGAAAAGGGGATAGCGTGTCATATCTTTATTTCCATCCGATGGGCTTTCATAGATATCGGTATAAGTTGTTATCGTTATTTATATCACTAAGTTGTTTAATAACAACGAAATCCGCTCTGGCAGATTACGATGCATTAATTCAACAAGCCAGAAATGGTAATACCCACCCCATGCTCGAATATATTCGTCAGGAAGAAAAACAACATCGTCTTTCTTCTTCGCAAATTGCTGATTGGTTACAAGTTGCAAGCTGGGCTGGATATGATGATGAAGTCATTTCTCTCTGGCAACGCTACCGCTCAGTGGCGATACCCGCCAGAGGGCTTTCGGCTGTTGCCAGGGCTTATCGCAACCAACGCCAATGGTCACAAGCAATCCAGATGTGGCATACAGCTCTGGCTCTGGACAAACAGAACAGAGATATCAAAGCTGGCCTTATTATGACGCTCGCCGATGCCAGACAGGACACAGAAGCTCGCCGTTTGGCACAAAATTTATTGACTGATAAACCTGATGCCGCTAATTACCGTTTGCTGGCCTATGTTGATCAAGCGGCTGGTCGGACATGGGATGCCATGCAAATGCTTTCTACCGCGCATAAACGGTTTTCCGGCAATCAAGAAGTCACCCAAGACTATCTGTTCAGCCTACAAAACAATCGGATCAGTGAACCTGCATGGCACTTGGCACAACAGCACGCAACACAATTGACCACGGCGCAACTGCGCAGGCTGAAAGCTGACGCCACAGCAGAATTAGTTCGTTTGTCAATGATCCCTAATCGTAGTGAAAAAGAGCGCTTTGACATTGCTGACAGGGCACTTTCCCGCTACGAGCATATGCTAAATCAATGGCGCAACCTACCTGATGCACAACAAGATTACCAACAGGCGCGCATTGATAGGCTTGGTGCCCTTCTTTCTCGCTATCGGATGCAAGAAGTTATTGATGAATACCTGCTCTTGCAAAAACAAGGCATACCTGTGCCGAAATATGCCCAGAAATGGGCAGCAGCAGCCTACCTGAATCTGCGCCAGCCAGAAAAAGCACGGAATATTCTGCGTTCTTTGAACTATTCCTCTTTGAATCATCCCGATGGAAATATCTCGTCGTCTGGGAAAATATCATCACCCAATATCCCCCTTGAAGATGATATCGTCCTTTTTTATGCGAATGTGGAAAGTGAGCATCTGGATGCAGCCCAACAACTTGCTACCGATATCAAGCAACGCAATCCTTATATGCTTAATGTCTTTGGTTCTCCCATTCGCGTTCCGAATGATGACTGGCTACAAGGCCAGCAGTTTTTAGCGGAATCTGCACAATTACGTGAAGATCTCCCCGAAGCAGAAAAACGCTTTACCCATTTAGCCCGCACAGCCCCCGGAAACCAGAAATTACGAATTGACCTGGCGGCTATCTGGCTGGATCGTGGTTGGCCACGTCGTGCCGAAAGTGAATTAAAACAAATTGAAGGGCTCGATCACCGCAATTTGGCGTTGGAAATCCAGCAAGGTTATACCGCACTTACCCTGCAAGAATGGCGGCAGATGGATTTGCTGGCTGATGATGTTTTTACCCGCGCCCCAGAAGATATGTCCGCAAAACGCCTTAACCGTCTGCGCAATGTGCATCATATGTCAGAATTGCAAGTTAAAGTCAATCAAGGCATTAATTCAGATAATCCAGAAAGCGGCAAACACAGTACAGACATTGACACTGTACTTTATAGTCCTCCTTTTGAGGATAACTGGCGCTTATTTGCTGGTGGTGCTTACAATCGCAGCCAATTTTCAGAAGGCCGAGGTTTGAACCGTGATTTACGCGGCGGTGTAGAGTGGCGTTCGCGGGATCTTTGGCTGGAAAGTGAGGTTTCTGCACGTCATTATCGTCATGGCAACAAGATAGGATTGCGGATCTCATCCTGGTATGATTTCAATGATCAATGGCGATTGGGCGGCTCCGCAGAACGCTTCGCCCGTAATACCCCCCTGCGAGCATTAAGCAATAATATCCACGCCAATGGCGGACAAATTTACACTCGCTGGCGATACAGCGAACGCAGCCAATGGAGTGCTCGCTTTGCCCCTGTATTCTTTTCAGATGGTAACCATCGTTTTGAATATGGCATTGATGGCCTTCAACGCCTATATACCGCCTCTTACCTGAAGCTCGATGCACAGTTGGAACTGAGTACAACTCACAATACCCGGCAAAATACACCCTATTTCAATCCTAAAAACGACTTTACCTTCCTGCCTGAACTGGAAGCCGATCACATCATGTATCGGCACTATCAAACCGTCTGGAGTCAGCAAGTTGTGGCAGGGATTGGGCAATATTGGCAGCGGGGATATGGCAGTAGCCTTATCACAATGGTGGGGTATGGCCAACGTATTAAATGGAATGATGTTATTGATGCAGGGGTAAGGCTCACGCTGGATAAACGTCCTTACGACGGTAAACGAGAAAGTAATCTGCAAGCTGCTTTTGATTTAATCTATCGGTTCTAAAGGATTTTTTATGATACACAATGTTTTTCGTCATTGGTTGATGATATCGGCACTGCTGATTAGCCTGTTGATTTCCCAATTTGGCATGCTGGCATATGCAGAAAAACCTGATTTCGTTCCACCAGCGCAACGACCTCTTCCCATGAATGAACGCCCCTGGCCTGAAAATGGTTTTGTGGTTCTTGCTTACCATGATGTCGAAGATGATGGTGCCGATCAGCGTTTTATGTCAGTCCGTACCAGCGCATTGAACGATCAGTTTGCATGGCTGCGGGAAAATGGCTACCAGCCTGTTACTGTCGATCAAATTCTCACCGCCAATCAGGGAGGGACACCATTGCCCCCCAAGGCCGTGTTACTGACTTTCGATGATGGCTATAGCAGTTTCTACCATCGTGTATTTCCGCTGCTGAAAGCCTATAACTGGCCAGCCATTTTGGCTCCGGTTGGGATCTGGGTTGATGCACCAGCCGAAAAACCCGTTGATTTTGGGGGATTGATGGTAGCGCGGGAGCGTTTCACTACCTGGGGACAAGTGGCTGAAATGTCTCGTTCTGGTTTAGTGGAAATTGGCTCCCATACTTATCAACATCATTATGGCGCTATCGCTAACCCACAAGGCAATACAGAACCGGCTGCGGCCGTTCGCATTTACAATCCGAAAACAGGTAAATATGAAAGTGAGCAAGCGTTTCGCCAGCGGATGGAAAAGGATATTGCCACTATTACCCAAAGAATTATCGCTGCCACAGGTAAGCAGCCACGAGTCTGGATTTGGCCTTATGGCATAGATAACGGTGTTACACTGGAAATAGCCAAACGCTACGGCTACAAAATGGCATTGACGCTGGACAATGGGCTGGCGAACGTCAACGATCTTGATAATGTTCCGCGTATATTGCTCACACATAACCCTTCCCTGAAAGAGTTTGCCGAGCAGGTGATTCAGGTACAGAATAAAAAAATCTTACGGATTGCCCATATTGATCTGGACTATGTTTACGATCCAGACCCCGCCCAACAAGCCCAGAATCTCGACAAACTTGTCCAGCGCATTGCCGATCTGCGCGTCAATACCGTTTTTCTGCAAGCCTTTGCTGATGCCAAAGGCGATGGCAATGTCCGTGAGCTCTATTTTCCTAATCGCTGGCTGCCAATGCGGGCTGATCTCTTTAACCGTGTTGCTTGGCAACTGCACAGCCGTCTGAATATTGAAGTCTATGCGTGGATGCCTGTTCTGGCATTTGAGCTGGAGCCTTCACTCCCGCGGGTCATGAGCTATGACGAAAGTCACAACAAACTGTTTGTAAACCCGACACAATATCGTCGCTTATCGCCTTATAACCCAGAAAACCGCCAAAGGATCAAAGAGATTTATCAGGATTTAGCCTCTCATGCCATTTTTCAGGGCATTCTGTATCACGATGATGCCGTCATGTCTGATTTTGAAGATGCTGGCACAGATGCCATCAAGGCTTATCAAGCCGCAGGTTTATCTGCCTCCATTGCAGAAATTCGGCAAGATCCCGAACAATTTGCCCGTTGGACACGTTTCAAAAGCCAATACCTGATTGATTTTACTAACGAATTAACCAGAGAACTCAAATCAGTACGGGGGTATCAGCTCAAAACTGCGCGCAATATTTTTGCCCTGCCCATTCTGGAACCAGACAGCGAAGAGTGGTTTGCCCAAAATCTGGATGATTTCCTCGCTCACTACGATTGGGTTGCTCCAATGGCAATGCCATTGATGGAAAATGTGCCTCTATCAAAAAGCAATCAGTGGTTATCCCGATTGGTGAAAACCATTGCACTACGCCCTCAGGCACTGGACAAAACTGTCTTTGAATTGCAATCCGTAGATTGGCGCAAGCCACTGGATAAAAGAGCAATTTCAGGGCACCAATTAGCAGAATGGATGCGTCAATTACAGCTCAATGGCGCACAGAGTTTCGGTTATTACCCTGATGACTTTCTCAACAATCAACCAGAAATGAATGAGATCCGCCCTGTTATTTCTCCTGAATGGTATCCACTTAATGATTGATCGTATTATTGCGTTTGTAGTGCTCTGCCTTGTATTGAGCATCCCTCTTGGCATCGCTATCACCTTTACCGGTGAAGTCATGTTGAACTTTGTCTTTTTCTGGCCTTTGTTCATGTCGGCCATCTGGATCTCAGGAGGGATCTATTTCTGGCTCTATCGGGAAAGGCATTGGAAAATCATTGATGAAGAAGCCCCGCACCTTGAAGGTGAACCTCTAATTTCAATTTTGATCCCCTGCTACAACGAAGGGCAAAATGTTCGCGAAACACTACTGGCAGCACTGAACCAGCGCTATCCCAATATTGAAGTGATCGCTATCAATGATGGTTCAACCGATAGCACCGCAGATGAACTCAATGCTATGGCGAAACAACATCAAGCCTTGAGGGTGATACACCTGAAACAGAATCAAGGCAAAGCGACTGCACTTCAAGCGGGAGCTGCTGCCGCAAAGAGTGATTATCTGGTCTGCATTGATGGTGATGCCCTGTTAGATCGCGATGCGGCTGTTTGGCTGGTCAAGCCCATGATTGATCATCCCCGTGTTGGCGCTGTTACAGGTAATCCCCGCGTTCGTACACGTTCCACCTTAGTTGGGCGCATTCAGGTTGGCGAATTTTCCTCCATTATTGGCCTGATTAAACGTACCCAACGGGTTTATGGTCAAGTCTTTACCGTTTCAGGTGTTGTTGCAGCCTTTAACCGCAGGGCATTGGCCGACGTGGGGTATTGGAGTGATGACATGATCACAGAAGATATCGATGTGAGTTGGAAACTCCAGTTACACCATTGGTCTATCTTTTTCGAACCCCGCGCCATCTGCTGGATCTTGATGCCTGAAACCCTACGGGGATTATGGAAGCAGCGGTTACGTTGGGCACAGGGTGGAGCCGAAGTTTTCCTGAAAAACCTGCGTCAATTGTGGTCATGGCAATATCGCCGCATGTGGGTGTTATTTGCTGAATTCTGCTGTTCCGTTATCTGGTCATTTACATTTGCCCTTTCCATCATTTTATTTTTTCTCGGTATGTTCCTCACATTACCGGAAAACATTCGCGTCTATACACTATTTCCACCTGGGTATACGGGATTGGTTCTGGCGGCTACCTGCCTGATCCAGTTTACCGTCAGTTTAGTGATTGAACGACGCTATGAAAAACATGTTGCTTCATCGTTGTTCTGGATGATTTGGTATCCGATGGTCTATTGGATGCTAAGTCTATTTACGACCTTGGTATCATTTCCTAAAGTGATGCTTAAAGTACACAGAAAACGTGCTCGCTGGGAAAGTCCTGATCGAGGAATAGAGAGGATAGGATCATGAAAGAACCCTTGATTTTTACTGAACAAAGATTATGGCCTCGTATAATTGATATTCTATTGACCATTCTGGCTTGGGTGGGCTTTATCTATCTATTCATATTGGGATTATTTTACGCCTCCCATAATGGTCCTAAGCCTTTTATTTCGACATTATTTACTTCAGAACTGGGAACTATCGCCCTTTATATTGCCATCGCCATATTTAATGCTTTTTTGCTCATTGGCTGGGCAAAATACAATCAGCATCGATTTAAAATCGAACGCCGTCGTCACCGACCTGCATTAACTTATGCTGAAATAGCCCAGAGTTTTGCTTTGGAACACGAATTGTTAGATACCTTAAGGCAAAGCAAGGTTTCCAGTATCACTTATGACAATCATGGACATATAATAGGCATCAATGAAAATGTATCGATATAAAAATAGCCATCTATTTACTAAAAATGAAATTTTACCCTGACGGTATCAATTGGCTTTCTAAGTCTTACTTGGAAAGCCATAATTTTACAACCTATCTCATTAAGGAAATGAAACTGAATGAGATAGGTTCTGGCTGAGAACCGATTTTATCAAAAATCTCAACGATTATTTACAATATGAAAAACAAATACTGGATGAAGAATAAATATTGGAACCCGATATGAAAGTGATTGAACGGACTCATTATCTTTGTAAACACGCTATTTTTAGACGCTGTATTTACAGATTTTTCCTGCGAATATTGATGACTTTATGCTTAATCACCGTCACATGTAATTCAGCAGTAATGGCTATGCCTGATACTAATGAAAAAATAACACTCAACGAAAATGTTGCGCGGGTAGTTTCTGGAATTATTAGTTATACCCACTGGCCTATTACACCTACTACCCTGCACTTATGTCTGGTTCCCCCATCCAATTACATTAGCGCCTTAACCCACATTGATATGATTTCTGATCACACAGAATTGCAAGTTGAAACACTCAATTTCAACGTAGAGCACCTCATAGAAAGATGTGATGTCATTTACTATGGTCAAGTCGATCCACAACTTCAACATCAGGTGATCAACCTGAAAAATGACAAACCATTGCTTACTATTGCTGAAAATAATCCGAACTGTGAAATCGGCAGCGCATTTTGCCTCAACATTAACAACGCTCAGGCAACATTTAGCCTCAATCTTGATATTCTGACGCGCAGCGGCGTGCGCATACATCCGAATGTCCTGCAATTGGCTCGTAAGGTGGAATAATCTTATGAAAAAACGTTATTCACTGATGCCATCACGCCCTACTTTACGTCATGCTTTCCACCGGATCCATTTAGTCATTACCTTTATCATATTATCCGTAGTTGGCTTGTTTTTATCTTTACTGGCATTACTTGCCATGCAGAAATATGCTGAAAACAGTTTAAAACTGATTGCCACAACCATTGCCCATTCAGCACAGGCAGCAGTGGTTTTTCAGGATAAAACCGCAGCAAACGAAATATTGGAACTGATTGCTGTTCATGATGGTTTTACAGAAGCCAAAATTTTTGATGCTAAACAGCAGGTGTTAGCCAGATGGCAAGCCAATCAGGAAACTCGCACTGGCAATTTCAAAAAATTGGTCGAGTACTGGCTTTTTCCTGAACCTTTTATCTTGCCAATATATCACCACCAGCAAAAAATAGGGGCAGTCTGGTTAATTGGTAACAGCGACCACATCATTAAATTTATTTATCAAACTCTGCTAGTACTATTTGCCTGCCTGCTGTTCAGCGCCGTAATTTCACTCTACCTTTCATTGCGCATGCACGATGGCATCGTCAGGGCCTTGCAAAACATTACGGCCGTCGCCCATGATGTGCGGCAACGCCGGACTTTTTCACGACGCGTACCCTCTGCCCATATTGCTGAACTGCATGAGCTAAGCCAGGTTTTCAATCACCTGCTAGAAGAGCTGGAAGAGTGGCAGCACCATCTGCAAACAGAAAAGGCCGTTTTAACCTGGCAAGCACAACATGACTCCTTAACAGGTTTACCAAATCGGGCTACTTTTGAGCGCGTTCTTTCAACCGTCATGAGCGATAAATTTATGCATGAAAGTGCAGCGATATTATTTATTGATGGTAACAGGCTGAAATATGTCAATGATATCTATGGACATGCTGCCGGTGATCATGTTCTTGTCACTATCGCCGCCACCTTAAGGCGAAGGGTAAGAAAAACAGATACCGTGGCACGACTAGGCGGAGATGAATTCGCTATCCTATTGCCTTCTGCCAATCTGGAAGATGCAGAGCGTGTTGCTAAAAATATCATCCATGCTCTGGATACCCCCATTCTTCTTCCTAATGGACAACATCTACGTATCACACTCAGCATCGGTATCGCATTATCCAATGGTAAGCTAACGGCAGAACAACTGCTCTCTGAAGCTGATGCGGCGATGTATCACATTAAACAACGAGGCGGTGGCTGGTATTCCGCTGATACAACGAAACGAAACTATCTATCAAGGAACCCTCTATGAGCAGAAATCGTTATTGTATATTTATCTGTGCATTTATTGGCGCACTTTTTCTCAGTGCCTGCCAGAACAAAGATGCGTTAACGGCCGCGCAAATCGCCGCACTTAAACAACAGGGATTTCAACAAACCGATGAAGGTTGGCTATTTGGTATATCAGAAAAGGTTTTGTTTGGTAATAATCAATTTCATTTGCGTCCAGAAGGTGAAGCCAAATTAAAACAACTCGCAAATGTCTTATCCAAAATTGGTATCCGCCACGCACGCCTTGATGGCCATACTGACAACTACGGAGAAATAAATTACAACAATAAACTTTCGTTAAAACGAGCCAACACAGTTGCAGATGCACTAACACAAGGAGGTATGCAACGCACGAATCTGACAACTCGTGGATTAGGATCAAGCCAACCTATAGCCGATAATCGAAGTTCAAAAGGTCGGGCGGAAAATCGGCGAGTTGCCATAGTGATAACGACACCGTAATAGCGAGCAGATAAGACGGATTTTAATACAGCCCTATTTATAACCGGTAATCTGATAATATATTGATATAAATCAAATAATAATTTAGCCACGGATGGCAGAGATATTTGTTTATCTTGATCATCCCCAGCAATTTCAAAAATTTTTCTCCAGATCTTACTGTATAGCTATTTCCCGTCTTTAAATTCTTCCTGTAATATAGCCAAAGTTGTTTTCTTAAAAAAGAGCCTCTTTTTTTTGTAATCATTAAGTTAATAAACTTTTGCATAGTTTGGATAATAAGCCTACTGTTAAGTAAATGGGCTTTATCAAGAAGGAGATATGATGGGGCTAAATCTGAAATCATACCGAACCCTGTATCGGTTGTTTGTGATGTTATTCATCACCATTACTGCCAGCACCGGCTTTATATTCTGGAGATTATTTTCCAATTATCGGGATAATATCCAACCAGATGTAGAATTATTATGTGTATTTATTTTATTGTTTCTGCTTACACTCATATCTGCGGTATTTTTTTATAACCACACCAAAACCATCACTATCCCAGAATATCGCTTGAAAAAAGCGATTAAAAACAAGCAGTTTATTCCCTATATACAGCCAATTATTTGTAACAGAAACAATAAAATCATCGGATGTGAAATCCTTGTTCGCTGGCAACATCCAATTCATGGGCTGTTGACACCCAATAAATTTATCGCACAAATTGAAAAGTCAGATTTGATTATTCCCTTAACGCATAACCTAATCACTCAAGTGAGAGATTATTTTTCACCTATTGCACATCAATTACCTGCAAATTTCCATTTCAATCTCAATATTAGTGCAAGACATTACAAAGACATTAGGTTAATTGATGATTGCCATCATTTTCTGAAATCATTTCCAGCAGATTCCATTAAACTGATTTTGGAAATTACCGAACGAGAATTATTGGAATTAGATGATCATACCATTAGTTTATTTAATAAGTTGGATGAATTAGGCGTATTAATTGCACTGGACGATTTTGGCACAGGTTTCTCTAACTACAATTATTTACAAAAAATTAAGGTTAAATTAATAAAAATCGGACATAACTTTGTTAGCAAAATGAATAACGATATAATCTCAAAGAATATTGTGGAAAATATCATTGACCTTGCCCTGCGCTTGCAACTGGAAATTGTGGCAGAAGGAATTGAAAACCAAAAATTGGCTAATCAGTTAAAGAACTATCCTGTCGATTATTTGCAGGGATATTACTTTGATCGTCCGATGCCATTGGAAGAATTTATCAAGAAATGGTTATGATTAAGATTCCCTCTGTAAACGCACCTTATTGGTGTTTTTAAAGGAAAATTGTTATTATAATGACATTTTATGGTGTTTTTTCAGCCATTATTGACACTATAATATCATATTTTCAATTCCGCCCATTTCTGTTCCATATGCTGTCCAATGCTGACTACTAATGCTTTATCGATTCCCAATTCTTTGGCAATTGAATGAAAACGACAAGTTTCGTCATAAATTTCTTTCATAAATCTTTTCAAGCATATTAATCAAAGGTCTAACGCCAGAGAAATCCACCTGCCCTGCAAGCGTGTTGCTTCCATCAGAAAATTTCCTTTTGACATTCAATGGAGTATTAAGCATTTTTCAGTACCTCAGCAATTGTAGTTGGTTCGCGCTTACGTTCCTTAGTGAATTCATGTAGCGGACGTAATTCACCTATCGCTTCCAATAACATAAGAAACTGCCGTAATGAAATGTTTCCTGTGCAAATCCGACATAATTTAGCAATATCAACTCTCCACCAATAATAGGGTGCAACATCAAGTCAGCTCTATCCATAGAGTAATTTTTATAGCTTTCCATACTATTTCCTAATAAGATCAAAAGGTGAGTTACCACAGCAAAATCATTGCTACTAAATCACTAAATTTTTAAGCCTATTTTTGATAGGTATCAGGAATAGAATGGATAAGCCCAGCATTACAAGGACAAGTAGTCCGGCTATCCAAAGTTCCTGCTAATTTCGTTCCTTTATCCAAGAAAGAGCTGACTCCGCCGACAACAGTATAATTTCCCGAATATCTCCCGCAAGTCACAGCAGAACCTTCAATCGCCGCCTGTTTTCCATAAAATTTAATATTACTGGTTCCAGTCAGAATAGCGCCGCCACATGTCGTTTTGTCGCCGATTGTCAAAAAGTTTCCTTTTGCCATCTTATTTCCTCTAGTTTTAGACTAAAGTTATAGTGAAATAACTCATTACAGTTAAATTCAACACCTGAATATTGTAGGGAATTTTCATTTTTCAGCGCATTTATTATACGCATTATGTTCCGAAAACATCAATCTATTTTAATGGCAAGAGTACAGAATAATATATTGATTATATCGTTCTATTAAAACCTATATTAATTTTTAGGTATCAGTAACTAAAAAGACGGATTGGGTACAACCATGTACCTGTCCGTCACGGATCTTATTATGTATTAATTCAATAGTCTGGTATTTAAAGTCTATTTTAGCATTAAACCACCATCAACGGGTAAACAACAACCTGTAATGAATTCTGCTTTGTTACTAGATAACCACAAGATAGCATTAGCCACTTCTTCCATTTCCCCAATCCTTCCAATTGGGTGGGTATCACCATACGCATCTAAATTATCGCCAAACACACTGATTGACATATCTGTCCTGATTAATCCTGGACACACAGAATTAATCCGAATATTTGACTTTGCCATCTCTAAAGCTGCGGACTTTGTTAATCCAACCACCGCATGTTTACTGGCAGTATAAGCGCATCCTCCTGCATAATTCGCCTTTAATCCTGCAACTGATGCGACATTTACTATTGCTCCACCTGATTTCTCCATTAACTGTATCTCATACTTCATACATTGATATACGCCTGTCACATTCGTCGCAATAACCTCATCCCATACTTCATCAGGATATGCGGTTATTTTAGTAAACGAAGCACCAAACATCCCAGCATTGTTAACAGCAATATCCAAACGACCATAATGCTCTTTAATATATGAAAATAACCCCTTAATGTCTGAACGCTTACTCATATCAGCAGAATAAAACTCACAATTGGCATTATGTGGCATTTGGGCTATTGCTTTACTTCCTTTATCAACATTTCGTCCCACCAAAAGGACTCTTGCCCCTCTTTCTGCAAAATCAATTGCAGTAGCCAACCCTATTCCAGCCGTTGCGCCAGTGATTAATACCGCCTTATTTTCAAATGAATTCATGATATATTCCTCCATAATAAAATTTTTATCCAATCTTAGATTACGGTGTTCATTTTAGATTTTATGCTTAAATTCTTATATCTTACATATTAAAATTAATAATAACCAAAATGGATTTAATTCATGAAAAAAGATGCTATCAATATTATTCCAACCATTTTTCTCTAATGTCTTTTTAAATTTATTCTACATAAACAAGTTGAATTTTATATTTCAAATATAAATAAAAACTAACACTACAATCCCCAAATGTAATGCCTGATATCTTTGGAATGAAAAATCTCCCATTTGACTTGCATTTAGTTTATAAAATAATATTATATAAAAATATAAATTGTTAAGATCAGGATATAATGATGAAGGTAAATTATCCTTTGCAACAAGCAATGCGTGAAGCTGCCGAACAGGCGGCAGATGTGTTACGAACACTTGCCAATGATGATCGCTTGCTATTGATGTGCCAGCTTAGTCAAGGAGAGTTTTCTGTTGGACAGCTTGAAGAAGCCGTGGGCATCCGCCAACCAACGCTGTCACAACAGCTTGGTGTCATGCGGCGATTGAATCTGGTGCAGACACGGCGGGAAGGAAAACAGATTTTTTATCGTGTTGAAGATGAACGCATTCTGATATTGCTGCATACGCTCTATACCTTGTATTGCCCGAAACCGGAAACAACAGGAGATTAGGATGAGCATTAACTTTGCCCAGTTTACACCATGGCTGAGCTTTGGTGGGGGAATATTGATTGGTCTGGCGGCAATTGTGCTGGTGCTGTTTTGCGGCCGAATTGCTGGTATCAGTGGTATTCTTGGTGGATTACTGCAACGTAAAACAAATGATCGCTCATGGCGGGTGGCATTTCTCGCAGGCATAATTATTGCGCCTGTGCTCTATAGCCTGCTGCACCCACTACCAGAAATCACGATCACAGCATCCTGGCCTGCCATTATTATTGCCGGTCTTCTGGTGGGAATAGGGACACGTATTGGTTCCGGTTGTACCAGCGGTCACGGCGTATGTGGACTCTCCCGTCTCTCATTGCGTTCTTTAGTCGCCACCCTGATCTTTATGGCTGTGGGATTTGTCACTGCAACAGGATTAGGTTACTGGTTCTTAGTGAGGTGAAAAATGATAGTGATATTCTCTTTTCTGTCTGGCGTCATTTTTGGTTTAGGATTAATTATCAGTGGCATGGCAAACCCAGCTAAGGTTTTGGGCTTTCTGGATCTGGCACATCCGTGGGACCCATCCCTGGCATTTGTGATGATGGGTGCTATTCTTGTCGGATGGATAGGTTTCATACTGGCTAAACGTCGTCAATATACACTTTGCGGTACACCTATGATATTACCTGACCAGCGTCAAATAGACTGGCGTTTGATGGGAGGAGCCGCGCTTTTTGGCCTGGGATGGGGAATTGCTGGGATTTGTCCGGGGCCAGGATTAGTACTATTGGGAGCGGGCTATGCAAAAGGATTCGCTTTTGTGCTGGCAATGAGTGTCGGAATGTGGTTGGTGGATCGTAAAAATAACTGACTTGCAAGTAAGATGATGATTTCCTGTTCAAGACTATATCCACAAAAAGTCAAAAAATTATAACTAACCAATAAACATAACAAAAAAACCCAGCCAACAATGACTGGGGCTTTTAAGATAGGTTCTATCGCTTATTATTTACAAAGCGCTTTTCGCTAGCTGAACAATATCAATTAACGGTTGTGGCCAAATACCAAGGATCAACACCAGCAACGCAGCAAGTAACACAACAATCCCGCCAGAGGTAAATGCCCAATTGTGTGGTGTATCACGGTTCAGCGCTTTTGGTGCCGGCAGGTACAAGCTCACCATCACGCGCAGGTAGTAGTAAAGGCCGATGGCACTACCCACGACAACTGCCCCAGTCAGCCACCATAATTTTGCTTCAACACCTGTTGCGATAACATAAAATTTGCCAATGAAGCCAAATGTTAATGGTATCCCCGCCAATGACAACATCATGACAGTCATTACCGCTGACAAAATTGGTTTATGCCAGAACAGGCCACGATATGAGAACAGTGAATCCGCATCTGGTCCTCTGTATGGGCTGGACATCAAACTGACTACGCCAAATGCCCCGATGCTGGCAAGCAAATAACCGACCAGATAAATACCTGCCGTCTCTTCTGCCAAAGTACGATCTTTGATAGCAACCAATACCACCAGCAAATATCCCAAATGAGCAATGGATGAGTAACCCAGCAGTCGTTTGATATTGCTTTGTGTCAATGCCAGCAAATTACCAAACAAGATAGATGCAATAGCAATTACAATTAGCACAATACGTAAAGTTGAGCTTTCAACCACTGGCGCTTCAATAAATAAGCGCATGACGACTGCAAAGATCGCAACCTTACTTGCCGTTGCCAGAAAGGTCGATACCGGTGCAGGTGCGCCTTGATAAACATCCGGTGTCCACAGTTGGAAAGGCACAAGGGAAAGTTTAAAGCCCAGTCCTACGATCATCATCCCCAAGCCAGCCAGCACTAACGGTTCATGCAGTTTGCTATCGCTCAGACTCTTGCCAAGTGATGCGAAAGACAAATCACCGGATTCTGCATACAGCAATGCAATACCGAACATCAGGAATGAAGACGCGGCCGCAGACAGCAGCATATATTTGATGCCCGCCTCCAACGAGCGTTTTTGGCGATATGCATAACCCACTAAACCAAACAGTGGCAAGGTGATCAGTTCAATGCCGATAAACAGTGATGCCATGTGGTTGGCAGAAGAGAGCAGAATGCCCCCAACCGCCGCAATCATCACCAACAGATAAAATTCTTCTTTATTATCGGGATAATTTTCCAACCATGAATAGGCAAATGTCGTTGTTGCTAGGCTCGCAATCAGCACAAGGCCAGTATAGAACATTGCAAAACGATCGACATGAATCAATGGCGTGACATCCATTGGCTCCTGCTGTCCCACAAAATAGAGTGAGAACAGCGCCAGGTTTAGACCAATTACCGTCAAGGTGACATTGGTGAAATGATCGCGTCGCCACGCAATGGACAGCATCACAACCACCACCGTCAATCCGACGATCAATAGCGGCAACAGTGCGATCAATTGTTCAGAAGTTATTGTCATGGCGAATTACGGCCTTGTAGTTAAAAGTGAAGCAGAATACCAATTCTGGATGTTATTCATTGCTGCGGCTGAAGTATCAAGGATTGGCTGCGGGTAAATCCCCAAAATCACCAACAAGACGACCAACAGCAGCAAAATGGAAATTTCACGTACATCCATCTGCTGTAATGGCTTATCCGTTTTTGGCGTACCGTAATAAGCCTTCTGCATCAAATACAGTGCATAAACGGAAGCAAAAACCAAACCGAACACGGAGACCGTGGTAATCAAGGTAAATTTACTGAAACTGCCAAACAGGATCATAAATTCACCAACAAAATTACCGGTTCCTGGCATACCCAATGTTGCTACCGCAAAAAACAGAGATATCGCAGGCAAGAGTTGAATTCTTCCCCACAATCCGCCCATTTGACGCATATCTCGGGTATGCAAGCGTTCATAGAGCTGACCACACAGAATGAACAGCCCCGCGGCTGACAGGCCGTGTGCAATCATCTGGATCACCGCTCCCTGATAAGCTAATTGGCTACCTGTGTAAATAGCGATAAGCACAAAACCCATGTGGGAAACACTGGTATAAGCAATCAGGCGCTTGATATCAGTCTGGCTGAATGCCATCCACGCGCCGTAGAAAATGCCAATGATACCCAGCCACATCGCAATCGGAGCAAATTCCGCAGAGGCTTGCGGGAACAAAGGCAAACTGAAACGCAACAAACCATATGCCGCGGTTTTCAGCAAAATCCCCGCAAGGTCAACTGAACCGGCGGTTGGTGCCTGACTATGGGCATCTGGCAACCAGCCGTGTAAAGGCACAACCGGCATTTTCACCGCGAATGCAATAAAGAAGCCCAGCATCAACAGATATTGAACCGTGTATGACATCGGCGTATGCAACAATTTTTCATAGTTGAATGTCCATTCGCCGGTTGCATCATGGTGAATGAAAGCCAATGCCAGAATCGCAATCAGCATCACTAAGCCACTGGCTTGGGTATAGATGAAAAATTTCGTTGCCGCAGTGATACGGGTTTTACCTTCCGAGCCTCTGTGTCCCCACAGAGCAATCAGGAAGTACATCGGCACGAGCATCACTTCCCAGAAGAAGAAGAATAAGAACAGGTCAATGGCAAGGAAGACCCCCATCACACCGCCCAGTATCCACAACAGATTCAGATGAAAGAAGCCCTGATATGGCTGGTTTTCATTCCACGAACAGAGGATTGCCATCAAACCCAGTAACGCAGTCAGCACCACCATCAGCAAGGACAAACCATCCAGTGCCAGATGAATGCTAATGCCAAAACGTGGGATCCACTGAAGCACGAACTCTGTTTGCCACTGTGGAATGCCCTGTGGGTTGGTGAGTGTATAACCGCCCTGTAGCCATAGGTACAGGGAGAGTAACAACGTCAGTCCCATCGCCAGAAGCGCTATCCAACGCGGCATACGGGTGCCGAAGCGCTCTGCCTGCCAACACAGCAGGCCTCCGATGAAGGGCAGAAGAATTAGCCAAGGTAGTAGCATGGCGCAATATGTCCCTTAATTAAACCAGAAGCAGCAGAGCTAAAACCAGCACTGCCCCCAACCCCATAGAGGTAGCGTACCAACGGACTTGTCCGTTCTCACTCCAACGAAGCCCTTTATTACCCCAACGTGACAATATAGCTGGAATGTTCATCAGTGAGTTCAAAGGATCACTTTGCAACAAGCGGGTGATGCCTTTAAATGGCTTCACAAATACCCAGCCATACAGCGCGTCAAACCCCCAGGCATGTAACCACCATGTGGAGAAGAAGCGCCCAGGTGCACTGTTCGCCGTGGCAGTAACCACACCACGTTTGCCCAGATACAGCGCTGCCGCCAGCAAGATACCGACAACGGCAACCAAACCAGAAACGATTTCCAGTGTCATTTTGCCATCATGCCCTGCATTACTTTCAGGCAAAACCCCCGTCAGCGGTGGCACAATCAGCGCGCCAACAAAAGTGGATAGCACCAGTAATACTGATAATGGCAAGGTATGGGTAATCCCCTTGACAGGATGAGCATGGGTATTTTCTTCACCGTGGAACACGATAAAGATCATGCGGAAGGTATACAGTGATGTCATCAATGCCCCAATCAGCCCCGCCAGCATCAGGTTCATATGACCATTTGCTAACGCGCCCCACAGGATTTCATCTTTACTGTAGAAACCTGCTGTCAGTAATGGCAGTGCTGACAACGCAGAGCCACCCACCAAGAAGCAGAGATAAACAAATGGGATACGCTTGCTCAGCCCCCCCATTTTGAAGATGTTTTGTTCATGATGACAGGCCAAAATCACTGAGCCAGAAGCCAGAAACAGTAATGCTTTAAAGAACGCATGGGTCATGAGGTGAAAGATCGCTGCATCCCACGCCTGTACGCCCAACGCCAGAAACATGTAGCCAATCTGGCTCATAGTGGAGTAAGCCAGCACTCGCTTGATATCTGTCTGTACCAGTGCTGCGAAACCAGCCAACAGCAAAGTGATCGCACCAATAATACCGACCAAATGCAGAATATCAGGCGCCATCAAGAACAACGCATGGCTGCGGGCAATCAGATAAACGCCCGCAGTAACCATCGTAGCAGCATGGATCAGGGCAGAAACCGGTGTTGGGCCGGCCATTGCATCCGCCAGCCAGGTTTGCAATGGTAATTGAGCTGATTTACCTACAGCGCCACCCAGAATCATCAAGGTTGCCCAATTGATCGCGCTAGAACCTGCTGCAATATGTTGGGGCGCCAATACCGCTAATTCGCGGAAACTCAATGTACCAAGCTGGTCATAAAGGATAAACATGCCAATGGCAAGGAATACGTCACCAACACGAGTCACAATGAAGGCTTTCATTGCCGCCGCACCATTGGCAGGGGTTTTGTAGTAGAAACCAATCAATAGGTAACTGCACAGGCCAACACCTTCCCAACCGAGGTACATCAGCAACATATTGTCTGCCAGTACCAATACCACCATACTGGCGATAAAGAGGTTGGTATAAGCGAAGAAACGGGAATACCCTTCTTCGCCGCGCATATACCAAGAAGCATATACGTGGATCAGGAAACCGATACCGGTCACAACACTGAGCATCGTCAGTGACAAACCATCCAGCACCAGATTAACGGGGATACTGAAATTATCCACCGTCATCCAGTTCCACAATGTTTGGCGGTAAACCAGCCCCCCTGCCCCATTCTGAGCAAGGAAATCCATTGCTACCCAGAATGTGACCAATGCAGCCAAGCCAACAGAACCACTCCCGATGGTGGCTGACAAATTTTCAGACCAGCGGCCACGGGAAAATGCTAATAGCAAAAATCCCAGCAGTGGCAGCAGAATTGTTAAATAGAGTAAGTTCATCCGCGCATCTCACTGACTGTATCAATATTCAGGTTTTGGCGACGACGGTGCAACTGTAGTAACAGTGCTAAACCGATGCTCGCCTCGGCGGCTGCCAGAGTAATGGCCAGAATGTACATCACCTGACCATCAGGCTGGAGCCAATAGCTGCCAGCAACAACAAACGCCAGCGCTGAAGCATTGATCATGATTTCCAGCCCAATCAGCATGAATAACAAATTACGACGAATAATCAGGCAGGTAAAACCCAATGTAAACAGGATAGCCGCCAGAATGAGCCCGTGATGTAACGCTATCATTATTGTTGATCCTCCGCACGATTGCTGATCACTTCCCCTTGTCGGTTTTCACGGCCAATATGGTAAGCCACAACCAATCCAGCCAGCAGGAGCAAAGAAGCTAATTCAACTGCCAGAACATAAGGGCCAAACAGGCTAATGCCGACTTCTTTGGCACTGACCACTTCACCACTGATTTCACCGGTTGGCAGAGTACTGATGGCATAAATCAACACAATCAACAACACGATAGACAGGATTGATGGGCCAATCCAAGCCCGAGGTTGTAACCATAGCCGCTCCTGTTCGACAACTGATTTTCCCAGATTCAGCATCATCACGACAAAGACGAACAACACCATAATTGCGCCTGCGTAAACGATGATCTCTAAAGCACCCGCAAAATAGGCTCCCATCGAAAAAAATACGATGGACAATGCCAATAAAGAAATAATCAGATACAACAGCGCATGCACCGGATTTGTATGGGTTATGACTCTGAGTGTTGCGAGAATAGCAACCAGCCCTGCGACATAAAATGTAAATTCCATAAATATCGCTCCTTACGGCAACAAGCTTTTAACGTCGATAGGCTTGGCCTCATTGTCGGCTTCGCCTTTATCTTTGCCGTCAATTGCCATACCTGTCTTACGGTAAAAGTTATAGTCAGGATACTTACCTGGCCCTGAAATCAGCAGATCTTCTTTTTCATACACCAGATCCTGACGCTTGAATTCACCCAGTTCAAAATCCGGCGTCAACTGAATCGCGGTAGTGGGGCACGCTTCTTCACACAGGCCACAGAAAATGCAACGCGAGAAGTTGACACGGAAAAATTCAGGATACCAGCGACCATCCTTATGCTCGGCTTTTTGCAGTGAGATACATCCTACCGGACATACCGCCGCACATAAGTTACACGCAACACAACGCTCTTCACCATCAGGATCACGCGTCAGAACGATGCGCCCACGGTAACGGGGTGGCAGATAAACCGGCTCTTCCGGATACATTTTTGTTTCGCGTTTATGGAAGGCATGAAGCCCTATCATCCAAATACTGCGTACCTGGGTGGCGAAACCGACCACTAACTCTTTCAATGTCATGGTTCAATCACCCCTTTATTGAGCGTTGTATAAAATAACTGCGGCTGTCGCCAGCATATTAAGTAACGTTAACGGCAGACAGACTTTCCAGCCAAATGACATCACCTGGTCATAACGAGGACGCGGCAGTGCGGCACGGATCAAGATGAACATCATCATGAAAAATGCTGTTTTCAGCGCAAACCAGACGAATGGCGGCAAGAGAGGCCCGTTCCAGCCACCAAAGAATAGCGTGACGATCAACGCGGATACCGTCACGATCGCGATATATTCCCCGACAAAGAACAAACCGAATTTCATACCGGAATATTCAATGTGATAGCCGTCGGCCAGTTCTTGCTCTGCTTCCGGTTGGTCAAAGGGATGGCGGTGACATACCGCTACACCCGCAATGGCAAAGGTCAGGAAGCCAAAGAATTGAGGAATAACATTCCACACGTGTTGCTGTGAGTTGACGATCTCCACCATGTTAAAGGAGCCGGCTTGTGCCACAACGCCCATCATGGACATACCAAGGAACACTTCATAACTCAATGTCTGTGCCGATGCCCGCATCGCACCCAGCAGGGCATATTTGTTGTTACTCGCCCAACCCGCAAACAGCACAGAATAAACCGCCAGACCCGCCAACATCATGAAGAACAAGATGCCGATATTCAGGTCTGCAACCATCCATGTTGGACTTATTGGTACAATCGCAAAGGCCAGAAGCATTGAGCAGAATGCAATGACCGGAGCCAAAGTAAAAATGGCCCTGTCAGAAAAACGGGGTGCCCAGTCTTCTTTAAAGAACATTTTGATCATGTCTGCGACAAGCTGCAATGAACCGCCCCAACCGACTCGGTTTGGCCCATAACGGTTTTGAAACAGTCCAAGAATGCGGCGTTCAAAGAAACTCATGAATGCCCCGCAGATAACCACGACCAGTAGAATGGCAACCGCTTTCAGTACAGCAATCAGGATTTCAATGACTTCGGAAGTAAACCAGCTCATTATGCAACCTCCCGTAAGTTATGGACTGATTTGCCTGCCAGAACCGGCGGTATACCCGACATTCCCAGTGGCAAGCCGATTTGCCCTTGTGCCAGATTACCACTCAAGCGTACTGCCAAACGCAGTTTCTGCCCTTCACACTCAAATGCCATCACCGCACCTTCTTTCACATTCAAATGCTCCGCATCTTTATGATTGATCATCACATACGGCTCAGGCATACGCGCCTGTATTACATCAGAACGTTGTGACAGCTCCTCACTACCGAACAAATGGAAATAAGGGGCAACATGCCATTGATCTTTTTGCGCAGTGAATGCTGTCGGGATAGCGTCAAAATAGTTCAACCCACCATCAACCGTTTCAATCAAACGAACCCCTGGATCGCCAAAACGCAGCTTACCACCGACTTCCGCCTGAAATTTATTCCACGCTTGTGGTGAGTTCCAGCCGGGAGCCCAGGCAAATGGGATTTGCTGACGTGGCGCATATGGGCTGTTATTCCCTTCCATTGAGAAAGCAAATGCAGTATCGATATCCTGTGGTTGACGCTGCTCGTGGACGCTGACATCAGCCAGCATCGCTGTTCGGCCACTGTAGCGATGAGGAGAACGGGACAATTTTTGCCCACGAATACGGAATGTCGCATCTGGAGCCGCGTCTACGATGCCTTTGAATTGCGGCATAGCTTTGACACAAGCTGCAATCACATGATCAAGCTGTGTCCAATCGGTCTGGCACTGTGTATAAGTGCTATACAGGGAATGCATCCAGCGCCAGCTTTCTAACATCACGATGGATTTATCATAGAATGCCGGCTCATAAACCTGGAAATAACGCTGGGCACGCCCTTCCTGATTCACCAACGTACCATCGCTTTCAGCAAAACTGGAGGCCGACAAAATCAAATGAGCCTTATCCATAATGGCGGTGCGCTGGTGATCTACGACGATCAAGTTTTTCAGGCTATCCAGTGCGCGATCAATTTTATCCGCCGGTGCATGACGATAGAGATCGTTTTCCATCACGATGGCGGTATCTGAATTCCCTTTAGCAATACGCTGTAAAGCAGAATCCAATGGCTGCGCCTCCATCATTGCCAGCCCCAGACTATTGGCATATATGGCAACGTAGGAAAGCCCCACATCCGAACCCTTATCTTTCAAGGCCCATGCGATATTGGCAGCAGCCTGAATCAAAGCATCACTGCCTGAATTGCTGCCACTGATAATCAATGGTTTTTTCGCATCACGCAATGCGTGCGCAATAATTTCTACTTTTGATTTCAGCTCATCCGGCAGATCATTAACGGCAGGGGCGATATTGTTCAAGGCATGTGCCACGGCAAAACCTAAGCGAGCCTGATCATCAACGGGTGCACGGTAGCTCCATGCTGCAATATCATCCAGATGGGTTTCATCAACACTGGTCAGGAAGAGAGGATATTTGGCGTGCTGGCCAATGTTCATCACAGCCGCAATCTGCCAGTCTGCTACTTTCTGGGCGGCGGCCATTTCACGCGCCTTGCCTTTTACTGCCTGACGCACAGATAACGCCATGCGGGCAGCCGTTTGAGTCAAGTCTTCTCCTAATACTAACACCGCATCATAATCTTCAATTTCACGCAGGGATGGCGTATAGACTCCGCCTTGCTGGAGAATTTCTAACATCGTATCAAGGCGATGTTGTTCTTCCGCTGAAATACCGCTGTAGAAGTTTTCCGCACCAACCAATTCACGCAAGGCAAAGTTACTTTCAATGCTGGCACGCGGTGAACCGATACCAATGGCATTTTTCGCCTGACGCAAAATATCTGCGCCCCCTCGCATAACCTGCTCAGCATTCAGTGAAATCCACTGATCACCACGCAACTGTTGCGGCTGACGAGGACGGTCGTCACGATTGACATAACCATAACCGAAACGCCCGCGGTCACACATAAAGTAATGGTTGACGGTGCCGTTATAACGGTTTTCTATCCGGCGCAATTCACCATAACGTTCACCAGGACTAGTGTTACAACCAATGCTGCACTGTTGGCAGATACTTGGTGCAAACTGCATATCCCATTTGCGGTTATAGCGTTCTGAATGGGTTTTGTCGGTAAATACCCCTGTTGGGCAAATTTCAACGAGGTTACCGGAAAATTCACTTTCCAATGTGCCACTTTCAGGGCGACCAAAATAGACGTTGTCATGGGCACCATAAACGCCAAAATCTGTTCCATCCGCATAATCTTTGTAGTAACGGACACAACGATAACAGGCGATACAACGGTTCATTTCATGAGCAATGAATGGTCCCAACTCCTGATTTTTGTGAGTACGTTTGGTAAAACGGTATTTTCGGAATGAATGCCCCGTCATCACTGTCATATCTTGCAAATGACAGTTACCCCCTTCCTCACAAACTGGACAGTCATGGGGATGGTTGGTCATTAACCATTCCACAACACTGGCACGGAACTGTTTAGCTTCTTCATCATCAATGGAGATATACGTGCCATCTGACGCCGGTGTCATACAAGACATCACCAGGCGACCGCGTGTATCTTCCGCATTTTGATATTGCTTCACCGCACACTGGCGGCAAGCGCCAACGCTTCCCAGCGCTGGATGCCAGCAAAAATAAGGTATATCAAGCCCCAATGAGAGGCAGGCTTGTAACAGGTTATCAGCCCCGTTTACATCATATTCTTTGCCGTCTACATGTATCGTAGCCATAGTCAGCATGCTTCCCAATGGCCTGCCGTGGCAGGCGTTAATCAAAAATTAGCACTGTTTGTTACCAACGCTGGTTGAGCAGGTTTGGTTGAATACCCGCAATCAGGTTAGTATTGCCATAATCTTTGGTGACAATTCCCGCTTCAAACTCTTCACGGAAGTATTTAATCGCACTCTGCAAAGGTTCCACAGCACCAGGCGCATGGGCACAAAACGTTTTACCTGGGCCAAGAAAACGACAGAGTTGTTCTAATGTTTCAATATCACCTGGCTGGCCTTTACCATTTTCAATAGCTCGGAGGATTTTGACACTCCACGGCAAGCCATCACGGCATGGTGTACACCAGCCACAAGATTCACGAGCGAAGAATTCTTCAAGATTGCGGGTCAGGGAAACCATATTGATTTCATGATCCACCGCCATTGCCAGTGCGGTTCCCAATCGGCTCCCCGCTTTAGCGATATGTTCAAAATCCATCGGTAAATCTAAATGGTCTGCTGTCAGGAAATCGGTTCCTGCCCCTCCGGGTTGCCATGCCTTGAATTTCAAGCCATCACGCATTCCCCCCGCGTAATCTTCAAGAATTTCACGGGCTGTTGTGCCAAAAGGCAGTTCCCAAAGACCTGGATTTTTGACCCGACCAGAAAAACCCATCAGTTTGGTTCCGGCATCTGTACTTTTGCCGGCACTCAAACCGATATACCACTCTTTCCCATGTTCAAGAATGGCAGGAACGTTGCACAATGTTTCGACGTTGTTGACGCACGTAGGTTTACCCCATACGCCAGCCGTCGCAGGAAACGGGGGTTTTGAACGGGGGTTTGCCCGACGCCCTTCAAGGGAGTTAATCAGGGCTGTTTCTTCACCACAGATATAACGACCCGCGCCGGTATGAACAAACAGTTCAAAATCAAAACCACTGCCCAGAATGTTCTTGCCAAGCAATCCAGCAGCTTTAGCTTCCTCTATGGCTCTGCGTAAATGGGCAGCCGCTTCAATATATTCACCACGCAGGAAGATGTAACCGCGATAAGCTTTCAATGCGAAGGCACTGATTAGCATGCCTTCCACCAATAGATGAGGCAGTTGTTCCATTAGTAGGCGATCTTTGTAAGTGCCCGGCTCCATCTCATCCGCATTACACAATAAATAGCGGATATTCATGCTTTCGTCTTTTGGCATCAGGCTCCATTTCAAGCCTGTTGAGAAACCTGCACCGCCACGGCCTTTTAAGCCAGCATCTTTAACCAATGTGGTAATTTCATCAGGTGCCATGCCCTTCAGTGCTTTTTCGGCTCCTTTGTAACCATTTTGGCTTCGGTATTCATCCAGCCAGACAGGTTGTTGGTCATCACGCAACCGCCATGTCAGGGGATGAGTTTCCGCGGTGCGGATAATTTCTTTCACTCCTGAATGCGTTGTCATGGATATTGCTCCAGTAATTTTTCAATTTCTTCGGGCTTCACGTAACTGTGAGTATCCTCATCAATCATCATCGTTGGTCCCTTGTCACAGTTACCCAAGCAGCAGGTTGGTAACAATGTGAAGCGACCATCTGCCGTGGTTTGCCCCGGACGAATGTTCAAACACGATTCTATCGCTGCCTGAACCCCCTGATAGCCGGTGATGTGGCATACGACACTGTCACAGTAACGGATAATGTGGCGTCCTACTGGCTGCCGATAAATCTGGCTGTAAAACGTCGCTACACCTTCCACGTCACTGGCCGGAATACCCAAAACTTCCGCAATGGCATAAATAGCACCATCTGGCACCCAGCCACGCTGCTTTTGTACAATTTTCAGGGCTTCGATTGACGCAGCACGCGGATCTTCGTAGTGGTGTTTTTCCTGCTCAATGGCATTACGTTCGTCAGCACTCAATACAAACTTATCCGGTGTCTGAGCGTCCGTTACGTTAACCACATCAAGGCGTGCTTGCTTGTTTGCGTTAAATTCACTTTGCATCGTTAGCGATCCACATCAGACATAACAAAATCGATACTGCCCAGATAGACGATAAGGTCAGAAACCAGACTGCCGCGGATCACCGATGGAATTTGCTGCAAATGGGCAAAACTTGGTGTACGGATGCGGGTGCGGTAACTCATAGTGCTACCATCACTGGTCAGGTAATAACTGTTGATACCCTTAGTCGCTTCGATCATCTGGAATGATTCATTAGCAGGCATGACCGGCCCCCATGACACTTGCAGGAAGTGGTTAATCATGGTTTCGATGTGCTGCAAAGTCCTTTCCCTTGGAGGTGGCGTGGTCAATGGATGATCCGCCTTGAATGGTCCTGCCGGCATATTTTTCAGGCATTGCTCAAGAATGCGCAGACTCTGACGGATTTCTTCCACTTTCAGCATGACACGGTCATAACAATCACCGTTGTAGCCTGTTGGTACTTCAAAATCGAAATTTTCATAGCCGGAATAAGGACGCCATTTGCGCACGTCAAAGCTAATGCCAGTGGCACGCAACCCCGCACCGGTAACCCCCCAGTCCAGAGCCTGTTTAGCATTGTAGGCCGCTACCCCAACAGAACGCCCTTTCAGGACACTGTTTTTCAGCGCTGCCTTGACATAGGAATTCAACCGCTTCGGCAACCAGTCCAGCAATTCACGCAAGAGTTTTTCCCAACCTCGCGGCAAATCATGGGCAACACCACCGATTCGGAACCATGCCGGATGCATACGAAACCCAGTAATCGCCTCGACGACATCGTAAACTTTTTGTCGGTCAGTAAAAGCAAAGAAGACAGGGGTCATCGCCCCAACGTCTTGGATAAATGTACTGATATAAAGCAGATGGCTGTTAATGCGAAACAGTTCGGACAACATGACACGAATTGTTTTCACCCGATCGGGGACTTCAATGCCTGCCAGCTTCTCAACCGCCAGCACATAAGGCATTTCGTTAACACATCCCCCCAAATATTCGATGCGATCGGTATAAGGAATATAGCTGTGCCATGACTGACGTTCTCCCATCTTTTCGGCACCACGATGGTGATAGCCAATATCGGGAACACAATCGACGATTTCTTCGCCATCAAGTTGCAGAATAATGCGGAATGCACCGTGGGCAGAAGGATGATTTGGACCGAGGTTCAGGAACATGAAGTCTTCATTATCGGTGCCACGCTTCATGCCCCACTCTTCTGGTTTGAAAGTCAGCGCTTCCATTTCCAGATCTTCTTTCTGCTTAGTCAAGACGAAAGGATCAAATTCCGTGGCACGTGCAGAGTATTCCTTGCGCAACGGATGGCCTTCCCAAGTTGGTGGCATTAAGATGCGACGCAAATTGGGATGGCCGTTAAATGTAATGCCAAACATTTCCCACGTTTCACGCTCATACCAATTGGCATTTGGGAAAATCGATGTAGTCGTTGGGATATTCAGGTCTTGTTCAGTGAGCGCGACTTTCAGCATGATGTCACGGTTACGCTCAATGGAAAGGAGGTGATAAAACACCGAAAAATCAGCCGCTGGTAAGCCTTCTCGGTGAGAGCGCTGACGCTCATCAACACCATGCAAGTCAAACAACATGATATAAGGTTTGGGCAATTTTTTCAGAAATGTTATTACTTGCAGTAACTGCTCCCGCTTAACCCAAACAACTGGCATACCGGTACGGGTCGGCTGGATGGTAAAGGTACTCGGGCCAAATTGGCGGTTAAGCTCGCTGACTACAGGATCATCAAGATGATCACGTGTTGTCCAGGCAGGCCGGGCGCTTTCTTGCGCTATCTGATCTGTCATCATTCTTCACCACAACGCTTGATCAGGGTTTTTGTGATCGCAACACATTGCTCTTGGTTACGCTATATGGCTAAAAGCCTTAAATTTCGTCTGGAGTACGCAGATTTTTCACTGCAATACGTTCACCGCGTTTTCTTTCTCTTTCTGATTGCATATTGGCGCGGTAAACCCCCTGATCGCCAACCACCCATGACAGTGGGCGTCGTTCTTTGCCTATGGACTCCTGCAACAGCAGCAGTGCCTGCATATAGGCTTCTGGGCGAGGAGGACAGCCAGGAATATAAACATCAACGGGGATAAACTTATCAACTCCTTGAACTACGGAGTAAATATCGTACATACCTCCAGAGTTTGCGCAGGCTCCCATTGAAATGACCCATTTCGGCTCCAGCAACTGGTCGTACAGACGTTGAATGACAGGCGCCATTTTGACGAAACAGGTTCCGGAAATCACCATGAAATCAGCCTGACGGGGAGATGCTCGCAATACTTCTGCACCAAAACGCGCAACATCGTGAACAGCGGTAAATGACGTCACCATTTCCACGTAGCAGCAAGAAAGCCCGAAGTTATAGGGCCACAGGGAATTTTTCCTCCCCCAATTCACCATATTGTGCAGAGCATGTTCCAATTTCCCCATATAGACACTTCGGTGAACATGTTGCTCCAAGGGGTCGCTGACAGTTTCCTGTTTTTGCAGGGGATAACGGTCATTCTCACCATTCGGATCTATGCGGGTGAGCGTATAATCCATCTTTATGCCTCGCTATTACTTCATGTGACTGTTGTTGGTAGTGGTGTCAGTGTTGATATAAGTATCAGCACTCGGTTTACTGACCTGACGTTTTGAACGTGCAGGTGTCCAATCCAACGCCCCGATGCGCGCCAGATAAACCAAACCTGCCAATAACACCAAAATGAAAATGCTTGCTTCGGCAAAGCCTAGCCAACCGCTCTCTTTGATTGAGACGGCCCATGCATACAAATAAAGGACTTCAATGTCGAAGATAACAAAGAACATGGCAACCAGATAAAACTTCGCCGACAAACGTAAACGTGCACTGCCGACAGAATCGATACCTGATTCATAAGGTATGTGTTTTGCTCTGGCTTTCGCCTTGCCTCCCATGAAGTACCCACCCAGTAACATGAGTGCGCACAAACCAAGAGCACCTATTAGAAAAACCGCGAATGCCCAGTGATGGGCTAAAATTCCAGTGGATGTAGACATACTCGTTGCTTACTCATCAAAAGTGGTGTCAAGGTATCTGCTCTTTCTCTTTTTGCCGGCAGTGTTGCACCACATCGATTCATGGGAAGGAATAACAACCAAATCTGAAACAACGCTAATCAATTCACCTTATAGCTTGAATCATCTTGGTTTTTATTCCTCTCAACAAAATTTGCCATAACGGCAAAACCACTTGCATATTTATTTACAAACCACAAACCATTAATTAACGGATTGTGTTGATATATCGCTAAAACGTGTCAGTCATACAAAAAAACGTCTTTCCGATATAACTAGTCTAACCGATAACTCGACTTTACTACACCATTATCGCAGGAAAAACCTGTCTTTCCACTGTACCGCTTGGGATATTTTTATGATCAAGTGCACAATTTCATGGAAAAACATTCAGCACTTGAATGTAATTTATTCAACTTTTAATGAATTGTTTCTAAAAACAACTAATAAAGTGCAATAAGCGAGCTATTCCTGAAAACGTTTTTATTTTATCAAGTTAGGAAAATGAAATTTGTTAACGAAGCAACATTCTTTTAACTAAAATTCGAAAGGTATAGGAAAATTAACAGGGTATATTTCTTATTAGAAATATCAGAAATGGAAATGAAAACTTGGAAGGATTATTAATAAGTAATTAACAACAGGCTAATACTTCCATGAATAAAATGGAAATATTAGCCTATAAAACACATAATACTTATTCGTCTATATTTTCAACGGAATTTTCATCAACTATTTCAGTTGATTTATTGGGTTCAATCGTGTCGATAGATTCATCCATCTCGTCGGATTCATCGGATTCAACAGTTGTTACAGTATAAGGTGTTTTCTTATTTTCTATTGCACCAAAAACAGTCAGAACAGATTCGTTCTGTTCGTTACTATTACGATATAAGAAGAATTGGATTTCCGGCAGACGTGGTAATCCTTCAATTTCACCTAAAATTCTCAGATCTGCATTCTGCATTTCCAGAGGGCGAGCGGTAATACCGACTTCTGCATTCACAGCCGAGCGAACAGCGGATAAGGAAGCAGCTTCATACGCAACACGCCATGAAATGCCTGACATATCCAAAGTTTCCTGAGCAATCTGGCGGAAAGGATTGGTTTCATCCATCACAACTAATGGTACAGGTTCATTCGTCTGCAATTGGAAATCTGGTGCACAATGCCATAAAACAGGCGAAGAGCGTAAGATCGTTTTAGGATGGTGGTTGATTTTTGCTGTGGTTAATGCCAAATCAATCTCATGGTTATCCAACATGTTTTCGATAAATTGAGCGCGCTTAATGCGTACATCAACCGCTACACGTGGATAGACAGAGGCAATACGGTTTAATAAGAAAGGAAGCAGTGTATCAACAGCGTCATCTGATACGCCTATTCTTAATTCACCGTCTGCATCATTATAGGTTAATGATGCTGTTGCATCGTCATTGGCACGCAAAATTTGGCGTGCGTAACCAAGAAGTTGAAGCCCATGTTCAGTCAGAAGCTTATTACGGCCGTGACGAGCAAACAACTCTCTCCCCACGAGATGTTCCAACCGCTGCATTTGCTGACTAACAGCCGACTGCGTTCTAGAAACAGCTGCCGCTGCTGCTGCAAAAGTATTTAAGTCAGCAACAGCAACAAAAGTTCTTAGCAGATCGAGATCGAGGTTTATTATCTGACGATTTGCATTTATCATTGTTTATTCATCACTTTTTTTTGATTTTAATTACTAACTAACCTGGTGTTTTTACTTCAACAGTATCAAATAAAATAATACCGATTGTGACATTACTCTACTCTATTAAATAGGGCAAAGGTTTACTGCTTTTTTTTACTATTTAGATCATCATGGGTTTTATTTTCTCCTTTTTTAACAAAATTTATGCAATCCTAAAATAAGTTGGAGAGAAAATCCTATTTACATCACATAATCACCAATTTCCAGTACAAATACCCTTTTTCTGACTTGCTTCAAAAAATAACCTAATCTGAATTAGGAACACTTAACATTATCAGATAGTATTAGAATTTTTAATAAATTAACATTTTCAGTAAATAGGCTTAAAAATGTTATGGATAAAAACTCAAAAAAATTGTCAAAGTATCATGTGATAAAAACCTAAATTAACTTTAGGTCGATAAAGATAAATTATAAGAATACATTATACAAATCTTCTTACTTTTATTGACAATTTGAAGATCCTTAAACAAAACGGCACATAATCTCGTAAAAATGACCTATCCTTTCTCTCTTACCAACTAAAAACCAGCCATTAATCAAAATTTAAACCCAATCTAACACATATTATTGAAATAAAACACCAATAAAAGACAGTAATTCAGATGGCAAACTTATTCATTTATTCTTAAAACAACCATTTTAACCAAAGATATCAAAGTCTCTTCAAAATACAGACTGAGAAGAGTACATTGATCATCACACTTTTTATGCCGGTTAGTATCCATTTTGCCAAAGAGGTCAAGGCACCCTATGTTTTCCATTAATAAATCCAGTAAATTAGATAATGTCTGCTATGACATTCGAGGAAATACCCTCAAAGAAGCTAAGCGACTCGAAGAAGAAGGTAATAAGGTACTGAAATTAAACATCGGTAATCCGGCGCCATTCGGATTTGAAGCACCAGATGAAATTTTAGTCGATGTTATCCGCAATCTGCCAACTGCTCAGGGTTACTCGGATTCAAAAGGGTTGTATTCAGCGCGTAAGGCAATCATGCAGCATTATCAAGCCAGAAATATGCTGGATGTTACCGTTGAAGATATTTTTATTGGTAATGGTGTTTCTGAACTTATTGTCCAATCCATGCAGGCCCTGTTGAATACTGGGGACGAAATGTTGGTTCCTGCGCCTGACTATCCTCTTTGGACTGCGGCAGTTTCACTTTCCAGCGGTCATGCCGTCCACTATCTATGTGATGAGCAACAAGGCTGGTTTCCTGACTTAGATGACATACGCCGTAAAATTACCCCACGTACCCGCGGTATTGTTATTATTAACCCGAATAACCCAACCGGAGCGGTATATAGCAAAGAATTGTTGCTGGAAATAGTAGAAATCGCCCGCCAACATAATTTGATTATCTTTGCGGACGAGATTTATGACAAAATCCTGTACGATGATGCCCAACACCATTCCATCGCAGCATTAGCGCCTGATCTCTTTACTGTTACGTTTAATGGTCTGTCCAAAACCTATCGCGTCGCTGGTTTCCGTCAAGGCTGGATGGTATTGAATGGCCCTAAAAAGCAGGCCAGGGATTATATTGAAGGATTAGAAATGCTGGCATCAATGCGCCTTTGTGCCAATGTACCAATGCAGCACGCCATTCAAACAGCATTAGGCGGTTATCAAAGCATCAGCGAATTTATTTTTCCAGGTGGCAGACTCTATGAACAGCGCAACCGTGCATGGGAGCTGATTAACCAGATCCCTGGAATTTCCTGTGTGAAACCCATGGGTGCTCTCTATATGTTCCCGAAAATAGACACCAAACGTTTCAATATTTATGATGACCAAAAAATGGTACTAGATCTCTTACTACAGGAAAAAGTTTTACTGGTTCAAGGCACCGCATTTAACTGGCCCGATCCAGACCATTTCCGTATTGTTACACTGCCACATGTCACTGACTTACAAATGGCAATTGAAAAATTCGCCCGTTTTATCGGTAACTATCGTCAATAACCACAATCCCCCTTATTAAAGCCAATCCCATTAAATATTAATAGATTAATGGGATGGCTATTCTCTGAGATAAATAGTTATTTCTTTACTGGCCGCTATTTTTTCCAGAAGTGAATATTCCCGTCATTTTTCAAGTTATAGATACTCCGCTCACAATTAATCATATTATTCCGCTACAATTTGGCTACAAATCACTCGGCTACAAGAGGAAATTATGAGTCATTTTTTCGCCCAATTATCCCGCCTAAAATTAATTAGTCGTTGGCCTCTTATGCGAAATGTGCGTACAGAAAATGTTTCAGAGCACAGTTTGCAGGTTGCTTTTGTCGCACACGCTTTGGCAATAATCAAAAATCGCAAATTCAACGGTAATGTTAATCCTGAACGGATCGCCCTGTTGGCTATGTATCACGATGCCAGCGAAGTCATCACCGGCGATTTACCAACGCCAATTAAGTACTACAATCCCCAAATCGCCCATGAATATAAGAAAATAGAAAAAATAGCCCAACAAAAACTATTGGGTATGTTACCGACTGAACTACAAGATGATTTCCTCTCCATTTTGGATGAGCATCACCATAGTGAAGAAGAAATTCATATTATCAAGCAAGCTGATGCATTATGCGCATATTTGAAATGCCTGGAGGAACTCTCAGCAGGCAATACTGAATTCAATCAAGCCAAAAGCCGATTGGACAAGACATTGACAGAACGCCGCAGTGAAGAAATGGATTATTTTATGGCTGTGTTTGTACCGAGTTTCAGTCTCTCCCTTGATGAAATCAGTTTATAAATTTATTTAGATACTGCTAATGCATTGCCACTGTTACATCTCTACAACTATTTGATTACTAATTACAACTATCTGGCAGGGATCACTCGACCATAATCATTAAGTGTTACCATTGTTAGCCATACATTTATTTAATAATATTAATCTATAGTTACAATGCAGCTCCCTGCCATGTGGAGCTGCCTGAATAAAAACATTAGAATGGGAAAAGTATTGGGATAATCGTGACACTAATTCCCATTACAATTAACGTAAAAGGCACACCAAGTTTCACAAAATCAGCAAACCGATACCCACCAGGCCCCAATATCAATGTATTAACGGGTGATGAAACTGGTGTCATAAATGCTGCCGAAGCCGCCACGCCAATAATCATTGCAAAAGGCAGAGGAGAAACAGCCATCTCATTCGCTGCCGCAATCGCAATCGGAGCCATTAGCACTGCCGTCGCGGTGTTAGAAATAAACAACCCTATAATGGCGCAAAGTATAAACAGACACACCAGCATCACCCGTGGCCCCATATTACCTGCGATATCCATCAATCCCTGGACAATGAGAGCAATGCCTCCCGTCTTCTGTAATGCCAACGCAAAAGGCATCATGCCAACAATCAAAATAATACTCGGCCAGTGAATGGAACGATAAGCACTTTCCATATCAATACAACGGAATTTCCCCATTAGCAGACAGGCAATTAACGCAGCAATAAAGTTCGGGATTTCATTGGTCAGCATCATAGCAACCATCAGGGCCAGGCAGAATAAGGCATGAGGTGCCTGTGAGGCCGCAGGAGCCGCATTTTCCACCTCAACGGGCAGATTTAACACAATAAAATCAGGAGTTTTTGTTTTTAACGCGTGGATCAATTTCCAGTCGCCGATCAACAGCAGTGTATCGCCAAGCAACAAAGGTTCATCGACTAACTTCCCCTCTAACGCTTTTCCCCCGCGACGGATCCCTACGACAGTGAGACCATAACGTGTACGAAATTTCATGTCCCGCAATGATTGTCCCAATAGTTCGGATTCAGGGAGCACTGAAACCTCAGCCATCCCAACATTACGAGAATGCTCGGAAAAATACTCCCCGCGCAATACCATCGGTTCTAACCGTTGCTCACGGCAAAATTCTCGTAAATCAACATCACTATCCGACATATCCACCAGCAAAACATCCTGCCCCTGCAATTCCATATCTCCAGTGGCAGCAACCATCACTCGGCGAAATTTACGCCAACGTTCAATACCAATGACATTGGCACCATAACGGGCACGCAACCCTAATTCATCCAAGGTATGTCCAACCAAAGGTGAACCTTGACGGATAGTAAAACGACGAGCGCGACCAGACAATTTATAGTCACGTATCAAATCACGAAATGTCCGGTGATAACGTTCGTCCGCTGCCTGATAGTTTTCTCCCCCTAGCCAACGACGAGCGACTAACATGTAAACCACGCCAGACATCAACACGAATATGCCGATCGGTGTAATAGAAAAGAAATCAAAACCCCGCAGACCTTCACGCACCAACTCACTATTGACGACCATATTAGGAGGCGTTGCCACCAGAGTCATCATGCCACTGATCAAACCGGCAAATCCCAATGGCATCATCAATCGCCCTGAAGATATTTTCATTTTGGCGGCCACGCTCAAGACAACAGGAATAAATATCGCCACAACGCCCGTAGAACTCATGAACGCCCCCAATCCGGCAACTGATACCATTAACCAAACTAACATCTTGGTTTCACTGTTACCTGCGACACGAACCAGCCAGTCTCCCATCTGATAAGCCACCCCAGTCCTCACCAGCCCTTCACCAATGACAAACAGGGCAGCAATCAATAACACGTTGGGATCACTAAAACCGACAGTAGCTTCACTTAACGTCAGTGTGCCACTCAGGACAAATGCGATGATCAGCAATAAAGCCACAACATCCATTCTGACTTTATTGGTGGTGAAAAGCACAATGGCTATTAATAGCAGGGTTAATACCCACAACAGTTCGCTACTCAATTTGGCCTCTATCAACGATACCTTTCAAATATGACTTATCCGCACAGCCAATCTGCTCATTGACAGATTGGCTATATATCAAAAAGACTACATATCAAAGTATTACAGGTACAAACGTTAACAAAGTAAGTAGACCATGTTTTTCAGAGAAAATCCCTCTTTCTGATCAAGGAACTTTCTGATTTAGGGGGTCTCAATCGGTATAAATAGATACATAACTGCCAGATTTGACAATCTCAATATCTTCCAGACTATTAATCGTCAAATGGATTTCATCACGGCGCGGAATATCCGGCGAATCGTGGACAACAACAACCTGACAACCCGCATCCAGTCCGGCATTAATTCCCGCAGCAGCATCCTCAAACACGACACACTCTTCTGGCAAGAGTCCCAGTTTTTTCGCCCCCAATAAATAAGGCTCAGGGTTTGGTTTTCCATTTGTAACAGACTCTGCCGTCACCCAATAAGCAGGTTCCGGTAACTCCGCCACTTTATGACGTGCAGAAGCAAGAGTAACCGTTCCTGATGTTACAATGGCCCACGGGATATCCAGCGCATTCAACTTATCAATCAGGGCGATGGCACCAGGCAAAGCGGTAATACCTTCTGTATCTTCTGTTTCAATTTTCTCAATCCATTTGAAAGTGTCAGTGATCTCTTCTTCACTCGCGTCGGGCATAAAATGTCGTAGTGACAATATCGCCGGCGTACCATGAACATAGTTCAACACTTCATCTTTATCGATACCCATCTTATCGGCAAACAAAATCCATGCTCGCTCAACCGCAGGCAATGAATCAATCAGAGTACCATCCAAATCGAATAAAAAACCTCTACATTTCAGAACCAAACCCGACTCCTTCAAACGTCATTATTTGTTAATCATCATGTGGTAATACAATATTTATCCCACACGACATCTGGGGATTAAATATCATCAAGAAAAGAGTTATCCAACTGCTTAAAAGCCCGTTTAAGCAATTCAGCCAGCGAAAAATAGGTCGGGGCACTTTCCACTGGTGCCATTGCGATGCCCGCATGGGTAAATTTTTCCCGAATTTCATAAAACCAATTCAACAATCTTTCCGGTAATGGTGTCGCCGCACGTTTTCCCAACCACCATAACCCCTGTAACGGCAAACTACAGGCAAACAGCGCTGTGGCCACCGATGGTCCCAATTGACCGCCCAACGCGATTTGCCATGTCAAGGTAAAAATTGCCAACGGCGGCATAAACCGAATACCAAAGCGAGTTGCCTTAATCACACGATTTTCAGGAAAAACAGGCGCAAGCTGCTTTTCCAATGGCCAAGTTTTCAAATATTGCTGTCCTAATTGCATGCGCTTGAACCAACCCTGGCTAACAGGTGGTGTCGTGTTCATCATGACCTCAATCAATTAAAGGTATAGTTTTTAAAAAATCTCTACAAAAGATAAAATCTTTTTTGTAGTATTAATACTATTAAGTATATTTTGTCTTTATTGCTAGCAAACGGTATCCTACACAGACTTTTATGTTGTTGCAGTAGCAAAACAGGAATTTTGCCCTTTTTCGCAACAATTAGGTTCGGTTTGTTAATAAATTATTTTATTTTTAACATTGTTCTTATTTTAAGATTAGATCACAACAAGATAATAGGTATTTCCATGTCAAGTAAGCTGGTACTGGTTCTTAATTGCGGTAGCTCCTCCCTGAAATTCGCTATCATCGATCCTGCCAATGGTGAAGAATATCTTTCTGGTTTAGCAGAGTGCTTTGGCCTGCCTGAAGCCCGTATTAAATGGAAAATGGATGGCGCGAAAAACGAAGCTGCTTTAGGTGCCGGCGCAGCACACAGCGAAGCACTGAACTTCATTGTTAATACTATCCTGGCTGAAAAATCAGAACTTTCTGCACAAATTTCTGCCATCGGTCACCGCATTGTTCATGGTGGTGAGAAGTTCACTTCTTCTGTAGTTATCACTGATGAAGTTATCGCAGGCATTGAAGCGGCTATTCCATTCGCACCACTGCACAACCCTGCTCACCTGATCGGTATTGCTGAAGCGAAAAAAGCATTCCCTCATCTACTTGAGAAAAACATTGCAGTATTTGACACCGCATTCCACCAGACTATGCCTGAAGAAGCATACCTATACGCACTGCCTTACAACCTGTATAAAGAGCATGGCATCCGTCGTTACGGTGCACATGGTACCAGTCATTTCTATGTTTCTCGTGAAGCAGCTAAGATGCTGAACAAACCCGTTGAAGAACTGAACGTCATCACCTGCCACTTGGGCAATGGTGGTTCTGTTTCTGCAATTGTTAACGGTCAGTGTGTTGATACTTCTATGGGTTTGACCCCACTGGAAGGTCTGGTCATGGGCACCCGCAGTGGTGACATCGACCCCGCTATCGTATTCCACCTGCACGATGCAATGGGCATGAGCATTGCTCAGATCAACACCCTGCTGACCAAAGAGTCTGGTTTCTTAGGTCTGACCGAAGTCACCAGCGATTGCCGTTACGTAGAAGACAACTACGAAACTAAAGCTGATGCTAAACGTGCTATGGATGTTTACTGCCACCGTCTGGCCAAATACATCGGCGCATACAGTGCTCTGATGGAAGGCCGTCTGGACGCAATTATCTTCACTGGTGGCATCGGTGAAAACTCTGCGCTGGTTCGTGAACTGACCATGAAGAAAGTTGCTCTGCTGGGCTTCGAATATGATCACGAGCGTAACCTTGCCGCTCGCTTCGGCAAATCAGGCGTTATCACTACAGATAACAGCCGTCCTGCTCTGGTTATCCCAACTAATGAAGAATTGGTTATTGCTCAGGATTCAGCACGTCTGACCGCGTAATCAGCATAATTTTAGAGCCGCCAGTATTGCCATTGCTGGCGGTTTTCTCGAATATATCGCACTGAGTCACATTTATTGACTGACGAGCAACCGTTAAAGAGGTTTCCGTGTCCCGTACAATTATGTTAATCCCTACCGACACTAGCGTTGGTTTAACCAGTGTCAGCCTGGGTGTTATTCGCTCTATGGAGCAAAAAGGCGTTCGCCTGAGCGTTTTCAAACCTATAGCACAACCACGTCACTCTGGTTCTCAGGATCAAACCACTTCGATTATCCGTTCACACTCCAGCATCCATGCTGCTGAACCTCTGGATATGGCTTATGTGGAATCACTGCTGACCACTAACAAAAAAGATGTGTTAATGGAAGAGATCGTGGCACGTTACCACGAAAACGCCAAAGATGCAGAAGTGGTTCTACTCGAAGGTTTGGTTCCGACTCGCAAACATCCGTTTGCCCAATCTCTGAACTATGAAATCGCCAAAACACTGAACGCTGAAATCGTGTTCGTGACTGCTCTGGGCACTAACACCCCAGAGCAACTGAAAGAACGGATTGAACTGAGCCGTGCTGAATACGGTGGCAGCAAGAACCAAAACATTATCGGTGTCATCGTCAATAAACTGAATGCACCGGTTGATGACCAAGGCCGTACTCGCCCAGATTTATCCGAAATCTTTGACGAATCAACTAAAGCGACGATTACCAACGTCGATCCCAAAACCATCTTCAAAAACAGCCCACTGCCAATTCTCGGTTGCATCCCGTGGAGTTTTGACCTGATCGCTACCCGTGCGATTGATATGGCTAAGCACCTGAAAGCGGACATCATCAATGAAGGTGCCATCGAAAACCGTCGCATCAAGTCTGTGACTTTCTGTGCTCGCAGCATCCCTAACATGCTGGAATACTTCCGTCCGGGTTCTCTGCTGGTGACTTCTGCTGACCGCCCTGACGTCCTGATCACTGCCTGTCTGGCTGCCATGAACGGTATTGAAATTGGTGCCGTATTGCTGACCGGTGGTTACTCAATTGATGATTCTATCCGTGAACTGTGCGAACGTGCATTCAATACTGGCCTGCCCGTTTTCACTGTGGAAACCAATACATGGCAGACTTCCCTGAACCTGCAAAGTTTCAGTCTGGAAGTTCCAGCCGATGACCACGAGCGTATCGAAAAAGTACAAAACTACGTTGCACAACATATCAGCAGCGAGTGGATCGATTCTCTGGCAGCCGCATCAGAGCGTCCAAACCTCCTGTCTCCACCAGCATTCCGCTATCAGTTGACCGAACTGGCTCGTCAGGCTGGCAAACGTATCGTTCTGCCGGAAGGCGACGAGCCACGTACCGTCAAAGCTGCGGCGATCTGTGCTGAACGTGGCATTGCAGAATGTATCCTGCTGGGCGATCCAGAAGAGATCCGTCGTGTCGCTGCGGCTCAAGGCGTTGAACTGGGTGCAGGTATTGAAATCATCAACCCAGTGTCAGCACGTGAACGTTATGTGCCACGTCTGGTTGAACTGCGCAAAAACAAAGGCATGACCGAAGTTGTTGCCCGCGAACAACTGGAAGACAACGTCGTTCTGGGCACCCTGATGTTGGAACAAGACGAAGTTGACGGTCTGGTTTCCGGTGCGGTGCATACCACAGCAAATACCATTCGCCCGCCATTGCAGTTAATTAAGACAGCACCAAATAGCTCTCTGGTTTCTTCTGTCTTCTTTATGTTGCTACCAGAGCAAGTGCTGGTTTACGGTGACTGTGCGATCAACCCTGATCCAACCGCAGAACAACTGTCTGAAATCGCGATCCAATCTGCGGATTCTGCCAAAGCATTTGGTATTGAGCCTCGTGTTGCGATGATCTCTTACTCCACCGGTAACTCTGGTGCAGGCAGCGATGTTGAAAAAGTGCGTGAAGCAACCCGTTTGGCACAGGAAAAACGCCCAGACCTGATCATCGATGGCCCATTGCAGTACGACGCAGCTATCATGGCAGATGTAGCGAAATCCAAGGCACCAAATTCACCCGTTGCAGGCCAGGCAACCGTGTTCATTTTCCCAGATCTGAACACGGGTAATACCACTTACAAAGCAGTACAACGTTCAGCGGATCTGGTTTCCATCGGGCCAATGCTGCAAGGTATGCGCAAACCCGTTAACGATCTGTCCCGTGGCGCACTGGTTGATGATATCGTTTATACCGTTGCACTGACTGCAATTCAGGCAACTCAGCAAGAAAACGCTTAATTTTCTGGCTGCATAAACATGAAATAGTCCTATGCTGTTAGCATAGGACTATTTTTCCCCTTCCTATGGATCATCCCAATAAAAATTCAGAATCTAGCCAGTTTCCCTTCAAGTGGGCTATTGTTTCAAAAGATTATTTATCTGAATGAAAAGTCAAACATTTTCAATAACCAATAACAATGTATATAACGATTTATTACCATTATTCTTGCGGTAATTAAAATTTTTTCTATAAAAAAAATGACAAAAGAGCTAATCTGATACTATGATAAACATCATAGTAATGATATTTTTTAAATTTATCATTATCCAGCGCCTGCTTCTTAAATTAACAATTTTGATTTTACTATAATATAGATTTATTTCCTACTGGTGTAACTTTAGATATTTTCATCTATTACATAAATATTATTATTTTAAATAGGGAAGGCTAACTCTTACATTCTAATCAAATATTATTTAAATAATACATTCTTTCTCTATTATAACTATAAATTTTCCTAAAATTGAATTTTTCTTAATAAACAAGATGCGAGGATGATAACGACTGCTCTGATAAAAATAATGAAATATTCCATTCATTTTTTAATCTTCAGTTTTTTGTGGTTGCACATTTAAATTCATTAAATATATTTATGCACCACAACTTAATCTTAGACGAGGTCATTATGAAATTTAAAATTACTCTAATTATTTTCATTGCTATGATAATAAATAATTATGCTTATTCTTATGCTGGAAACTGTAACAATAATCTGAATAAAAAAGGTTATGTGACTGCCGTTTATTTAGGGGTAGATGATGATCAAGATGCCAGAATCACATTTAATTTCAGACCAGTAGATTCAAAAACCACAACAACGATATCCCTTTATAACTATATAACTGGTACTAAAGACAAAACTACCTTTAATTCGACTGCGAGTAAAAATGCCAGGGCGGCATATGCTCTTTTATTGACAGCTTATACAACAGGGACATCAGTAAAAATTATGAGATGTTATGATAATGGGGTTGTAGGCTTTGGAATAATAAGATCTTAGCTCTGGCTATTGAAAAACAAAGCTCTTATCTTATTAAAAACGTAAATATTCATATTTTTTGGTAACCATTATATGTGTATCTTTTTCTTTTCTACTAAGATTAAAGAAAATTTAAACTTACAGTATCCATCATATTGGGAAAGTAAGAGAGCCTTAAATGAAATATATTTTATTGTTTTTAATATTTTTATCATCTAGTGTTTTTGCAGTGAATGATTATGATCCAGATGCTTATGGAAACCCAAACAGGCACGTTTTTTCTCAAATTATTGATCATCAAATTTATAGTCCGGCTCATTTTTTTAATAATAATTTAAGATATAGAATAGATCCACATATAAATGATATTACGATTGTTATTGGTGGGACAATACGTATTACTGTTCATACTGCACCATTAGTGATCCGTGCGGCAAATATGTGGAATCAACACCTTATAGCACATCATAGCCCCATTCGCCTTACCGAAATCGGATCAAGGGGGGAAGCTAATTTTTGGATTTCCACAGCAAATAATGAACAAGAAGATGCTCTGGGTGAGGATTTTGCTCAAACAACTTTAATTTTACCAGATGACATTCTTAATAATTATTTCGATCCACCTTTTAATATCCCAGGAGTGGTTCTGGCAAATGAATTCCACTATTCAAAAAATTTGTTCACTATAATCCGAAGCATATTTACTAATACTATGACAGAGCAAGAAGTTGCAAACATGATTGTCTATCAAACTATATCTCATGAGTTTGGTCATGCTTTAGGTCTACTTCATCCAACTATAAATGAAAATGAAGAAAGAGAAAGAACCTCTCTTTATCATCAAAATTTTTCTATAGATACACAGGGCAGACATATTATTGGCATGGCAATGACAGCACAGCGTCCCAGAGGACAACCCGATGCCAATGTACCAATAATGACATCGGACGATAGTTATTTTTACCTGTTATATGAGCAACTACATAGGCGATTAGAAGAGGGTGATATTGGGCCATCAGAATTAGAATTAAGCGCGATAGAGATGGAAAATGCATGTAGCAGGCAATAGTTCACCTTCATCCAGATATAAAAGAAATGCTATATTCTTGGAGATTTATGCAAAAAAACTAATATACTTTATCCTGTGGTGCAATCGCAGATACCCCTTGTTGGAATACTGTTATATTAATATGGTTTTAATGGGTATACCAAATCACAGGGCAAGAGCATGAAATTTTGTTAACAAAACTTTCGCGCTCTTGCCCTGCATATGTTTACCATTATCTAATTCACCATTTCATCCTGCATGCCTTGCTGTTCACGATTTTTCCGCATACGCCACAAAATTTCCAATATCACAAACCACACTGGCGTACCATATAGCGCGATACGGGTGTCATGATCAAACACCATGATCACCACCGTAAAGGCAAAAAATATCAAGGTACACCATGTCATGGGGATACCCATTGGCATTTTATAGATAGATTCTTTATGCAAGTCAGGACGTTTCTTGCGATAAGCCAGGTAAGCAATCAGTATCATACACCAGCTATAAATAACCATGATGGCTGCCACGGTCGTAACAATAGTAAATAATTTCATAACATTGGGGATAATAAATAGCAAAAATACGCCACTTGCCATACAAAGCACTGAAAATATCAAGCTAAAAATGGGAACAGCACTATTCATTGAAAGTTGTCCAAATTTGCTGTGCGCCAGCTTTTCCGTGGATAAACCATAAAGCATACGGGTACAGGCATATAATCCACTGTTGGCCGAGGACATCGCCGAAGTCAGAGCAACAAAATTGATCACCGCAGCCGCTGCCGGCAATCCTGCCAATGCAAACAGCGTCACAAAGGGACTAATTTCTGGTGAAATCTGCGGCCATGACGTAACAGCGATGATGCACATCATGGAAAGCACGTAAAAGATAATGACCCTGATAGGAATATTGTTGATAGCTTTTGGTAAAACTTTCTCTGGCTCTTTGGTTTCAGCAGTCACTGTGCCAACCAGTTCAATACCCGTAAAAGAGAAAATGGCAATCTGAAAACCGGCCAGAAATCCAAATACGCCATTGGGCAGGAATACTTCGGGTTCGGTCAAATGACTTACAGAAGCTGTTACGCCATTGGGAGAAGTCCAGCCAACAAAAACCATGCCAATGCCAACGATAATTAAAGCCACTATCGTCACCACCTTAATCATGGCAAACCAGAATTCCGTTTCACCAAACAGCCGTACTGAGAAAAAATTACACAGGCACATCAGTCCTAAAATAGACAACGCCGTTAACCAAAGCCAACTGTCTGGGAACCAATACTGGATATAGCCACCACATACCACAACATCGGCGATGCAACTGACAATCCAGCTCATCCAATAAGTCCATCCCAGAAAATAGCTGGCCTTATCCCCAAGATAATCTGCGACAAAATCAGCAAACGTTCTATAATCCAATTTAGTGAGCAATAGTTCGCCCATTGCTCTCATTACCATAAAAGCAAAAAAACCAATCAAAAGATAAGTCAGGATAATTGAGGTTCCTGATACTGCGATAGTTTTCCCTGCTCCCATAAATAATCCTGTACCAATAGCTCCCCCAATTGCGATCAACTGGACATGGCGCTTACCTAATCCACGGTGGAGTTTCTGCGCACCTGCGGATTGTTCCACAGGTGTTTTTAATGATCTCGTCATTAATAACCTCACAGTTTGCTGTTTTATGAATTGATTAGGTTAGTTTCTCTAACAACAATCCTGCCCGTAGACCAATAGCAACATGGGCATTAGGAAACAGAATAAAATTTGCAGGAGATTCTATCTTCCAGGATTGATTTTGCTGGCGGGCGATTTCAAAACCTTCCGGTAATTCAGTAAAGTTTTTCGTATCTTCTGGAATATTGAGCTGAAAATTATCATGTTGTTTGATAATGGCATCCACCACACGATAGCGGTTAAATGTCAGTTTAGCCCGTCTGCCTGAAGACAAACCGGCGATCAAATCCTGCAACGCTATGGTAATATTGTTGAATCTAGCCAGATCGTTTTGTCCAAAAGGCAGTGCCTTACCGATTTCCAGTGTACAACTATCCATATTGAAATGTTCGCTGGTAAAATTACTGAATGTTCCCCCTACTGTGTTATGAAATACTAAAGCATCGAGATCGCTATCTTCCAACCATTGTAAAAAATCCGCTGCATATTCACGTGCCTGGTATGGTAATAGCGCGAACTGTTCATGGCAGGAACCTCTGATTGCGGTGTGAAGATCGAAGTGCCGATGTTTCGTTGATGCCATCACCGCAGGTTCATGAAAAAACCGGCGGATAACAGACTCCAACTCCATAGCACGGTTCGATTCACTCCCCGATGGGAAATTTTGATAGCGTCCTCCGAACATACGATTGAGATCACTATCAATATATCGCTGCCCTGCCTGCATGGCGGGTAAATTGCCGAATATCAGCAAAAGGTTATGTTGCAATGGCAACTTTCCCTGTGCCAGTTGTGACAATAACCGGATAAGTATTTCCACAGGCGCCGTTTCATTGCCATGAATTCCGGCAGAAATAATTAACGTATCAGCGGGTTTTGATGATCTTTGCGGTAATAACTGTAATACACCTTCTGCCAACCATGATGACTGAATGGCTGGCGGAAAACACAAGTTATTTTCGATTTTGTTTTCAAGTAATAAAGTCAGTAAATCCATTTCATCTCCTGATTAATTTTGAAACTCATAAATCGAGCCCAACTTGAGGATCTGCGTCAGTTCGTCAAGGGCAGAATAGATTTCTCTTAATAGTTGCGGATCAGCAAGATCAGCCGCATACAAGGAATCCCGATAATGCCGCTCAACCCATGTCGTCAGACGTTGATACAGTTCTGGTGTCATCAAGGTCGCTGGATTTACCGCTGCTAACTCTTGTTCGTTCAAAACAACCCTGAGCCGCAAACAAGCTGGTCCGCCGCCATTGCGCATACTTTCCCGCAAGTCAAAAAAGTGGAGCTTATTGATGGGAGAATTTCCTTTCGCAATCAATTCGTGCAAATAAGCTGAGACATTGTGATTTTGCCGACACTCTTCCGGTAAAATCAGCATCATGTTGCCATCCGGCTGGCTCAGCAACTGGCTGTTAAACAAGTAAGACTCGACCGCATCCTGAATAGTGACTTGCTCCATAGGCACTTCAATTGCCACCAAAGTGTGTCCAAGCCGAGCCATTTTATCTCTCAACTCAGTCAATACTGGCTGCTGATTTAAAAAAGCCTGTTGATGATAGAAAAGGACATTACGGTTGCTAACTGCGATGACATCGTTATGAAATACACCACTATCAATGGCAACGGGATTTTGTTGGGCAAATACAGTTCTGGATCTTTCAAGCTGATGCAGACGAGCAATTGCCTGACTTGCTTCCAACGTCTGCCGAGCGGGATAGCACTTAGGTGAAACTCCTTCCTGCAATGCCTTGCGGCCATAAACAAATAACTGTACGCCTGCTTCACCATATTCGCCGCAAAAACGATTATGGTTTGCCGCACCTTCATCTCCCCAATCCGCATGTTGTGGCAGAGGATCATGATGAACAAAATGGTTTTGATCAGGAAAAGTCGCTTTCAGGGCTAGCGAAGTCGCAGGACTTTCCAGCGAACGATGCAACTTGTTATTTAAATTTGCCACCGTGAAATGGACACATTGATCCGCACTATCTGCTGAAGGGGAAACCGTTGCCGCATTTGCTGTCCACATAGAAGAGGCAGAACTGAGGTTAGACAGCAGCAACGGAGAATATTGTGCAGCTTTATTTAATACTTGTTCGTCACTGCCGGTAAACCCTAGTTGGCGCAATACAGGAAGGTTAGGACGCTGTTGCGGGGGTAAAACCCCCTGTACTAACCCCATATCAGACAACGCCTTCATTTTCATCAATCCCTGAAGTGCAGCTTTGCGAGGATTAGATCCTTTACCCTGATGATTCATGGAAGCTTCATTACCCGTTGATAGACCGGCGTAATGATGAGTCATTCCCACCAACCCATCAAAATTTGCTTCAATTCCTGACATAATCACCTCTGCCATCCTATTGATTGATGAAAAAATTAAGCCCTGGTGCAGGCGTTTCAGGCAAAACCAGACTTTCAGTAGTCAGGGAAGCCATCGGCCAGGCACAATAATCCGCTGCATAATAAGCGCTGGGACGATGATTACCGGATGCCCCAATACCACCAAACGGTGCCTTACTGGATGCGCCTGTCAGTGGTTTATTCCAATTCACGATCCCTGCTCTTGCCTCTTTCAGTAGCCTCTCAAACAGGCTGGCATCAGGAGAAATCAGCCCAGTTGCCAGCCCAAATCGGGTATCATTTGCCATCGAGGTGGCTTCTTCAAAAGTGGTATAACGCTTCACCATTAGCAGAGGCCCAAAATATTCTTCATCAGGAATATCTTTGGCATTGGTGAGATCAATGATGCCGGGTGTCATAAACGTCGAGTTCGGATCAGTCTGGGTTAAGGTGAGCAAAGATCTCCCCCCTAAAGCTAATAACTTAGTTTGGGCTTCCAGCAAACTTTCCGCTGCCGCTAAAGAGATTACCCCGCCGATAAAAGGCTGAGGATCAGCATTCCAATGGCCTGGCACAATCTGGCCTGCGGCATCAACTAGCCGCTTGATCAACGCATCTCCCTTCTCTCCCTGCTTCACCAGCAATCTGCGGGCACAAGTACAACGCTGTCCTGCGGAAATAAATGCCGATTGGATAATGGTGTAGACCGCAGCGTTAATATCATCATAATCGTCCACAATCAGGGCATTGTTGCCCCCCATCTCCAAAGCCAGCATTTTTTCTGGCTGACCTGCCAATATACGATGGAAGTGGAACCCTGTTGCCGCACTGCCGGTAAACAGCACGCCATCAATTTCATGATTATTCAGTAAAGTGCCGCCAGTTTCTTTCCCGCCTTGAACTAAATTCAGCACACCTACAGGCAATCCCGCCTTAATCCACAGCTCTACCGTTTTCTCCGCCGTCATTGGTGTCAGCTCACTAGGCTTGAACACCAATGTGTTACCGGCAATTAGCGCAGGGACAATATGCCCATTCGGTAAATGCCCCGGAAAATTATAAGGACCAAAAACAGCCATCACACCATGAGGACGATGCTGTAATATCGCTTTCCCGTCTGGCATCGATGTTTCGGAATACCCCGTCCGCTGTTCCCATGCTTCAATCGAAATAGCGATCTTACCTATCATAGATTGGACTTCTGTCCGTGTTTCCCACAAAGGCTTACTGGTTTCCTCACTGATCACTTGTGCAATTGTTTCTTTTTCTTGCGCCAGTAAATCAGCAAATATCTGAATAATCGCGATCCGTTTTTCAACTGCCAATCCAGACCATGCCGGAAATGCTTTACGGGCAGATCGGCAAGCCTCATCCACCTGATGGGTAGAAGCGCCTTTTGCTTGCCATAAAACCCTCTGATCTATAGGAGAGTATTTAACGACAGGCAGATCTTGCCCTGCTATCCACTCACCGCCAATGTAATTTGCTTGATGATTCATTGCGAAGCTCCTCAATTGCAATAGCTCTTAATGACAAAGCCTTTAATTGTGAAAACAGTTAATTGTGAACAGCTAAGAGAAAAGAGAAACGAAGCGTACCGGATCGCCATCATCCACATGCAATGCCTCCATTTCTGCGGAAGTAAGCAGCAATTCATCACTATCCAGCGGCTCAGAAACAGCCAGAAGGAGTGCTTTAAACGCCTGAAAACTCAGGTTAGAAACGATACATTGTACGCCACCCAGTGATCGGGAAATTTGGTCGTTTCTCTTAACATGCACTAGCCGACTGGCTTTGATGGTACGTACATTATCAATCTCAGCATCCAGGATGGCACCCGCATCAAAAATATCGACCGCATCGTGATAGACAAATCCCTCTTTTTCCAAAATAGCGCGGGCAGGCAGCGTATTTTCATGCACTTGCCCAATAGTCTGGCGTGCTTCTTCCGGCAACAAAGGCACATAAATCGGATGAAATGGCATTAATTCTGCAATAAACGTTTTAGAGCCAATACCGGTCAAGTAATCAGCTTCCGCAAAGGGAACATTGAAGAAATGTTTCCCAAGGGCATCCCAAAATGGCGATTCCCCCTGTTGATTCACAACACCACGCATTTCCGCAAAAATGCGTTTCGGGAAGAGATGCCGGAAGGCGGAAATAAACAGAAAACGGCTTCTGGAAAGAAAAACGCCATTGCCTCCCCCCTGATAATCTGGCTCAAGGAATAACGTACACAATTCACTGCATCCGGTGTAATCCTGCCCAACAATCAGCGTTTCAAATGTGTTATAGACGCCCAATTCGCGGGAAGCCCGCACTGAACGATGTACGCGAAAATTGTAGAAAGGCTCCTCCAGCCCAACAGCAACTTCCAGTGCACTGACCCCCACAACACGATGCTTTTCCGTGTCTTCCAAGGTGAATAAAAATCCTTGTTGTGCTCGTCCCTTTGCATCGTTGAAAGAATCAATACTGCGTGAAATCCGTGCCGTCAGATATTCCTGATTATTGGGTAATGTCGTCAGGCCAATTCCTGCACGGGACGAAAGATTGAGAATATCCTCTAAATCTTCATATTGAACGGATCTAAATAGCATCATGATATCACCTCAAATCGGGCTTTATTCCTGAACAAATCGCTTGAGAGCGCTTTCAAGGCGGCTGAAACCGTCATTGATATCCTGCTGTTCGATATTTAACGCAGGAGCAAAACGCAACACATTGGGACCAGCTATCAAGGCAATCAATCCTTCTTCCACCGCGATATTAGTCAGAGTTTTCGCCTTGCCCTGATATTTTTCAGCCAGCTCTGCACCTAGCAATAATCCTTTGCCACGCAACTCACTGAATACCTGATAACGTTGATTAAGCTCGGACATCCGTTGCATAAATTCATGATGACGCTCTTGCACCCCTGTAAGAAATGCCGGTTGGTTCACCAACTCGACAACTTTGTTAGCAACGGCTGCCGCCAGCGGATTGCCGCCAAATGTTGTGCCGTGTGACCCTGGCTGGAAAGCTTCTGCGATATGTTGCCTGACCAACATGGCGCCAATCGGGAACCCACCACCAAGACCTTTGGCACTGGTCAAGATATCCGGCACTACACCAATTTCCTCGTAGGCATACAAATATCCCGTCCGACCGATACCTGTTTGAATTTCGTCAAAAATCAGCAACGCCTGATGTTGATCACATAACGCCCGCAATGCTTTCAAAAATGCAGGTTCAGCAGGGATCACTCCCCCTTCACCAATGATCGGCTCAATAATGACGGCACAGGTTTTTTCTGATATATGGGCTTTAATAGCATCAATATCGTTAAATGGCAGGTGAGTAATTTGTTGCGGCAGTGGAGCAAAATCTTGAGAATATTTGGGTTGTCCACCGACAGTTACCGTAAATAATGTTCTACCGTGGAAGGAGTTTTCAAACGAAATAATTTCGTTCTTATGATTTCCATATTTATCCAGCGCATATTTTCTGGCAATTTTTAATGCCGCTTCATTCGCTTCTGCTCCTGAGTTACAGAAAAAAACTTTATCTGCAAATGTATTTTCAACCAGCAATTTCGCCAGTTTTAAAACGGGTTCATTTGTATAGCCATTACCAATATGCCATAGCTTTTCCATTTGAAGATTTAATGCATGTTTTAATTCATCATTAGCATGTCCAAGTGAATTCACCGCAATTCCACCCGTAAAGTCAATGTACTCTTTATTATTTTGATCCCAGACCCGCGAGCCTTTAGCCGCAACAGGGATAAAATTTGCCGGTGAAAAACAGGGAACCATATACTGGTCAAACCAAGTTCTTTGAATCGTGTTCAACATTTGTTTTTCCTCAATTGATTAAGGCATAAAAATAAGGGTTATTTTATATATTATTAAATTTAATATTTAATAATTGGTCTTATTTAAGTTACCAATTCATTGTTTCGATAAATTCCCAATGAACTATTGAGAGGTTATTTTTGATCTTTTTTGATCATGAATTGACTTCATAATCCCTTTGAGATTTAACAAAGTCAACACAACAAAATCACATTTGATTTACTTTATGATGTTTTTCACAATTTATAAAAATGCATTTATTTTCAGTTTATGCATCATTTATGCATAAAAAAATAAATAAAAAGAGGTATGGAATTGAGAATAGTGGAAAGGGAGCATTGTTGTTCAATAATTATTCAAAAATAATGATTATAAGTTATGCCAACAAGTTAAAAACTGTATTTGCAATTAGTAATTTTTACCCCAATAAAAATAATTTTGTTTAAAATCAAATTGTTAATATTAATCCATCCATTTTTAGTGCCTGAGGGTGAACCCAACCTAATCCCCTTTGTACTATACTTATGCAATCCCCCTCCCCCTTAAAAGGGAGGTGATTTCTGAAGAAACAGTGTTCCTCAAAATCGTTCAAATCATTCACTCATTTAGTTACGCATAGTTATCATTTATATTACCAGTAATTTTTATCACAATTATATTTATTTAATTTCTCCGAAAAAATAGCAGTTATCGACAACCATCAACAAATTGAATGCATGGCTCTTTTTTGTGAATAATTTCACAAAATAGAAATGATCATGGTTTTTCTAAAAATCATAGCTACTTTTTCATTTATAACTCATTACGTTATAAAAACACCCTCGATTTTGTCATAAAATAATTCAGCATAATGCACTCATAGTGAATTTCCCAAAAATTTATTTTACAACGCCAATGTTTTTAACTTTTTACTCTTTGATTGTACAACTCTCTTTTTCTTCCACTTGATTTTATTTGGTTTTTAATTACCCATTCCTTATTATTTTCGGTAGATTTTTTATCACGATTACCGGATGGGGTGAGCAAAATCACGATCACGGGCACTACACATAGCAGTGATAGCGGGGATGCCCAGTACGTCCTTTTCCGTGCCCTTTAACCTCGTCTGTTTTATGACAATAACGACAAACCACATCAACTTTAGCCATATCTCACCCAGAATAAAAAGCAGGAAGTTTATCCCAATATCTAATCATTGGGAGCATGACCGCCTCACAGGCTCGTTCAGGTGAAATATTTGGAGCTAATCCTCAAAAGACATAGATATTAATCTAATAATATCATTAGGATATATTATATCCTGAGTCTTAAGAAGCTCATCAAGCCCCCACCAATAGTGGCGACTGATAACGGACTTTTCGTTATCAGTCCATCCATGAGTGTGGATTTCTTCTTCATTGGAAAAGACTACAAAAAAACGCTCTTTTGCCAGAACAGTTTCGCCACTGGGAAGCATCATTTCAAAAGTTCTTTGTGCAACATATTTCCCAACATTATCCCTAATAATACCTGTTTCTTCTTTCAGTTCTCTGATGGCCGCTTGTTCAAAAGATTCACCGTGCTCAACACCACCGCCGGGCGTAGCCCAGTGTGACTTACCTGCCAAAGCATCACTTGTATGAACAAAACGAAACAATAAGACTTGCCTGAAGGAATTGATGATAAGTAACCGAGCTGAACACCGAACACGCATACCTTACGACCATAGTCAGTTAACGAGATATATACAGCTTAAACAAACACTTATGAATGTAAAGAAAAAATAATCATGATAAAGGAATAAACAATTTCTGAAATAATGACAGCCATTTCAACTTTGCTGACAGGCGGACATCTTAACTTAGCCCAGAGCGGTGGGGGGAACAAATCCGTACGGGTATGTGCATAATCCGTCGAAGTGGGTAGATCCATATATTCTGGCAGGCGGGGTAGGCAATAAAGGGGATCTTGGAGTAAATGCGTTGAGTGAACGTCTTTCCCGTCAGATGACACTCTTCTGGAAGAGGGTCATAAACCTCATAATCATCCGTACAATAAAATCGAATATTAAAGGGTGATAAAAGGGCAAAACGATAAGAACAGAATAAAAATAAATATTACAAATTTGAAGGGTATTATTTATTAATAGAAAAGAATATAAGATCAAATGAATAATTTTTAAATACCAGGTTCAATATAAGAGTTCCCTTCACCTTGACATATAAACCCACCCCTTTATTCTAGTTATTCACCTCAGTTATCAAACATAAGGAAAAAGCTATTATGTCTAAAAATAAATTAATTCATGGTGCTATATTTTATACTGAAAAAAATTATAGCGGGGATACTTATGCATATTCAGAAAATGGTCAGGAAGTTAATTTAATTGGTACATCATTAAATGATAAGTTTCGTTCCGTTGAAATTGGAACAAATTCGATCGTGTTCGCCTGGCGACATGGTAATGATAGTCAAGCAGGACAAATTTACCGTGAGTGGGATACAAGCCAACCAGACATCAGCGATATTCAAGGATTATCAAAGTTTATTGTATCACCCGCAAACCGTGATTTACTTGCAGTAAAATTGATTAACGAATCAGGTGTTGATCAAATATTCAGAGCTCATATCCAAACCTATAAAATTCCCAACCCCGTAGATTGCTATTCAAATGGAGACTATGAAATAGTCGGCTTAATTCCTAAAGATGGTCTACAGTATGTGACATTTGTTGTCGTTTTTGATCAGAAGAATATTCCAGTTACTCAAGGAGCCGTCTATTTTCAACATGATGAGCACGGCCTTGATATTGTTACTTATGATACAACCAAACCACCCCATATACGGTTTGAAAAAGTAGATGGTTATCATTTTAAATTCTTCCTGCAAGAATTTAATTAATAAAAGTGAAATGCCAAATTAGATATTTATTAATTTTCATAAAATAACAAAGCATGCAATAGAACAGGGGGTATGTTTTGTAAATAAACATCCCCCTGATAAACTATTCCACTTGATTGTTACGCGCCAACCATAAGGCGAGTGCTTTGAGGGAATCCTGCGTGAACTCATCACAACGGGCTGTAATTTCTTCTGGCGTTAACCAGTAAACTGCGGCAACTTCTTCTTCCTGCAATGCAAATGGCCCATGACTAACACAACTGAACAATCCCCCCCATATGCGACAAGTCTTCTCTTCATAATAAAACATGCCATGCTCGGCAAAAGGAACCCCTGCAATCCCCAATTCCTCTTCTGCTTCCCTACGCGCAGCCTCAAGCAAAGTTTCTCCCATCGTAACAACTCCACCTGCCGTTGCATCCAATTTTCCCGGATAAAAGTCTTTCGTTTCTGTACGATGCTGAACCAAAATTTTGCCCATACCGTCATGCACGACAATATAAGTCGCACGATGCCTCAAGTTCTGCGCTCTCATCTGCTGACGAGTCGATTGCGCAATCACTTCATTGTCTTCATTGACGATGTCAATCCATTCAATATTTGCTGATTTTTCTTGCACCATCATAAAAAACCTTTTATCGATGAGTTGGATGTCATTTTTCGCCGTAAATTTATAACATGTTACAGATAATCGATGGTAAGGTAACATCGACACATTTTTCAGAAAGTTATGATTACTGGAGGTTATATGATAGATCTATACTATGCTCCAACCCCAAATGGCTATAAAATCACTCTTTTTCTCGAAGAAGTCGGTATTCCTTACACCCTCCATCCTATTAATATCAGCACTGGCGAACAGTTTAAACCTGAATTTCTTGCTATTGCCCCCAATAACAAGATTCCGGCTATTGTTGATCATCAACCCAGCGGTGAAGGGGAACCCATTTCCATCTTCGAATCCGGCGCCATTTTACTTTATCTGGCAAACAAAACAGGCCAGCTATTAAGTAAAGAGTTGCGTGAACGTACCGAACAATTGCAGTGGCTGTTTTGGCAGGTGGCTGGCTTTGGCCCAATGCTCGGTCAAAATCACCATTTCAATCACTATGCGCCAGAAGTTGTACCCTATGCCATTAATCGCTATGTGGAAGAATCAAAACGTTTATATAAGGTGCTAAATACTCAACTGGAAAAAACGGCTTATCTCGGTGGAAGCGAATACAGTATCGCGGATATTGCCACTTATCCGTGGGCAAAATGTTATGAACACCAAAAAATCGATTTGCAGGATTATCCGGCGGTTGCAAAATGGCTGGATAAGATCAGTCAACGTCCTGCAACACAAGCTGCCTATAAAGAGGCTTAACTCAAATACCTGTAATGAATTCAGTTAATAGTGAAATTTTTCACCACAAAACTTGATATTGTTAACAGACAGCAGCATATTTCGCTATCGCTTAGCTATCCCTTGTTATAGTCTTGTTATAATCAATACACGATTATCTTTTGTTACAGGGGGTGGCTATGCGTATCTTCATTACGGGGGGAACCGGGTTGATTGGTCATCATTTAATCTTCCAGCTACTTTCGCTCTCCCACTCCATCACCGTTTTGAGTCGTTCACCACAAAAGGTGTATTCGCTGTTTTCTGATCGCGTTGAATGTTGGATAACACTCAATGACCAGTACAATCTCAACGGCTTTGATGCTGTTATTAACCTTGCCGGCGAACCGATTGTTAATAAGCGATGGACACCGAAACAAAAAGAGAGACTTTGCCAAAGCCGCTGGCAACTCACTGAACAATTAAGCAAGCTAATCAAGGCCAGTGAATCCCCGCCATCAGTATTTATTTCCGGTTCAGCCGTTGGCTATTATGGCGATCAGGGACAATCAATCGTTACCGAAAACGATCTTCCCCATAATGAATTTGCTCATCAGCTTTGTGAACGTTGGGAGCAGCTTGCCCTACAGGCTCAAAGTGATAAAACCCGTGTATGCTTGTTACGTACCGGCATTGTATTAGCGCCCAAAGGAGGGGCGTTGCAAAAAATGCTGCCACTATTCCGGTTGGGTTTAGGGGGAGCAATCGGCAATGGCAAGCAGTATATGCCGTGGATACACATTGATGACATGGTCAATGGTATCTATTACCTGCTGGTATCACCTGAGCTACAGGGTCCCTTCAATATGACATCTCCTTATCCGGTTCATAATGAACTGTTTAGTGCCACACTCGCAACGATATTACATCGCCCTGCTTTTATACGCATACCTGCATTTTTGTTAAAAGCAATGATGGGAGAAGCCGCAGAGTTAGTCTTAGGTGGTCAACAAGCCATTCCTAAAAGGCTGGAAGAAGCTGGATTTGGTTTCCGTTATTTTCAACTGGAAGAAGCCTTGCAAGATGTAATTAAGGAGAAAGATAATGCTTTTTAATCTGGTATATCCTGAATAATAAGGTCATAAACAATATGCTGTTGTAGTTCATTCACAACAGCATATTGATTCAACTTAAATGCCATTCTCAATGGGCTTAGCGCCCTGCCAACGGCTAAACAGATCTTCTGGCAAGTCAATATCGAATTGATCAAGCACACGGTTAACCGTCTGGTCAATAATATCCTGAATATGTTCAGGGCGATGATAAAATGCGGGAACAGGCGGCATGATCACCGCCCCAATTTCTGCTGCCTGTACCATTAACCTCAAGTGCCCCAAGTGCAAAGGGGTTTCTCTTACTCCCAGCACTAACTTACGATCCTCTTTCAAAACCACATCTGCGGCACGGGTAATTAAGCCGTCAGTGTAACTATGCACAATGCCTGATAAGGTTTTTATGGAGCAAGGCAAAATTACCATACCCAATGTCTTAAAAGAGCCAGAGGAAATGGATGCGGCAATATCACGGTTGTCATGTACAACATCAGCCAAAGCCTGTACATCTCTCAACGTATAGTCCGTCTCCAATGCCAAAGTCTGCCGAGCTGATTGGCTGATCACTAAATGCGTTTCAATGTCTTCTAATGGCTGCAAAACTTGCAGCAACCTGACACCATAAATTGCACCACTCGCTCCGGTCAGCCCGACAATCAATTTCTTCATGTTTTCCTCTGGAATTCTGGCTATAACTGCATGATAATAACAATATTATCCTTCATTATATATTTCCAGATCCTCTATTTCGCCCTGTCCACGCACTTTCATCGCATCGTCTCTACGCAAGTTTTCCAAATAGTCGAGGTAACACTGGTCAATATCTTTCGTGACATAGATACCATCGAATACGGAGCATTCAAATTTTTCAATGTCAGGGTTTTCTTCCCTGACAGCCTGGACAAGATCATGAAGGTTTTGGTATATCAGCGCATCAGCACCAATGATCTGACGAATTTCATCCACTTCCCGACCGTGGGCAATCAGTTCATTGGCATTCGGCATATCAATACCATAAACATTCGGGAAGCGGACTTCTGGTGCCGCCGAAGCAAAGTAGACTTTTTTGGCTCCCGCTTCACGCGCCAGTTCAACAATCTGTTCAGACGTGGTTCCACGCACAATGGAATCATCCACCAACAAGACATTTTTACCCCTGAATTCAGCACGATTAGCATTCAGTTTACGACGAACTGATTTACGTCGCTCCTGCTGACCAGGCATGATAAAGGTACGTCCTACATAACGGTTTTTGACAAATCCCTGACGATAGGGCTTATCCAGAATATGAGCAATTTCCAGGGCGATATCACAAGAGGTTTCCGGTACGGGAATAACGACATCAATATGTAAGTCTTCCCACTCACGGGCAATTTTTTCCCCCAATTTCCGTCCCATCCGTAATCGGGCGTTATATACTGAAATCTTGTCAATAAAGGAATCAGGGCGAGCGAAATAGACAAATTCGAACAAACAAGGGGTTAATGACGGGTTTTCTGCGCACTGGCGCGTAAACAGTTGCCCATTCTCAGTGATATAAATCGCTTCCCCAGAAGCCACATCACGCAAGAATTCAAAACCCAATGTATCCAGCGCTACACTTTCCGATGCCACCATGTATTCATTGCGACCATCTTTCAGTGTTTTCTTTCCCAACACCAGAGGGCGAATGCCATGTGGATCACGAAAAGCCACTATTCCATGCCCAATAATCATGGCAACACAAGCGTAAGCTCCACGAATTTTTTTGTGCATTTTTGAGACTGCTGAGAAAACATCATCAGGCTCTAATGGGAAATGGGGAAATTGGGCTAATTCATTGGCAAAAATATTCAATAGAATTTCGGAATCTGAGGTGGTGTTGACATGACGGCGGGCATTTTCAAACAGCATTTTTTTCAATTCATGTGCGTTTGTCAGATTGCCGTTATGTGCCAACGTGATACCAAAAGGAGAATTCACATAAAAGGGCTGCGCTTCAGATGCACTGGAACTACCCGCTGTAGGATAACGGACATGCCCAATTCCGATGGTTCCCTGTAAACGTAACATGTGCCGTGTCTCAAACACATCCTTGACCAAACCATTAGCCTTACGTAAACGAAACCCATTGTTACCATCAATCGTTGCAATACCTGCTGCATCTTGTCCACGGTGCTGAAGCACCGTCAATGCATCATAAATCGACTGGTTAACCGGTGTAAAACCGACGATACCGACAATACCGCACATGTAGCCTTTCCTCATCAGCCAAGCGGAGAGCGTTATCTCTCCGGCAGGAAACTCGACGCACTTTGTAGGTAGTCAAAAAACCACCTGATAATTTGACTAAACTGAGGGATCAGTTGTGATTGTTGCCAATCCTGACTTTTGGGCAGTGGCGTGAAAGAGTCCGCAAGAAACAAAATAGCAGAGACTACCAAGACACCACGCAAAGCGCCAAAACAGATCCCCAAAACCCGATCAGTACCTGACAGGCCCGTTCGCTGAACAAGTGAACCAATGACATAGTTTACTACCGCGCCAACAATCAATGTTGCAATAAACAGGATAGCAATCGCTACCCCATTACGCACCAGTTCATCCTCAAGACGGGTAAAATAGGCCGCCAGATAAGTATAGAAGTGGCTTGCAACAAAGAAAGCACAGCCCCATGTTATCAGGGAGAGCGCTTCGCGAACAAAACCACGAATCAAGCTAACCAGTGCCGAGAAACCAATGATGGCAATAATCGTATAATCAATCCAGACCATATTTTAATCCAAAAACAGGCTCCCGACATTCAGGTCGGGCGCATTCTAACAGAAAACGAAAACGTTTGCGTAGCAGATTTATCACTCTACTGAAAATTAACCCTTACAGATCTCCACTTCCCATAAAAGTCAATCGAATTATTTATGGCTTATAGTTTTTGATCTGCCCTTGTAATCCCGTAAGTTCCTTCAATTCAGGCAAAACAGATTCCAGTGTCTGCCTTGATGCATTCGGCCCTACATAAATTCGGGTTAATTGTCCCTGTACAGGAAAAGAAGGAACTGTATATACCTGATGCCCAGAAAGACGCAGTCTGGCCACTATCTCACCAACTTTATCCGAATTTTTTAATGCACCAAGCTGAACAACATATGCCGTAGCCTGAGGGGGCTGTTCTGTTGGCTTTGGTTTAGTTTCTGGCTCGCTTTCAAAGCGAGGTTCAGCTTTAACCTGTGGCTTAGTTTCCGCTTTCTGTTGAGGAGATGACTCAGATTTCACCGCTGCCTTAGGATTTTGAGTGACAGGAGGTGCTGTCATTGGCTCTGAAAGCGATGGCCGGGACAGCATGTCTATATCTGGCTCTTGCTCCTGTGATTGCATTGCTTGTGCAGCACCTTCGGGCGGTGTAGATGGCATGTTTTGTGTCAATGGTGGAATTGAATCAATATCTTCTTCATCACCAGGTTTTGGCACCAAAGGGATTGCAGCAAATTGATCTTCGTTATATTTCTTATCGCCATCAAAAATCATAGGCAGGACAATCACACCCAATGCGACAAGAACGATGGTTCCAACCAAACGATTTTGAAATTTACTAGCCACTTTCCTTGTCCTCCTCCAGTACTTCCATCACATGCGCGACGGTGTGGAAAGAACCACAAACCACGATGATATCTTGTACTGATGCGTCTTCCACGGCCTGTTGCCATGCTATTTTCACTTCGGGGAATGTTCGGGCTTGCACAAGATGCCCTGACAATATTTCAGCTTCCGCGCCCCTCAATTCATGCAATGATGCACAGTACCACTCATCAATCTGTTGAGAAAGGCAAGCGAGCGTACCTGCAATGTCTTTATCTCCCAACATGCCAACCACACCACGAATTTTACTGTCTGGTGAACGAGGCAGCTCTGCCAGTTTTTGCACTAGATAGCCCGCAGCATGTGGATTATGAGCCACATCCAAAATGACCAACGGATTTTCCCTGATAATTTGGAAACGCCCAGGTAATTGCGCATTCCTCAGCCCTGAACAGATTACTTGTTCATCAATGGCTCGGCTGACTTTGTCATCCTGCTGCAACAAACAATGAATCACCCCCATTGCAGTCGCAGCATTTGCCAACGGCAAATTAGGTAAAGGTAATTCATTAAATTGCTGATTACCGCTTAGCCAGTTCCAGCTATTTTCATTCTGTGAGAAATGCCAATCAACGCCACGACGAAAAAGCTTCGCGCCCAACTCATCCGCAACTTCAGCAATTGAGTGGGGCATATCATGTTCACCCACCACCGCAAAGTGCCCACGGCGGAAAATACCCGCTTTTTCACGACCAATGTGTTCGCGATCGGCACCCAACCAATCCGTATGATCCAGAGCAATACTGGTGATGGCGGCAATATCAGCATCAACAATATTGGTAGCATCCAAACGTCCACCCAGCCCAACTTCCAAAATCACAACGTCAAGATCCGCTTCTTTAAAAAGCTGTAATGCGGCCAACGTCCCATACTCAAAATAAGTTAATGAGATATCACCACGTTGAGCTTCAATCGCTGCAAAGACACGACAGAAATCTTGTTCCGTAGGCTCCTTTCCCTGAATACGTACCCTTTCGGTGTAGCGTACTAAATGTGGGGAACTGTACACGCCGACTTTAAGTTTGGCGGCCAGAAAAATAGATTCCAGGGTATGGCAAGTGGTTCCCTTGCCATTGGTGCCTGACACCGTGATAACTTTTGGTGCCGGATCCAATAAGCCTAACTGACGACCTAGCTTACCCACACGCTCAAGACCCATATCAATGGCTTTGGTATGCAGGTTTCCCAGATAGGAAAGCCACGTCATCAGTGGCGACGTGGCTTGAGGAATTTGTGAAATATCAGACATCTTCTTTATCAGGATTGATGTTTATATCAACTTCGACATCAGCAGAATCAACAATGATTGCGTCTGCTGGCTCTGCTTTTGTGCCCGGATGGGGTTTGTGGGTCAACATGGCAAGCAGGCTGGCAACTTTATCGCGCATGTCTGGACGACGTACAATCATATCAATCGCACCTTTCTCCAGCAGGAATTCACTGCGCTGGAAACCTTCCGGTAATTTTTCACGTACAGTTTGCTCTATGACACGAGGACCAGCAAAACCAATTAATGCCTTAGGTTCAGCAATATTGATATCGCCAAGCATACCCATACTTGCGGTTACCCCACCCATTGTTGGGTTGGTCAACACACAGATATAAGGCAAACCGCGATGTTGCATTTTTGCCAGTGCAGCACTGGTTTTTGCCATCTGCATCAGTGACATCAACGCTTCCTGCATACGTGCCCCGCCACTGGAAGTAAAACAGACAAATGGGCAGTTGTCTTCCAGAGCCTGTTCTACGGCACGCACAAAACGGGCACCAACAACAGAACCCATTGAGCCACCCATAAAATTGAACTCAAAGGCACCAGCCACAACTGGCATATCATGCAACTTACCTTTCATGGCAATGAGTGCATCTTTTTCTTGCGTCTGCTTCTGGGCTGCTGCTAAGCGATCTTTATATTTTTTGGTATCGCGGAATTTCAGGATATCTTTAGGTTCCAGCTCACTGCCTAATTCTGTGCCAGTACCCTCATCCAAAAATGCATGCAATCTCTTACGGGCTGAAATGCGCATATGGTGGTCACATTTCGGACACACTTCAAGGTTACGCTCTAATTCAGCACGATAAAGTACTTGACTGCAACTGTCGCATTTTGTCCAAACTCCTTCAGGTATGCTTGCCTTACGAGTTTGTATGATTTTGCTTTTGTTTAGAATCTTTTCAATCCAGCTCATTAATGAACCTTTCCGTCTGAATCTGGCTGCTGCCAGCTTTTGTTTTACGTGTCATTAAACCACAATGCTATTGCAGTGTGGATAAAAAACTGCTCAAACCTGTTTACGGTTATCGATTTATCTATCTTCTATTTATCTACTGCACTGCCTGTTGCTTTTTTCGATGCCACGCGACGATGACGCCAAATTTCTATGATGCCTGGCAAAATAGAAATAAAAATAATTGCAACAATCAATAATTTCAGATTTTTCTGTATAACTGGCATATCACCAAATAAATAACCCGCATAAGTGAACAATAGCACCCAGATAAATGCACCGATTACATTATAAGCAGCAAAGTGACGGTAAGACATTTTCCCCATTCCTGCAACAAACGGTGCAAACGTTCTAATAATTGGCACAAACCGAGCCAGGATTATTGCTTTTCCACCATGTTTTTCGTAAAACTCATGAGTTTTATCTAAATAACTGCGGCGAAAAATTTTGGAATTTGGATTAGAAAATAATTTCTCACCAAAAATTCTGCCAATAGTATAATTTATAGCATCACCAATAATCGCGGCTGTGATCATCAAAGCCACCATAATATGGACATTAAGATCATTAGAATCTAACGCAGAGAGTGCACCAGCCACAAATAACAAAGAATCTCCCGGTAAGAATGGCGTAACGACCAGACCTGTTTCACAAAATATAATCAGAAACAGAATGCCGTAAACCCAATTACCATAGTTAGCGACTAACTCAGCTAAATGAACATCAATGTGTAAAATAAAATCGACAATGAATTTCGCAAAATCAACAAAATGAGTCAAAAACTCCATAGTATTCCTCGTTATGGTCAAACATCCTTGTCATTATTCGAAAATGCCAGATTAAATTATTTGCCAGAAATTAATCATTTCCCAAAAACAGGGGACCCATAATGGTTTCAGGTAAATCAAAACGCTCTGGATAATCCACAGCAACTAAATATAAACCTTCAGCTTTCGCTGTTGCTGCCGCTTTTGTCCGGTCTTTTAGTGCCAATAATTCCGCCATCCAGCCAATATCCTGATTACCACAACCAATCTCCAGCAAGCTGCCAACGATATTGCGCACCATATGATGAACGAAAGCATTTGCCTTAATGTCCACAACAATATAATGCCCGTACCGACTAACGTTAATATGCATCATATTGCGCCACGGTGAATTGGACTGGCACTGCACTGCCCTGAAAGAAGTAAAATCATTTTCCCCTAACAGGCTCTGTGCAGCTTCATGCATTTTTTTCTCATCCAATGGATAATGAAAATGCGTGACGCCATGCGCCAATACCGCCGGACGATAGCGATGGTTAAAAATCACATAGCGATAACGGCGAGCGGTTGCACTAAAGCGGGCATGGAATTCATCATCCACCGTTTTAACCCAACGTACTGCAATATCCGGTGGCAAGTGGGTATTTACCCCCATTGTCCATGCAGCATCTTTACGTTGGGCTAAGGTTTCAAAATGCACGACCTGCCCAGTCGCGTGTACTCCTGCATCCGTTCTGCCCGCACAAAAAACTGAAATCGGCTCATTCGCTACTTTTGACAGCGCTTTTTCCAGACATTCCTGCACGCTTTTCACTTCTTGCTGACGCTGCCAACCATAATATCGACTGCCGTCATATTCAATCCCCAGTGCAATTTTCATTTTTTTTGCTTCTGGCACAGACTGACTCAGCTCTGTATCAGACATCAGTAAAATTGCTCCTGTACCAGTTTCTCTGCAATTTCAACCGCCATCAAAGCACCACCAAAACGGATGTTATCGGCAACTGACCAGAATTGCAGCATCTCTGGCATACCATAGTCATTACGCAGACAGCCTATGCTCAAGCTATCACTACCCGAAGCATCAGTGACCTGAGTCGGATAATCCCCCTCTTCTGAAACCTGAATATCTTCAAGGCGTTCAAATTCACTACAGGCTTCTTCTATCCCAACCGGACGCAATGTCTCCAAATTCACCATTTGGGCAATGCCATAGAAAACAGAAGATTGGACACAGTTTACGGAAACTGGCAATCCGTCATCCTGCAATACTCGGCGAATTTGATCGACAATACGACGCTCTTCGCGCACCACACCTTCTGCGTCAGGCAATAAAGGCAATAAATTGAAAGCCAATTGTTTGCTAAAGTAGCCTTCATCCGGTGGAATGCCATTCAATAAACACGCACTCTGCCCTGCCAAATCATCGATGGCTGCTTTGCCATGAACAGAAACTGGCAATATATTGGTCAAATGTAAACGGGCAATGCCAGCCGTATCGATCAATGGCTTAATGGCAGTCAAAACCTGGCTCGTTGAACTATCTGCCACCGCAATGATGTTACGGTTACGGTATTCAGCCAATGCGTATGGATTAACGCCAGGAACAACCAAAGGCACATCTGGCTCGGCTGCAAACAAGCCGCTGCTATCAATCACCAGACAACCAGATTCTGTTGCCTTTTCAATATGTTGAGCAGTTATTTCCATCGTCGCGGCAAAAAAAGCAAGTTGTACCTGTGACCAGTCAAATTCTGCCGCATCACGAACCGTGATGTTTTTTCCGTTAAAACGCTGGATCTTTCCAATACTTTGTTCACTGGCAAGAAGATGCAGTTCACCAACCGGAAATTGACGTTCCTGTAATAACGCCAATATCGCTTCACCTACTGCGCCCGTTGCACCCAAAAGCGCAATATTCCAACCTTCTGACATGTTGGTTTTCTCCACTTCTTTTATTTTGCTGACAGGCAAGAAGCCCTGCCTGTATTAAATCACTTTTGCATTAAACCCAATTCTGGACAGTAATTGAGCACTCTCTTCTGAGTCACAATGCACGGTCAGGGAAGACCATTCCCGACGTTCCGGATAGTATTTGCGTAATCGATCAAAAGCACCTTCCTGATCCGCAACCTGACGTAAGGGAGCATCATCACGGCGTACATCATACACTAAATGCATTAAACGCTTGAGGAGACTTTGTGTCACTTCCCCCCGCACTGTGACCTGACTGAAATCTGGCGTTGGCAACAGATCAGCCAACTCCGTCTTACAAGGTTGCCCCAAGAATTTACAATAGGCCTCAAAAACCTGAGTTGTACCCCGTGCTTTGCCTTCCAAGGTATAGCCAGCAATATGTGGAGTCGCAATATCAACCAAAGCTAACAGGGGCAGCGAAAGGTTAGGCTCTGGTTCCCAAACATCAAGCACTACACGTAACTTTTTCCCATTTTGCAGCGCGAAAAGTAATGCTTGATTATCAACCACCTCACCACGGCTGGCATTAATCAAAATACGGTTGTCCGGTAATGAAGAAAGTAATTCTGCATCAGCCAAATGATAAGTCTGGTAGGGACCAGAGTGATTAAGAGGTGTATGAAAAGTCAGAATATCCGCTTCTTGCACCAATTTTTCTAAAGGCCAGAATGCTCCCTCATCACCACGATCTGCACGGGGGGATCACATAATAACGTCTTCACGCCCAAAGCTGCCAGTCGATCAGCTAATCGCCCTCCGACATTGCCAACACCGACAATGCCGACAGTTTTATCTTTAAGCTGAAATTGATCTTGTTCAGCCAATAGCATCAATGCCGAAAATACATACTCAACCACGGCAATGGCGTTGCATCCAGGCGCGGCGGAAAAACCAATCCCTGCCTGAGATAACCATTGCTGATCAACATGATCCATGCCCGCAGTGGCAGTCCCGATAAATTTCACCGAACTGCCTTGCAATAAAGACTCATTGACTTTAGTGACAGATCGAACCATAAAGGCATCAGCATGTTCCAAAATTCCCTCAGGCACTGGGCGCCCAGGAATTGCCTGCACCTCACCTAATTGCTGAAAGAGTTGCTCAGCATAAGGCATATTTTCATCAACTAAGATTTTCACTTTTCTCATCCAATGGCTTAAATGGGCGTGATCCACTATTCTGCCATTTTATCCACGTAAAACCTATATGCCCTTAGCCTTTTCTGAAACGTTCTGGCGTTGTGCCCGCAATCTGTTGAAACATAGCAATAAAAGCCGATGATGAGCTATACCCCACATCAAATGCGATTTCGTGAATACTTTTCCCCTGTTCTAATAAGGATATGGAATGCAAAAAACGCAGCCGCTGCCGCCATTCGCTAAATGACATCCCCAATTCCTGCTGACAACGCCGCGATAAAGTTCTCTCTGAGGTATAACGCTTTTTGGCCCACTCGGCTAAAGAGGTATTATCCGCTGGGTTACGTTCCAGCATCTGTAATATTGGTGCGAGCAATTTGTCTTTTGAACAAGGTAAATAAGTACATTGCCTTGGTGATAATTCCAATTGATCAATTAACACTCGTGCCAAGCGCCGATCCCTTTCTGTTTCCGGCTGCCGGATCTGCCGCTCAAAAAAATCCGCCATAATAGTATTGAAGATGCCACTCAATCGGATAATACAAGGCTGCTGCGGTAAGGTATTTGTCCATTGTGGAGAAATGTCGATTATCCAAAATCGCAATGCCTTCCGGTTATAACTCGAATGGGCGGTATTTTCCGGTATCCAGATACAAAATTCCGGTGGAGCCAAAAAACGTTGTTTGCCTACCTGCGTTTCCATTACCCCACAAACGACATAAATTAATTGCCCAAAATGATGTGTATGTAACCGACATTCAGTATCAGCATGCAATGCTTCATCACGAAAAGAGAGTATATCTGGCATCATTGGCTGAAACGCTGCCTGATTTGCCCCTATCAGCTCTATCATTTTTGCTCCCGCCATCTTTTACCCATAAAATAACAATGGGAATGTATCTTGTCTTAATTGCCATATCTGTTGTCTGATTATCAGTATATATAATAAACCCGTCATTGCTAAACTAGCTAAACGATACACTTATATAAATAATCTCGCTTAATGAAGAACTTATTGTTTCCCCTCATCGCTGTGCTGATCTGGTCAATTAATGCCGTTGTTAGTAAAGCGGCTGCCACTCTTATTGAACCTGCTGCTATTGCTTTCTACCGATGGTTTATTGCTTTTCTGGCATTAACACCTTTTATCTTATTGCCAATCCTTAAACAGCGGAAAATCGTTGCGCAATATTGGTGGAAGTTATTGATTCTTGGTTCTCTGGGTATGGTGCTTAACCAAAGTCTGGCATACTACGCAGCCCATACCGTCAGTGCGACACTCATTGGTATTTTCACTTCATTGATACCATTATTAACCGTCATTATCAGTATTTTTGCCTTACGGGTTACCCCTACTGTTGGTATCACCCTCGGCACTGTGCTGTCTCTATTTGGCCTTGTGTGGCTGGTCAGCAAAGGGGAGCCATTTTCCCTATTGCAACAAGGTCTGGGTATTGGTGAAGTGATGATGTTTATTGCAGCCGCTTCTTATGCCTTATATGGGGTTTTAACCAAACGCTGGGCAATTCCATTACCTAACTGGCAATCACTTTATGTACAAATTGGATTTGGTGCTTTATTGCTTTTACCCAATTTCATGATGACAGATGATATTCAGTTAACGGCCGATAATATTTCTCTTGTTCTGTTTGCCGGCATTCCCGCATCCATTCTTGCACCCTATTTGTGGATACAGGGTGTCATTCGTATTGGCGCAAATATGACTTCTATTTTTATGAATCTGGCGCCCGTATTTACCGCCATCATTGCTATCGTGGCTCTCCATGAAGAAATGCACAGTTATCATTTAATTGGGGGAGGTATTGTTCTGGCTGGTGTGATACTTGCACAACAACTACGCATCCCGCTCACCCGCAGGAAGCCTGAATACAATTCGCACCAGTAATCCCCCCAACGCTTCACTGGGTAAAAGCTGGAGAGTGGTATTGTGATAACAGCAGATTTCTTTAACGATAGTCAGCCCCAATCCTGCCCCCTCCAGCCCTGCCGCGTTGTCCAGGCGGTTAAACGCCATCATTGATTGACGAATATCCTCTTGGGCAATGCCCGATCCTGAATCATCAACCTCAAGACAACCGTATTCTTTATCTGGCATTATACGCACCCTTCCCGTGACCATACCCGACTGGGGGGTATATTTAATGGCATTGTCCAGTAAGTTGGCGCACATTTCAGCTAACAACAGGGGATCTCCTTTGATCCACAAAGTCTCTTCTCCTTCATAACCCAAGTCAATATGTTTACTTTCTGCTTGCTGTAAGCGGGAAAAACAGGCCTGCTGCAACAACGCCACGATATTAACTGGCTGATAATTTTGTATTGCTTCTTTTTCATGTAACTTAAGCTGTGAAAGTTGCAATAAGCGATCCGTCAGCAAGATCATGTTATCCAAACTCTTATCAATCGCTGCCAGTGTATTATCCCGCTGCTTTGGATCTTGATCACTACGCGCTACCACAACTTGTGTTTTCAATACCGCTAACGGTGTCCTCAGTTGATGAGAAGCATCTGCGCTGAATCGCGCCTGGCGTCCAACCATTAATTTCAATCTTTCGATATATCGGTTAATTGATTGAAGCAGAGGTGAGAGTTCAGACCACGGTAAAATATTTGGTAAGGATGTCAGGTCGTTAGCCGGACGGCGGCTCATAATGCCTGAAAGTTTTCGCAACGGTTTAAGCAAACGTTTGAGCAGGATATACGCAAGGAGCAATGTCAAGAATACAACCGCGCCTTGGTTAACCAACGAAGAAAATAACAATTGATTCGCCATATCTTGTCGAGAAATAACGGTTTCTGCCACCAATATCAATGCCATCCCCATGATATTGTCTTCATTGACAGGCTGGTATAGCCCCACAACACGTATGGGTTGTCCCTGATATTCCGCATCATAAAAATAGGCCAGTGCCGTATACAGGGAAGAGCGTTGGGTATATTGTGGTATCCGAGGCAGATCATCATAACCGGAAATCGTGTTTCCTTCCGGCGATATAACCTGATAGTACAGGCGATCATTCGTATTGCGCTCAAAACTATCCAAGACAACATAAGGTACATTGACGATCAAGTTCTGATCCCGAACAGCCAGCCGTTCAGCAACCGTTCTTGCTGATGCAAGCAGTGTTCTGTCATAAGCTAACATGGCTGCATTTTTCACACTGACATACTGGCTATAGACAGAAGCACAGCCCAATAACAGTAGCGGTACACCAAAGAATAGCAGCAGTTGGTGGAATAACGATTGCGGTATTTTCAGATAATTCATTATGTCAGCCGCTCCAACCGATACCCCAACCCACGTAATGTTTTAATCTCGACATCACTATTGAGTAATTTTTTCCGCAGCCGATGAACATACAGCTCTATACTTTGTGGATTCGCTTCGTCCGATAGAGAAAATACCTGCTCAAACAGTTGCTGTTTAGAGACCGGACGTCCCCGACGATAAAATAGTGTGGTTAAAACAGATAATTCTCTGGGAGTCAGTGCCAGAGGGACATGATTCAATACGAAATACCCTTCACCTTCATAAGATAATGAGCCGAATTCCTGTACCTCTTGTGGTAGCGTTGAACTACGACGCAACAATGCGCGAATACGGGCTTCCAATTCCTGAAAATCAAAAGGCTTGGTCAAGTAATCATCAGCACCAGAATTCAATCCTTTCACACGATCTGTCACCTCTGTTTTAGCAGTCAATAACAGTACGGGTAAGTTTTGACCACGCTTGCGCAGACGTGATAATAAGGTGATCCCATCCATTCTGGGTAAAGTCACATCCAAAATTAACAGGGCATAATTTTCAGTTTGCAGCAGTTGATCTGCCACCATGCCATCTTCCGCCAGATCAACTACAAATCCAGAATTATTCAATGCTTTCTGCAACCAATGTGATAATTCAGGATGATCTTCAACCAATAAGAGACGCATCGATAATACCTATTGTCAAAAATTAACCAGAGAAATAAAACGGAGATATCGCCTAATTGCAATATTAAGATTTAGCAATTGCTTATGAGTTAACAAAGAACATGATTGAAAACAGTTTATTAACAAAAGTATGTGAAATACTGCGCAAATTAGGAGATTAAGGTCACACACGGATAATTTTTATTGTTAATGAAAGGTAATTGAAAGGTTTCATTCCTATAAGTAATCATGCGCCGGAAATCTGTTATTCATACCCTTTGCTGGTGCTATGTGAGGAACTAAAATGAAAACTTTCAAAACATTATTAACCGCAGTAAGCCTGCTTATTTGTACCTGCGCTTTTGCAACTTCAGCCCCTAATCGCACCGAATGCATTGCACCCGCTAAGCCTGGCGGAGGCTTTGATTTAACCTGCAAACTCGTCCAAATTTCGTTATTGGAAACCAAAGCCATCGATTCTCCCATGCGGGTAACCTTTATGCCCGGTGGCGTCGGTGCGGTTGCTTATAATGCCATCATTGCTCAACGGCCTACAGACGCAGGTGCGATTGTCGCCTTTTCCGGCGGTTCTCTGTTGAATCTTGCACAAGGCAAATTTGGTCGCTACAACGTCAATGATGTACGCTGGCTGGCCAGTGTCGGCACAGACTACGGCATGATTGCTGTGCGCAATGATTCTCCTTACAAAACGCTGACAGATTTGATGGCGGCTTTTAAAAAAGCTCCTGATAGTATTGTGTTTGGCGCAGGTGCTTCTATCGGTAGTCAAGACTGGATGAAAACCGCCTTGCTGGCAAAAGAAGCGGGTATTGATCCGCGCAAAATGCGCTATGTCGCGTTTGAAGGTGGCGGTGAGCCTATTACGGCGCTGTTAGGTAATCATATCCAAGTCGTATCCGGTGATCTGAGTGAAACTTTACCTTATCTCAATGGCGATAAAATTCGCATACTCGCGGTTTATGCAGATAAACGTCTGGACGGTGATCTGGCAAAAATCCCAACAGCCAAAGAACAGGGTTATGACCTTGTTTGGCCTGTTATTCGTGGCTTTTATGTAGGGCCAAAAGTGTCTGATGAACAATATCAATGGTGGGTAGATACTTTTAAAAAACTCCAGCAAACTACTGAATTCAAAAAACAACGGGAATTGCGCGGATTATTTGAATTCAATATGACTGGCAAAGAGTTGGATGACTATGTGAAAAAACAAGTTATTCAGTACCATGAAATGGCCAAATCCTTTGGTTTAGCGAAATAACAGAGGTAGCACCATGAGCGATCGTATCTTTGCTACTGTATGGCTGGTGTTATGTGGAATAGGGTTGGTCGTTGGATGGGGGATCCATAGTGAATATAGCTATGAACCTCTGGGTCCTCGCCCGTTTCCAATCGCTATTATTTCATTAATGGCATTCTGTGCTTTACTGTTGCTCTTTAAAAAACCTGATCTTGTCGACTGGCCGGCACTACAAGTATTACGTCGCTTAGTGTTATTGATTGCCACACTCACCATTTATGCATGGTCATTTGAGTGGCTAGGGTTTCCACTAGCCACCACATTATTGACTATCTGTGTGGCATTACTTTTTAACGCCACGCTCCTTGCTGCCATTATTTCTGGTGTAATTCTTGGTAGTTCGCTCTTTTTTGCTTTTGATCGTCTGCTCGATGTCACTCTGCCCGTCGGCAGTTGGCTCAGCTAAGGAGACAACGATGGATACTTGGATTTATCTGAGCCATGGCTTTGAAGTCGCATTAGTACCCAAAAATCTGGTCATTGCATTGATAGGCTGTTTTATCGGTACTGTTGTTGGATTACTGCCTGGGCTTGGTCCCATCAATGGGGTGGCAATCCTGCTGCCATTGGCTTTTGCATTAAAATTACCCGCTGAATCTGCCCTAATTTTATTGGCAACTGTCTACATCGGTTGTGAGTATGGGGGGCGTATCTCTTCAATCTTACTGAATGTACCAGGAGATGCCGCTGCCATTATGACAACCCTTGATGGCTACCCAATGGCAAAACAGGGACGAGCAGGCGTTGCACTCTCTATCTCTGCCGTCAGTTCGTTTTGCGGTTCACTTTTAGCTATCACGGGTATCATCTTGTTTGCCCCTCTTTTGGCGCAATGGTCTCTGGCATTTGGGCCTGCTGAGTACTTTGCACTCATGGTATTTGCCATCGCTTGTCTCGGCAGTATGATGAGCCAAAACCCCATAAAATCACTACTCGCGGCCTTAATCGGTTTGGCTTTAGCAACTGTGGGGGTGGACGCCAATACAGGTGTTTATCGTTTCACCTTTGATAATGTGCACCTTTCCGATGGTATTCAATTTATTGTCGTCGTAATCGGATTGTTTTCTGTCAGTGAAATTTTGTTGATGCTGGAGAGCACTTCTACGGGGCAAAAAGTCATTAGACAAACAGGGCGCTTGCTATTCAATAGAAAAGAAGCGGCAACGTGTGTAGGGCCAACCTTACGCTCTTCAGTGATCGGCTTTTTTGTCGGTATATTACCCGGTGCAGGAGCGACAATCGCCAGTGCAATTACATACATGACCGAAAAACGGCTCAGCGGTAACAGTGATTCATTTGGTAAAGGTGATATCCGCGGTGTAGCTGCACCAGAGGCTGCGAATAATGCATCAGCATGTGGCTCATTCATCCCCATGTTGACGCTCGGTGTACCCGGCTCAGGAACAACAGCAGTCATGTTAGGTGCTTTAACGCTTTATAATATTACTCCTGGCCCTACTATGTTTACAGAGCAGCCCGATATCGTTTGGGGTCTCATTGCTGCTTTATTGATTGCCAACGTGCTATTGCTTATCATGAATATTCCGATGATTGGGGTATTTACTCGTATGCTAAGTATTCCGATGTGGTTCTTGGTTCCTTCAATCGCCATTGTTTCCGCAGTCGGTGTGTATGCTGTCCACAGTACTACTTTTGATCTGATGTTGATGGTTGGGTTAGGCGTTTTCGGTTATATACTTCGAAAAATGAATTTTCCAATGTCACCACTGATCTTGGGCTTCGTTTTAGGTGAAATGCTGGAGCAAAACCTACGACGAGCGCTATCAATCAGCAATGGAAATTTTGAGATCTTGTGGAGTAGCACTATTACACAAGTTTTGCTGGTTCTGGCAGGATTGGTGATTGTCATCCCACCCGTTTTACGCATCATTAATAAACGCCGTAATAAAATCACGGCTTCTTAATAAAAATAGCCAATCCACATAATTGATGGATTGGCTGTTAATTTTTTATGGCTTAAAAAATTAGTTTGAATACTTGCGCATCACCAGGGATGCATTTGTACCACCGAACCCGAAGCTATTGGACATAACTGTTCTTAGCTCGCGTTCGGTAGGTTCTGTAACAATATTCATACCCAGTGCTTTTTCATCCAGGTTTTCAATATTGATGCTTGGTGCAATAATTCCATGCTCTAACATCAATAAGCTGTAAATCGCTTCATGAGCACCTGCTGCACCCAATGAATGCCCTGTCATCGCCTTGGTGGCAGAAATGGCTGGTGTATTGTCACCAAAAACTTCTCTAATGGCTTCCAGTTCTTTCAAATCACCAATTGGTGTCGAAGTTCCGTGGGTATTAACGTAATCGACTCCACCTTCAACACCATCTAATGCCATCTTCATACAACGTACAGCGCCTTCTCCAGAAGGAGCGACCATATCCGCGCCATCTGAATTTGCCCCATAACCGATGATTTCAGCATAAATATGTGCACCACGGGCTAATGCATGCTCTAATTCTTCAACAACAACAATACCGCCCCCCCCGCGATCACGAAACCATCGCGATCCTGATCATAAGTACGGGAGGCTAGTTCGGGTGTTTCATTATACTTAGTGGAAAGTGCTCCCATTGCATCAAATTCACAAGCCATTTCCCAGCTTAATTCCTCACCACCGCCAGCAAAAATAATATCTTGCTTACCGAGTTGGATTAATTCAACGGCATGACCGATACAATGTGCAGAAGTTGAGCAGGCAGAACTGATGGAGTAGTTGACTCCTTTGATCTTAAACGGTGTTGCTAAGCACGCTGATACGCCAGAGGCCATTGCCCGAGTGACCATATAAGGCCCAACACCCCGCAACCCACGGGCACGCATACCATCTGAGCCAGCGACTTGGTTATAGGGAGAGCCTCCTCCTGAACCAACAACCAATCCAGTACGAAGATTAGAAACCTGTTCATCGGACAGGCCGGAATCTTTAATTGCCTCATCCATTGCCAGATAAGCATAAATAGATGCGTCACTCATGAAACGTAAAGTTTTGCGGTCAATCAAACCAGAAGTATCCAGTTTTACATTACCCCAAACATGGCTGCGCATGCCCATTTCTTTAAATTTTTCAGAGAAAGTTATTCCGGAACGGCCCTCTTTCAGAGATTCCAGCACCTCTTTCTGGTTATTACCAATACTGGAAACAATACCCAGACCGGTGATCACTGCACGTTTCATTACTTACCTCATCAATATGTTTACCTGCGGGATTTATTCACCTGCACTTTAGCGTACACTTGTACGCCGAACAAGTCCGATCAGGTTAAAAATTCAAGGAAAAATTGATCTGGACTCAACTCTGAAGCTTTACCATGAGTGGTGCTACCAAATGAAGACAGTTAAAATCCACATATTATTATCAACAGTACAGGCATTATTGTGAAAAGCAGTACTATCAACAACGCAACCCTAAGCTGGAATGAGCAGGGCACTCCCATTTCAGAGCATTTTGATGACGTTTATTTTTCAAATCAAGATGGCTTGGAAGAGACATTGTATGTATTTTTGCAAGGTAATCATTTTCCTCAACGTTTTAATACTCATTCCCGCCCAGAGTGCGTTATTGCCGAAACAGGATTTGGTACTGGATTGAATTTTCTGACACTTTGGCGATCTTTCTCTCATTTTAGACAACAATATCCTGAAGCTGCATTAAAACGACTGCATTATATCAGTTTTGAAAAATACCCCTTAAAAGCAACTGACCTGAAAACAGCACACCAACGTTGGCCAGAACTCGCGGAGTTTTCTGTACAACTATGCCAACAATGGCCCTTACCGTTAGCGGGTTGCCATAGATTTATTCTGGATAATGGCACCATTACCTTGGATCTTTGGTTTGGCGATGTAAATGATTTATTACCGAAAATAAATTCAAACCTGACGGGGAAAGTGGATGCCTGGTTTTTAGATGGTTTTGCGCCAGCAAAAAATCCACAAATGTGGAGTGAACAGTTGTTCGCTGCAATGGCAAAATTTTGCCGTCCTGAAGGTACGTTTGCCACTTTTACATCTGCCGGAATAGTCCGCCGAGGATTACAAGAAGCGGGTTTCAGTGTCACTAAAGTTAAAGGATTTGGGCGTAAAAGAGAAATGCTGACTGGGATTTTATCTCCATTAAGCGCCCCACGTTCCTTACCTCATATCCCTTGGTTTTCTCGCAAAGCCGCGACTCATACCGATGATATTGCAATCATCGGTGGCGGTATTGCCAGCGCACTGACCGCACTTGCACTATTGCGCCGTGGTGCCAAAGTGACACTGTATTGCCAGGATGCCCAACCTGCCCAAAATGCGTCCGGCAATCAACAAGGAGCTCTTTACCCTTTACTGAATGGTAATGACGATCCATTAGAACGCTTCTTTACATCAGCATTTACTTTTGCCCGCCGTCAGTACGATCAGTTAATTGACGAAAATGTATCGTTCGATCACCAATGGTGTGGTGTCAGCCAATTAGCTTATGATGAAAAAAGCGCGAATAAAATCAGCAAAATGCTACGGGCAATATGGCCAGAAGAAATTGCACTCGGCATGAGCCGCAACCAATTAAGCTATGTAAGTGGTTTAGATGTAAATTATGATGGCATTCACTATCCACAAGGAGGATGGTTATATCCCGCACAACTGACTCAAGCGGTGATTAAACTGGCTGAACAACGTGGAATGCAGGTCTATTTTAATCATAAAGTCACTCAGCTCATTCAAAGTGAAAACGGCTGGCAATTGCAGATTGAACATAAGGAAAACCTGCAATGCAAGGATCACAAAGTTGTCATTATTACTAATGGTCACTGTCTGCCACAATTTGAACAGACTAAAAAACTCCCTGTTACCGCTGTTCGTGGTCAAGTTAGCCATATTCCAACTACAGATAGCCTAAACCAATTGAAAAGTGTACTGTGTTACGATGGCTACATGACTCCCGTTAATCCTAATAATCAATATCACTGTCTTGGTGCCAGTTATCAACGTAATCAGTTAGATACACTGTACTCTTCTATCGAACAACAAGAAAATCGAGATCGTTTATTAAAATGTTTCCCTAATGTTGATTGGCCACAGGAAGCTGACATTTCAGAAGAGAAGTCTCGCCAGGGTATCCGCTGTGTCATTCGGGATCATATGCCAATGGTTGGAAATGTTCCTGTTTTCAGTGAGCTTATGGATAAATATGCAAATTTATCTTTGCAAATAAATACGAATAAAATCATTGAAGAATCTCCTTGTTACCCAGACTTATTTGTTCTTGGTGCATTGGGTTCACGTGGATTATGTTCTGCTCCTTTAAGTGCAGAATTATTGGCTAGCCAAATTTTTGCGGAACCTCTACCGCTTGATGATGAGACACTAGCGGCTTTACATCCAAATCGCTTTTGGGTTAGGAAGCTATTACGTGGCAAAGCAGTCAGAACAGAAAAACCTTAAAGTGGTCTACTCTATTGCATCAGGTATGGAAATAATCATGCCTGGTGCCCCCACGGTCTTTATTTCCAAAACTGATATTTTTCCAAATTCAATATGTTATTTAGCTATGGTGGTCATAGTAAGCAAACGTTTCATTGCACAACGTTGTTCCTCAGCAAATCCATAATCAATTTCACTTTGTAGTATTTGCTGCAATGGCTCAGAAAGTTGCTGCGAATCTAAGATTTCAAATCCCAATTTATGATAAAAAGGTGCGTTCCAATTAACATAACGAAAAGTTGTTAATGTCACAGCGCTAAGATGGCGTTGTTCAGCAACCTGAATTACTTTTTCAATCAATGCCTTTCCGATACCTTTTCTCTGCCAACTTTCATGCACAGAAAGCTCCATAATATGTAACCCATCATCTAATGGCTTAGCTAAAATAAAACCAATAGGCCAAGACTCTTCATTAAGGGCAACCCAGCTATTGCCTTGCGTAATATAGCCCAAATGTTGCTGCTCCGTTTGCACATGGCCATCAACTATCCAAGCCAGTTCAGGTATAAATCTAAATAATTTCGCAGCAGAATGTTCTACTGCGGGTAAATGAGTTACATCTGATTTTTGTGTTAAGCGAATAGAAGGCATTGTGTTCAAATCATAAACCTCATTGCTGCAATAATGACACCAGAAAAACCAAACATCATTGTGACCATCCATTTGGTTTGAGCAACTATTTTATTGGATAGATCCTCACTTACAGTTGATATTTTCTGATGTATAGATGATATATCCTTGCGTATAGATGAAATATCACTACGTACCGCTACCATATCCTTCTGCAAAGTCGATATATCACTACGTACCGCTACCATATCCTTCTGTAAAGTCGATATATCACTACGTACCGCTACCATATCACTCTGCAAGGTCGATATAGTACTGCTTACAGATCCCATATTACTCTGCAAGGGTAATATATTTCCTCGCATAGAAGATATTTCTTTATGAGTCAATGAATTAATAGATTCAATATCCGCTTTTGTTGCATAATTTGACTTTATAACAGCAACATCCATTTTTATTTGAGCAACGTCAGACCCCAGATTTTCAACTCTTTTTTCCAGTGTTGTATTCATCACTTCTTTCTCAACCAGTTTCAATGAGTCAGTATTTATCGATTCAGGTAATAAAAGTATTTTGTCACTTTCAGTATGATCATTGTAACCATTTTGAACAAAATTATTTTCCATTTTCATGTCACTATTTCCTGAAGAATCCTTTTCTGATTTTGACTTTCCAAAGGGAATTTATTTTTTATTAAAATGAAACTTGGATTCACATAACAATACCCCACCTATTAAACCAGTTAATTATCTATAATTTTCAATTGGTTAATCAGGCAAATCACTTCCCATCAACATATCATAGTCAAAACTTTAGCATCATCACTTATTTTAATCATCAGTCGTTCTATTAATAACAGAGTTATTTAAAATAAATAATAAAATAATCCCATTAACCCTCATTAAAATAAAATATATTTATAAATCATTTTAATGATAAGTAAAAACATTCTTAAATAAGAGTAAAAAATAGAATTTAATTATTTTACTCACCATTTACCTTTAACCACGCTCAATATATTAACACCCTAATTATTTTAATTTTAATCAAAAATACATTCGGAATAGATTTAAAAACCAGATTACTATACTTTATATTTACTATAAAAAGATCAATAAAGATTTAATTATCACTATTTATTTCCAATATTGAGAAGCACTACGAATTTTTTTGTCATTAAAGGTGGGGATTTCCTCGGTTCAAGCAAAAAATAAAGGGCTATATGAATAGCCCTAAATAAATTTATTTTTATATCAAAAAATTAAGCTCTTGCACTATCCAGCAGTTTTTGCCAGGTTGACAAAACCAAAATCTGATCTGGTGGAGCCAGCTCTCCCGCTTTAATTGCTTTATGGATGCTTTCTTCAACACGTTGATGGAGCTGTTCAACTGTATTTGCACCTTCTTGCTCTAATTCAGCAACAGCTAATGTCAGATGCCCGCGGAGGTAGCCACCAGCAAATAATTCATCATCACTGGCATGTTCAACCATATCATCAATTTGCGCCAGAATACGCGTTTCAAACTCTGCGAGCATTATTTTTTCCTCAAAATCAATTTCAGTTAGCAAAGAGATCTTCCGGATAAGGAAAATGCTCTGCTTTTAATGGAGGCGTATTGTAGAACGATTGCAGACCTTGAATAAAGCGTGCAGCGCGTGTGGGTATCCCATTTTCGAGGTATTGCATGACTTGCGCATGCACTTTCCGCTGAAAAGCAAGGCGATCCGGCTCAAAATCACCTTCAAGGTTGTCACAACTGACATTAAAGGGAAATCCCGCTGCTACACAGAATAACCATTCCAGCGATTGCGGTTTAATTTCCACTTTTTCAAACGCTCCTTGAGTCTGGGCATCACGCCCATCAGGGCAATACCAGTACCCAAAATCAATCAGTTTGCGACGCTCTTCGCCCGCAATGCACCAATGAGAAATTTCATGTAATCCACTAGAATAAAATCCGTGGGCAAACACTATCCGGTTATAGTTCACTTCATTATCTGCCGGTAGATAAATCGGCTCATCATCACCTTTTATCAAACGAGTGTTATAGTCATTGCTAAAACAATTATCAAAAATTTCAACCAGTTGCTGATAATGATGTGCAGTCATGTATTAATGCCAGATCCTAAATCAAAAATAAAATGCCAGCCAAGAACGGACTGCATCTCCGTGGTGATCATAAAGCAGTTTGATGCTCATCAAAAAGGAAATTGTCACCAACAGCGGACGAATGAGTTTCTTCCCTTTGCTCAGTACTAAACTCGCTCCAAATCGCGCACCGATTATTTGTCCTATTAGCATCACAATTCCTGCCAGCCATAAGATCTGTCCACCAAGAACAAAGAATCCCAAGGCTCCGATGTTAGATGCAAAGTTTAGTACTTTGGCATGAGCCGTTGCTTTTGCTAAATTGTAACCACAAAGCATGACATAAGAGAGTGCGAAAAAAGATCCCGTTCCTGGCCCAAACACGCCATCGTAAAAACCAATACCACATCCGGCAAGACAACCAAATGCTATTGGGCCAAGACGATGTTGCCGATCTTCTGCTCCAATATTCGGCACCAATAGGAAATAAAGACCAATAATGATTACCAGCACCGGCAATAAATAACGCAGAAAATCCGGTGAGATAAATTGAACCAACAAAGCGCCCAACATGGCGCCAATTATCATCATGAAGATAGCAAAACGCTGAGAACGCAAATCCACTACGCCACGGCGGATAAAATAGAGACTGGCAGAAAAAGAGCTACCTATAGCCTGTAATTTACTTGTTGCCAGCGCCTGAACAGGAGAAACCCCTACCGATAGCAACGCCGGAATGGTCAATAATCCACCACCTCCAGCAATGGAATCGATAAATCCCGCCACCATCGCAACCAAAAAGAGAAGAGCGTAAATTTCCGTTCCCAATAATGACCATTCCATTATGCATTTCACCAGAAAACTGCGTGTCCATTATTATGATGCCTTTTAGCACCAGCCGAGTGTGTAGCTTCCCTGACTACCAACATGGAAGCGGTGGAGTCACATCGGCACATTGTGCCCGCTGGCGCAGTAAGTGATCCATCAGTACAATTGCCATCATTGCTTCTGCGATGGGTACTGCACGAATACCGACGCAAGGATCATGTCGGCCGCGAGTCACCATTTCTACTTCTTCTCCCTGACGATTGATAGTCTTGCCTGGCACCATAATACTGGATGTCGGTTTCAAGGCGATATGCGCAACAATCGGCTGACTACTGCTAATTCCGCCTAAAATGCCACCGGCATGATTACTGGTAAATCCTTGTGTCGTCATTTCATCACGGTTTTCACTGCCACGTAAGTTGATAACACCGAAACCCTCACCAATTTCAACACCTTTTACCGCGTTAATGCTCATCAAAGCATGCGCAAGGTCGGCATCCAAACGGTCAAAAATCGGTTCACCCAATCCAGCCGGTACGTTTTCGGCAACCACACTTACTTTCGCACCGATGGAATCTCCCTCTTTTTTCAATGTCCGAAGTAATTCATCAAGCTGAGTCAACTTACTCTCATCCGGGCAGAAAAAAGGATTTTGTTCTACAAGATCCCAATCTTTCAGTTCACAGTGGATATCGCCCATTTGGGTCAGACAAGCACGAATAAGGATACCGTGTTTTTCGAATAGATATTTTTTAGCAATTGCCCCTGCTGCAACGCGCATGGCGGTTTCACGGGCAGATGAACGTCCACCACCACGATAATCACGCAGTCCATATTTCTGTTCGTAGGTATAGTCAGCATGGCCTGGGCGGAAAACATCTTTAATCGCACTGTAATCTTGTGAACGCTGATCGGTGTTTTCAATCATCAGGCCAATGCTAGTACCTGTTGTCACCCCGTTAAAAACACCAGAAAGAATGCGAACTTGATCGGGTTCACGACGCTGTGTCGTATAACGGGAGGTTCCCGGACGGCGCCTGTCCAAGTCAATTTGTAAGTCAGCTTCTGTAATAGCAATGCCTGGTGGAACACCATCGACAACGCATCCCAGTGCGATCCCGTGAGATTCACCAAATGTGGTGACACGAAAAAACTGCCCAATACTATTTCCTGCCATGCCTACCCTGCCATCATTTCTGTACATTTAAAAAGAGCGAATAACAATAACTCACCCAATGATTAAAACCTATCTTATTTCAGTAATTTTATTTGCCTTTTATCCTTAATTTTTCGAGCAACAATATTGCTAGCTACGACCCGAAAATCCACTGGATATAGGTTCAATTTATATGAAACATCCGTTTTAACCATTGGATGAATGAAAAAATATCAGTCTTTGAATTGCTGGAAATAGTCTTTATATTCAACAAGCTGCTGGCGAGTTATCACGAAAACACCATCACCATAATCATGTTCGAATGTCAGCCATTTGAATGGTACTTCAGGGTATTGCTCAATCAGGTGTACCATACTGTTACCTACTTCACATACCAGTATTCCATCTTCTGAAAGGAAATCCGGAGCTGTGGCCAGAATACGACGAACCAAATCTAACCCGTCAATACCGGCAGCCATGGCTAATTCAGGTTCATGATCGTATTCCTGAGGAAAATCACTCATATCTTCTTCATCGACATACGGAGGATTAGTGACAATGATGTCGTATTTCACTGATGGTATATCATGAAATAGATCTGAACGAATCGGGATTACACGGTGAGAAAGTTTATGATTCTCTATATTTATTTCCGCAACTTCCAAAGCATCTGGAGAAATATCAACAGCATCAACTTCGGCTTCAGGGAAGGCATGAGCACAGGCGATTGCAATACAACCGCTCCCTGTACAAAGATCCAAAATTGTCGATGGCTGACGTGAGATAAGTCCTTCAAAATGGTTGTCAATCACATCTCTAATCAGTGAACGTGGAATCAGAACTCGCTCATCGACATAAAATTCATGACCACAGAACCAGGCTCGATTTATCAAATAAGCAACTGGAACACGTTCATTAATACGACGTAAGACAAGTTCCACGATGCGTTGACGCTCTGTAGATGTCAGGCGTGCAGCCATCATCGAATCAGGGACATCCATAGGCAAACGCAATGAAGGGAGAATTAATTGCAAAGCCTCGTCCCAAGGATTACATGCAGTATGTCCACAATAGATATCCGATTCGCTAAAACGGCTAGTAGACCAACGCAACATATCTAAAATGGTACGCAGCTCTGCAACAGCCTCATCGACTAAAATTTTGTCCAAAAAACACCTCCAAACAACAAAAAAGATATATCAACTCGTTAGTTTGCCATGATCCAGAACACAAATCAGCTTTCTTAACACCGAGTTATCTTAGGGTGATATGGGAGGGTTAGCCATGACTTGGTTTTTTCACCCATAAATAATAGCTAACAGTCAATAATATTATCCATACTATCCCTACGTATAATGCAATCCGAGTATTTGGGAAATACCCTAATACTGCAATAACAAATGCCATAAAAGCAATGGCCAGAGTCGGCGCAACCGGCCAGAAAGGAACAGGGAATTTAAGCTGTTTAGCCTCTTCTGCCGGCATTTTTCGACGCATAACATATTGTGACAGCAAAATCATCAGCCATACCCAAACGGTTGCAAATGTTGCGATGGAAGCAATGATGACAAAAACTTGTTCCGGCAACAAATAATTCAAAAGGACACCCACCAACAAGATCCCTGACATCGCCAGCACAGTAACCCACGGTACTCCGTTTTTAGTCAGTTGGGTAAAAGAGGCTGGGGCCTGTTTTTCCTGTGCCATGCCATACATCATCCGTCCGGCACCAAAGATATCACTGTTAATTGCGGAAATTGCAGCAGTAATGACGACAATATTTAAAATATTGGCTGCGGAGTCAATTCCCAGGCTGGAGAATATCTGGACAAATGGGCTGCCATTTTGTCCCACTTGATTCCACGGATAAATGCACATCAAAACAAACAGTGTAAGAACATAGAACAGTAAGATACGGAACGGAACCGCATTGATCGCGCGTGGAATGGATTTTTCTGGATTTTTAGCTTCACTGGCCGTGATGCCGATGACTTCAATGCCACCAAAGGCAAACATAACGACTGTAAACGAAGCAATCACCCCCGCTATGCCGTTTGGCATAAATCCACCATGTTCCCATAAATTCGACAGTCCCGTGATATGCTCGGCTTCCTGACCAAATCCATACATCATGATGGCAAAACCGCCGATAATCATGGCGATAATCGCAGCAACCTTGATGATAGATAGCCAAAATTCCATTTCACCAAATACCTTGACGTTACATAGGTTAATTGCTCCGATGAAAAAGACAATACCAAGTACCCAAATCCACTGGTCAACATGGGGAAACCAGAGCTTCATATAAATACCAAATGCGGTGACGTCAGCAAGACAAACAACCAGCATTTCAAATACGTAAGTCCATCCGGTCAGAAAACCCGCCAATGGCCCTAAGTATTGGGTGGCATAATAAGAGAAAGAGCCTGGCGCAGAGCGATGTACCGCCATTTCCCCCAATGCCCTCATGACCATAAAAACGGCTGCACCGCCAATGGCATAAGCCAGCAATACCGCAGGGCCCGCGGCTTTAATCGCTCCCGCTGAACCATAGAAAAGACCTGTGCCAATTGCCGAACCCAATGCCATAAACCGAATGTGGCGAACGCTTAACCCGCGCTTGAGTTGTGAAATGTTTTGCATGATTTATCCTTGTGTCTTTTATTATTAGATTGGAAGAGATAAATACTACGATAAGGCCGGATTTTATCCGGCCAGAAACGATGTGTTTGTACTTATTTTTCTAAGATATTTCCAGTCGGCAACAAAGCAGAAAGTTGCTGCTCAGCCAACAACTGGATTGCTGCATCAATATCCGGTGCGAAAAAGCGGTCTTTATCATAATGTGCAACTTTATCACGAAGAATATGGCGAGCTTTTTCTAAGATCGAGCTACTCTTCAAGCCATGACGAAAATCCATGCCCTGGCAAGCTGTCAACCATTCAATCGCCAAGATCCCACGCACGTTATCTGCCATCTCCCACAGGCGACGGCCTGCGGCGGGTGCCATTGAAACGTGATCTTCCTGATTGGCAGATGTCGGCAGGCTATCGACGCTGGAAGGATGCGCCAGCGCCTTGTTCTCACTTGCCAGCGCAGCCGCAGTTACCTGTGCAATCATGAAACCGGAGTTAACACCGCTGTTTTCGACTAAAAATGGGGGCAACTGGGACATATTGCTATCCATCAGCAAGGCAATGCGGCGTTCTGATAATGAACCGATTTCTGCCAGCGCAATAGCCAGATTATCCGATGCCATAGCGACGGGTTCCGCGTGGAAATTACCACCAGAAATCACTTCATCTTCTTCAGTAAATACCAGGGGGTTATCAGAGACTGCATTGGCTTCAACCATGATGACATCAGCAGCATGGCGGATTTGGGTTAAACAAGCGCCCATGACCTGTGGCTGGCAGCGTAATGAATAAGGATCCTGGACTTTAGGGCAGTCTTTATGGGATTCACAAATCTCACTTTGTTCTTCTAAGGCCAAACGGTAAAGGGCTGCCACATCAATCTGGCCTTTCTGACCCCGTGCTTCATGGATACGTGCATCAAACGGTTTACGGGAACCAAGAGCAGCTTCAACAGACAGGGCGCCACAAACAATCGCTGATGCGAGTAAATCTTCTGCGGCAAATAGCCCTTTTAAGGCAAAGGCTGTAGAAACCTGCGTACCGTTAAGCAGTGCTAGCCCTTCTTTTGCAACCAAACACATCGGCGCAAGGCCTGCTTTTTCCAGTGCCACGTTTGCCGGCAGCCATTCACCACGATAGCGGGCTTTACCTTCTCCCAACAATAACAGGCTCATATGTGCCAATGGCGCTAAGTCACCGGAAGCCCCTACCGAACCTTTGCTCGGAATACAGGGATAAACTTCAGCGTTAACCAAGGCAACCAATCCCTGAATGACTTCCAGACGAATGCCAGAATAACCACGGGCAAGGCTATTAATTTTCAATACCATAATCAAGCGGACAATTTCATCCGGCAACGGCTCACCCACTCCCGCAGCATGTGATAATACAATAGAACGCTGCAACTCTTCCAAATCCTGTTCTGCAATACGGGTATTCGCCAGCAAGCCAAAACCGGTATTGATGCCATAAGCCGTTCTGTTTTCACTGATGATGCGATTCACACAAGCGACACTGCTTTCAATCGCAGGAAAGCAGTGTTCATCTAAACGAATGTGAACAGGGTGCTGATAAACATGGCGTAATTCGTCAAGCGTCATTTTTCCTGGATGAATAGTAATATTTTTCATTTTAACAACGCTCCTTATTTCGCATCATTCGCTGGCAGGTTTAACATTGGCAGGTTTAGCCCCTGCTCTTTCGCACACTGGATAGCCAATTCATAGCCCGCATCGGCATGGCGCATAACGCCCGTTGCTGGATCATTGTGTAATACACGAGCAATCCGCTCAGCCGCTTCATCTGTTCCATCACAAACAATGACCATGCCGGAATGTTGAGAAAATCCCATACCAACACCACCACCATGATGCAGGGAAACCCATGTCGCACCACCAGCCGTATTCAGTAAGGCATTCAGTAATGGCCAGTCAGAAACTGCGTCAGAACCATCTTGCATGGATTCAGTTTCACGATTAGGGCTGGCGACAGAGCCGGAATCCAGATGGTCACGGCCAATCACGATGGGTGCGGAAAGTTCCCCACGGCGAACCATCTCATTGAATGCTAAACCTAATTTGGCACGATCCCCCAACCCCACCCAACAAATACGTGCAGGCAAGCCCTGGAAACTGATGCGCTCTCTCGCCATATCTAACCAACGGTGTAAATGGGCATCATCCGGCAGCAGCTCTTTTACCTTAGCATCGGTTTTATAAATATCTTCAGGTTCACCGGAAAGTGCCGCCCACCGGAAAGGACCGATGCCACGACAGAACAGAGGGCGAATGTAAGCGGGAACAAATCCGGGAAAATCAAAGGCATGATCAACACCCATCTCTTTCGCCATTTGGCGGATATTATTACCATAATCGAAGGTAGGTATACCCTGTTTCTGGAAGGCCAGCATGGCTTCAACGTGTACAGCCATTGACGCTTTTGCCGCTTGGATCACCTCTTCTGGCTCACTTTCGGCACGGCGGCAATACGCTTCCCATGACCAACCTACTGGCAAGTAACCATGTAATGGATCATGGGCGCTGGTTTGGTCTGTCACCATATCAGGGCGCACACCACGACGTACTAATTCAGGCAAAATTTCTGCAGCATTGCCACACAATGCTACGGATATTGCTTTACCTTCTTGGGCATAACGTTCCATACGCACCAAAGCATCATCCAGATCAACGGCCTGCTCATCCACATATTTGGTACGCAGACGAAAATCAATGCGGCTTTGTTGACATTCGATAGTTAATGAAGAGGCACCTGCCAATGTCGCAGCCAGTGGCTGGGCACCCCCCATACCGCCCAGACCTGCCGTCAATATCCAACGTCCGGTTAAATTGCCGTTGTAGTGTTGGCGGCCTGCCTCGACAAACGTTTCGTAAGTTCCCTGAACAATGCCCTGACTGCCAATATAAATCCAACTACCGGCGGTCATCTGGCCATACATAGCCAGCCCTTTGGCATCCAGCTCGTTAAAATGTTCCCATGTCGCCCAGTGTGGAACCAAATTCGAGTTAGCAATTAATACACGCGGAGCATTCTCATGGGTTTTGAACACCCCCACAGGTTTACCGGATTGCACCAGCAGGGTTTCATCACTTTCCAGATCCTTTAAGGTTTCAACGATTTTTTCATAACATTCCCAGTTTCTGGCTGCACGACCAATGCCACCATAAACCACTAATTCATGAGGGTTTTCTGCTACATCGGGATCAAGGTTATTCATGAGCATACGAAGTGGGGCTTCGGTTAGCCAACTTTTTGCTGTGAGTTGCGTTCCTCTGGGAGCGCGAATGGTTACGTTGCTGAATTTATTATTTTGCATCGTCACGGTTTTTTCCTATCTCATCGTTGTGAATTTTGTTAACTGTATAGTTGTATATACATGTACATTCAATAGGCAAAAATGTGACAGAGATAAAGTTAATGATGCGGGTAAAATATTTTTTTGATAAAAATCAAAAAGATGATATTGATCTGTTTCATGATAAACAGGTAAATATTTTTACTTGTTTTGTGTTTAACATCACATTGATTTTACATTATCGTTACAATAATTAACCCGAATTCTGGATAAGAAATTGACGAGAAGCCTGTTCCAGGAGCAAAGTTTTGGTGCACACCGAAAACAACTCCGAGGGGGAACAGGCTATGGACAAGTTAGTTGAAATTTTCTGTGATGTCGATGATTTTTGCCGTTTTTTCATTCCTCAATGGGAACAATTTTGCCTTGAGAGTGGGCATCGTTTACGCCGCCGACAAGGTCATATGTATCCCAGTGAAATCATGACCATTTTGATCCTTTTTCATATGTCGCATTACCGTGATTTTAAAAATTTTTATTTGAAACATATTTGGCAATACCACCACCGCGACTTCGCCACTTTACTCAGTTATACCCGTTTTATCAGCGTTGCCCCTTCCGTTTTGGTGCCATTATGCAGCTATCTGACTCAATTAAAAGGGAAACCCACAGGCATTGCTTTTATTGATTCCACCAGTTTGAGTGTCTGCCATAACATTCGCATCCCTCGACATAAGGTCTTTGCGGGGATCGCACAGCGTGGAAAAAATTCAATGGGATGGTTTTATGGTTTCAAATTACACTTGGTTGTCAATCATCAGGGGGAAATTCTCGCGCTTAAAGTCACGGCCGGTAATGTGGATGATCGGGAACCGGTTCGCGAATTAACCACAGAATTAATGGGTTCTCTTTACGGCGATAAAGGTTATCTGAGTCAGGAATTGGCGGACGATTTAGCCAACAGCGGTGTCACTTTCATCACGAAAAAACGGCGTAACATGAAAGCCCGTATGCAAGCTGAGTGGGATAAGATAATGTTAAAAAAGCGTTTTATCATTGAAACGATTAATGGCCAATTAAAATTAATTTCTCAGATAGAGCACTCTCGCCACCGAAGTATAAGAGGATTTATGTTGACCGTTTTAGGTGGACTGATCGCTTACTGCCTTAAATTGAAAAAACCATCACTGAAAGTTTTCTACTCAGAAGACGCTGTTCCAATGATGGCTTAAGCAGAATTCGGGTTAATTAGTAAAAAAACCTCTTCCACCTAAATAAGGGAAAAGAGGTTTTTGCAGCTTAGTTTTTTCAGTATAAGGAAACTTATGAACTGAAACGTCCTTTCAATTTATATCGATGTCCGGGAAACAATAACCTGGCACTGGAAACAATAAATTCTTTCGACCAGGTTCGCCGGCTGATTAACAAACAAGGTGTATTTGCCTCAATTTGTAATAATCGGCAAGAGAGGGCATCTCCCGCGACAGCTTCAACAATATGTTCTCCTTCCGTCAATGGCGCTACTCGGGATAAGTAATCATGGGCTGTTTGCTGACGGAAATCTTGCTGCAAATATTCCGGTGCTGCCCGAACATTGACGAAGCGATCTTCAATTTGCACAGGTACATCATTTTCATAATGTACAATAATAGAATGGTAGAGAGGCGCTCCCACTGCAATGTTGAATTCGGCAGCCTGAGTCATGCTGGCGTTCACTTCAGCGAGTTTTAGTACCTTGCAATTATGACGGTTAGAGCGGGAAGCTATTTCATCGGCAATACTGTGAATTTCAAATAACGCAGATTGACCTTTCGGCTCAGAAACAAACGAACCCACGCCTTGCAAACGAAACAGAAAACCTTCTGCCGTTAGCTCCCTCAATGCCCGATTAGCTGTCATACGGCTACAATTAAATTGCCTGACTAGCTCCGCTTCCGAAGGAACCCGATCATGCGGTTTCCATTCCCCTGTATAGATCTTCTCAATAATTGCTTGTTTGACTTTTGCATATAAAGGTACTGGCTTGGTATATATATCTGGTAAATCGTCTGTCACTATCCCTTCCTTCTCACTTGCTACTCTTCCCACTGGCCTATTTATTCCACCAGTGTACCAACTGCCATGCAAGGCGAGCCGCCGCTTTTCCTCCCATTCCCTGAATATCATATAAAGGGTTAAGCTCAACTAAATCTACAGCTTGCAATTTTTTACTCTGACAGATGAATTGCACTAATGGCAATAAACGCTCCAGCGGAACTCCCAACGCCGCAGGTGCGGAAACGGCTGGCATTTGCCAAATTGGCAGCACATCCAAATCGATAGTCATATAAATGATATCAACCTGATTAATTATATCTTGTAATTGCTGCTGTACCTTATCCAACATAGATTCAACACAATGAGTATCCCAGATAATGGTGACATCAAGATGATTAGCCTCATCCAGTAATGCCTGAGTATTTGATGCCAAACTGGCACCAACACAACTGTAATTAAATGGACGCTGGTGTTGCTGGCAGTAATGCGCAAGTTGCCGAAATGGAGTTCCTGATGTAGGTTGCGGTGAATTTCGCAGATCCAAATGGGCATCAAAATTGATGATACCGACACGCTGCTCCGAAAACGCACGGTAAATTCCCAGCCCATGGGCAAATGCCGTTTCATGCCCGCCACCAAAAATCAGCGTTTTCATCTTATGCTGCTGGCATTCATAGACAGCATCACTGAGCGCCTGCTGTGCCTCACTCAACTCACCAGAATTGGCGCGAATATTGCCCAAATCCACCAACTGATCATGGCCGTCATAACTCGCCAGATTTGCCAACGACTGGCGCAAATATTCTGGCCCCAATTTCGCTCCTGGACGTCCCTGATTAAGTTTAACGCCTTCATCACATTCAAATCCCAATAGCGCAATGTGATGAGGAAATTTTTCTGGTGAGAAACTGACTGGTTGTTTTATTGTCTGGAACAGACGTAAGGCATTATTGGCTTCTACGAGATCATTGCGCCCTTGCCAAATGTTTTCTGATGTTGGATGCCATAAATTCATATTTTTCCCTCACCACCATTAATTAAAGCTATTTAAGTCATCACGATGCGTAATTTCGCCATGATAAATACGATAAACCAACGGGTTATGTCCTAGTTCATAGAAGATATCAACGGGTTTCTGAGCATCCCAAACGACAAAGTCCGCCATAAAACCTGCCGCTAATTGGCCGTGACTTTCTTCCCGCCCCAATGCCTGAGCGGCATGAATAGTGACTCCCTGCCACACTTCTTCTGGTGTCAAACCAAATTGTACGCAAGCCATATTCATGATCAGGCGCAAAGAAGCAAAAGGACTGGTTCCGGGATTAAAATCTGTCGAAATAGCCATTGGGACACCATATTGGCGCAATAATGCAATAGGAGGGCGTTGAGTTTCTCTCAGGAAATAAAATGCCCCTGGCAACAATACGGCGACGGTTCCACTACGGCTGATGGCTTCAATTCCCTTTTCATCCAAGTGCTCAACATGATCAACCGATAAACCTTGATATTCAGCAACCAGTTCACTTCCTCCCAAATTGGAAAGTTGCTCAACATGACCTTTTACGGGAATATTTAAGCGTTTTGCTGTTGCAAACAGGCGTTTGGTCTGGCTCAGATTGAAACCCACTGTTTCACAGAATACATCTACAGCTTCGAATAACTGTTTTTGCCAGAGAGTAGGCAGGATGGAATCACAAACTAAGTCAATATAAGCATCAGGATTATGTTTATATTCAGGGGGGACAGCATGGGCAGAAAGTAATGTTGGGCTAATTTCGATGGGATTTTTCTGTGCCAATGCCCGCACAACCTTCAACTGTTTTTCTTCAGTTGCCAGATCTAATCCATAACCTGATTTCATCTCAATTGTTGTCACCCCTTCAGCCATCAATGCATTGAGACGCTTCTGGGATACGTTTTCCAACTGTTGAGCCGAACTATTGCGGGTGGCATTCACTGTGGAATTAATACCTCCCCCTTTAGCACTGATTTCTTCATAAGAAATCCCATTCAGGCGTTGTTCCCACTCAGAGGCTCTGTTGCCACCAAAAACTAAATGAGTGTGGCAATCGATTAAGCCAGGTGTGATCAAGCGCTGCTCTGCGTCAATGATTTTACATTGGTTGGCTGGTACGCTATCTGTCGGCAAAATCGCTAAGATTTTTTCATCTCGCACAATAAGATCATGCTGTTCTAACATGCCGTAATGACTTTCACCATCGACGCTTTTAATTGCAGGGTTCATTGTGGCAAGTTTGGCATTACGCCATATGACATCAGTGTCTCTTAATTCAATCGACATTGTACTATCCTGTTATTTTTCTTGTTTGTATCAGAACTCATGTTGTATATACATTTATTTTATAACCAAACCTAATTGTCAAATCATTTTGTGAACAATTTGTTACTTAAAATGATAACGGCCAAGAAAAATCACAAAAAATCATGTACACTTGCCAAAAGCTGTGAGTAAATGAATGTGTAATGAAGAAGAAATATCAACTAAACTCAGAAGACATCAGTCTATTCAGAACGTCTGTTACAGGAACCCGTTGTATCGCGCAAGATACGGTTTCCCATCCCCCGAAAAGAAAAAAAATTAACCATGTTGCCCCTGAGCGCCTGATGCAAGAGCAAGCGGATGCCAGTTACTATTTTTCCGATGAGTTCCAGCCAAATTTGGATATGGAAGGCCCGACTCGTTATATTCGGGAAGGTGACAGTCATTACGAATTAAAGAAATTGCGCCGCGGAGATTATTCCCCTGAACTTTTTCTGGATTTACATGGGTTAACTCAGTTACAAGCCAAACAAGAAATTGGGGCATTAATCGCTGCCTGTCGTCGTGAACACGTCTATTGTGCCTGCGTTATGCATGGTCATGGTAAACATATTCTCAAACAACAAGCCCCGTTATGGCTTGCCCAACATCCTGATATTATTGCTTTCCATCAGGCTCCCAAAGAGTGGGGAGGGAACGCTGCGTTACTCATTTTGGTGGAAATGGATGAGTTTACGCGGCGCTAATTTGGTTGTTATATTTAATTCAATTGTCTAATAATTAAGGTGTCTGGTTAGGATTTCGCCGCTAATTGTGCTGGGGATGTTTGCCATAACAGACACCCTTTTTCTGTCTGATGATCCAACTCAACACAAGCAATGCTGGATGTAGCAAACATCGGCGGCGTTTGTTCAGGGCAAAGCTCAGAAACCAAATAGCCGACCAACGGTAAATGAGAAACCACCAATACAGATTGATGCCCCTGTGTTGACAACACATGTAAATAGCTGGCAACCAGAGCAACATCACCTGATGGCGTTAACTCAGCCAGTATTTCTTCATTGTCAGGAAGCACCAAATTTTCCCGTACTACTTTTAATGTTTGTTCTGCACGGACATAAGGGCTGACCAAAACACAATCAATATCAGGCGATTGCTGCGAAAGCCAATAAGCCATTTTCTGTGATTCTTGGCACCCCTGGGATGTCAGTTCCCGCGCTACATCACTGATTGCATTCAAAGCAGCATCACCGTGACGCATAATAAAAACGTACATAATTCACCGTCGAGTTTAATTGCAAACTTGTCTTAAAATAACATACATTTGCCATTATTGAGATAAGTCATTGGTTATACTGAATTAATAGATAAGTTCAAGTGCTATTATCAAGCGAATATTTGACATATACCCTATAGATTTACAAAGAGTATAAAAACGTTTCAATGAGAGCTAATTGGCATTCTGCCTTAAAACCAAGGTAAATAAAATGACTAAAAAAATTTATCTCTCTCTATTGTTATGCCGTATGATTATTTTTATATACTCAATAAAACCCATGAACAAACAATTAATTAACATAAAAAATCGGCTCTAAATTAACAGAGCCGATCCGACTGATTATTAAAAATAAAATTCAAGTTATGCGTAAAATTTCTTTTTCTGTTCAGCCATCTGGACTAAACGCTCACAAGGAGTAAATCTTTCTCCGTATTGCGGCACCAGACGACGTAAAGTTTCTACAACTTTATCACTGCCAAGCTTATCGATATAACGGAATGGTCCTCCCAGGAATGGCGGGAATCCGATGCCAAATACAGCGCCAATATCACCATCACGGGGGTTTCTGATAATGCCCTCATCCAAACAGCGTACTGCTTCATTCAGCATCAGAATGACACAACGCTGGGCAATGTCAGCAGGTAACATTTTTATATCTGGCTTAATTTTTAATAAGGAATAAATCGATGTGTCCACTTCTTTATTGGATTTTTTGCCAAAAGGCCAGAATGAGCTTTTTTTATTCGCATACAAATAAAAACCGCGCCCATTCTTTTTACCCTTTCGGTCATCCTTCAAAATTGCAGCCAAAATCTCTGGCGCTTCAAATCGGCTTCCCAATTCTTCTACCAAAACAGGGATAATTTTGGTGCCTACATCTATGCCAACTTCATCCAGCAGATTGATAGGGCCAATAGGAAAACCGAAATTCATTAAAGCATTATCAATATGTTCAATCGGCTCACCTTCCAATACACAATAACCAGCCTCATTAATGTAAGGTGTCAGAATTCGGTTCACATAAAAGCCTGCTTTATCCCCGACAACAATCGCTGTTTTTCCCTGTTTTTTGGCTAACGCTACAGCAGTTGCGATCGTTTTTTCACTCGTTCCCGCATGTGGAATAACTTCCACCAACGGCATTTTGTCTACAGGGCTGAAATAGTGAAGACCAATCACCTGTTCTGGCCGAGTCGCAGCTTCAGCGATCTTATGGATTGGCAATGAAGAAGTGTTAGATGCAAAAATAGTTTCAGGTTTGGTATGCTCTTCAATTTCTGCAACCATTTTGCGTTTCAATACTAAATCTTCAAATACTGCTTCGACTACAATATCAACCTGTTTGAATCCACTGTAATCCGTGGTTCCTGTCAATAATGACATCTGATGGGAACGCTCACTGGATTTCAAACGACGCTGTTTTACCCGTTTAGAGAGAAGATCCCATGTATATTTCAATGCCTGATTGATGCCTTTCTCATGAATATCTTTGATGCGAGCAGGCAGATTTCCTCGCGTTACGGTTACATTGGCAATACCGCCCCCCATCAAGCCTCCTCCCAAAATCCCTACATGTTTGATTTCGGCGGGCTGTTCTGAAGAGCCAGTTTCGTTCTTCAATGTTGTAGAAGCAAAAAATAGACTTCGCAATGCTTCTGATTCCTGCGTCATCGCCAGCTCACCAAATGCCTTGGCTTCAAGCTGAAAACCTTTCTCTGAGCCTTTTTCCAGGCCGGCACAAATCACATTGATGATTTTCTCTGGTGCGGGATAATGACCACGCGTTTTTTCTCGCGTTTTTTTATGAACCATCTGGAATAACAATGGCCGACCCAATGTACTTGCCAGTATACGCTGCGACCATGCCAATGGCTTACGCTTCACGATGCCTTTTTTAACATATTGCACCGCAACATCCAGCAAGATATCTAAAGGAACCGCATCATCCACAACACCCAACCGTTGCGCCTGTTTTGCCTTGAGCTGACGGCCTGTCAATATGATGTCCAAAGCAGCACTGACACCAATCAAACGAGGTAATCTCTGCGTCCCGCCTGAACCTGGTAATAGCCCAAGCTGTACTTCCGGCAAACCAAGGCGGGTTTTCTCATCCAAACTACAAATACGTGCATGGCAAGCCAATGCCAACTCCAGCCCACCGCCTAAGCACGCGCCATGGATCGCAGCGACAACAGGTAAAGGATAATTAGCAAGCTGCGCAAATAGTTTTTGGCCTTTTTCAGCCAATTTTGTTGCTTCTTCCTGGGTTTGGCAGTTAGCTATCATGCTAATATCTGCACCAGCAATGAAGGTATCTGGCTTGCCGGATACAATAACCAGCCCTTTCAAGCCTGAAACTTGTTGCGCTTTTTCAAACACTGTCAAGAACTGTTCAACAAATTCAGCTTTCAGTGTGTTGACTTTCTCTCCTGCTACATCAATGGTAATAATCCCCACCTTGTCGTCCCTGACAGAAAAACGGAATACTGATTGTTCAGGTTGCACTGCTGCTGAAATAACCGTTTCTTTTTCAGTCTGAGCCATTATTCTACCTCCAATACCATTGCTGCACCCAAACCACCCGCAGCACAAGCTGTCGTTAGCCCAAGACCACCACCGCGGCGACGCAATTCATTCAATGTCTGGGTAACCATTCTGGCTCCTGTCGCTGCAAATGGATGCCCATAAGCAATTGATCCCCCTAATACATTGAACTTGTCCATATCCACTTCACCCATTGCCTGAGTACGTCCCAACTTTTCGCGGGCAAATTTCTCACTGGCAAACATTTTTAAATTCGTCAGTGTTTGGGCAGCAAATGCTTCATGCATGTCGATAAGCGTGAGTTCATTCAGAGTGATACCCGCTCGATCCAGCGCCAGTGGTGTTGCATAAGACGGACCCAGTAACATGTCCTGCCAAACATCGATGGCAGAAAACGCATAACTACGCAAATATCCTAGTGGAATCATACCGAGATCTTTGGCAACCGATTCACGCATTAGCATCACTGCCGCTGCGCCATCAGTCAATGGTGTACTGTTTGCCGCTGTGACAGTACCATATTTGCGATCAAAGGCGGGGCGCAATTTGGCATAAGAAGCCAAAGTTGAATTTTTTCTGATGTTGTTATCTTCTGCCAGTGTTTGACTGTATGGCGGGAAATATGCCGATATGACTTCCTCTTGCAAAAATTCTTGCTCCCAGGCTTTAGCCGCCAGCACATGTGAACGGTGCGCCAATGCATCCTGCTCTTCACGACTGATATGATAAGTTTTTGCCATCTGCTCCGCGGTATCCCCCATTCTCAATCCGGTGGAATATTCAGCAACAGCAGGGGATACAGGCAATAAATCACGTAATTTCAAACGGCTGAGTAATTTTAATCGTTGGGAAAGACTTTTGGCTTTATTCATGTCAACTAATGTGCGTGCCAATGACTTAGTCACTCCGATGGGCAAAACGGATGAGGAATCTGCACCCCCAGCGATCCCTATATTGACTACCCCTGCCATAATACTTTCAGCCACGTTTGCAATTGCCTGAAAACTTGTCGCACAGGCACGGGAAACACTATAGGCATCAGTATTCACACTTAAGCCTGCCCCCAAGACAATTTCCCTTGCAATATTCGGTGCTTCCGGCATTTGAACAACCTGTCCAAAAACCAATTGGTCGATCTTCTCAGGCGACAAACCGCTCCTCATGACCAGTTCGCTTACAACAGCCCTTCCTAAGTCAACAGCCGGAATACCGTGGTAGAAAGTTGCCTGTTTCGCAAAAGGAATGCGTAACCCGCTGACAATAGCTACACGTTCCCTTTGTGGTATGACTTTTGTTGAAGAACGCCCCATAGCAACTCCTCATTATTATTAACTAAATCAATTGATTAAAAATATTTACCCACCTCATAAGAGGTCAGACCTGATGATGCATTGTTAACGCAATGTTGGAAAATAGCAAATAGGTATAAACTAAAAATGAGAACAAACTCAACTTTAAACTATTTATAATTTATACAACTTAAATGAGGAATAAGCGACAGGAGTAAAAAGAAAAGGCAATGATTTACAATCCGTTACAAGCAATTTTCTCACTGTTTGATATGGTAAAACAATGAGAAAACCGTTGTTCAGAGTAAATTAACGCAAGCCTAATTGAAAAATGAGGGCTTCTGCTTGACAACTAAAGGTAAAATCCACAGATAATTGCATTCCATCATCAACCGCTTCGATACTGTGGTGTATAACACACGGATCAGACTCCACTAATTTTACCTTTTTTATCAACATATTAAGCATAACTTTTGCTTCTTGCTCACTCGCAAAAAGACACTGGTAAGAAGCGGTACAATCTTCATTATCAATCACTGTTCCCACATCAACACAACAGCAGGCAGCCGTTTCTTCGGCACGACAACGGTTAATCGCATCAGACATTTAATTTCTCTCCGGCTAAAAAAACTTGCTGATAATTCTACGTTCTCCTAACTACCGATAACCAGCACTTACGCTGTTTGGAGCTATTTATCTCACGATTTATTGATCTGACCACGCCTTCAGAAATCCGTTTACACTTCATTAACGGAAGATGTCTATTTTTTGTTAAGCAAGTCCCAATTTAAGAATCATTTTAGTTATATTTAGAAAACATTATTGCAACATATTCTATTATCAAGCCTATACTTCGTTCGCTGGTCTGATTTGTCATTGTTGTCATTGCGACAAATCGACTCTACAATCCCGCGCTCTCAGCTACTTGAGTGGCATGTTAATAATAATTAGACAATGAGGTTTTGGTTATGGACCAGAAAAACCTATTTACACGTTCAGCGTTAGCAGTGGCGGTTGCAATCCTCTCATCCAACGCTAGTGCTGCTGGTTTTCAATTGAATGAATATTCATCATCAGGACTAGGCCGTGCATTTTCTGGGGCAGGTGCCGTTGCAGATAACGCTTCCGTAGGCAGTCGTAACCCTGCGGCCATGACCTTATTTAACAACCCATCGTTTTCTGGTGGTTTGATTTATGTCAACCCAAATGTTGATATTACCGGAAAGTCACCTGTGACTGGTCAGAGCACAGATGCTAAAAACATCGCACCACATGCCTGGATCCCAAACCTACATTTTATTACACCTATCAATGATCAATGGTATGTTGGCGCATCTGCCATAAGCAACTTTGGTTTATCCACAGAATTCAGTAATAATTATCCTGCTGGCCTAAGTGGTGGGAAGACATCACTCAAAACGTTAAACTTTAATCTAAGTGGTGCTTACAAATTTAATGATCAGTTTAGCTTTGGCTTAGGTGTCAATGCTGTTTATGCCGATGCCAAAATCACTCGTTATATGGGTGAAGTTGGTCCTGCAATATCCCGATCGATAGGACTTAATATCCCAGCAACTGCTGAAGCTGCCAAATTGGAAGGTAAAGATTGGGGCTATGGCTGGAATGCAGGACTCCTATATCAGTACGATGAAAACAACCGTTATAGCCTGACGTATCGCTCCAAGGTCAAAGTTAAGTTCAAAAAAGGGGATTACAGCAATGAAATGCCCGCTGCGCTCTCCGATGGCCTCGCTGGCAATACTATTAAAGGTACTCTGGATCTGAACTTACCTGATATGTGGGAACTCTCAGGCTATAACCGCGTTGCACCACAATGGGCAATTCACTATAGCCTCTTATATACAGGCTGGAGCGAATTTAAAGAATTACGCGGGAAAAGCAAAGATTCTGGCGCTACCTTATTCCACAAGCACGAAGGTTTCCGCGATGCTTACCGTATCTCGTTAGGTACAACTTACTATTATGATAATAACTGGACATTCCGTACCGGTATCGCCTTTGATGAAAGCCCTGTACCAGCTAAAAATCGTTCTATCTCCATTCCGGATCAAGATCGTTTTTGGTTTAGCTTAGGAACCACTTATGCGTTCAATAAAGATGCTTCCGTGGATGTTGGTGTTTCCTATATGCGCGGTAAGAAAGTACATGTTAGCGAAAAATTGAAAGAGGATGCATCAGCTCCTTTCGATAGACCATATGAGTTTGATTCTAAAGGAACCGCATGGTTGTATGGCATAAACTTTAACTACTCGTTCTAATACGTGTTCTAACCGAATAACGTAACCTAAAAAAGGATAGCACTCGCTATCCTTTTTTAATTATAGATACCTATTTAACCCGAATTCTGCTTAAGCCATCATTGGAACAGCGTCTTCTGAGTAGAAAACTTTCAGTGATGGTTTTTTCAATTTAAGGCAGTAAGCGATCAGTCCACCTAAAACGGTCAACATAAATCCTCTTATACTTCGGTGGCGAGAGTGCTCTATCTGAGAAATTAATTTTAATTGGCCATTAATCGTTTCAATGATAAAACGCTTTTTTAACATTATCTTATCCCACTCAGCTTGCATACGGGCTTTCATGTTACGCCGTTTTTTCGTGATGAAAGTGACACCGCTGTTGGCTAAATCGTCCGCCAATTCCTGACTCAGATAACCTTTATCGCCGTAAAGAGAACCCATTAATTCTGTGGTTAATTCGCGAACCGGTTCCCGATCATCCACATTACCGGCCGTGACTTTAAGCGCGAGAATTTCCCCCTGATGATTGACAACCAAGTGTAATTTGAAACCATAAAACCATCCCATTGAATTTTTTCCACGCTGTGCGATCCCCGCAAAGACCTTATGTCGAGGGATGCGAATGTTATGGCAGACACTCAAACTGGTGGAATCAATAAAAGCAATGCCTGTGGGTTTCCCTTTTAATTGAGTCAGATAGCTGCATAATGGCACCAAAACGGAAGGGGCAACGCTGATAAAACGGGTATAACTGAGTAAAGTGGCGAAGTCGCGGTGGTGGTATTGCCAAATATGTTTCAAATAAAAATTTTTAAAATCACGGTAATGCGACATATGAAAAAGGATCAAAATGGTCATGATTTCACTGGGATACATATGACCTTGTCGGCGGCGTAAACGATGCCCACTCTCAAGACAAAATTGTTCCCATTGAGAAATAAAAAAACGGCAAAAATCATCGACATCACAGAAAATTTCAACTAACTTGTCCATAGCCTGTTCCCCCTCGGAGTTGTTTTCGGTGTGCACCAAAACTTTGCTCCTGGAACAGGCTTCTCGTCAATTTCTTATCCAGAATTCGGGTTATTTAATCTATAGAATCCAATTCATCTTGAATAGTTGCCGCATTAGGATTATTTTCCGGCTCCAACTTACCGCCATTGGCCATAAAATCGTGGCGTTGGAAGTAAGCATCGCGCACCATCAAATAAGGATCCGAAGAGTTCTTTAATAACCCATCAGAATCCAGCAAGCGGGCACGGGTTTCTATACCCTCGACCATCCATTTTCCTACCGACATCCAGCCAGTGAGATAATACAGAACGGGATAAGTTATATCCGCAAAGTTACCACCTTCATCACGCAGAGTAAAACTTCCATAACCAGGCAGAACAACATAGGGACCATATCCCACGTTATAGTATCCCAATGTGCTACCAAAACGCATCGGATCTTCTTTTATCAGTTTGGGGTTCGCCATAGAAGCAACATCAATAAGTCCCCCCATTCCCAACAAGGTATTCAAAAAGAAACGGTTAAAGTGTTTTGCACCTTCATGAACATCACCACGCAAAAAACTGTTGACCATGCTGGCGGGTTCTTCAAGATTACTCATAAAATTGCTAATACCATTTCGAGCAGGCATCGGCACATAATTACGCCAACCTACAGCAACAGGACGCAGTACATACGGATCGAGAACATCATAATTAAAGTTGAACATAGCACGGTTAAACCCTTCCAGCGGATCAGAACGTCCCTGTTCCATCGTATTCGATGAACTGGCACATCCCACAAGTAAGACTGCTGTAAGAGCAACCCCGCTCAGACTATACTTCATATTGTTCTCCATAAAATTATTTTTAGATATTAACTATCGCGTTATATACCAGCTATTGCACCCAATATGTAAAATATACTGCCAATCTTTCATTAATGGTAATCAGGCAATCAAAAAGAGTGGTGATTATATAGGCAAACAGTTCGTTATGCCTTATCTCTGACAAGAAAAACAGGTATACTGCGTTTCGCTGTCCCCTTAGATGGATATAACAAATAAATTAATCAACCAATTGACAAATATACAAAAACTTAAATTACAAATAGATTAAAAGTACACAAATATGTACACAACCAATATCAACCGACTCATTTTATTGCTTCTTAGTTTACTATCCATATCCTAATTTCAAAAGATTTCCATTGCTGAACTATTAGTCAATCTAACAGTTTCAACCCGCAGGAATTGCGGGTTTATTTTATTCCCCCACCTCCCCCTGCCTCACATTCCACACCGAATCTTCCAGCATCTGGACACGGACATCTAAGCGAGTGCCTTCGGGAATGTCGCAGGGTTCACCGTCCTGATAGTAAACTTTTTCTCCGTCCACGATTTCCTTTATCCGCTTGTTCTGGAACCGTTCGGGTAAATGGGTATGCTGACGATGGAATGTCTTGATGGTAATGCAGCCGTCCTTTTGTATCCTGTCATCAATGTAGATAAGTTCCAGCCCGTTTGTAGTGGTCAGCGATTGATTCGCACCAGCCAGCTCCCCGTTCTCTGCATACATCGAATAGATGGAATATACGGCTGAACCCATCAGCACGATAATTACAATCACAGCGCCAAATCTTAATTGCCATTTCATGGCCGCCTACCAACAAATTGATTGTATTTCTTGCCTAAAAAACAGAATCCAAAAACAATCGGCATCAAAATGACCAGTAGTGGCCATATGATTGACATGAACAAAACGACAGCGAACTCCTCCGGATCGTTAGCTCGTTTTTCTATCAATGTAAAAATAATGCATGCCGCAATAAAACCGATAACGTAAATCATTGAACCCAGAATAATACCCATCGTTCAATTCCTCATAGCAGCTCAAACGCCCGCGTAAAAACATCATCTGAATACGGCTGCTTGCCGTTCTCGTGCCGGATAATGGATTTAGCCAGTGCAATCAGCGTCGGTTTATTGATGTCCAGAACTTGATGCTGTTCAGCATTCAGCGCCTTAGCAACACCCTTGATATAGGCTGAGGTGTTGTTTTCCACATTGGGTGCCCAGCGGTTGATGATTTTAGACACGCTGTTATGACCGCCTTTGTGGTAATTGGTCAGCAACTTCATGAGTGCCCGAATGCCATACTCTGGTGACTCGAACCGACAGAACCGCTTTTCAATCTTCGGGTTATGAGGCAATTGACCCTGCCATTTATTCTTTGGGTTGTGATCAATATTGCCCTGATTGTGATTCCTAATGCCTCTGGTCATCAGATTATCCCTCATGGTCGTTCAGCAATTTTTCAACATCCCAACTGCGCATACTGGTGCGAACCTCTCCCCCTGTATCCAGAAAAATAGCTGTACCGCGATTACCGTTGTAATCAATGGAATGAAAATGCGTAATACGTTCTAAAACAACCGTAGTGGAATACATCCGGCTACTGACGCCATAGGGCGGAAAATTATAGGTATTCATGATGCATTCCTATTCATTCGGGATGTTTCGCCAATTTCATACCGATCATCGATGAGTTCGTCATCATCACCATTGAATTTCGCCATCGCATCACAACAGATTGTGCAACAACGATAGTGTATGATTTCACCATCAAATACCCATGTTGATAATCTGGCGATGGATTTCAGGGGGATGATTTCATCGCAGATATGACAGCGAGCCGATTTGCGGGTTATACCGATTTTGTCTTTCAGGCAGCGTTCAGAACCGTCACCAAAATCACCCCAAAATAAATCAAATGACAGAACGGCATCCGTGTAATTTTGGTCTCTTGTCATTATTTATCCCCCAAGCGTTTATTAATGGCACGAACAGCAAACTCACGCAGCTTCTCAACACCAATAAACCCAATGGCACCCCCGATAGCCGGTGCGAAATTGGCAGGAATGCCGAACATCTCCAATCCACTGGATACACTCCATGACAGCGCACCACACAGTAGTGCCTCGACCCAGCGGTTCTTTCGTTCCACGCCGTCATAAATCAGGCGCCCGTAACAAATTAATGCCGCCAAAACAGAGCCGGATATTTGCGGCCATGAGTTTTTCAGGCCGTTTAATATGTCAGCCCATAAATCAGGATTTTCTTTCATCTTCATATTTCCACCCCATCAGAACAATGGGCGTCCGTGGGGTGAACGATGGTTACCCCTGTGAGTTGTAGTGAGTAGAGTGTTGAAACGTTGCGGTGGCGAATGCGTTGTTAATTTTATGATCGAGCTAACTATCCAAGAACAAAGCACCACTCTTTGTGATTTTTGACTAAAACGATCCTTATCAATTAGTTATGCATGTGATTTAATAGGCAAATTAATCACTATGAATCTTTTATACAGAAGGATCTTTCATGAGAGACCCCGGAAAACTAATCTGGCATGTGGCTTGTGATGAATCAGGTATAGATGGACAGCGCTTTTATGGCTTTGGTAGCCTATGGATGAAGTATCAACGCAGAGGTGATTTCTCCCGCATCATTAGAGAACTAAGAGACAAACATAGGTACTATGAAGAAATCAAATGGAAAAAAGCTAACTCCAAGAAATACGCTGATTTTTACAAAGAACTAGTTGATGTTTTCTTCCAGAATCCTTGGTTGGCTTTTCATTGCATTGTTATAGAAAAATCTATGGTCAATAAGGCATTTCATGATGGCGATTACGACTTGGCAATGAGAAAACACTTCACGAAATTAATTTCCACAAAAATAGGTAATGTTATTGCAGCACATCCTGAGCGTGATTGTTTTTTCCGTATAGAAGTCGACCCAATAGCATCCAGGTATAAAAAAGCAGATGAAGCTTTTCATGTAATCGCAAATAACACCCTATTAAAACAATTTGGTAGAAAAAATATTATTAGCTCTGTAGTGACAAAGGATTCAAAAGTCTCAGAGAATATCCAGATATCTGATTTTTTCCTTGGAGCAATAATGAGTTCATATCAAAAAAAAATATCGTCAGATACAAAGATACAGTTAGTGGAAAAAATCGCGGGACACCTTGGATGGAAAACGCTCTGCCACGACACATGGCCAAAAGAGAGAAAATTTAATATCTGGTTTTTTTATGATAAAACGCTTGGGTCAAGAGACATAGAAACAAGAAACGTACAATTATCCGTACCACTTCCTGTAAGAAAAAGAAAAAAGTAGGCGCCGACCTCTCAGCCGACATGGTTGGAGTCCCAGACCTAAGTCGAAGTGACCAACTTGGCGGTTAAACTTTTGGGAGCCGCCTCTTCATTCCCAAAACTATCAAATCTGTGTTGCTAGCATATTAAATAAAAACCAGATTTGCAAATGTAAAGAGTGCCATACAAAAGCTTTATCACTGTTTTATATTCAATTTGTTACCAACAAAATAGATTACGACTACCCACTCAAAACAAAAAAGCCACGCCATGCGCAGCCTTGGATAATTAACCCGAATTCTGCTTAAGCCATCATTGGAACAGCGTCTTCTGAGTAGAAAACTTTCAGTGATGGTTTTTTCAATTTAAGGCAGTAAGCGATCAGTCCACCTAAAACGGTCAACATAAATCCTCTTATACTTCGGTGGCGAGAGTGCTCTATCTGAGAAATTAATTTTAATTGGCCATTAATCGTTTCAATGATAAAACGCTTTTTTAACATTATCTTATCCCACTCAGCTTGCATACGGGCTTTCATGTTACGCCGTTTTTTCGTGATGAAAGTGACACCGCTGTTGGCTAAATCGTCCGCCAATTCCTGACTCAGATAACCTTTATCGCCGTAAAGAGAACCCATTAATTCTGTGGTTAATTCGCGAACCGGTTCCCGATCATCCACATTACCGGCCGTGACTTTAAGCGCGAGAATTTCCCCCTGATGATTGACAACCAAGTGTAATTTGAAACCATAAAACCATCCCATTGAATTTTTTCCACGCTGTGCGATCCCCGCAAAGACCTTATGTCGAGGGATGCGAATGTTATGGCAGACACTCAAACTGGTGGAATCAATAAAAGCAATGCCTGTGGGTTTCCCTTTTAATTGAGTCAGATAGCTGCATAATGGCACCAAAACGGAAGGGGCAACGCTGATAAAACGGGTATAACTGAGTAAAGTGGCGAAGTCGCGGTGGTGGTATTGCCAAATATGTTTCAAATAAAAATTTTTAAAATCACGGTAATGCGACATATGAAAAAGGATCAAAATGGTCATGATTTCACTGGGATACATATGACCTTGTCGGCGGCGTAAACGATGCCCACTCTCAAGGCAAAATTGTTCCCATTGAGGAATGAAAAAACGGCAAAAATCATCGACATCACAGAAAATTTCAACTAACTTGTCCATAGCCTGTTCCCCCTCGGAGTTGTTTTCGGTGTGCACCAAAACTTTGCTCCTGGAACAGGCTTCTCGTCAATTTCTTATCCAGAATTCGGGTTAATTAGCTGTTCGGAATTCCGATAACGATAAACAAGGATATTCATCTAACCATCCCTGACTTGCGGGATTTTGAACTACTGCATTTTTTGCAGGAGTTGAATAGGTTGAGTTATCTATGGTGATCAATATGTTGACCATATCACCCAAAAATCAATTTAATACATTGATTTAACAGTGATATTAGGTGCTGCCCGACCATGATCGAGTCGTCAACGCTAAGTTTACTACGGGTAGATAGCAAAAAACCCCGCGAGTGCGAGGCTATAAATTTATACTTTAGGAGTGTCAGTGACTGGTTTGTACTTTATGCACCACAATGCGCGTGTTGCAAACAATTTTCATCTGGGTCATGCCCCATAACTATTTGAGGAGCATTGCGTTCCAAACGCTCAGCTTGTTTCCAGTTGATACCAAATTGTTCCATCGGAGTTCTACCATTTGCAAAAAGTCTAGAAACGACCTCATCTGCCATTTCTTCTAGTTGCTGCATTGAGTATGACATAATATCCCCTTGGATGCGGTTCTTTTATTAAAGAAAAGACACGTCCCTTATGTCAGTATATGAATTTACTTGACAAAAAACCACTTTACATTTAAGTGGTGCTACATATTCTTTGTGCTCGCACAATATGCAATATAAGTTGGGTTATTTCAACTTATTTGTTCAATATTGTTCGTGATTATTCACTTCACTTTTAAGCTCAAGAATCATTGCTGGAGTGCCGTTGTCGTAGTCTTCATCATATCTAAATCCACTTTCTAAGTAGTATTTCTTTACATCTTCCAGTGGTGATACAATGGCTACCTTATCCACAGAATATCCGAATTCTTTCAAAAAGATGCCGTAAGTAGAGTATGAATCCAAGGCCAAACCAAGCATTTGGTTTTTTAAATCTCCATGAGCATCCTTTCTTTTTTCCATCCAAGCTATTTCAACAGATGAGCATTTTTCTTTATATCCGCCAAAAGCATAGCCAATCACTTGCCCCTTATAATAGACAACCAATTTAATAGGGTGATCAGGCTGAAGATAGCTGGAGTCAGTAAACACATTCCCTTTCAGCGAAGGGAACCATGTAAAGTTTCCTGAATTCTTCACAGAATCCAGTTCTTGTAGAGCTTGCTCGGTCGGGTATTCTAATTTCAATGATGGGTCTGGGTACTTAGATTTAAGGCGATCTTGAACAGCCTTGAAGACAACAGATTGGTAATCCTTGGACACTATCAACACTCCGGTATATTGATAATAATTATTACCGATCATACAGTATTTTGATGTCACGTCACATCCAAAACTCACGTATTAGAATAAAAGCTTTCCACAGACACATCATGTAAAAAAGAATAAGTTTTCAACAGCGATCTAGTCCCATTGTGAAGTTACCAAACCACTAAGGCAAGCCAAACCGCCCAAACTGGCAGTACAAAAAGTGCAATTGAATATACAACTATCAGTTGGATTTTACTCATAGTTAAGAACCCAAGAAACACTTACGGCGACCTTATCAATAGTTGTTGTCCACTTGGCCATTAATGTCAACGTGTTCTATGCAATCTTTTTAATTTTCTCTACACGTTTGCGTGAATTAAAGGTATTTTGCAGAGGTTGATACAAAAGGTACAGGCTTGCCTTCAAAATATCATCCACCTCAATACGTGAGTGGCTAGATAATGGTGGAGTCAACCGCTCTTGATCTGCTTAATATGCCAGAATACCTTATCTGCATATAGCTCATACGCCTCTTTTTGTTCTTCAATCCAATCGTGCTTATTATACACGGCCATCACCCCACCCAATTCGTGCCCCAGCATCTTCTCGGTGACATGGGGCGCGATCCCTTCACTTGATAAATTTGTCACCAAAGAACGTCTAAAGTCATGTGTACGCCATTCGGGTATATCAATTGATTCTCTTAGTTTCTTCATATAAAAGTTTGATGACGAACGGTCTATGGCTTTATCAAGTTCCTGTCCCGGAAATAAAACATCATTCCCCATACTTAATAGTCGTTCTATGTATGGTATCACCCGCTCAAATATAGGTCGCCTGATTACATTACCCATCTTTGAATGAGCAACTGGAGTTGTCCAAATCAAATCATCCATATTAAACTCGCTGGCAGTAGCAAGCCTTAACTCAGAAAGTCGAGCACCCCATAACAAAAGCAGTTGATGTAGCACCTTGTTAGAAGAAGCTATCTTATTATTTTCCAGCGCTAACCAGATCTTAGCCAGTTCCCTGTAAGTTAAAACTCGGCTGCCAGCGTCCGGTTTTTTGCCTATGTTTTTCAGACTAAGTTTCATGACCTCGCATGATGGAATAAATTGTCTACCTATACACCAATTAACAACTGAACGTAATTGAGTTAAAAGTACCCTAGCTTTTTTAGGGTTTTCTTTTTCCTGCTTATCGAAAAACTTAACCCAAGATGACACAGGTATGCTAGCTACTGGTGTACACAAGAATTGTGTGTACATCGTGTTGTACACGACTGACTTATAAAGTATCTGAGTGTTAGGTTTTAGCGTAGATGCGTACTTATCCCACCAGTAATCAAGACAATCTTTTAAGGTTGCCTCATCATCTGAACGAGAAAAATACGTTTTTGGATCAATCCCTTTTGTGTACAATGAGCGCATTTCGCCTACTGCTATTCGTGCATCTTTGAGCGTCATGTCTGGATAACGCCCCACAGTAAGGCGAACAGGTTTGCCATTCCAGCGATATCTATGCTGAAATGCTATGGTTCCGCTTGGGGTGATCCTGACACTTAAGCCATCACCATCAGTTAGCTCAGGTTTGCCTTTATAGGGCTTATTGTGGATGCCTCGAAGTTTGGTGTCGCTCAATGCCATATCTATAACCTGTATACAAGATGAAGTATGATTATGTACTCAATCTGTACACAATGGCAAGTGAATGAGCCAACCACAACCCAAAACGAGCCGGAGCAAATCGAAACAAATAAAGATAAAAAACTTGATTAAAACAGTTAGAAAGGGATAAGATACAAACAGCTCGATGCAAAATGAAACAGAGTAGTAAAAAGTCCCCTTAGTTAAATGGATATAACAAGCCCCTCCTAAGGGCTAATTGCAGGTTCGATTCCTGCAGGGGACGCCAGTTCAAGATATCCTGAAGTCCAATCAAATAAATCCCCCCTAATAAATTCCTTATAAATCAATAGAGATTCTTATTTTTACATCAACTTTAATCTATTTCAATCAAGATATAGCAAGGGACATAATCAGGGGCACCTAAAATTCAATTATAAAAATGCCCAAAAAAATGAAACAAATGAAACTAGATACACGACAAATCGACGCAGCAAAAGCCCAACAACAGAACGTAAGGCTAACAAAGGTAAGCTGAAAATTCAGACATACAAAATGAATGACAGCCAAAAATCACCGAGAATTGTTCATGTGCACGATCTCGCGAGTATATTGACGGGCAAAGAGAATTTGCCGCAAAAGAAGTGGAAAAAATACAGTCGGAGAAAAAACAAATTAGCAATACTATCTCAAAACCATTAGGTACTACTTTTATTGCAGCCCCCAATAGCACCCATTTATTTAATATATAATTGATTAATAACATAATAATAACTATGTTAACTCGATTACAAAAATGATTAATCCTCAATGAATAACAAACAGCTATACATTGACATTAAACTCTATTCCGCTTATTTCTGGTGATCCCTTAGTTGATGTTGCTTAAATAAGGAAGAGGAATGTCTGAATTGCAAATAACGCAAGGTAGTTTCCGTTTAAGTGACACCCGTATCCTACGGCTACCGTCACTGAAAATTATGTCTGGGGAAAATTGGGCTTTTGTTGGCGCAAATGGCAGTGGAAAATCTTCACTGGCTCGTGCATTGTCGGATGAATTAATCCAACTGACAGGTGACCGTCATTGTTCGTTTTGCACACCAATGCGTCTATCTTTCGAACAATTGCAAAAACTGATTGATGAAGAGTGGCAACGCAACAATACAGATTTACTCAGTGACGGAGAAGAGGATACTGGGCGTACTGCCGCAGATATTATTCAACTTCACCATAAAGACAACGAATTGTGCCTTGAATTAAGCGAATATTTTGGTATTAAAGATTTACTCTCGCGACGATTCAAATACCTCTCAACTGGGGAAGTCCGTAAGGTTCTGCTATGTCAAGCATTAATGGCAAACCCTGACCTGCTTATCCTTGATGAACCTTTTGATGGATTAGATAATTATGCCCGAAATCAACTTTCCCAATTATTGAGTTCTCTGGCTGCAAAAGGCATTACTTTAGTTTTGATCTTAACCCGATTCCATGAAATTCCTGATTTTGTCGAACAAGTCGGTGTATTGGCGGATTGCCACCTGACGCTGGTCGGAAAAAAAGAGTGCATTTTGGCGGGATCTCTTGTGGCACAGTTAGCGCACAGTGAGGAACTGAAAAATATTCATCTTCCCGAAGCAGATGAATACCGGACTAATGGACAATTTCCAACCGATCAACCCTTGGTATCAATGCGTGATGTTACTGTTCAATACAATGATAAACCCATTCTGCACGGATTAAGTTGGCAAGTGAATCCGAATGAACACTGGCAAATCATCGGTGAAAATGGTGCTGGAAAATCGACACTTCTTAGCCTGATTACGGGCGATCACCCCCAAGGTTACAGTAATGAGTTAGTATTATTTGGCCGTCAACGGGGAAGCGGGGAAACGATTTGGGACATCAAACGTCACATTGGTTATGTCAGCAACAATATTCATCTGGAGTATCGTGTCAGCACCAGTGTTCGAAACGTTATTCTATCGGGATTCTTCGATTCAATAGGAATTTATCAGGCTGTTTCAGATCGACAACAACAGTTAGCAGATGAGTGGCTGGACTTATTGGGGTTATCGGAACTAACGGCAAATAGCCCCTTTCATAGTTTGTCATGGGGGCAACAACGGTTAGTGTTGATTGCCCGCGCTCTGGTGAAACATCCCGCTTTATTGATCTTGGATGAACCTTTGCAAGGCCTTGACCCGCTAAACCGTCAGTTAATCCTGCGTTTCATTGACATCATGATTGCTAATGGTGATACACAGCTTCTGTTTGTTTCTCATCATCAAGAAGATGCGCCACAGTGCATTACCCATCGTCTGCGATTTATTCCTGATGGTGATATTTATCGGTATGAGACCGAGATTATTTCCGTAGGATCGCTGTAACCTTCTTTCTTCGTTCAGCATATTAATACTCCCTCTCTTAATAGAGAGGGATTCCAGTTACCGTTCTATTTAATCACTCTTTCATAAAATCAAGTCATTTTTTTTGATATTTTTTATTATTATTTTTGAATTTTTTAATCATTACTATAAAATCACCGTCCATTTTTAGATTATTTCATTGATTTTTTCAAAGATATTAGGGAATTATATGGCTTGGGCATTACTCGCCATTTCATTGGCTCTTTTAGAGAATCGCCAGAAAATTGCTTTTTTCGTCGCGCTCTTCGCTATCATTGCTGGGATCAGCACTAACGTACTTACCTATCCTGCTACAATCACACTGATAGTGATGGCTCTTTTAGGTATGGCATATATTTATTGCCAAAAAAACAGCGAAAAACATTTTGTCCCCAGAATCATCATCGAGCTGTTATTGTTTATCGGTGGTATTTTACTTTTTGTACATTACATTCCAGGGTTCCATAATCTCAAGTATCTGGATAAAGTGCAGGTAGGCTCGCTCAGCGCACCTTTTTCAATGTATTTTAACTTTGACAAGGCACTGCTGCCATTTATCCTAATATTCTGTATGCCAACTCTGTTCATCAGAAAACCTTTGGTTAATGCACCAGCTCATGGGTGGGCGTTGTTGATCGCAGCCATTCCAGCATTATTAGGGCTTGCAACAGTATTAGGTGGATTGTCCGTTGAACTTCATTTACCTAATTGGTTCCCTGCCTTTGTTATTGCTAATCTTTTCTTTGTCTCTTTGGCTGAAGAAGCGCTGTTTCGTGGCTATATTCAGCAGAAGCTCAGTCAATGGATGAATCCTTACTTAGCCCTGGTTATTACCTCCCTGCTGTTTGGCGCTGCCCATTTTGCCGGCGGTGGTTTACTGGTAATTTTTGCTACACTGGCAGGGTTAATTTATGGCCTGACCTGGCTGTGGAGCGGGCGTTTATGGGTAGCTGTTGCTTTCCATTTTTCACTCAATCTGATGCATCTGCTATTTTTTACTTACCCAATAAAATCAGTAGTCATACATTAAACTAAATTCCATTTGATCTGAATTGTCTCCCTCTATTCGGGAACAATTCAGATCACAAACTGCTTGCTAATCCCCTTTCCTGCCAGATATATGATCGCCGTCATTATCACCAAACATGATTTAAAACAGGAGATACGAGACTATTGTTTGCCGTTTTGGTCTATCGCGCCATATAATGCCCGCAGCGATCTTTTCATTTTGTATTAAAAAGTACTGATAGGAGTTTAAGCTATGGCTGTAACTAAACTGGTTCTTGTAAGGCACGGAGAAAGCGAGTGGAACAAAGAGAACCGTTTTACTGGCTGGACTGATGTTGAATTGTCCGACAAAGGCCGCTCTGAAGCACAACAAGCTGGTCAACTACTGAAAGAAGAAGGTTTCACTTTTGATTTCGCCTACACTTCCGTTCTAAAACGTGCTATTCACACTTTGTGGAACATTCTGGACCAGGTTGATCAGCAATGGCTGCCAGTTGAGAAAAGCTGGAAACTGAATGAACGTCACTACGGCGCATTACAGGGTCTGGATAAAGCAGAAACCGCAGCTAAGTACGGTGATGATCAAGTTAAATTGTGGCGTCGTGGCTTCGCTATTACTCCTCCTGATTTGACCAAAGATGATGAACGTTACCCAGGCCACGATCCTCGTTATGCAAGCCTGAAACAAGAAGAACTCCCAGTCACTGAAAGCCTTGCTACTACTATTGAACGTGTTATTCCTTATTGGGAAGAAGTTATCAAGCCACGCGTGGAAAAAGGCGAAAAAGTTATTATCGCCGCTCATGGTAACTCCCTGCGGGCATTAGTGAAGTATCTGGATAATATGAGTGAAGAAGAAATTCTTGAACTGAATATTCCGACTGCTGTACCACTGGTTTATGAGTTTGATGAGAACATGAAACCTATCAAACGCTACTATCTGGGCAACGCTGATGAAATCGCGGCAAAAGCAGCGGCAGTTGCAAATCAGGGTAAGGCAAAGTAATCCAAGAGAGTATGTAAAAAGCCGGAAATTAATCCGGCTTTTTTATGGCATTTTTGTGGTAAATTAACTTCTGCGGCTTTGGACGGCCTGAGACAACTGGCGCAGTAACGTTTCGGTATCTTCCCATCCAATACAACCGTCGGTCACACTTTGACCATAAACCAAAGGCTGACCACTCTCCAGATTTTGGTTTCCTTCAACCAGATGACTTTCAACCATAACACCAATGATCGCATTTTCACCCCCCGCAATCTGACCGCAAACATCAGCTCCGACATTCATTTGTCTTTTGAACTGCTTCGCACTATTTGCATGGCTGAAATCAATCATCACGCGGGGAGACAAGCCCGCTTTTTTTAGCCCTTCTTTAACAGCACTGACATGTCCGGCGCTGTAATTAGGTTCTTTGCCACCACGCAGAATAATATGGCAATCTTGGTTGCCTGCTGTATTAACAATCGCGGAGTGACCCCATTTCGTGACAGACAAGAAACAGTGCGATGAGCTGGCTGAATTAATAGCATCAATAGCGACTTTAATTGTTCCATCCGTGCCATTTTTGAAACCAACCGGACAGGACAATCCCGATGCCAATTCGCGATGAATTTGAGACTCTGTTGTACGTGCTCCTATCGCACCCCAGCTCATGAGATCTGCCAAATACTGAGGAGTAATCATATCAAGGAATTCACCCGCCGCAGGTAACCCCATATTATTAATATCAAGCAATAACTTACGGGCAGTACGTAATCCACCATTGATATTAAAACTGCAATCCATACTTGGATCGTTAATCAGCCCTTTCCAGCCGATAGTTGTACGGGGTTTTTCAAAGTAAACCCGCATAATAATTTCCAAATCGGCTTTCAATTCCTTACGTAATTTACTCAAGCGCTCTGCATACTCTAATGCAGCTTTTGGATCATGAATTGAACACGGGCCAATTACTACCAATAGACGATCATCTTCACCAATTAAAATATTATGAATAGATTCACGTGCTTTACGAACCGTAATAGCACTATCTTCTGTTGCCGGAAATTTTTCGAGTAATGCAACTGGTGGCAATAATTCCGTTATTTTTCTTATCCTTATATCGTCATTCTGGTAATTCATTATCCTTTCACCTAATACGTTGATAGTTATTTGAAATAATTTTGTGATCTCAATCTAACTGTTAGGCGTAGTTCTGTAAATAATATTTGTGAGTAGAAATAGGATACTTTTTTATAAAAAATACCATTGAGCGTAAAAATGATGTTAATTCAAATAAATGGCTTAATAAAAAAATATTTTTAGGAAAATCTTAAACAAGAGGCCATAGAAGTTATCTATGGCCGATAAACAACTCTAATTTACATTTTCTTGTGGTGGTTGTTCTTCGCTATGTTTCGCTGCCTTGATCCACAGGCGAGCACCATTTAGTGCAATACCTGTCAGGATAATATATTGCAGCGACATGGCTAAAACACCTTGATAGTAATAAATCACTACACTGATGACATCGATGATGACCCAAATTAGCCAGTTTTCTACATACTTACGCGTCATCAGTATCATTGCGACTATGGATAATACTGTCATCACTGAATCCCAAAATGGGAAAGCATCAGGCTGTAAATCAGGCATGATGATATCAGGACCCATTCCCTGTAGAGCGAGTACCACCACTTTTGCCATATAACCAAATATTCGATCGATATTAAATGTCATGATTAATATGGTAAAGATAGAAACCGCGGTAACAATCGCCATCTGTTTAGGGTTGAGCCACCGAATTTTAAGCTCTATTTGTTTTTGTTCATTAACTCGGCTCCATGCATACCAACCATAGATATTGGCCGCGAAGAAAAAGATTTGCAGAATGAGGCTGGCGTAGAGTTGAATTTGAAAAAAGATTACAGCGAAAAGTGAGACATTAATTAATCCAAACAGATAATTAATTATTTTCTCCTGACTAGCGAACCATATACATAACAAACCTGCTATCGTGCCAATCGCTTCAATATACGAAAGATTATAGCCACCCGTTCCTAGTGGAATATGCACGAATATGTTATCAATATTGAAAAAATCCATACTTTTTTATCCTTACCATAAATAATGTTTAGTATATCAATACAAAAAACATGAAATTACGAGATAAACAGGTTATTTTGCTCTTTGTTGTTTTGCATACTAAACAAGATAGCTAATTTAAGAAAAAAAGTCTTTAATTATTTTGAAGATTTAAAAACGATAAGGAAAAAATGTGAAGTCAGTGATCAAATTATTAAGTTATCTATCGCGATCAATCGATTATAAGAGCAATTGCCTTACTGACTGAGCTAAAGCTATCTAAGGAATGTTTGAGATGAGAATTTAGATGGTGGGTCGTGCAGGATTCGAACCTGCGACCAATTGATTAAAAGTCAACTGCTCTACCGACTGAGCTAACGACCCATCCAGAGAATGCTTGTGGTGAGAATTTAGGTGGTGGGTCGTGCAGGATTCGAACCTGCGACCAATTGATTAAAAGTCAACTGCTCTACCGACTGAGCTAACGACCCATCTAAATCCGCTTGGCAGTTATCCCTGCCAACGGCGGCATATATTACTGATTTCTCAGAATGGCGCAACGTTTATTTTAGAAAACTGGTTTAAATGCTTATTAAGCCATCAATCATCCCCAAAAAGACCGATATCTGACCTTTCGGGGATAATTATTACATGCCGGAAAGCTTTTTTTCAGCCATTTTTGCTGCATTCGTGCCAGGATATTGCTTAACCACCTGCTGATAAACAGCTTTCGCTTTATCCTTTTGTCTTTTTTCCTGCATGATTAAACCAACTTTATACAGGGAATCACTGCTTTTTTGTGACTTGGGATAGTCTTTCACAACTGTGGCAAAATAATAAGCCGCATCATCTTTCTTGCCTTTGTTGTAATTCAACTGTCCTAACCAATAATTGGCATTCGCCAAGTACTTAGATTTGGGATAGGTTTTGGAAAAGTTCTGAAATGCTGCAATCGCTTTATCATACTCTTTGGTGTTGATAGCCAAAGAGACGGCAGCATCGTAATCACCTTTTTCATTTCCTGTACTCGCCAACGCAGCAGGTTGTTTATTCCCAGCTTGTACCGAAGACTCCGCATTACGATTTCCTGATTCTGAACCCTCTGCACTTGATGGATTGGTGATTTTATCCAATTGCAGATAAAGATCTTTTTGACGTTCAATGACTTGATTTAATTGATACTGATTTTCCTGAATCTGACCGCGGAGTGTATCAATATCACGTTGAGAATCAGAAAGTTGTTGCTGGAGCTGGGTTAATAATTGACTGTGAGCGTCAGAAATACGCTCTAATTGGGAGAGGCGCTCATCGGTGGAGCCTGAGCCGACATTACTGATTGGCGCTTGGGCGGTAGCGGCCCAAGGAGCCGCTACGCCAACCAATAACGACAGACCCAACATATAACGTCTGAAGTTACTGTTCATGCATTACTCTTAGTATACGATCACAGCGCGACGGTTTTTCGCATATGCTGCTTCGTCGTGGCCAAGTACTGCTGGTTTTTCTTTACCGTAAGAAACGATAGCAAGCTGATCAGCAGAAACGCCTTTGCCTTGCAGATACATTTTCACTGCGTTCGCACGACGCTCACCCAGAGCAATGTTGTACTCTGGAGTACCACGCTCGTCTGCGTGACCTTCGATAGTCACTTTAACAGATGGGTTAGTACGCAGGAAGGCAGCATGTGCATCCAACATCTGAGCAAATTCGCCGTTGATGTCGTACTTATCGAAACCGAAGTATACGATGTTGTTGTTTTGCAGTTCTTGCATCTGCTGACGTGCTAATTCTTCGGCAGACAGAGTCTTAGAAGAATTATCAACAGTGCTTACACCAGACTGATCATTATTGCCAGTTTTGTTAGAACTACACGCTGCTACGGCCATGATTGGTAAAGCTAACATCAGCCCTTTTAGCACTTTGTTCAGTTGCATCTCTTTGATCCTTTTATAGTTTGCCATACATATTATTATGCATCACAGATACGGCGACCAGGCAGGAGATTTTACCTGTCCATCGGTAGCCGGAAGACGCGCTTTGAAACGCCCATCAGTCGAAACTAGCTGCAATATAGTTCCCCACCCTTGAGTAGAGCTATAAATCACCATAGTGCCATTAGGTGCGATGCTCGGCGTTTCATCCAGAAACGTATCTGTCAAAATTTGGACAGATCCCGTTGCCAGATCTTGTTTGGCGATATGCTGACTGCCACTTGCTGAGCTAACCATCACAACAAAACTACCGTCAGGGCTAACATCTGCATCTTGGTTCTGTGATCCTTCCCAAGTTAGGCGTTGTGGAGCACCGCCATTAATATCGATTTTATACAATTGTGGACGCCCACCCTGATCTGAGGTATAGACCAGTGTCTGGTTATCTGGCATCCAGCTTGGCTCAGTATTATTACTACGGCCATCAGTGATCTGACGAATTTGGCCAGAAGCTAAATCCATCACGTAAAGATTCAAACTACCGGTTTTAGATAATGCAAAGGCAAGTTTAGTTCCATCCGGAGAAAATGCAGGTGCCCCGTTATGGCGAGGAAATGAAGCTACTTGGCGAACAGCATTTGTTGCCAGTGTTTGGATAACCAACGCAGAACGACCACCTTCAAATGTAACATAAGCAAGTTTGGAAGCATCTGGCGACCAGGCCGGTGACATCAATGGTTCCGGTGAGCTATGTACGGTAAATTGATTATAGCCATCATAATCAGAAACACGTAGCTCATATGGATACTTACCTGCACTGTTATTTTTGACGACATAAGCTATACGAGTAGTAAATGCGCCTCGAATACCTGTCAATTTTTCAAAAATCTGATTACTAGCGGTATGAGCAGCGAAACGCAGCCATTTCTTTTCAACCGTGAATTGTTCTTGTGCCAATACCGTTCCTGGTGCACCGGCAACATCAATAAGCTGATAAGAAACCAAAAACTTACCATCTGCACTAGGCTGAATATGTCCAACCACGACTGAGTCGATCCCCAATGCAGTCCATGCAGCAGGCGTTACCTCTGATGCAGTCGTTGGTTGTTGCGGCATACGAGTAGGATCAATCGGATTAAATTTCCCACTGTTTCTCAAATCCGTAGCAATAATTGAACCAATATTTTCAGGAGACTCGCCTTCCCCAGTCCATTTAAATGGGACAACCCCAATAGGACGGGCAGAATCAACACCCTGTGTAATTTCAATGCGAACCTCTGCATGAGCAAGTGCTGCCCACATCATCAGAAAGCCCAGTATGACTTTAGACATCTGTTTAAAAGTTTGCTTCATCATCTCTCCCATATCGCGATCTTTTGCCTGCCGCAATAATTCGCCGGATTCTAACAAACGCCAACAAACAAAACTAGATACCTAAATAAAATCTGATAATTTTGTTTGTACATATAAATTATTCGAAAGTTCACCCAGAACATAACGATTATCTACCAAACATTTAACTTAATGCGGTTTAAATTCTAGAGTGAAACTCTTGAAATATTCATAAACCTCCTTGCTTGGTGGAGGTGGCATTTTTTTTGCCAAATTAGCAGCAGTAATCGCTGCCCGACATAACGCCGGATCACCCGCTCCCGCTTTGATATCAATCAATAATCCATCTGGCGCCAGTTTTATATTTAAATCACAAGTACGACCGATATAGAGATTCGAATCGTAAAATTTACTCTCTATTGCAGCCTGAACTTTTCCCAGATAACTATTAATATCTTGCTGAGAAAGACCACTTTTCTTACCGCCACCTTTTCCTGCGGTAGTCGCTCCACCCTGCTTAGGTGTATTAGACGTTAATCCCCCTAACAGATCATTAACCGTTTGAGTTTGCTTTGCCGCTTCTGCCTTAGCCTTGGCCTTGGCTTGTGCCTCAGCTTTTACTTTGGCTTCTGCCGCTGCCTTAGCTTCCGCTTCGGCTTTAGCCTGTGCCTCAGCCGCCGCTTTACGTTTTGCTGCCTCTTCCGCTTCTTTCTTCGCCTGAGCTTCTGCTTTTTGTTGGGCTTCAGCTTGCTCTTTTAGAATTCTTTCTTTTTCTGCCAGTGCTTTTGCAGCCGCTTCTTCCGCCTGCTTTTGTTCTTCACGCGCTTTAGCGGCAGCAACCTCAGACTGTTTTTTCTGCGCTTCAGCTTCCTGTAGTGCTTTAATTCTCTCTTCTTCCGCCGCTTTCAAGCGTTCCTGCTCTTCCGCCTGCTTTGCTCTCAATTCAGCAGCCTGTTGCTCAGCTTTTTTCATCCGCTGTTGTTCGGCTAACTTTGCATTGGCCTGTTGCTGTTGTTGCTGGTTATATTGCTGAACGACCGCATTCGGATCAACCATAACAGCATCAATGACAGTCCCATCTTGTCCACCGCCTCCCATTTCTGTTTTTTGCACCAAAGAACCCCAAATCAGAAATCCGATCAGGATAATGTGCAATATTACCGAAATGATAATGGCGCGATTCAGCCTATTATTTTGCTCGTTTGTCTTTCCCACGCTCGACATCCAGAAACTTTAAATGACAGCCATTGTCAGGCTCCGATAGGCTGGGTCATTAAACCCACCGATTTTACACCTGCCTGACGAAGCATATTCAACGCTTTGATAATTTCATCATAAGGAACTTCCTTAGAACCACCAATCAGGAAAACTGTTTTCGGATTGGCTTTCACCAAGGTTTGCGCTTCTGCAACAATTTGCTGTTCAGGTAACAATTCCAAACGTTCCTGATTAACAACCATGTTGTATTGCCCTACCCCAGAAACTTCCACAATGACCGGCGGATTATCAGTGCTAGAAACTGTTTTTGAGTCCACCGAATCAGGTAAATCGACTTCTACGCTTTGCGTGATAATCGGTGCTGTTGCCATGAAAATAAGCAGCAATACCAACAACACGTCCAGCAAGGGAACGATATTGATCTCGGATTTTAGCTCACGTCTGCGACTACGAGTGCGCGCCATTCGCTGATTTCCTCTTACGATTTATTACGACTTATTGGTATTGGCAGCAAAAGCCTGACGATGCAAAATAGCCAGAAATTCTTCCATAAAGTTATCGTAAACTTGTTCCAGTTTGTTAACGCGTTGGTTCAGACGGTTATAGGCCATCACCGCAGGAATTGCCGCAAACAGGCCGATAGCGGTTGCAATCAGGGCTTCAGCGATACCGGGTGCTACCATTTGCAGAGTTGCCTGTTTAACTGCCCCCAAAGCAATAAAGGCATGCATGATCCCCCAGACCGTACCAAACAGACCAATATAAGGGCTGATGGAACCTACCGTACCCAGAAATGGAATGTGATTTTCCAATACTTCCAATTCACGATTTAGTGAAATACGCATGGCACGGGAAGCTCCTGTAATAACAGCTTCTGGTGCATGATCATTTGCCTGATGTAAACGAGCAAATTCTTTAAACCCAGAATGGAATATCTGCTCAGTACCACTTAGCGAGTCACGGCGTGACTGACTTTCTTTGTAAAGGCGAGATAATTCAATGCCAGACCAAAATTTATCTTCAAATGCTTCTGCCTCACGGCTGGCGGCATTAAGGATTTTTGTCCGTTGAATAATGATTGCCCAAGAGGCGATAGAGAAGCCAATCAAAATCAGCATGATAAGCTGCACTAAGAAACCTGCCTTAAGAAATAAATCAAGGATGTTCATGTCAGTCACTGCTTAAACTCCGCGACAATAGACTTTGGAAGCGCAATCGGCTTCATTTGAGATGAATTCACGTAGACAACCAGGCATTCTGCGCTGCTGACAACTACGCCATTGCAATCAACAATTCGTTGAATAAATGTCAGAGAAGCGCCACGGATATTCGTAACTTCGCTTTCAACAACCAGTTGGTCATCCAGTTTTGCTGGTTTCCGGTAGTCAATCGTCATGCGACTAACAACAAAGCCAGCTTGCTCATCTAGCATAGGCTGTTGGTGAAAGCCTCTTTCACGCAACATCTCTGTACGAGCTCTTTCGTAAAAACACAAATACCGAGCGTGATAAACCACACCACTAGCATCTGTGTCTTCGTAGTAAACACGGATAGGCCAACGGAACAACATATTACTCATATAATCCTAATCAGGCGAATTGACGCTGTCACTATACTTAAGACAATCGCGCTTTGGAATGACCTGTCAGTAAAAAAAATTTATAGGCCATCAGCCTATAAAATTACAATTAGTTTACTTAAAGAAATGATATAAGCCAAAAAGAAGAATGAAAAATGCAGGTAACGGATGAAAAAACAACCGCCAGATAATACGTTTAGGATAAAAACCAATACCAAAAGTAACGCCAGAACAAACTGCCCAGATCAATAAAATACCTTGCCATATTTGTAGTGAACTAGTGTTGGCAGCAAAGCGAGCTGGCTCCCAAAACACACATACAGCAAGTATTAAAGCGATGATGAGGATAAGAGCCCTCAATAGGCTCTTATCCATAAGTTGGTAGCATTTATCAGCTAACATTATTTTTTGTCACTCTCAGGGACTTTTTGTGATTCGCTATGCTCAAGTGCCAAGGCAGCAATGACAGCGAAGCTACAAGCCAACAGCGTTCCGAGAATCCAAGCAAAATACCACATGACTATGCTCCTTAGTACAGTGAGTGTTTGTTGTTATCAATGTAGTTCTTATCCAAACGTCCGAATGTTTTGTAATAACACCAAATGGTGTAAGACAGCACAATAGGAACGAAGATAAGTGCAACAACGAACATAATTTGCAACGTCCACTGGCTGGATGTCGCATCCCACATAGTCAGACTGACATTCGGGTCAATGCTTGATGGCATTACGAACGGGAACATAGCAATACCTGAAGTCAGGATAATGCAAGTTACTGTCAGTGATGAGAACAAGAATGCCCAGGCTCCCTTATCCATCCAAGTAGTCAGCATAGTCAGCAAAGGAAGCAATACTCCCAACACAGGTATAGCCCACAGAACCGGATAGTTATTGAAATTAGTCAGCCATGCACCTGCCTGCTGAACCACTTCTTTATGTAATGGATTAGATGCTGCATTGACATCCAAACCTCCCGTTACAACATAACCATCAATGCCATAAATCAGCCATATCCCTGCTACCAGAAATGCAATTGCCGTTATTGCTGCACAAACATGAGTTGCAGTACGGGAACGAAGGTGTAGTTCGCCAGTTGTACGCATTTGCAGATAAGTTGCGCCTTGCGTCACAATCATCATCAGGCTAATCACTCCGGCCAGCAATCCATAAGGATTCAGCAATCCGAAGAATGAACCCTCATAGGAGACACGCAGGTAAGAATCTACCGCCAGCGGTACACCTTGCAGCAGGTTACCAAATGCTACCCCGATAACCAATGCAGGTACAAAGCTGCCGATAACCAGCCCCCAGTCCCACATATTGCGCCAATTGCTGTTTTCCAGTTTTGAGCGATAATCGAAGCCAACCGGACGGAAGAACAGTGCAGCCAAAACCAGAATCATTGCCACATAGAAACCAGAGAAAGCAGCTGCATATACCATCGGCCATGCGGCAAACAGAGCACCGCCAGCGGTAATTAACCAAACTTGGTTACCATCCCAGTGAGGGGCAACTGAATTAATCATGATGCGGCGTTCGGTATCATTTTTACCAATGATCCGCAGCAGGATACCCACACCCATGTCGAAACCATCAGTCACAGTGAAACCGATCAGTAACACACCAATCAGCAGCCACCATATAAATCTTAATACATCATAATCAAGCATAAGTGGACTCCTGCTTACTCAATATTATTCGCTGAAGAAGCGGTTTTTTGTTCAAAATGGTAACGTCCAGTCTTGAGACTGCTTGGGCCAAGGCGGGCAAATTTGAACATCAAGAACATCTCTGCGATCAAGAATAAAGTGTACAGACCACAAATCAGCACCATTGAGAAAATCAGATCGCCTACACTGCGAGTTGAAGATGCAACAGCCGTTGGCAACACTTCACCAATAGCCCATGGCTGGCGACCATATTCTGCGACAAACCAACCTGCTTCAACGGCAATCCATGGCAATGGAATGCTGAACAATGCAGCCCGCAGCAGCCATTTATGTTGACCGATACGGTTACGAAGAACACTCAAGAACGACAAACCGATAACCAGCAGCATAATAAAGCCAGCAGCAACCATGATACGGAATGCAAAATAGAGCGGAGCTACGCGTGGAATAGAGTCTTTCGCTGCGGCTTTAATTTGTTCTTCTGTCGCATCAGTTACGTTTTGGGTATAACGCTTCAAGAGCATGCCATAGCCAAGATCTTTCTTACTTTCATTGAATGCATTGCGCACATTTGGATCAACATTACCCGCACGCAGTTCTTCTAGTAATTCATAGGCTTGAATACCGTTACGGATACGCTGCTCATGCTGGCTCATCAAATCACGCAGGCCAACGACCGGTGTATCTGTGGAGCGGGTAGCAATTAAACCTAAAACGTAAGGAATTTGGATGGAATATTTATTTTCCATTTTGTCCTGATCAGGAATACCAATCAGCGTGAATGAAGCTGGAGGCGGCTGGGTTTCCCATTCTGCTTCGATTGCTGCCAATTTGGTTTTCTGCACGTCCCCCATTTCATATCCAGATTCATCACCCAGAACGATGACAGACAGTACCGCAGCCATACCAAAACTTGCTGCAATGGCAAAAGAACGTTTGGCAAACGCCAAATCGCGCCCTTTAAGCAGATAGTAAGAGCTGATACCCAATACAAAAATGGCACCAGTAACATAACCGGCTGCAACAGTGTGGACAAACTTCACCTGTGCAACTGGGTTAAGTACCAGTTCACTGAAGCTCACCATTTCCATTCGCATAGTTTCGAAGTTAAAGTCAGACGCAATCGGGTTTTGCATCCAACCATTCGCAATCAGTATCCACAATGCAGAGAAGTTAGAGCCTAATGCAACCAGCCAGGTAACTGCCAAGTGTTGTTTCTTACTCAGTCGATCCCATCCGAAGAAAAACAGGCCAACGAATGTGGATTCGAGGAAGAATGCCATCAAACCTTCGATGGCCAGAGGCGCACCGAAAATATCACCAACATAATGTGAAAAATATGACCAGTTGGTTCCGAACTGGAATTCCATGGTCAAGCCCGTTGCGACACCCAGAGCAAAGTTGATACCAAATAACTTACCCCAGAATTTTGTCATATCTTTATAAATTTGTTTGCCAGAAAGGACATATACCGTTTCCATGATCGCAAGCAAAAATGCCATACCGAGCGTTAATGGTACGAACAGAAAATGGTACATGGCAGTTAAAGCAAACTGTAATCGTGACAGTTCGACAATATCAAACATCTTGACTCCTTGCTCCTAGCAGGAAGACACCGACTTGCGGCAACCCGACTTCGTAAAACGAAAGTCTCGTAACTACCAGCAATAAATGCCTCAAACACAACAATGAATTATTACAAAATCAAAAATTCAATAGATACCACAATAATATTACGCCTATATTCACATACAATAAATAGCTTTTACGTGACTCAGCTTAGAATTCTGAATATAAGTCAACAACACCATACATTCTCAGACTAATATCTATATATACTAGATCAATTTAATCAAGTTTAGCGAATACAATCTAGAGTAATAAATTGATTTTAGTCAATTTTTTCCTTTTTTTGTTAAGCTTTACAGTTATTATTTCATTATAGTTTATTTCATGTTAATAAGTTGTTATTTGCGATGGTTTGTAATTTATTTTTTGCTGTAAAATTCGTTAGAAAATTAACTTTTCGTTTTCATTCTTTAAAAAATATATTTTTCCGATATTTCCAATTTAATTAACCAAATAAATAGATTTCCCTAAAATCTGGTTCAATTAAATTGAGAAATAACTTCCCTTATAAATGAACTAACTTACTGTTAATATTATAAATAAAAACAAAAGGCCACCCTGAGGCAGCCTTTTTCTATAAAAATAGTTTATTTTGAGATTCTTATATCAATAACGCTTTTACAGCATTGCCAATGTCTGCAAGGCTACGGACAGTCTTCACACCCGCAGCTTCCAGTGCAGCAAATTTTTCATCTGCTGTCCCTTTACCACCCGCGATAATCGCTCCGGCATGGCCCATACGCTTACCTTTAGGTGCAGTCACACCAGCAATATAAGCAACAACTGGTTTAGTCACATGTTCTTTGATATAGGCCGCCGCTTCTTCTTCGGCTGAACCACCAATTTCACCAATCATGACAATCGCTTCTGTCTGTGGATCTTCCTGAAACAGTTTCAGAATATCAATGAAGTTTGAACCTGGGATCGGGTCACCACCAATACCAACACAGGTCGATTGCCCTAATCCAGCATCTGTGGTCTGTTTAACGGCTTCATAAGTCAATGTACCTGAACGGGAGACAATGCCCACTTTACCTGACTTATGAATATGGCCAGGCATGATACCGATCTTACATTCATCCGGTGTAATCACTCCCGGACAGTTAGGGCCAATCATACGGACACCTGCTTGATCCAGTTTTACTTTAACTGTCAACATATCGAGTGTCGGAATGCCTTCTGTAATAGTAATGATCAGTTTAATGCCTGCATCAATCGCTTCCAGAATGGAATCTTTACAGAATGGTGCCGGAACGTAGATGACAGAAGCGGTTGCGCCAGTTGCTTCAACGGCTTCACGTACGGTGTTGAATACAGGTAATCCTAGATGCTCAGTACCACCTTTACCTGGTGTTACGCCACCCACCATTTGAGTACCGTAAGCTATCGCTTGTTCGGAGTGAAAAGTACCCTGGCTGCCAGTAAAACCCTGACAAATCACTTTGGTGTTTTTATCGATTAAAATAGACATTATTTATTCCCCGCTGCTGCTACTGCCTGTTTAGCTGCGTCTGTCAAACTGGTAGCCGCAATGATGTTTAAACCGCTATCCGCCAGTTTTTTAGCACCCAGTTCAGCATTGTTTCCTTCCAGACGAACGACTACCGGTACGTTAACACCCACTTCTTCCACCGCACCAATAATGCCGTCAGCAATCAAGTCACAGCGGACGATACCACCAAAGATATTAACCAAAACAGCTTTAACATTTTCATCTGACAAGATGATTTTAAATGCTTCAGTAACACGTTCTTTTGTTGCACCACCACCTACATCAAGGAAGTTTGCCGGCGCACCACCGTGCAGTTTGACAATGTCCATCGTTCCCATTGCCAGACCTGCACCATTCACCATACAACCAATGTTGCCATCCAGTGCAACATAGTTCAGTTCCCATTGTGCAGCCTGAGCTTCACGAGGATCTTCCTGTGAAGGGTCATGCATTTCACGCAGTTCAGCCTGACGGAACATAGCATTACCATCAGCGCTCAATTTTCCATCCAAACAAACCAGATCACCCTGAGTTGTGATCACCAGAGGGTTGATTTCGACTAATGCCAAATCACGCTCTAAGAACAGGTTAGCCAATCCCAAGAAAATCTTGGTGAATTGGCCAACTTGTTTACCAGTCAAACCAAGTTTGAACGCCAATTCACGGCCTTGATACGGCATAGGGCCAGACAGTGGGTCGATAATTGCTTTATGAATTAGCTCAGGCGTTTCTTCCGCCACTTTTTCTATTTCGACGCCACCTTCAGTAGAGGCCATGAACACTACACGACGTGTACCGCGGTCAACAACAGCACCAAGATACAGCTCCTTGGCAATATCAGTTGCCCCTTCCACCAAGATCTGATGAACAGGTTGCCCCTGCACATCAGTCTGGTAAGTTACCAGTCGTTTACCCAGCCATTGTTCAGCAAAAGTGCGGATATCTTCCTTACTATTGACGACTCTCACACCACCAGCCTTACCGCGGCCACCTGCATGAACCTGACATTTAACGACCCAAGGGCCTGAACCAATCTTGGATGCTGCTTCTTCTGCTTCGCGCGGAGTGGTACATGCATAACCAGCAGGTGCTGGTAAACCATACCGTGCAAAAAGTTGTTTTGCCTGATACTCGTGTAAATTCATGATGTTCTATCCATAATTTAATTTAAGAAAGGTAAATTACCTTCTATTTTGTTGCTCTGGATATGACCAGCCCCAAGGGGCTGGCCTGCATATATTTTTACATCAACGTCGTACTACTTCAGACTGGCGGAGTTAACACTCTCCGCCGATAGTGATGCTATACATCCAGCAACAAACGTGTTGGATCTTCCAGCATTTCTTTAATGGTCACCAGGAAGCCGACTGACTCACGACCGTCAATCAGACGGTGGTCATAGGACAGTGCCAAGTACATCATCGGAAGGATCTCAACCTGACCATTTACAGCCATTGGGCGATCTTTAATGGCATGCATACCAAGGATCGCGCTTTGTGGTGGGTTAATGATCGGGGTGGACATCAGGGAGCCGAAAACACCGCCGTTAGTAATGGTGAAATTACCACCGGTGAGTTCTTCAACAGTCAATTTGCCGTCGCGGCCTTTGATAGCCAGCTCTTTGATGCTTTTCTCAATATCAGCCATACCCAATGCATCTGCATCACGCAATACCGGTGTAACCAGACCACGCGGTGTAGATACAGCAATACTGATATCAAAATAGTTATGGTAAACCACATCTGTGCCATCAATGGAAGCGTTCACTTCTGGATAGCGTTTCAACGCTTCAACAACCGCTTTCACATAGAAAGACATGAAGCCCAGACGCACACCATGACGTTTCTCAAACGCATCGCCATACTGCTTGCGCAATTCCTGAATTGGCTTCATGTTGACTTCATTGAAAGTCGTCAGCATTGCCGTATTGTTCTTCGCTTCAAGCAAACGTTCTGCAACACGCTTGCGCAGACGCGTCATTGGGACGCGTTTTTCACTACGATGTGGCAATAAGGATGGCTGTTCAGCAGAGGCAGCAGGCTTATCATTCCCTTTTTTATTTGCAGCGATATATTTTTCGATGTCTTCACGGATAAGACGACCACCAACACCACTGCCTTTAATTGCAGCCGGATCTAAATCATGCTCTGCAATCAGACGACGAACAGCCGGGCTTAGTGCATCGTTGCTTTCTTCTTCCAAAGACGCAGTCTGACGCTGTGCTGGCGTTGCCTCTGTTTTTACTTTTACTTCGGCAGGTATCCCCGTGCTATCACCCAAACGAATACGACCTAACAGTTGTTTGGACAGTACTGTAGCACCCTCTTCTTCCAAAATGGACTCCAAAACACCTGCTTCACTTGCTGGTACTTCCAAAACAACTTTATCTGTTTCAATTTCAACCAGCACTTCATCGCGCTCTATGGTATCACCTGGTTTTTTATGCCACGTTGCAACAGTGGCATCTGCGACAGATTCAGGAAGGTCTGGAACCAGAATTTCTACGCTACTCATTTTCTATCCTTAATTTATTCAACGTTCAGTGCGTCATTAACCAGTGCTTGCTGTTGCTGCTGGTGAACAGACGGATATCCCACTGCCGGGGAAGCAGATGCCGGACGACCTGCATAACGTAAAGAAGCCCCAAATGGGATTGCTTCACGGAAATTATGTTGACTGCAATACCATGCCCCTTGGTTCAGTGGTTCTTCCTGACACCAGACAAAGTCATGGACATGGGCATACTGCTCAAGCTGAGCTTGCAGGTGCTGACGTGGGAATGGATACAACTGTTCAATACGCACAATAGCAACATCGGTCTGTTCATTTTTACGACGCTGCTCCAGCAGATCGTAATAAACTTTACCGGAACAAAGCACTACGCGCTTAACACCTTTTGGATCCAAAGCGTCAATCTCACCAATCACTGGCTCAAATTTGCCATTCGCCAATTCATCCAGAGTAGACACCGCCAATGGATGACGTAGTAGTGATTTCGGTGACATAACGATGAGCGGACGACGCATACCACGCAGAGCCTGACGACGCAGCATGTGATAAACCTGGGCTGGTGACGATGGTACGCAAACCTGCATGTTTTGTTCAGCACACAGTTGCAAATAACGCTCCAGACGTGCCGATGAGTGCTCTGGTCCCTGCCCCTCATAACCATGTGGCAGCAGCATAACCAAGCCACACATACGGCCCCATTTCTGTTCACCAGAGCTGATAAATTGGTCAATCACAACCTGAGCCACGTTGGCAAAGTCGCCAAATTGAGCTTCCCAAATCGTCAGGGTACGAGGTTCAGTTGTTGCATAACCGTATTCAAATGCCAGTACAGCTTCTTCTGAAAGGACAGAATCCCATACGTTAAATACACCCTGCCCATTGTGGATATTTGCCAAAGGCACATAAACAGAAGCATTGTTTTGATTATGGACAACGGCATGACGGTGGAAGAAAGTACCACGTCCCGCATCTTCACCAGAGATACGTACAGGGATACCTTCATCAACCAAGGTCGCGTAAGCCAGTGTTTCCGCAGCACCCCAGTCAAATAATTTATTGCCATTAGCCATTTCTGCACGGTCGCCATAGATTTTCGCAACACGTGAGTGCATGACGACTTCGGCAGGAACGGTGCTGATGCTTTTGCCAAGATCTTGCAGACGTTTCATATCCATCTTATGTGGATACTCTTCATCCCATTCATGGTTCAGATAGGGTTCCCATGTGAATGAATGCAGTCCCATTGGACGCCATTCATCAACGACACACTCCCCATGATCCAGTGCATCACGGTACAGATTCACCATCTCAGTAACGTCGTTGGCTTCCAGCAAACCTTCTGCTACCAGCTTATCTGCATAGATTTTACGGGCAGTTGGCTGTTTTTTGATTTGCTGGTACATCAATGGCTGAGTTGCACTCGGCTCATCAGCTTCGTTATGGCCGTGGCGACGGTAACAAACCAGATCGATCATCACGTCACGTTTGAAGGTGTTACGGAAGTCAAGCGCCAAACGTGTGACGAATGCAACAGCTTCCGGATCATCTGCATTAACGTGGAAAATAGGCGCCTGAACCATTTTCACAATATCAGTACAGTATTGTGTTGAACGGGCATCTTTCGGGTTAGAGGTGGTGAAACCAATCTGGTTATTCACAACGATACGAACAGTACCGCCAACTTCATACCCGCGAGCCTGAGACATGTTCAGCGTTTCCTGAACAATCCCCTGCCCTGTGACTGCGGCATCACCGTGGATGGTGACAGGCAGAACCATGTTACTGCGACCTTCATCAAGACGATCACGGCGGGCACGTACAGAGCCGATAACAACAGGGCTGACAATCTCAAGGTGAGATGGGTTAAAAGCCAATGCCAAATGCACCAAACCACCTTCGGTTTCAAAATCAGAAGAAAAACCTTGATGGTATTTTACGTCACCTGTACCCAAGTGCTCTTTATGTTTACCCGCAAATTCGTCAAACAGATCAACCGGCTTTTTACCCAAGAGATTGACCAGAACGTTGAGACGACCACGATGTGCCATTCCCAATACCACCTCGCGGGTACTTTGTTTACCTGCGTGACGGATCAATTCTTTTAACATAGGGATAAGTGCGTCGCCACCTTCTAGAGAGAAACGTTTCGCCCCCGGGAACTTAGCACCTAAATAGCGTTCCAGACCTTCCGCTGATGTTAATTCTTTCAGGAAACGACGCTTTTCTTCTGCACTAAACTGTGAACTTACGGTCACTGACTCCAGGCGTTGCTGGATCCAACGTTTTTCTTCCGTATTGGTGATATGCATATATTCCGCACCAATTGAACCGCAATAAATGCGTTTCAGTGCGTCATACAGATCAGCCAATTTCATTGTCTCTTTACCAATGGCAAAAGAGCCTACATTAAACGTTTCTTCAAAATCTGCTTTTGTTAAATTATGGAAAGCAGGATCAAGATCAGATACAGGTTCCTGTTTCCATAATCCCAATGGATCAAGGTTTGCATGTTGGTGTCCGCGGAAGCGGAATGCATTGATGAGCTGCAAAACTTTGACTTGTTTTGCATCCATTGCTGGATCACTGACTGAAGTGTGGTAACGTGTAGCATCCTTTGCCAGACGACGGAAATAATCGCGTGTCTGTGAGTGAAGTTGTTCGCCACTAAGTCCTGCATCTGGCAATTGTTGGAAAATTTCTCTCCAACTTGCATCAACAGAATTAGGATCGGTTATATAGTCTTCATAGATTTGCTCTATGTAAGACTGGTTTGCACCAGCCAGAAAGCTTGAGTCCAGCCAGTCCTTCATTGCGCCGTTCTGCATTGTGAGCCCTTAAGCTTTAAAAGCTTTAGTTTTCGCCGTGGTTAACAAATACCGCTTAATTAGCGGTGTTGATAAAAGGTTCATTTGGACGTGCTTAATGCATGTTCTTCTATGGGTTTTCCTACCCTTCAAGGAACCTTTAAAAATTGGTATTCAGTTTTTAAAGGTTCCTTTATTTAGAAACATATTTCGTCTTTAGCAGCAGGCAATTTATCATTTTTCATTCTTTATGCCCTCCACTGATTTGATATTTATTTCAAAATTGTGGAGGGCAACATTATATGCACTATTTACACACTATTTATGTGTTATTTATGCACAATTTTTTATTTCGCTACGCGCTATGTTTCAGCAACATAGATTTAATATGACCAATTGCTTTTGTTGGATTTAATCCTTTAGGACATACGTTGACGCAATTCATAATTCCATGGCAACGGAAAACACTGAATGCATCATTCAGATTATCCAATCGCGAACTTGTTTCAGTGTCACGACTGTCAATCAGAAAACGGTATGCCGCCAAAAGACCGGCTGGACCGATAAATTTATCTGGATTCCACCAAAATGATGGACAAGATGTTGAGCAACAGGCACATAAGATACATTCATACAAACCATCCAGCTTTTCACGCTGAACTGGTGACTGCAGGTGCTCACGTGCGGGTGGATTTTTACCATCATTAATCAGATAAGGACGGATTTTTTCATATTGTGTGTAGAACTGCCCCATATCAACAACCAGATCACGAACCACAGGCAGACCTGGCAATGGGCGAATAACAATTTTCTTATTGCCACGACGCAATGCTGAAATGGGTGTAATACATGCCAAACCGTTTTTACCGTTCATATTCACGCCATCAGAGCCACAAACACCCTCACGGCAAGAGCGACGGAATGACAAGGTTGGATCTTGCTCTTTTAGCTGGATGAGCGCATCCAGCAACATCATGTCGCGCCCTTCCTGTGCTTCCAGTGTGTAGTCCTGCATACGAGGTACATCATCGACATCTGGATTATAACGATAAATCGAAAATTCAAGTTTCATAATCTATTTCTCCGCAACTAGAACACCAGCAACGCAATTAGTAAGAACGCACTTTCGGCGGGAAAGCTTCACGCAGCGTTGGCTGCATATTCACTTCACGACGGGTCATGCTCTCAGTTTGCGGTAAATACAGGCTATGACACAGCCAGTTAGCATCATCACGTTCAGGATAATCAAAGCGGCTATGGGCACCACGACTTTCTGTACGGAAGTTAGCAGCAACCGCAGTTGAATAAGCCGTTTCCATCAGGTTATCCAATTCCAAACATTCGATACGTTGGGTATTGAATTCTGATGAGGTATCATCCAGACGAGCACTTTTCAGACGTTCGCGGATCACTTTCAGTTCCTCCAGCCCTCTTGCCATCGCATCACCTTCACGGAATACCGAGAAATTATGCTGCATGCAAGCTTGCAATGCTTTGCGGATTTCAACTGGGTCTTCACCTGAACGGGTATCATTCCAACGGTTCAGACGTTGCAATGCTGCATCGACATCCGATTCGCTGGCATCACGACTAGTGCCTTGTTCCATCAGACACTCTTTCAAATGCAAGCCTGCGGAACGACCAAATACCACCAGGTCAAGCAGTGAGTTACCACCCAGACGGTTTGCACCGTGAACAGATACACAAGCAATCTCACCCACAGCAAACAAACCAGGGATCACCACATCTTCGCCTTTTTCATTTACTGTCAACGCCTGACCCGTGATCTTAGTTGGGATACCGCCCATCATATAATGACAGGTTGGGATAACAGGGATAGGTTCTTTTACCGGATCGACGTGAGCGAAAGTACGGGATAATTCAAGAATACCTGGCAGGCGAGATTCCAATACTTCTTTACCGAGATGATCCAGTTTCAGTTTCACGTGCGGCCCCCATGGACCTTCACAGCCACGACCTTCACGAATTTCGATCATCATAGAACGTGCGACCACATCACGGCCAGCAAGGTCTTTAGCATTTGGTGCATAACGCTCCATAAAGCGTTCACCATCTTTATTCAGCAAATAACCGCCTTCACCACGGCAGCCTTCTGTAACCAGAACACCTGCGCCAGCAATGCCAGTTGGGTGGAATTGCCACATTTCCATATCCTGAACAGGGATACCTGCTCGCAATGCCATCCCCACACCATCACCGGTATTGATATGTGCATTAGTTGTGGATTGGAAGATACGGCCAGCACCCCCTGTTGCCAGAATAGTCGCTTTGGCTTTGAAATAGACCACTTCACCGGTTTCAATGCAAATCGCGGTACAACCAACGATTGCGCCATCCTGATTCTTAACCAGATCCAACGAATACCATTCGGAGAAAATAGTCGTGTGGTTTTTTAAATTTTGCTGATACAGGGTATGCAATAGAGCGTGACCAGTTCGGTCAGCAGCGGCAGCAGTACGAGCAGCCTGCTCACCACCAAAATTTCTGGATTGCCCACCAAATGGACGTTGGTAAATACGGCCATCATCCAGACGTGAGAATGGCAATCCCATGTGCTCCAGTTCTAAAATTGCTTCTGGGCCAGTTTTACACATATATTCGATAGCATCCTGGTCACCAATATAATCGGAGCCTTTCACCGTATCATACATGTGCCATTCCCAATTATCTTCATGGGAATTGCCCAAAGCAACAGTGATCCCGCCCTGTGCTGACACAGTGTGGGAACGAGTTGGAAACACCTTGGAAATCAAAGCACAGGATAAACCCATTTGTGAAATTTGCAGTGCAGCACGCATACCTGCGCCACCAGCACCAATAACAACAGCGTCAAATTCTCTTACTGGTAGTTTCATTTATGCACCCCACACAACCATTGTTCCGTAAATCAAATAAGTTAACAGCGCTACAATAATCACCAGTTGAAAAACCAGACGCAGAGCGAGCGGTTTGACATAATCTGTCAGTACCTGCCACATGCCAATCCATGCATGAATTAGAATGGAAAACAGAGTCAACACGGTGAATACTTTAGTGAGGGATGAAGAAAAGAAACCACGCCAAACTTCATAGGTAATATCCGACGTTGTTGCAACAAAACCAACGAGATAAAGGACGTACAAAACAATAATAATTGCGGATGCGCGCAGTAGCAGCCAATCCTGAATACCCGTACGACCCAAAGCGGATGCGTTGCTTACCATAATAATACCCCAGCCAGAATAGACAGAATAACCGCGATTGCTATTGCTACTTTGGCAGATGCACTACCGGTAGCGAGATTTTCTTCCAGAAAACCAAAATCCATCAATACATGGCGAATACCTCCACAGATGTGGTAAGCCAGCGCCGTCAATATCCCCCACAGGATAAATTTGGCGAAGAAGCCAGTCATGATGTCAGATGCTTGCAGGAAGCCTTCTTGCGAAGACAACGACATCCCCAATAACCACAGTAGAATACCAACTGCGATAAAGGTAATGACGCCTGAGATACGGTGCAAGATCGAAGCTATCGCGGAGACGGGTTGGTTAATCGTCCGCAGATCAAGGTTGACAGGTCTTTGTTTTTTCACAATTTTGCCCACAAAGCTTTTTTTATTTTCCATCCTCCGGTCCTGGGCGGGAATCAGACAGCGCTTAAGAGGATACAAAGACACAACATATAGCTTAAACAATCCTTACTGTTCATTAAAAGTTGTGATTTGGTTACGCTGGGTGCTCCTACATCAGGATAATCCGGAGACCTTACGGAAGTATAAGTACTTCACATTGTTATTACAATTCCCACACAATATGATTATTAACATTTAGCTTGAACAGTGAGAAAGATCACGCTTCAAACATTACTCATGAAATTCACAATCTTGTTTGACAAAGATTAAACATTTATCTTACATATATATCGCTATATATTATTTTCCATCATTTTATGATGAAAAATTAATCTTAACGAAAAATAAAAGTTATGCAAAAGTATCATATCAGCACAAAATGATAACATTTTATGTCAATAATACTTTAAACATAACTTCCAGAAACTTTTTAACAACCTGAAAACCATTGTCATCCGTAATGAGATTTCAGCGTTAAATGTGATACCAGCCTGATTTTAAATTCTCTCCGGTAGCACAATGCCTTTGGCACAGTATAAATTGCGCCTATCTGGTTGTTAGGGGTTATAAAAATAAGCGCTAAGGAGATATAAATGGCTGATAAAAAGGCTACGTTGAACATGAATGGTTCAGCTGCTATCGAACTAGACGTACTAACGCCGACCATAGGTCCTGAAGTGATTGACGTTCGTACCCTCGGCTCAAAAGGCTTCTATACTTATGATCCAGGTTTTACTTCCACTGCCTCCTGTGAGTCGAAAATCACCTATATTGATGGCAATGAAGGCATTTTGCTACACCGTGGTTTTCCCATCGATCAGCTTGCAACGGAATCGACCTATTTGGAAGTCTGTTACATACTGCTATATGGCGCTCCCCCTACTCCCAAAGAGTATGAAAAATTTAAAACTACGGTGACCCGCCATACTATGATCCACGAACAGATCACTCGTCTGTTCCACGGTTTCCGTCGTGACTCCCATCCAATGGCCGTACTTTGTGGTGTTACAGGCGCACTGGCTGCCTTCTATCATGATGCTCTGGATGTCCATAACCCTCGCCATCGTGAAATCACTGCTTATCGCCTGCTGTCCAAAATGCCAACTGTTGCAGCAATGTGTTACAAATATTCCATTGGTCAGCCTTTCGTTTATCCACGCAACGATCTGTCTTATGCGGCTAACTTCCTGCACATGATGTTCTCAACACCGTGTGAGGAATATAAGGTTAATCCAGTATTAGAACGCGCTATGGATCGCATTCTCATTCTGCATGCAGATCACGAGCAAAATGCTTCAACTTCAACGGTGCGTACCGCTGGCTCTTCTGGTGCCAACCCATTTGCTTGTATTGCTGCGGGTATTGCGTCCCTTTGGGGACCAGCACATGGTGGAGCAAATGAAGCCTGCTTACGAATGCTGGAAGAGATCCAAACTGTCGAACACATCCCTGAATTCATCGCTCGTGCCAAAGACAAAAATGACTCTTTCCGTCTGATGGGCTTTGGTCATCGTGTTTACAAAAACTATGACCCTCGCGCGACAGTGATGCGTGAAACCTGCCATGAAGTGCTAAATGAGCTTGGTCTGAATGACAGTCTGCTGGAAGTGGCAATGGAATTAGAACGCATTGCCTTGCATGACCCATACTTCATTGAGAAAAAATTGTATCCAAACGTCGACTTCTATTCAGGCATTATCCTGAAAGCCATGGGTATTCCGTCAACCATGTTCACCGTGATTTTCGCCATAGCCCGTACTATTGGCTGGATTGCACACTGGAATGAAATGCATGATGAAGGCTTGAAGATCGCACGTCCGCGTCAGCTTTATACTGGTCATACAAAACGCGATTTCGAGAGCCAGTTGAAAAAGTAATTTGATCAATAACACTATTCATGCTTTGGTCATATTATGCACATTTTGAATAGTGTATTTCTGCACCTCTTATACCAGTTTTTGTTCTGATATTAGAGGTGTAGTTTTGTTTTATCTCTCTGAACCCGCCATATATTCCCTTGGCGGTCTCCCCATAATTTTGCGAAAAAATGTCACAAAGGCACTATCGTTGGCAAAACCGAGTTCTTGTGCAACGTAGGATAACGTTTTATTCTGCGCCAATAATTCTATCGCCTTTACCAATCGCCATTGCTGCCGCCACTGTTGATAATTCATTCCTGTTTCACGCTGAAATATCCGGGTAATGGTTTTCTCACTGGCGCCAATATCAGTAGCCATTATGTGCAATGGTGACGGCAACTGATCAAATGACAAATGTGTTAACCGCCGATCGGACGGTAATGGCAATAAAGTTGGTTCCCTACGCGCCTCGCGAATTTCATCAAAAAATAGTGCTAACAAATTTGCCATTTTTCCCTGATGCCAATCAGAGTCAAAAGAAGATACCGCGATACGCTCCAAAAGAGCCTGTAATAGTGGTGTGGCTTCCAATACTTCACTTTGTGTCGGAAGTAACACCATTTCAATTGATTTCAAGTAATTAGAATTTAAATAAATAGAACGGTAACCTACAGAGCTGCGCATTTCTGCCCGATGTTGTGTCTTAGGAGGGATCCATGCCACTCTGGTTGGGGGCAGAACAGAGATCTGGTTTGCCAATGTGATCTTGATACAACCCCGCTGGGTAAACAACAATTGCCCCATATCATGTTGATGAAAGCCAGAATCGTGTTGTCCCATCTCTGCAGCAATCCCTATCACAGGCATATTTAAGTTATCGGGATCAAAATAATCACTTTGTTGCAACCATGCCATATTCATTCCTTCTGATTTAATGTCCGATAAGATAAATAAATAGTCTTTATTACCATAAAAAGACAATAACCATAATGCTAACCTTTCAAGTCATTACTTATCAGCAAAAGAAAAAATCATGCAAACTAAACCACCACTTTGGCTTGCTATCGCCTTGATGATGTTCCCGCAGATTGTAGAAACCATCTATAGTCCGGCATTAACCAATATTGCCGTTGGGTTTTCCGTCAACCCGGAGCAAGCAGCCCAAACATTATCACTCTACTTTTTTGCTTTTTCCTTTGGTGTTGTCATATGGGGACGTATGTGTGATGTCATTGGCAGACGCCCAACTATTATTGCTGGCCTATCACTCTATGGTCTCGCTTCCCTGCTGGCATTATTGACACAACAATTTTGGTTATTACTCGTTGCCAGAATGCTGTCTGCTTTCGGAGCCGCAGTTGGCTCTGTCGGCACACAAACCATTATGCGTGATGCTTATCGTGGGGAAGAGTTAGCACGCGTCTTTTCTATCATGGGAGTTGCCTTAGCAATCAGCCCTGCCATTGGTATGCTCAGTGGTTCAACATTGAACTATTTTGCTGGCTATAAGGCTATCTTTACTGGATTAATTATTCTGGCAGTTATCCTGACCTGTTGGTCTATTGCCCGATTACCAGAAACTCGGCCAACCAACGTAACAAAAGTCGCTTTATTCAGCACAGTAATTATGATGCTTAGAGATATTTCAATTTGGCGAAATGCGTTCCTGATCGCATTTTTCAATATTTGTTTGTTCAGCTATTATCAATTAGCGCCATTTCGTTTCCAACAATTTGGATTATCACAGAAAGTATTTGGTTATACTGGCCTGTTATTAACTTTTGGCGTTGTATTAGGCTCGCTATTAAACAAATATCTATTAAAGCAACAATGGATATCAACCCAATTAGTTGCCCTTGCTTCATTAATTAGCTTATTCAGCGGGATCGGTGTATACCTGCTCGAAAATAGCTGGCTCTTTATTTTTCCAATGTCAGGAATAGTCATCGCTTATGGGTTGGCGATACCGAATATTTTAGCGTCTGCATTAACCAACTATTCAGATAGGGTAGGCACTGCCGGTGCTTTACTTGGGTTATTTTACTATTTGCTACTGGGATTTGGTTTGGCGCTAGCAGGCTGGAGTCAGGCATTAGGCAGCGTATTGATAGGTTGTGGGAGCGCAATAACTGTTTTATCCCTCTTGCAAGATAAAAAGCCCCCATTCCAAAAATGGAAATAAAATCAAGGGGCTATATAGCTAAAAAATCAAGCTGGATTAGGAATATCGATAAAAGTCACATCCAATCCATAATTATTTGCCAGCCATTCACCGAGCGCTTTGATACCATAGCGCTCGGTCGCATGGTGCCCTGCTGCAAAAAAGTGTAACCCCATTTCACGGGCAACATGGATAGTTTTTTCCGATACTTCTCCCGTCACAAAGGCATCAACACCAAACTCAGCCGCCTGTTCAATAAAACTTTGGCCACCGCCTGTACACCATGCCAGTGTGCGGATCTCTTCTGGTGCACTATCACCACAGTGCAGTATCTTTCTCTTGAGGCTTTTTTCAAGACGTTCAGTCAATTCTGCTGGTGTAATAGGCTGATCAAAAGCACCATGAGGAAGAAGAGTATCAATTTCGCCGATAACCTTTACCCCCATTTGACGTGCCAGTTGGGTATTGTTACCCAAAGCAGGATGGGCATCTAACGGAAGATGATAGCCATACAGGTTGATATCATTGCAAAGTAGTGTTTGCAAACGACGACGCTTCATGCCACGGATAACAGGAGATTCATTCTTCCAAAAGTATCCATGATGAACGATGACAGCATCCGCCTCAAGGCGAACAGCTTCATCCAATAGTGCCTGACAAGCTGTCACACCTGTAATCACCCGCTGGACATGGGGACGACCCTCCACCTGTAATCCATTGGGAGCATAATCTTGAAATTCACGGATCTTCAATTCCGTATTAAGCACATACTCCAATTCAACATTATTCATCACATCCCCCTTGTCACTTAGCATTTTTTTCATCATAAAATACATACCTGCCATGAATTAACTAAATCCAATATAAAACAAAAACACCTTGCCAGCATAAACCGGCAAGGTGCCAAAATATAGCGTTCAATATGTATATCCAAAATGCCCAGTCAGGCTTAATCATAATGCTATTTTAGCGATTTCGTATATCTAAAGTCATTTCTGAACATTCCAGCCATACTGGCTTATCGCTGGTTTTTAGCCATACTTTATACAGATAGCTATAAAAACGGGCGCGATCACGACGAAATAGCATAACAGGAAGCGCAATGACACCCAGTGATATAGCACCAATACGCCGCAATAAAACCTGATGCCAAGAGTATGCTCGATATATAGACATTAATGCCCCCCATGGGCTTACTCTGTAATATGTATAAAATTTTATCCGATAAAATGAAAACTTACTACTCATCCGACCACTATTTAGTGGTATAAATCACTTTTTTTCCATGATTGCGTAATTGAATTACAAAATTATACTTAAACAGAAACAAAACAAACAAATTGAAAACAAAAAATTAACTCGACATAGTTTGCTACACTTGCTTTATGATGCTTTGTCGATGAATTCCGCAGATTATTTATATTTTTTTACGCTTTCGAAAACCCTTTTAATAACTTCTTTGTATGGTATTTCTATGCTGTAACTGACTGTTTCTTGAAGAAATAAGCAAGGAGATACATCACCATGAATATCTTCCTGATCCTTGGCATTTTTCTGGTAACGCTATTACTGGGTTATCTCATTTATGCGTTATTGAATGCGGAGGATTTTTAAATGGCAATGTCCGCTTTTTTACTGATTGCCAGTTTCCTGCTCATGCTGTTTCTATTGGGTAAACCTCTTGGTATTCTGATTGTCAGGCTCGTCGAAGGAGAGCTACCTCGCAGGCTGATCAAAACAGAAAATATCTTATGGCGCTGTTGTGGCCTGAAGAAACCGGGTAGTGATGTCAAAGAAATGAACTGGTGGCAGTATGCTCTCGCCATCTTAATATTCAACATAGCCGGACTATTGCTACTGTTTACTTTGCTGATGAGCCAAGGCCATCTGCCACTAAATCCACAACATCTTGTTGGTATGAAATGGGATCTGGCCTTTAATACCGCTATCAGTTTTATCACTAATACCAATTGGCAAGCTTATAGTGGGGAAAATACCCTCAGTTACCTGAGCCAAATGGCCGGATTGACTGTTCAGAATTTTCTGTCTGCGGCAACGGGAATTGCTGTAGCTTTTGCCTTAATGCGGGCGTTTTCCCGCCAAGGTACTAAAACAGTAGGAAATGCGTGGCTCGACATCACACGTATCACAGTATATCTTTTGCTGCCGCTGGCGATCATTTTAGCTTTATTCTTTGTCAGTCAAGGCGTTATCCAAAACTTTTCTCCCTATGCCCTCATCCACTCTCTTGAGGGGCAACAACAATTGCTGCCTATGGGACCAGTCGCTTCCCAAGAGGCTATAAAACTTTTGGGAACCAATGGCGGAGGATTTTTTGGCGCAAACTCAGCCCATCCATTTGAAAACCCAACTTCACTGAGTAACTTTGTCCAGATCCTGGCTATTTTCCTGATCCCTTGTGCATTATGTTTCGCATTCGGTCTGGTTGTTGGCGACAAGCGACAGGGATATGCCTTGCTCTGGGCTATGAGCATTATTTTCATTATTGCCACCAGCGTTGTCATGTATGCCGAAAACGCAGGTAATTCCCATCTCATACATCCTAATATTGGTAACCACTTTAATATGGAAGGTAAGGAAGCTCGCTTTGGCATCCTTGCCTCTTCTCTCTATAGCGTTGTGACGACAGCCGCTTCCTGTGGTGCCGTAAATGCGATGCATGACTCCTTTACCGCGCTGGGTGGCATGATGCCCCTCTGGTTGATGCAGACTGGTGAAGTCATATTTGGAGGGGCAGGCTCTGGCCTTTATGGCATATTACTATTCGTCCTGCTTGCCGTATTTATTGCAGGTTTGATGATTGGCCGTGCACCGGAATACTTAGGCAAAAAAATCGATGTTTATGACATGAAAATGGTCGCATTGGCGATTTTAATCACCCCTTCACTTGTGTTATTAGGCACTGCTCTGGCAATTTCAATCGACGCAGGTCGTAGTGCTATTTCAAATCCTGGTGCTCATGGTTTTACCGAAGTGCTTTATGCTTTCTCATCCACAGCCAACAACAACGGCAGTGCCTTTGCTGGACTCAATGCCAACAATATCTTTTACAACCTATTGTTGGGCGTCATCATGTTTCTTGGGCGCTTTGGTCTCATTTTGCCTGTTCTGGCAATCGCAGGTTCCATGGTTACCAAAAAACGCCAGCCGATTAGCAGCGGCACTTTACCGACCCACGGCTCGCTCTTCATTGGATTATTAATTCTGGTCATTCTACTTATTGGTGCCCTTACGTTTATCCCTTCCCTGGCTCTAGGCCCTATCGCAGAACACCTACAACTTTGGCCATGAGAATGTGAGGTAACGTATGAAAAACAAACAACAAGTATTATTTGAACCTGCTTTAATTCGCAATGCGCTTATCGATTCGTTAAAAAAATGCCATCCGGCTCAACAATGGCACAATACGGTCATGTTCGTTGTTTATGTGGGAAGTTGCCTGACCACCGCCTTATGGATCAGCATATTAATGGGACAATTAACGGGCAGCGCGCTCTTTACTGGTGCCATTGCTCTCTGGCTATGGTTTACCGTACTGTTTGCCAACTTTGCAGAAGCGCTGGCTGAGGGACGTAGCAAAGCTCAAGCATCCAGCCTGAAAGGGGTAAAAAGAACCAGTTGGGCAACTAAATTAGCATCATGCAGCCATCAAGCCGCAAAAGAAAAAGTCACTTCTGACACTTTGCGCAAAGGCGATATTGTGCTGGTGGAAGCAGGAGAAATTATCCCTTGTGATGGCGAAGTCCTTGAAGGAGGAGCTTCCGTTGACGAAAGCGCGATTACAGGAGAATCAGCCCCCGTTATCCGTGAATCCGGCGGTGATTTTTCCTCTGTCACCGGCGGTACGCGGGTTTTATCAGATTGGTTAATCGTCGAATGTACAGTCAACCCGGGAGAAACTTTTTTAGACAGAATGATCTCAATGGTTGAAGGGGCTAAACGGCGTAAAACACCCAATGAAATAGCGCTCACCATTTTACTTACCGCACTGACCATTATTTTCCTGCTGGTTTGTATAAGCCTGCTGCCTTTTTCCTTGTTTAGTGTCCAAGCCAACCAATCTGGCGCGCCAATCACACTTACCGTATTGATTGCCTTACTGGTTTGTCTGATCCCCACCACGATTGGCGGATTACTGTCAGCCATTGGGGTTGCAGGCATGAGCCGTATGCTGGAAGCCAATGTCATTGCCACCAGCGGGCGGGCCATTGAAGCTGCTGGGGATGTAGATGTTTTACTACTCGATAAAACTGGCACTATCACGCTAGGAAACCGTCAGGCATCCCAATTTTTACCCGCATCGGGCGTAACAGAACGGCAGTTAGCTGATGCTGCCCAGCTCTCTTCCCTTGCAGATGAAACACCGGAAGGTCGTAGTATCGTGATCTTAGCGAAACAACGTTTCAATATGCGTGAACGTGATCTGCGGGAATTAAAAGCGACGTTTGTCCCTTTCTCTGCAATGACGCGCATGAGTGGCGTCAACATTGGTAACCGCATGATCCGCAAAGGTGCCGTCGATGCTATTCGCCGCCACATTGAAGCTAATCATAGTCATTTCCCAGATACTATCGATAAATTGGTACAGCAAGTTGCGCATAAGGGAGGAACCCCTTTGGTTGTTGCTGAGAATCAGCAGGTCTTAGGCGTTGTTGCCTTAAAAGATATTGTGAAAGGCGGAATTAAAGAACGTTTCAGTGAAATGCGCAAAATGGGGATCAAAACTGTCATGATCACGGGTGACAATCATCTCACTGCAGCGGCAATTGCCGCCGAAGCAGGCGTTGATGACTTTCTGGCAGAGGCCACTCCTGAAGCGAAACTCGCCCTTATCCGCCAATATCAATCCGAAGGGCGTCTGGTTGCCATGACGGGGGATGGCACAAACGATGCACCAGCTCTGGCACAAGCAGATGTTGCCGTTGCCATGAATTCAGGGACACAGGCGGCGAAAGAGGCAGGCAATATGGTTGACCTGGATTCCAATCCCACCAAGTTAATCGAGGTTGTACATATCGGCAAACAGATGCTAATGACGCGCGGGGCTTTGACCACATTCAGCATTTCCAATGATATTGCTAAATATTTTGCCATCATTCCCGCTGCTTTTTCGGTCACATATCCACAACTTAATGTGTTGAACATTATGCACCTGCATTCGCCAGAATCTGCGGTACTGTCTGCGGTTATCTTCAATGCGATAATCATCATCTTTTTACTGCCATTAGCCCTAAAAGGTGTCAGTTACCGCCCAATGAATGCATTGTCACTCTTGCGCCGGAATCTATGGGTATATGGCCTTGGTGGCTTGCTTGTGCCTTTTGTGGGTATCAAGCTGATTGACCTATTGCTCACTGCCTTAATGTTTAACTAACGATCTTTTAACTATCGCGTATTTAAAAATCGAGCTTCAAATAAGGTGATGAAAAATGATCTGGTTACGTTCTTCCATTGTTCTGCTGGTATTTCTTAGCTTAATCACTGGGATTGCCTATCCATTACTGGTGACGGGAATAGCAGGATTTTTATTTCCCCATCAAGCCAAAGGATCGCTAATAGAGCAGAATGGCGAACAAGTTGGCTCTGAATTAATTGGTCAAAATTTTACCAAAGCCATCTATTTTCATGGACGGCCTTCTATGACGGCCGAAAAACCGTACAACACCCTGTCATCAGGCGGCAGTAATCTCGCTATAACCAATCCTGTGTTGAGCAGCAAAATACACCAAAACATTATTCGGGTACGTTTATTTAACTATCCCGAAAATTCTCCGATCCCTGTTGATTTAATCATGGCATCGGGTAGCGGTCTCGATCCCCATATATCCCCTGAAGCGGCTGAATTCCAGGCACAACGTGTGGCGATAGCCCGTCACATGCCTCTTGAAGTCATTCATCAACTCATCCAACAGCACATTCAATACCCCCTGCTGGAATATATGGGGCAACCTATAGTCAATGTACTGGAACTGAATCTGGCGCTGGATAATCTGGATAAAAAGGCAGATTAAGATATGGAACAGAATGAACTACTGCGCCCTGATCCTGATGAATTACTGACACTGGCTAACGAAAAACCACGTGGCAAACTAAAAATATTTTTTGGTGCTTGTGCGGGTGTCGGCAAAACTTATGCCATGCTGCAAGAAGCCCAACGGCTATTGGCACAGGGTTTAGATGTCATTGTCGGTGTAGTTGAAACCCATGATCGACAAGAAACCGCAGCCCTGCTAAAAGGTTTACCTCAATTACCCGCAAAATATTTCCGCCATAATGAACGCAGGATAGCAACGTTTGATATTGATGCCGCCCTTGCCCGCCATCCGGCCATTATTCTGATGGATGAACTGGCATTCAGTAATCCCAAGGGTTGCCGCCACCCGAAGCGCTGGCAAGATGTCGAAGAATTACTGGAAGCTGGTATCGATGTATTGACAACCATCAATGTGCAACATTTGGAAAGTTTGAATGATGTTGTCGGCGGTATTACCGGTATTCGTGTACGGGAAACCGTGCCTGACCATATCTTTGATCAGGCCGATGATGTGGTGCTGGTTGATCTTCCGCCTGACGATCTGCGTCAGCGGCTCAATGAGGGTAAGGTTTATATTTCAAGTCAGGCAGAGCGTGCCATTGAACATTTTTTTCGCAAAGGAAACCTGATTGCCCTGCGTGAATTGGCTCTGCGCCGCACAGCAGATCGCGTAGATGACCAAATGCGCGCTTTTCGTGATACTCAGAGAAAAGAACCCGTATGGCATACGCAAGAGAATTTACTGTTGTGTATTGGCTACAACGCCGGCAATGAAAAACTGATTCGGAAAGCCGCTCGTCTGGCCGCAAAGCTCAACTGCATCTGGCACGCCGTTTACGTTGAAACGCCCAAACTACATCGATTGCCAGAAAGCAAACGACGTACCATTTTGCAAGCCTTAAAGCTGGCACAAGATTTGGGGGCTGAAACCGCAACACTCTCCGATTCTGACGAAGAAAAAGCCATCCTGCGTTACGCCAGAGAGCATAATCTGGGTAAAATCCTTATTGGCCGCTATTACAATTCACATGTAAATTTTTTTGGCTTTAAATGGTATCGTGACTTTTCAGAGCGTCTGGGAAAACTCGGCCCTGATTTGGATTTGATTATTGTTGCCTTGGAAGATAAAAAAAGCAGCGATAAAGAGCCAAAAGATAGCCGAACATTCAATGACAAGTGGCGAGTCCCGATTCAGGGTTTTTGGATGGCTATTGTACTCTGTGCCCTGATAACTCTTTTTTCCCGAACCTTCTTGCTGACCCTTGATAAAGCCAATCTGGTGGCGCTCTACCTGCTCGGTGTTGTCATTATTGCTCTGTTTTATGGTCGTTGGCCATCTGTCTTTGCTGCTTTTGTCAATGTCATCAGTTTTGATCTTTTCTTTGTCCAACCACATTGGTCATTGGAAGTCAAAAACATACAATATTTGCTCACATTGGCTGTCATGCTGATTGTCGGGGCAGTTGTTGGAAACCTCACTTCAGGTATACGCTATCAAGCCAGAGTCGCCCGTTATCGCGAACAACGAACACGGCATCTATATGAAATAACTCGTACACTGAGCAAGGCTCTGAACGAAGAAGACGTAGCGCGTATCAGCTATCATTTTCTATCCAATAGCTTTCAGGCCAAAACAGGGCTGTTACTGCCAGATAGCAACCAACATTTATATCAAGTAAAAGCCAATAATGGTGGTCAAATGCAGATCGATGAAGCGATCGCAAAATGGTGTTTTGAGAAAAAACAACCTGCTGGAGCTGGTACTGATACACTACCAGCAGTTCCTTATCAATTACTGCCTATCGCTACATCCTCGCAGGTCTTTGCCGTCCTTGCTATTGAATCTCCTAACCAACGCCAATTACTAGTACCGGAGCAACAGAGGTTATTACAAATCTTCGCGGGGCTTATTGCCAATGCGCTGGAACGCTTGCACCTTGCCCGTAGTGCAGAATCCGCCAAGTTAGAAACTGAACGGGAACAACTGCGTAATTCATTGCTGGCAGCACTATCTCACGACTTACTTACCCCGTTGACCGTACTATTCGGGCAGGCTGAAATACTGATGTTGGATTTATCCACAGAAAACTCTCCCCGTATCCAACAAGTTAATCAAATTCGCCAGCAAATTCTCAGCCTTTCGCGGCTAGTTAATAACCTGCTTGATATGGCACGACTGCAATCAGGTGGCATTCAGCTTAATCTTGCATGGTATCCACTGGAAGACATTGTCGGCAATGCTTTGCGCTCTCTGGAACAACCCCTTAATCACTATATTATCGAACTTTCTTTACCTAACGATTTATTATTGCACTGTGATGCCACCTTATTGGAACGTGTTTTTATCAACCTGCTGGAAAATGCCATTAAATATGCTGAGGAACAGACTCCACTGGGGATACAAGCCACAATAGAGAGCAAAACAGATCAAAAGCAGGTACATATTGAAATCTGGGGTACAGGAACAGAAATTCCACAAGAGCAAGAAAAACTTATTTTTGATAAATTCTCACGCGCCAGCAAAGAATCGGCTATACCTGGTGTCGGATTAGGTTTGGCGATCTGCCGTTCCATTATTGAAATCCACGGTGGAAAAATATGGGCAGCTAATAATAAAAAAGGCGGTGCTAGTTTTCATTTTCGTCTGCCATTGGAAGAGCCACCAAAAATTGAAAATAATCTCAAGGAGATGTAAATAAAAATGAGCCCGCCCCCAAACTCAATATATTCAAACAATGCGCCTGTCAAACAATATGCCTGATTTCATTATTTCCTGCGAACAGGCAAACCTGTTCCACGAATTCCTTCTTGTGGCAGAACTAACACGGCTACCGACCATGCAGGCATGATTACCTCACCATTTTCTGTTAGTTGCATTCCCGCAGCCAAAGACTTTTCACCTAATTCACTTTGAATATCATTTAATTTCAGCCCCTTGACATTAAGATCGTTGACAATCACAGACCAAGGTGCAGCATTAATGACGACGACCAAACCATCAAACCGCCAGTCACGATCACTCGACGTCATATTGCCATCATCAATCGTCATGACCAGTAAACCAAGTTGCTGATGCGAACCAACATTAACGAAATCAATACGCTGCCTGATAGCAGCACCATCGCCAAGTGTCATCAATGGTGAAAACTGACGTAAGCGCAATAGCTCCTGATAAAACGCCATCATCTGTAATAATTCATTTTTCCCTGGTTTTTCCACCTGATTTTTCACCCGACTAATCAGTGGATAATTTTTGCCGTCATTACCACGTTCAGGTAATCCCACGTCATAATTATTGTCTTTATAGTCATAGCCAACGCGATTAAACCAATCGCCAGCATCATAAGAATCACGGGTAAATGATTTTGAACGCAATAATTCTGACCCTTGTTGATCAAAAGCCAAACCTTGCCCAAGGAATACCGTCGCAAGAGAGATCGCCTGCATACGAACCCTTGTCATCAAATCCGCCTCTTGGGCAGCTTTATAGCTAATCATGTCCCACAGTGTTTGATTGTCATGCTTAGATACATAATTCAGTACTTCAATGGGATCTAATGCATAACCCGCAGCAGTACCCTTATAATCAATTTCCCTGCCTGTTTTTATCTCGCCATCTTTATCAATCATGACGAAATCCGCCAAATTACCAGCCATACCTAGACGTACCAGATCCCATAAATGACGAGCTTGATCTGCCTCTAAGTTAGAAATTTCGTTCGGTAATATTTCGGCACCATTGCCGACTCCCTGATGACTGCGAATACTATCAGCAACATCAAAAGGCCCGCCACCACGTACTGCATCTCGCAAACGGTCAGAGAAAGTTCCAATGCCACTCCCCTTAAGATTCACTTGTGATGCAGTTTCAAATCGATCATCCTGCCCAGAATTCCAGCCCTCTCCAAAAAAGTAGATCGATGGGTTAATAGCCCGTACTTTTTCTAATGCCGATATAATTTGTGCTTTGGGGTGATAACCCATTAAATCGAATCGGAATGCATCTATTTTATAATCTTTAACCCAGGTCACCAGTGAGTCTTCAATCAGCTTGGCAAACATACGACGTTCCGGTGCCGTGTCAGCACAACAGGTATTATTTTCAACCTCGCCGGTTAGCTCATCCAAACGGTGGTAATACCAGGGTACAATCTTATCCAGCACCGACGTTCGGGATGCAGGGCCTGACGCATCAGCATGGTTATAGACAACATCCATGATCACATTCATGCCCAATTGCTGTTTGATAGCCTGTATCATAGAGCGAAACTCTTTTATACGACTGGAACCTTCTGGATCAGTGGCATAAGAGCCTTCCGGCACTGAATAATGAAACGGATCGTAGCCCCAGTTATAAGAATCCGTTTTTGCCACCAGCGTATTTAATTCCTGTACTTGCGGATTATTGATATTGTCATCATGCTGTAATTGCTGCAAAACCTCCCGCACAGTCAATGAGCTATGACAGTAACTAGCAAAACGGCTCTTTTTCACCATCGGATTGATTTGACACAGACGTTTAAAAGAGTGATCAAGATCAGCCACCTGATGACTAAATTCATTAACGGAAGCGATATCAAACACAGGCAATAACTCCATATGCGTCATCCCTGCCTGACTCAACGCCTTAAGATGCCTGAACATATCGCTGTTATTATCAGTCAGTGCCAGATACTTACCACGCCAGGCTGTAGGTAACGTGCTGTCTGTAGCGGAAAGATCGCGAATATGTGCTTCATAAATAGCCATGCGGGCAATATCCGTGGGTGTCTTTTGTGGATGTGGCATTAACAGATTATCCCAATTTTGCGGTTTCAGTGCTGCATCATCCAAATTGACGACCTGACTATATTCTGAATTCGTAGACAGGCTATAAGAATAGGGATCGGTAACTTCATAACGTTCAATATTGCGGGAATAGGGATGGTAGACTTTTAAGGCATAGCGATAATAAGCGCCAATTAAATGCTTATCCCCTTGCCATGACCAGGCGCCACTTGCTGCATCACGCTGCATTGTATGATGGGCGATAACCTGCTTATTTTGATTGTAAATAACCAGCCCAACCTCTTGGGCAGTAGGCGCCCACAAACGGAAAACCACTCCCTTGTCGTTTATCCGTGCCCCATATTCCAGCTTATCAGCAGCATCGGCAAAACGATCATCCAACACACCCGCCGTTTGTACTTGAGTTGCTGATATTAGAAGACCTTGCTCATTAGCAGCCAAAGCCACCAAATCGCCCATCAAAAGCAGATCAATATCCGTACCCTCTGGCAGACGAAACGCTGCCCATTTCGCCAGATGAGGAAACTTTCTTGCTGTCTCCTGACTCAGATTCGTCTGTGTTAGCGTCAGATATTTATCGGTAAAATAACCTTGGTTATCAGGCGCAACCTTATTGTTGTGATTGTAATATAAGCGAACAATAGGCTTGCCTGCTCCACCTGACCATAATAATGTTTGTCGATCAACCCAATGTGCGGAAGCTTGAGAAATGTCTGACTCAGCATGACAACGATAGATTTGTTCACTACCCGATATTTGCTTCAAACTAGGTGCCATCAGTTCCTCCTGGGTTTTGAGCGAATGATTTTTATCTTGTATACAGCTAGCTTGTGCGCAACTTGTCAGTGATAAAATAAATAAGCTGCCGAATACAATAAGATAAACCTTTCTCCAAAAGTCAGATTTCATAGTCAAACCTTTTTAATAGAAAGATCACATCAACTATCTTATTTTTAATAAAATGAAAATAATGATTAGACATTGTATTAGATAAGTTCACCTCCTCCTTTATTGATAAATATCAGGAGGAGAATAAAGGATGAGTTACCTTCTGTGATGCACATCATAAAAAACATTCCGCAAGAAAGCTGAGTTCTATTTTTTACATGGATTAATTTACCACTTCTTGGGCAATCTTTAATTAATGGTGCTTTCACATAATTAAAATTTGCAGAAATTCGAAAAATAAAGTGCATAAAAATTTTTATGTATTTTAGTGGAATTCTATATATTCAGATCAACAAAATTAGCCTATGATTCATTCCTCTGATACAAACGTTAATATCAAATACAGGATTAATTCAATATGAGTACCTGGCTGATTTATGCCTTACTCTCCGCGCTAACAGCAGCGCTGGTCGCTATCTTTGGAAAAATTGGGTTGCAAAATTTGGATGCCAATACAGCAACCGCCATTCGTGCTGTCATTATGGCACTGTTTTTGGTAGGCGTTGTCGTTGTGCAGGGCAAATTGAATCTTATCAGTGAAATTCTAGCCAATCGTAAAGCGCTACTGTTTATCCTGTTAAGTGGTGTTGCCGGAGCCCTCTCTTGGCTATTCTATTTTCTGGCGATCAAACATGGTAATGTTTCTCAAGTAGCTCCTATCGATAAATTGAGCGTGGTCTTTGCCGTCGTTCTGGCGGTAATTCTATTTGGTGAGAAAATTTCTCTGATTGCCGCCGCAGGTGTCGCACTGATTACCGTCGGTGCGTTGATGGTCGCTTTAGGATAATCCGGTCGTCCACAATAACCCGATATCTCATGACAATGAAAACACGCTATCACGGCCATAAAAACGAAAAAAGCCGCAGCAACCGCGACGGCTTTTATCGTTTCCAATCAGCAGTAACAATCAATCCGCAGCAAATACCTGATTGACAATTTCCTGTGCTTCTTGCTCAATTTTTTCACGATGCTCCGCACCAAGGAAGCTTTCGCAATAGATTTTATAGGCTTCTTCCGTACCAGAAGGACGGGCAGCAAACCAACCATTGTCACTCATCACTTTCAAACCACCAATGGAAGCACCATTACCCGATGCGGTGGTCAAACGAGCGGTAATCGGGTCACCTGCCAATATGTCGGCCTTGACCATTTCCGGTGACAATTTGGACAGCAATGCTTTTTGCTGATGGGTCGCTGGTGCCTGAATACGGCTATAGCTTGGTGTGCCAAATCTGGCTGCCAGTTTATCGTAACGTTGTTGTGGATTCTCACCGGTAATTGCAGTCATTTCAGCAGCCAGCAAGCAGAGGATAATGCCGTCTTTATCGGTTGACCACGGAGTACCATCAAACCGCAAGAAAGATGCGCCAGCACTTTCTTCACCACCAAAGCCCAATTCGCCTTTATGTAGCCCGTCCACAAACCATTTGAAACCGACAGGGACTTCCACTAATTCACGCCCCAGATCAGCGACAACACGATCAATCATGGCACTGGAAACCAGTGTCTTACCCACTGCGATATTTTTCGACCATTGTGGACGATGACGGAATAGGTAATCGACAGCCGTTGCTAAGTAATGATTAGGATTCATCAAACCAGCCGGTGTAATAATCCCATGACGGTCATAATCAGGATCATTAGCAAAGGCTAAATCAAATTTACCCCGTAATTCCAGCAAGCCCGCCATTGCCCAACGGGATGAGCAATCCATGCGGATCACACCGTCATGATCCAGTGTCATAAAACGGAAAGTTTGATCGACTTTATCATTCACCAAAGTCAGATCGAGATTGTAATATTCCCCAATCCGCTGCCAGTAAGTAATTCCAGAGCCACCCAATGGATCAATACCAATCTTTAAGCCAGCCTGTTGGATCGCCGCCATATCCACAACTTCACCCAGTGCAGTGACATAAGGGTCGATTAAATCTTGAGGATGCAGATATTCACTTTTTAATACCTGTTCATAAGGCAGGCGCTTGATCCCATTGAGACCAACAGCCAATAATTCATTTGCACGTTGTTCAATGATTGCCGTCAAATCGGTATCGGCAGGCCCACCGTTAGGCGGATTATATTTAATACCACCATCTTCTGGCGGGTTATGGGATGGCGTAATCACGATACCATCAGCCAAATTTTTTCCCTGACGGTTATGGCATAAGATAGCATGGGAAATGGCAGGAGTCGGCGTAAATCCATTATTTTCCTGCACAATCACATCCACATCATTCGCCGTTAACACTTCCAATACGGAGATGAATGCCGCTTCTGAAAGTGCATGGGTATCTTTACCCACATAACATGGTCCAGTAATCCCATGTTGTGAACGAACTTCCACAATCGCCTGCGAAATAGCCAGAATATGCGCTTCGTTAAAACTATTGCGCCCAGAACTGCCACGATGGCCGGAAGTACCAAATTTGACCTTATGTGCTGGGTTTTCAGGATGTGGTTGTAAGGTGTAATACTGTGAGGTGAGCTGAGCGATGTTGATTAAATCATGTTGCTGGGCGAGCTGCCCGGCTCTTGGATGAATTGCCACTTTATTATTTCTCCTGGGAAACCGCACTGACTTATTGCCAGCGCAGTACTAATAAACTAAGCGATTGTATTAATAGTTGGGCAGCTAACGCATTGAATTAAATAGTGCCACACACTTTTTCAATCAAATTTGCCGGAAACTTCATATCCTGCATAATATGTTCAATCATGCTGCGTTTACGGTCAGTGTTGGTATTAGTGATCACCCAAAAAGGTGTACCGGAAACGTGACGTGGCTTAGTTTGCTTGCCATTAGCCAATAAGGTGTATTCATCACCGGCGAAATAGGTACGGGTGCGGCCATGCATCGCTTCCGTTGCTTTAGAAAAACTCTCGCTGTTCAGGCTATACAATGTCGACAAGATCAGCATAAAGCGCTCAACAGATTTTTTCTTTTCAGCATATTCATCAGAAAGCAATAGTTCACGAATAACGCGGACAGCATCACGAGAACGGGCAACCGGGGTTTTAACAACAGGTGCAGGGTCATTGGCAGGCTCTGTAATTTGTACTGGCTGCCCGACGTCTAACTTCAATATGCGCCGTAAAATATCAGATGCACTTTCACCGATATGCAGAGTTTGGCTTGCAATAAAGCGGTAAAGTTCTTCATCAACTTCTATCGTTTTCATTTCTATCCAGTACTGTTCTTAATGAAAAAATTATCTTGGGATTATAAGATATAATGCCACAAAACAAAACAATTAAACTTTCAATAACTTAAAGTGATTCTTTTTAAAATTGAGAATCTTTAGGAAAGCAACTTTCCTTTAAAATAAATCAATTAGTTACAACTATTTCATCCCATTGAGTTTGTCACAATTCACGCATCATGATATTAAGCATCTCAATATTAAACATTGTATAAATGGTATTAAATTCAGGCAAACCATGAAATCAAATCGTCAATTAAATTATCATCTTCACACTGTAAAAAATCCGCAATCTTCAACTTCCATTGTCTTGATCCACGGGCTTTTTGGAGATTTAAACAATTTGGGCGTATTGGGGCGTGATTTACAGCAACATTATTCGGTGATTCAAGTCGATGTACGTAATCACGGTCTTTCACCACGTATGGAAAATATGGATTATCGCGATATGGCACAGGATGTCCTGACATTGCTTGATGAGCTAAATGTGCCCAAAGCTACTATTATTGGGCATTCCATGGGTGGCAAAATCGCCATGACCATGACAGCTATTGCACCAAAACGGATTGAGAAAATCGTGGTGATTGATATGGCTCCCGTCGTTTATCCGGTTCGCCGCCATGACAGCATTTTCGCAGCACTGAACAAAGTCACGGCAGCCGATATACAAACCCGACAAGCAGCAGCAGATATTATGCGCCAGGATATTCGGGAAGAGGGTGTTATTCAGTTTTTACTGAAATCATTCCGTCAAGGGGAATGGAAATTCAATTTGCCCGTTTTGCAAAAAGAGTACGAAAAAATTATCGGGTGGGAGACTATTCCTGCCTGGCACGAACCTGCCCTGTTTATTCGCGGTGGAAATTCAAATTACGTTACTGAAGAATATCGGGAAGATATTATCAACCAATTTCCACAAGCAACAGCATGGGTTGTTGCTGGTTGTGGGCATTGGGTGCATGCAGAAAAACCTGAAGCTGTACTCAGGGCAATTCATCGTTTTTTAGGCACAAAATAATGACGGATATCAACCCATCTGAATATGGGTTGATAAAATAAAGAGTTAATATAAAAATAATTATATCTAATTCATTACTGGCGATTTAATATATAAAAAAGAAAAAAGCAATTAGTAATCATCACACCAATATTAAATAATACATCCTACAGATAAATAAAACATATTGACTTTAATTAAGGACAAAGAATTATGAAAGATAACATCTTATATAATCCCATTGCTCATCTTTACGAAGATTTTTCAGACTCTAGTGCCCAAATAAAAATAGTCACTCGTACTCTCCTCAATCTGGCAGGGGATGTAAAAGGAAAATCGATGTTAGATTTAGGATGTGGATATGGCTTATTTAGTCGGGAATTCAGAAATCGCGGCGCTTCAAAAGTTATTGGCGTTGATATATCAGATAAGATGATAGAAATTGCTAAAAACAAATCACAACAATATGGCGACGACATAGAATTTCATATCAGAGATGTCAGCAAAATGGAGTCATTTGGCAAATTTGACCTGATAGTTGCCGCCTGGTTATTTTGCCATGCGGAAACACTTGAACAACTTGAAAGTATGTTTCGTGTAATTGCAGATCATCTTAAACCTTCCGGTAAACTTATCGCTTATACCTTTGAACCTGATTATCGTTTAGCAAAAGGGAACTATGAAAATTATTGCATAAAAGTGCTAAGTGAAGAACCTGTGAAAGACACAACCCTTGTGAAGGCTGAATTTCTTACTACCCCCCCCAGCCCTTTTACTATGCATCGTTGGAGCCGTGAACAATATAAGGATGCAATCACTAAGGCGGGATTAAAATTTGAATGGCATAAACCCATGCTGTTGGAGAGCGATATTGAAAGTTATCCACCAGGTTTTTGGGATGATTTTCAAAGAAATTGCATTGATGCAGCCCTTGTTTGTCAGCTCTAACAAAATAATCCCCCACGGTTTTTAGGGGGGTTACTTTATGAAATATTTTTATTAGCTACTAAACTAACAAAAAATTTCATTACAAAAATAATATAAATTACTGATATTATTTATGATAGCGTTTTCATTATACCCTAATGTATTTTTCTATTGTTTTATTTAATAATTATACCCTCTAAAAACTCTCACTACAAACACAGCATAAGCCTCTCGTAAAAACAACCTTACCCATCATTCTTATTAATAAAAATCATTATAACAACATACTTCCATATAAGATTTTTTGTGATTGAAAAATGAACAATTTTCTGATTAATAATATCATTGAAATAATAAGGCAACTTATGTTTCTTTAATTTTTATTTTTATAATTACATAATAAATGAGATATATATGAACATTTTAAATAATAACACAGCAATTTCTAATTACACATCAGCAGCTTTACATTTACTTAATCAAACAATGGGGTATACCTATCAAGCGGCACTTCGTGCTGCCACGGTTCTCGGTGTAGCTGATCATTTGAGCAATGGGCCAAAAACAGTGCATGAACTCGCCAAAACTGTCGGAGCCCAAGAGCAACAATTACATCGAGTTCTGCGGCTGCTTGCCACACGAAATATCTTTCATGAAACCGAAGAAAAATCGTTTTCACTCACTCCAGCCGCAGAGTTTCTGCGCAAAGACACACTCCATTCCCTCCACGCCGCAGTCTTGATGTTGACTGACCGGACATGTTGGCAATCTCTTGGTGAGATTGTAGAAAGTGTCCGTGGTAATCCTGCCTTCAAACACCTCTACGGACTTTCTTTCTTTGATTATTGGGCACAGACGGACACGCAATCTGATGATTTTCACGTCGGTATGTCCTCAATGTCTAAAGTGGAAAATCTGTTTCTCGTCCACAGTTATGACTTCCCGAAAAATGCAACAGTTGTCGATGTAGCTGGCGGGTTTGGTGGCCTGTTATTAAACGTATTACAGGCTAATACGACTCTGCGAGGGATCCTTTTCGACCAACCACACGTACTGGCCAGACATGAACTTGGTGCGCTAGGCGACGATACGCGGTGGGAGATTACTTCTGGCGACTTTTTCGAGTCATGTCCTCAGGGCGATATATACCTGCTCAAGTACATCATGCACGACTGGTCTGATGAACAATGTATACACATTCTACGTAACTGCCGACAAGCGATGTCCCCTGATGGACGAGTATTGGTGATGGATCCGGTGATCCCTAACGGCAACGTTTCACATGCAGGTAAGGAAATGGATCTTCTCTGTATGGGGATCTACGAAGGAGGACGTGAACGTACAGAAGATGAACTCCGACAATTGTTGGCTAACGCAGGCTTGAAACTCAATCGTGTCATTAATACAGGCTGTCACATTTCGATTGTTGAAGCCATTGCCGAATGAGTTCCTGCGCATGAAGTCAGCCAGGTAAAGCTTCCTTATTTTCACAATATATTGAGGAAATAATCATGTCTTTTCACAAAAGAAGTCTTGCTATTGTCGGAGGCGGGGCTGCTGGGGTGGCGACATTCATCGCAGCAGTGCAACATCGTGCAGCGCAAATCATTTATATTATTGAACCTGGGCCAGTTGGCCCAGGAATGGCCTTTTTCAATTTGGATGGCGATATACTGTGCAATACCTCAGTCGATACCATGTCAGTCGTGGCAGATAATCCTCTGGATTTTCTGGATTATTTGCATAAACACGGCCATAGCGTTACACCAGAATCTTTCGTGCCGCGGCAGTGGGTAGGCAACTATCTGAATGAAAGATTTCTGGAATTTAGTACTCTCGCTCTTAAGGCTGGTATTGAGGTTTTCCATGTATCTGACTGGTTTCGGGGATTGAAGGTTAATTCACATCGTTGTTATACACTCTGGCATGGTGATGGCTTGACACCTCACTCTCTGGAAATAACTGATGTCATTTTCTGTACAGGCTTAGGTGCTTCTCGGCTCCCTGAAGTGTTGAAACCCCACTTGACTCGCCCAACGTTTATTCACAATCCCTATCCAGAGAAAGATATGTTAGCCAGAATCCCCCCGCAATCACGGGTATTGGTTATCGGCAGTAAACTTTCAGCCATCGATGCGGCTATTCTTCTCTGCCGTGAAGGCCATAACGTCACCATGACATCGCCGTCCGGAGATATTCCCGCTGTCCGTTCGCGGTTTATACGAAGCCCCGGAACCTTTTTTGAACATGAAAACATAATGTCGATAATGACCCGTAAAGGGAATCAAGTGACAAATATTTTCCCTGATTCATTGAAACATGCGTATCTAAAATATTTCTACCGCGCACTCAACAAATACACAAAAATACCATGGCGAGAGCAGTTTTCTAATGCCAATAGTTATCGCGAGCGTCTTCGTGAAGAAATCGCGATTGCCGAGCAAGGAAAGAGTCAATGGCAAGATATGATAGTCAATTTCATGCACGTCATTAACGAAGTGCATTTAAATGATAACGCTTATTTCGGCGGTTCATTTCATCCCAACGTCGAAAAAATGCTTCATCGCTATATCACTGCCATTGCATTACCCAATGCACGGAAACTTCTGCACTATATGGATAGTGGTTCTCTGATCATTCAGAAAGGAGAAATTCTAAATGTTGCCATAGAGGAAGGAGAGATAAATACCTGGTTAGTCAACTTAGGGCAGGATTATCAACCATTTGATGCTATTGTCGCTGCGGTTGGTTATCACCGACCTGACTTTATCATTGATGAGGATGGGATACTTGAGATTGATACTCACGGCCAGCGCTCAGAACGCGCCATATCGATCTCGCCGGAAATGGCCGCTATCCTCCCTGACTTTAAGGAAAAAGAAAGTATTTGGTTTGTCGGAACGCCTGCACATAAGCGGCTATGGGTGCCCAATGCCCTCGTTGTGGTCACGAATATCGCGAATCGGGTTATTAAAAATATGCTGAGATTAGATGTTCAGGTCACATCAACTATCAGCAATACCGAAAAAGAGCTGGAAATCAGCACATAATTTTAACTGCTCCACCCAACATGGATTTTACTTCAAGCCAGGATGGTAATCACACAATCCAAAGTTAGACTTAGTTCAAATTTTTATTGAAAAATGGCTCACGCTTGTGAGCCATTTTCTTTAATAAGATCCCGTTAATAAAACCATCAAACCAGTTTAGATTTACCGTTTATGGTATCCGCCCAAGCTGTCATGACAGTTGATTTCGTTTTATTATCAAGCGCATCAATAAAGCCGCTGTCCCCCATATTCGGGGCAAATCCACTCATGGCCTGTACCAAAGAATCTACCGCATTGGCAGAAAGTGCCGTATATTCACGCTCGCCCTGAGCATCTTTATCCCCCATTTGGGTGATGATATCCGCACGGTTACCATTAAAGTAATCGTCGAAAGTCACAGAACCCATTGCTTCAAACTGCCCCTGTGCGGAAGTCTCTTTGATATTACGCTGGGTCAATAGCACCAAATCGTAACCGCTGCGTTGGAACCACAGGTTTTGCCAGTTGATATCGTTGAAAATAATTTTGTCACCTTGCTTGATATCTTCAACCACGTTATCGATGGCATCACCGCTGACTACAAAGCTATTCACACCTGTGCCACCCTTAAAGCGGTTTTGGTAGCCGCCCAGTATCAGCAGATCATCACCGTCACCACCGTTAAGCTGGCTGAATTTCGATACCACATCAGCAATCAGATGATCGTCACCTGTCCCACCATTGATTACAGCGTGATAACCCATCAGTTTGATGGAATTGTTGCCCGCATTGCCATTAATCTGGTTATAATTGCCGAATACCGTGGCAAAATCGTTACCTGCGCCCAAATTGGCTCGGTTATTATTGCCAATGGCTACAACGTAATCCTGATCTTCTCCCGCTTCAATGCGGTTAAAATTGCCGGAAGTCACGATATAGTCACGTCCCTTACCGCCATCAATGACACCACCTTCACCAAAAGCAAAGACCTGATCATCACCGTCCCCCATATAGGCGTAGTTAATCCGTCCAGCCAATACCGCAACATCGTTGCCTGCACCACCAAACATCATGTTTTCGCGTCCCATCATCACGCCCGTATCATTACCTTCACCGCCCGCAAAGATATTCGAGGTGCCTACGGAATAGAAGACGTCATCACCACGGCCGCCCCAGAAGTTGTTGTTCTCTCCTACATAAGCGCCGAGATCTTTACCGTCACCGCCCCAGTTAAAGTTGTAGTTACCGAGGGAGATGTTGATATCACCATCACCTTGCAGATGACCGCTCTTTTGCAGGAAGTCGAAGGTGGTATCCTGCATATTCAGCAAATCGGCTGTCAGGTTCTGTTTCAGATTAGTAACCAACGATCTCATCTCGGCCTGTTTATCCTGATTGAACAACGTTGCAAACAGATTTGGCAGATTCAGGGAAGTTAACCCAAAATCACGATCTGCCTGAGAAGCGGCTGCTTCCGGTGCTACTTCACCCTCTTTAGTAATGGTTACAAGCTCTTCTTGCTTTTCATCAGGTGCTTTTGTTTTCAGACCGTGGCTTTCCGCAAAAGATTTCACACCATCAGCCCCCATATTCAAGCCGGCTTTCAGGCTGTCGAGCAATTTTTCTGAATCAGTGAAGGCTTGCAGTTGATCACTACTGAATTCACCGATGATTTCCAGCATTTCACGCAGAATGGCAACACCATCAACAGATTGACCTGAGCGGGAAACAAGACCGCCTTGCGGGGTATAATCCACGCCAAAGATATCCGACAGTGTGGTATCCGCGCTGACACCTGCCAGCTCCCTCTGCAATTTGTTTTTGATCTGACGTGGCAAGTCCGTAGGACTAAAGGTAAATGTGTTTTTCGCCATGCCCGTTGGAGTATAGCCTTGCGTCATCAAACCAAACAGCGATCCCATGTTGGTATCCAGAATCGACTGGATATTGTCACCAAACATAAAGTTCCAGTTACCGGTCGTTACCTGAATATCAGCCCCTTGCCCACCAACAGCAAAGTTGAAGGCCAGCTTTTCATTCGCTTGACGGAATTTATCCGCCCGACTGATTTTGCCCATTTCAGGCGTATTGCCATTTCCACCCAACCATTGGCTGTATTGCGTGTTCAGCGTGCTTTCGAGATCACTTTTCAGGCCACGGCTGCTACGTTCATTGTGGGAGTCGAGATCCGTCAGGGTCTTATAGTCCACACCGCTGGTCAAATCGAGACCGGACAGATCACTGACATATTTTTTCGCACTTGCCAATGTCCATTGCTGCTCTTGCGTCGCCAGCCAGTCTGGTGAATTAAACGATCCGGCAATGTTTTGCAATACACCAGAAATACGGGCTGCACCACCAAATGGGTTGACCAGTGGCGGTGTTGGAATGGATTTATCCAACATAACGATCAGATCGTTACTGCGTCCCATATTAAAACTGATGTTACGGTTGCCTACGAACAGTTGTGCCCCTTCCAATGCCTGATAACCCGCAATATCAACACTGTGTTTGCTGTTACCATCGCCAATATGAACCATCACATTGTTATCACCAAAGGCCAGAGACTTAAAGCCACCTGTACCTACCTTGATCCCCACATTGGTGGTTCCCCAGTTAATGGCCGTAAACTCACCATCACCAACCTGCACCTGAATATTGCCGGAATAACTCAGTTGCTTGTTTGATGAACCCGCTGGAATTACAGACTTATTGTCATCTTTTGCCTGATCGATTTTTGGTGCATGGAATGTTTCGCTATTGTCCGCAATAGCACCTTGTGCTTTTGCATCAACACCAGTCTGACCTACACGGGACAAGCTGATGTCATTTTCAGAAATACCGCGACGGAGCCGATCCGTGTGGCTTTCCACTTCACCTTTATCATTCCATCCCAACACGATCTTATTGTCCGTGAGTTTGTGCACCCATTGTGCCTGCGCATCTTTGGTGTATTTGCGGCCAATGCTGTCTACCGCAACTTCACTGCTGCGCGCCGATACGGTGGTACGGATACCCTGTTTATCCAGTGCCGAAATAAAGCGCTGGGCGAAACCATTGCGGTTGTCATCGCCTATCAAAGAACAACCCACAAGGCTGATATGGTCTGGTGTGCCGGCCAGTTTGAAATCAGTACGGAACTGTTTCAGTCTCAGAGCCAATTCATCCGCACTGTAACCGCTCATGCGAGTATGATTCTGCACTGACGCTTCACGTCCATGTCCAACAATCTGCCAGCGTAATTTGCCAGACTGTAATTTATCGGACAAGACAGCCGGATCACCATATACCACACGATATTGACCGTTGGTATCAAGCTGAACAATAATACTGGAATCAGGATGCTTGCTCGCCAGACTTGCAGCGGCTTGCGCAGCAACAGGGTCATTTTCTGTCTGAATAATGATCTGACCGTTAAAGCGGCTATCACTATTTTCAGGCTGTGGTTTGACATCAACATTGCCCCAGGAATCAACATGTTGGTTATTCACATGCATATGGCTTTCCGGCGAGTTATTACCCAATGGTTTTTTCACCTCGTCAGCACCATCAATCTCTACACCCGCTTTTATGCCGCCGTTTTCACGCTGGGGTTCGGAAAGTGCTGAGATAATCTGATCGGCATATTGGTGCATCAGCCGACTGCTGGCCTCATGACCATAGAAGGTTTGTTCACCCGATACCTGATAACCCGCTGCAACCAGTTTGGCACGCAGTTTTTCGCCTTCGTTACCCAACCCTTCGTTATCGGTCAAAAGCATAATTGGTGTCTGTTTCGAGATGCCATGCAGATTTTTCTCAAGCGAAAACTGGCCATTAACCGCTTTCGCCAACACACCGATGATACCCGCTGGGTTTGGCACTTCATGAGCGGTAATGGCTTTAGTCATGCTTGGCATTGGTCTGTCCAGCAATAAACCGGAAACCGCCTGTCCGTTGCGCTCGGCATAACGGGCAAGATCTGCTGCCACAGCTCCCCCCATAGAATAACCATGAATAATGATATTTTCTGGCTTAATACCACGGTCATTAACCAGATAGTTGAACATGGTACGGGCATCCTGATACAGTCCTTTTTCACTCGGATGACCATCGCTGGCGCCATAGCCCCGCATGTTCACCGCCAGCATATCAACACCCTGTTTTTGATAGTGGCTTTGGATGGTACTCGCCTGCTCTTCCGCAGATGAACCGGAACCGTGAATGAAAAGCACGATTTTTTTCGCCGGACTATTTGCCGCCAAGTTATGTTCACCCTGATCCGGTTGATCACCATTATGGTAATAACCTGTCAGACGCCCCGCCTTGCCCTGTAGCGTGATCTTATCCGCTGTACCTTTGGTGACAGCTTCATCCAATATTAGCTGAGTGCCATCATCGACGTTGCGGCGATTTTCTCTGGCGCCGTAAAGCTCATCGTTAAGGAAACGAGTTACTGGATTGAATGGCTCTCTGTCACGCGGAGGTGTACCGTCGTTATCAATGGCAATTTTTTCCAACACTTCATCTTTTCTATCGGAGTGACTCAGTGCTTCCCGATCTTCGCCTGCAACCTGCTTCGGCTTATGAAGGTTTGTTTCAATCTGTGCTTCCTGCAATGCCTGTGCAAAATTGAACAGTTCGGTAGGTGTCCAGACACCCAATTTTGGTCGCCATGCATGACCTATCACTTTATCAGCACCACCCGCCTTAAGTACTCTGGCAACAATGCTGGAACAGTTGTCGGTCAGGAGTTGATAACGGGCATCAGGGTTTTGGCTGATTTTCTGCCATTCAGCCTGCATTGCCGCCGCGTCCAATCCCGCCAGATTAATCCGGAATACACGTCCCTGATCGCCCTCACTGGCCTTGAAGTCCTGAATATTGCTCAGCTCTCGTTCAGCAAACTGGCGGATAACATTGGTAATGCGTTTTTCTGTCAGCTCAGGCGATTGGCCGGCAGCCCTGCGCAGCGCCTCAGCAAAATCTCTGCCCACTTCAAACATGTCAACGCCGCCATCTTCCCACTGTTTGATAAACGGTCGGGAAATCGCTTCTGGTACGCCAGCAGACTGTAATAGATTAGGGTTCGCCAGTGCAGCTATAGCAAAACTTTCACTGATATCCTTGAATTTTGCATCAATACCTTTGGCTATCTGGAGTTTTTCAATAAATTTCTCCAGCTTGAGCTTCCCATCGTGCATACCAAAGTTATCTTGTTCTTCAGACGCGACATCGTGTTCCAGCGTGTTATTCTGGGACGCTGGTTGACTCAGGTCATACCAACGTACCCTCAAGTCAGGGTATTGCTCAGAAGAAACATTGAGAATATCGCTGAGGTTGGAGGATTTGCTGCCTTTTGGCCACCAACTGACGTAGTTTTTCTCATTAAATTCACCCGCCTCTTCTGCATTGATCTGAACACGCCCTTGCCCGATTTGCAGGGCAGCATGTCCCAAGCGGCTGTGATCACTCGGTTTCCAGACAAACAGGGTTGCACTGACGGGAGATAATTGTTGTTCAATCGCCTGATGTACTTTTCTCAAACCGGAGATATCGATTCCCTTGCCATCTTGCGACAACTCAGGGGAAGACAAGTTTGAAAAGACCGCATCAGCCACTGATTGACCATATTCTTTAGTGACAGCAGCCTTAACCTGTTCAACGGCTTTTTCTGCACTTTCCGCTTTCATGGCAATCTGGATATTGGATTTACCGCGGGTAACAAAATCTCCCTGCTCATCAATATAAAGATGTTTGGGATCTTTGAGGTTGGCATTGCCCAGTTTGTTATATAACTCACTGAAACTACCTTTGCCTGCGTTCACTGTCGACTCAGCAAGTAGCAGAGATTCTTCCATGCGCACATTGATCTGTGACAGCAAGTTTTTCAACGCAGGTGTACGTGCTGAATCCGGATGGCCTAACAAATAACCTTCAACCTGATGACGTAAATGAGTCAGTTTTTCTACCGCTTCAAGGTCATAATCTTCGCTGTTTTGCAGGCTGTTTTCATAACTCCTGAGGGCGTCCAGTATATTACGGTAGCTGTCACCGAGAATTTTACCTTTAACGTAAGCGGCTTCCTGCAACTCGCTGACAGACATCAGGTTAATTTCCGGTTTATATTTCCAGCTACCCTCTACTTTTTCAGCGATAATGCGGGTACGCCCATGATCGAGGGAAATAATTTGCTTTTCTGACAGATACAATGATTCAGGCAGTTGGTTGTAACTTTCGTAGTTGGCAAGGATAAAACGCTCAGCAGCTTTGATCTGAGCTGAATCGTTTGGATCTTCCACCATGATAGTTTTGGAGACGTCACTGTTATTGCCTGGCCACGGGCGGACATCAAAGCTGCCATCATCGGATTCACGCACTAACAAATTACGTTCTGTACGCAAGCCATAGAATGGCAATGCTTGATTTAGCAGGCTATCGATGGCACTGGTTTTGATATCCAGATCAACCAACGTATCCGGCTTATATTTGTCAGGGTCCAATGCACGCAACTTATCCTGCTCTGCAAAGCTGAGTGAATCAAAACGCGCCTTTACAGAAACTCCCGCTTCTGTCAATCTGCGTCCAATGGATTCTGGTGACACCCCTTGATACTCTTTGGCCGCTTTATCCAGCAGGCGGATTTCGCCTACCAGGCCTTCACGCTGCAATTGACGCAATACCGGCAATTCAACATTCCAGAAGTAGTTGCCAAGACGTAATCCCCCTTCCGCAATGACATAGACATCATCACGCGATCCGGTTGCATAGAGAGAGCTCCAGAATCCGGTATTGCTGTATGCCGAAGCGTTAATGACCGATTGCAAGGCTTTCTGTTCCGCAATATCAGAATCGAGGAATATACCGCCCCAACGCATCAGTGTCTTGTTCAGTTCAATGGCAAAAGAGTTACCTTTTACATCAATATCGTAAACTACCTTCTTGCCATCAGTCTGTACTGCATCAAGAATGTCACGGTATTGTTTGAAATTTCTGCCAGACCAAAATGAAACGATGCTTTTATCACCATGTACAGGCTCGAAGCTATAGCCATAACTTTCCAGCCTTGAGACGAATTCAACACGCTTATCCCAGTTGTAATCAATTGTGGCATCAACAAATAGTTTCGCCAGAGAAGTGATCTGGTCTTTCGGTACGCTATTTTCTATAGCATTCAGGTAGCCTTCAACAAAGGTTACCATTTTCTGTCTGAGGTCATCTGGAATATCTGCATCAACACGGTTAAAGCCAGGGACAGGAATGTAGCTATCTGTCGCAGCCCCCTTGTCACTATCCAGCCAATGATAAACATCAGCCACTTTTTGTGCCCTTTCTGCCGTCGCAGACACTTTTGACGTATCAATGGATTCTGGCTGAGCCAGAGCTTCACCCAGTGCTTTCAAGCCACTGAGATCCAGTCCTGAAATTTTCGGGGTGTCTCTTACCCATTCAGCCACAGTATTAGTGGATTGACTAACAAGCGGATTGGCCGATGTTTCTCCCTGCATTGATGTCAAGATAGAACCACCAGAGGCTTTTTTAGCACGTATCCCCGCATTGATCTGTAAACGATTCAACGCCTCTTTGGCATCGCTCAGTTCACCCAGATCTTCATCCAGATCGTATAATTCTTCACTAAACCCACCATCAGCCTGAACAATCGATTCAGGGTTGATGTGACTCTTGGTGCTTTCTAGTTTTTCAATATTTTCAGAGTGGTGAGTGTTATCCGCTGTAGCTGACAGTCCACTGCCTGCTGTACCTGTGCGCGTCGGCTTATAATTGCTATCCAGTTTAGAACCCTTGGCATTATTTTGTACTTGCGCAGTTTTACTGTCTGCCGCCGAGACTTCATGCTGACCACGCTGTTTTGCTTGCTGTACTGCTGCCTCACCATCACGTTCCGCCTGCTCAGCCCGTTGCTTATAGCTGATGGCTTCTGTTTCCCTGTTTTCAGCCTGGATACGAGCGTCTTCAACATCTTGGTTGGCATTCTGATGGTTTTGTTCGGCCTTGAGTATTCCCACTTCCGATTTGGCAACAGCATCCTTGATATCACTCAACCGTCCTGCCGCCGCTTTTTGTGAATTATCCAGTTGGTTCTGCGCAATTTCGTCAGCTTTGTTCAATTCGGTCTGAATACGCTGCTGCAAGCCAACAGCAAACTGATCACGCCATTGTTGACCGGCTCCCCCATGATATTCAGCATGGTTATCCAATGCTTCCAGACCCTTGGCTTTCGCCATCAGTTCCGCTGTCACCGCTTGAGCTTCGTCTTTGATCGCATCACGCTGCGTCTGACCATTAGCGTTCAGGGTATCCAGATCGGTGGCTTCCAGTTGTGCTTGAGTACCGGCAATTGCAGCCAGTTGTCGATCTTTTTCCTGCTCTAAACGCTGACGATCCGCTTGTGCCTTTTCCTTATCCTGCAAAGCGTTATGGGCGGCCTTATCCTGCTGCACATGGTCAGTAATAGCACTGTCTGACAGATAAGAGGATGAAGTTGCAGAAACGTTGTCCAGAACGTAACCCAAGCCATCACTCAAGCCGATTCCAGAAAATCCCAGTAGGTTTTTGCCCGCTTTGGCGGTTAAGGTCAGTGTCTGGTTTTGCCACTCGCTTTTACCATTGGCAGCCGCATAAACAACCTTACCATTCCACCACACTTCCAGCCCGTTATCAGCAGAGCTGCCAACACGCCTTGCAAAATCGAATTTGACGGTAATTTCTTCGCCCTCTGTCAAATTCTGGATATTCTGGCAGATATGCGTGTTACCCTTGACATCAAGTTCACTGACGCGATCGCCATGCCCTTCTGCACTCAAGCCGTATGACTTAGCTGAATGACTAGCTTCAATGCCATTGGTGTATGTCCATCCCTTGTCGCCTTGCTCAAAATCACCATTGACGATCAAGTTGCGTGACTGATTTTTTGGATCCAGGTGTTTTTCGTTACCGAGTGTCTTTTCGATATTTCCCACATTCGGGGTATCCACCCCCGTCACAGAACCTTTCAGGCTGTCCTTCAAGTCAGAAGTGACTTCATCCATTTCTGTCAGCTTAAAGCCATTCAGAGAGGAGACTTCCGGCAGCTCAATGGCTCCGCGTCCTTTATGGGTTCCTGATGTATTGGCCTCATCCCCATTCACCAGATAATTGATGCCCTGACTGCACGCGCTGCCAAGCACTGTCTGCTTGATATTATCGAACAACGCATTCAGTTTATTGCTCTGGGTATTGCTTTCCGCCACGGCAAGGCTATAGAAATCACCGTTACCTACCTGAATGGCCACGTTGTTACGAGCATAAGAAGCGTTGATGTTCAAGCCATCACCCACATGGATATTGGCATTGCCTTTGCCTTTCATGACTGAAACATTCAGGCCATCACCCACACGGGTATTAACGTTGAATTTGCCCCAGGCCACATTGACGGAAACCCCATCACCCACTTTGGTATTAATATTCAGGTCGCCATGAGCAGCCGTCACGCTAAGACCATCACCCACGGTAGTCGTGATATTGCCTTTACCTTTGGCGGCCGTGACCTGTATGCCATCACCCACTTTGGTGACAATATTGCCCTGGCTCCATAACGCGTTGAAACTATCGCCGTCACCAATCTGAGTCACGATATTGGCTTCGCCCTTGGCGAGCACGACGTTGCGACCATCACCGACTTTGGTAATAATGTTGGCTTTGCCCCAGGCACCAGTGTAGTCATCCCCTTCACCGATATGAGTCACGATGTTGGCTTGCCCTTGAACAACGGTAATTTCCTGACCATCGCCGACTTTGGTCATGATATTCGCGTCACCTTTGGCAAAGTTATAGCGTTCACCGTCACCAACATGGGTCATGATATTGGCTTTGCCCCAGGCTACATTGATACCCAATCCATCACCGACTTTGGTGATGATATTGGCTTCACCTTTTGCAAACCCGACTGTCGTGCCGTCACCAACATGGGTCATGATGTTGCCGATTTTGGAAATCAACAAACCGACGGTAGTTCCATCACCCGCTTTAGTCAGAATATTGCCTTTGCCAGCCAGCAAAGCCGCCGTAGTGCCATTTCCGACATGGGTCACCACATTGGCTTCAGAAGCCGCCACAACGCCCATAAAATCATTACCGACTTTCGTCACGATATTGACTTTGCCTAATGCCACTACCCCTGTCAAGCCATCACCGACATGAGTCATGATATTGGCTTCACCGAACATAGCCGCCAGCGTTGTACCATTGCCCACTTTTGTCATGACATTGGCGGTGCCCGCAAACAGGCCAATGCTCGTACTTTCTTCCCCCTGACGGGTAACATGAGTATAAATATTGGCTTTACCCACCATTAACGCGGCAGTCAAACCTGTGCCCACTTTGGTGAGTACATTCGCCCCGCCGATCATGGCAGCAAAAGTGGAACCATTACCAATCTGGGTAAAGAGATTGCCTTTGCCAATCATGGCAGACAGCGCATCACCATTACCGACTTTGGTCGCAATATTGCCTTTCGCGATCATCAAGGCAACACTCATGCCATCACCAATGTGGGTGTAGACGTTGCCGAACGCCAGCATCAATGCCAATGCATCGCCATCGCCGACTTTGGTAAAGATATTGCCAGCACCACCCATCAGCGCCCAGGCATCTCCATCACCGACATGGGTGAAAATATTGCCTGCCCCCACCATTGCCGCAATAGCTGTACCATGACCTGCTTTAGTGAAAATATTACCTGCCGCAGCCATGACGCCCAGTGTTTGTCCATTGCCTGCATGAGTCAAAATGTTGCCGAGACCCAACATGATGCCCGTGGTATCGCCATGACCGACTTTAGTCAGGATATTCGCCCCACCCAGCATAACGCCGGTGGTTTTGCCGTTACCGACATGGGTCAGGACGTTGGTGCCACCGCCCATGACAGACAAGAGATCGCCTTTGCCCTTTTTCGTCAGGACATTGGCTCCACCCAGTGCGATTACCGCCGTATCTGAGGATCGGCTATTTGAAGAATCGGTATTGGAAGTATCTATATCATCGCTGATATGGCTAATAATATTGGCACCGCCAAACATCGCTGATTTCAGAGTACCTTCACCGATTTTGGTCAGAACGTTTGCGCCCCCCACAAGAATGGAGGAAACGTCACCCTTCCCTATTTGGGTCAGGACATTGGCTCCACCAACTCCAGACCACAATGCGTCACCGTTGCCAATCTGGGTATGGGTATTAAAACCACCGCCCATCGCGATCCGGCTATCACCATTGCCTTTATGAATAGAGATATTACCTACGGCCAAAAGATGGGCAAGATAGCGACCGTCACCAACGCGAACCAATACGTTTGCCGCACCGCCAGCATTGACATTCATTTCCCCTTGCTGACTTTGGTGAAGCAGTACGTTAGCAATACCGGCACCATTGAACTTAAGGTTGCCTTCTTTGCCTTTTTTGATAATAACGTTTGCTCCGCCACCACCATTGAATTCTGTGTCACCAAACTCAGCGCTATGTTCAATCACATTAGCAATGCCGGCGCCTTTAAAGCTGACATTACCACGGGTGACGTTGGATTTGATGATATTGCCACCCCCGCACCTGCATAATGGATATCACCAGAACTGTCACCACTGACCGTTGCCGATTTGAACAGATCAAGTTCACTGTATTCATGCATATCAGGCACACGACTGGATGTTTTGCGCACAGCATTAGCACTGTAATGAATATCACTCAGCGAGTAGCTACCGGTTCCCATATCGTGATAACCGTTAGCATAAGAGATATTTTCGTTTGCCAGATTTGCTGTATGGTGACCTTCTTTATACCAAGGGCGGGCGAAATATTGCAGCGTTCCTGTTTTTGGATCGTTCCTCAGCTCAACCACTACAATCTTGGTATATTCACCAAGTTGCTTACCATAAATGTAGGTGTTTGGCATCCGGTTGGATTTCACGGCCTTCACATCAACGGTGATTCCATCACGATAAATGGCATAACCACCCATTTTGGCATCAGACAAGGTGATATCTGCCGCGTCAATCTGGACACCATTACCATAATTCACCCACTCGTTTTCTGTCAGTTTTTTCTCAACTGCATAAACCGTTACCTGCTTTTGTCGTTCAACAGTCAGGTTTGACAATGTGTATGCGCCGTCAGTATCAACAGAATTAAAGCCACCTTGAGCAGAGATATCTTGTTTTTCCAGCCCTTTGAGATGCTTCCCTTCTTTATACCAGGCGGTCGATAAATATCTCAGTTTGCCCGTTACAGGATCATTACTGAGCTGAACTTTGTTAATTTTAGTGTGAGTACCATCCTCAAAGGCAAACAGGTATGTATTCGGCTCCCGTGTGAATTTAAGCCCCATGACCTGATGGGGATCACCAATCCACGTACCGCTCATCGTGGCATTGGTCAGTACAATTTCTTCTGCCTTGGCATATTCCATCCCTTCTCTGCCGAAGTCATTGGCCGTACCCTTGCGGGTAATTTCGTTATAGCCCCCCGCCCCCGTGAAAGAGATATTACCGTGCGCAACATCGGAGTAGAGGCTGTTATAACCACCTGCGCCTTCAAACCGGATATCGCCTCTGGTTTCAGAATATCTATCATCTATCTGATGAATACGTTCAATACGGTTAGACGCGCCTGCACCGCGTAATGTAACGTCGCCAATTTTCCCTTGACGAACAATACTGTTGGCTGCTCCCGCGCCCTCAAAATCGATGTTGCCACTCTCAACTCTGGAGCTAATAATATTTGCCGCTCCGGCACCCTTGAAAGTCAAATCACCATGAGAATCTTGATAACGGTTGAACCAGGTACGATCAATCTTGTTGGCACCACCTGCTCCGGCAAAGTAAAAGTTTCCCTGATTGGTTTCATGCCAGAGTTCGTTGTATACACCTGCCCCCTTGAAGCTCACATCACCCTGTAAGCCTTTGCGGGTGATGCTGTTGTATCCGGCTGCGCCAGAATAATCGATACCACTCTTATCACCGGTATGCTGGATTTTCACTCCACCAGCGGCACCCTCAAATCGGATTAGCCCACTCTGAGTTTTGTTGATTGAAGTGAAACCGGAGCCCCCTTTCACTGTCAGATTGCCACTCGTGTCATTGACTTTCAGATAGCCAGTCGCTCCCGAAATAGTGTCGTCGCCCCATGTGGTATTGACTGTCACATTAATAGAACCGACGACTATGTTGTCATTTCCGCCATAAGCATTAATGACACCATTAACGCCGACGCCGAAGGCGTGTATTGCGTTTCCATCATCATCATCTTCGTATCTCTCAGTAAAGAAGTATTCCGCACTGCGGCTAGATGACTTTCCCATAAAATAATCCTGATATCGGGTAAAAATTAAACAGTAAACCACTGTACCCGACGGATACAGCGGTTATTTGGAACATCCAGAGTTCCCCTGACTGTGCAGGCTTTTTGCCCTTTCCATGCGGCAAAGACACGCCGACGCAGATCGCAGGCGATATCACGCGCATGTCCAAAGGGCGCGATCATCTCTGGAAAAAAGATATGCTGGCCGGAACGCCAATCTTCCCGCGAAATTTCCCGTTCGCCGGAAAGGATCGCATCCCGACTGTGGTCAGACAAAAAAGCCCAATTACAAAAAGCAACTGGGCGTTGATGTTCATCTTCGTAATAGCAAAACTGATTAAGCTGAAATGCTGGCAAGATACGTTGTTGCCATTCAGCAACTAAATAACGCCGGTGTAAGGGGGAATGCTGACAAAGCAACATTACCCCACCAATCATTGCCTGTATTTCATTCGCACTCAGTGTTGCCGGTTGATGTGTAATCATCATAGGTAGCAAAACTGCCTGATTGAATTTGGCTGATGTTATTTTGATGTTGCAGAATTACGTGTTGAACGTTTTTTCGGTTCAGTCGATTCTGAAATAGCCGCATCTGTTTCAGCCGGTTTTTCGCTTTCATCTATTTCAGGCATAGGTAAAAAGCCAGCAGCGACCAGTTTATTGATTTCAGCTTCCATTCTTGGATCTTCCAGCATACTTTTGACCATAGAAACCATATACATAAAACCAGAAGCAGGCATATGAATAACTTGCTTTAACTGTAATTCCTGATCATTTTCTGCCAGCATACCACTCGCCATTCGGTTTGGCTCTTGCCCCACAAAATAAAGAGAGAATACGCCTTTGTTATAATTAACGCTTGAGATGGTTTGAACAAATTTTTCAGACATAGCACTATCCATTAACTAAATATTAATTTAATGTTAAATTTGCATTAAATTAAAATGATTAAATCATAAATGAATTCATATACATTATGGCTTCATTTATGATTAAACCTTATTGCTACAATTCCCTGAGTAAGCTAAAGTAACTTATCTTTCCTTAATTTTTCAAGAACTATTATTTTTTATTTTTCAAGCGCTATCCAACATACAAAATGGCAAAAATAAGGTATCAACATATAATAAATAGTAAAATATTTGTTTAGGCGCTACATTTTCCCTAATTATTCACAGACACCTTGATAAAAGGTAATATCTTTTAACAAATTTGCTAAAATTATTAATAAATCAATGCCCCATACGTTTTTGGGTCATTTTCTTAATCAAGCGTATGATTTTTATTTAAAATAGATTTAATTTAATGAATGAAATAGAAAAAACAACAATATCATTAATTAATTTAATAATAATGATATCTAATAAAACCCAGAAATCCACATTAAATAAAAACTTAAACAATAATGATGATTATATTTCCACTCTGAATAATTTAAAAAAAGAATGTAACATTAGAATTAAAAATAAACACTCTATAAATAAGCAGTTAGGTGACATATCACTACCCGCCGTTTTGTTCGGCAATGATGGACACCCTTTCATTCTGGCAAAATATGATGAACAGCGAGTATTAATCCAAAAACCTCATCAAGAAACACCAGAGATATTAGGTAAAGAAGAATTTATCAATTTATGGAGCGGCAAGTGGATAAAAATAACACAAAAAAGCAATCAATTTAATATTCATTGGTTTATTCCTGAATTTATCAGGCAAAAGAAAAACCTGATGGAGATACTCCTGTACTCCTTCGTTTTGCAAATTCTGGCACTTATTTCCCCGCTGGTTGTGCAAGTTGTCATGGACAAAGTTCTCGTGCATCAAGCATTTTCCACATTGGATGTGCTGATTTTTGGACTTGTGGTTGCCGGACTGGTTGAAATCATTCTGCGGGGCTTGCGCGAATATCAGTATGCTCACACCGCCAACCGGATTGACATAAAACTGGGGTTGAAGCTGGTTAAGCACTTGTTTGGCCTGCCGTTGCTGTTTTTTAAATCCCGCCAAGTGGGTGCGATTGTGACACGAGTACGGGAACTGGAAACGGTTCGGGAGTTTTTAACCGGCTCCATGTTCACCTTGTGCATCGACGTTTTATTCATGTTCATCTTTATTTATGTCATGAGCCTGTTGTCCGGTATGCTCACCTTAATTTTCCTGCTTACCCTCCCCTGCTATGCCCTGCTTGCCTGGTGGGTGACACCCAAAATGGAAAAGGCAGTGGAAAAACAGTTCACTCATGCGGCAATGAATACCTCTTTCCTGACCGAGACCGTTGCCGGTGCTGAAACACTGAAAAGCCTCGCTGCTGAACCCCGCTTTATTCGCCGTTGGGATAACCAGACCGAAAATATGGTCAGCACCAGTTATGATGTGCAGCAATGGGATAATCGTTCCAGTCATCTGGTGACGGTGATACAAAAAATCACCAGTGCTGTCATTATCTGGCTGGGCGCTTCCGAGGTGCTTTCCCTGCACATGACGATTGGTCAATTGATCGCCTTCAATATGATGGTAAGCCATACCCAGCAACCTCTGGCTAAGTTGGTGCAGCTCTGGGGGCAATTTATCCGTTCACGCATTGCCGTTGATAAGCTGGGAGATATGCTGAACCTGCCAACAGAGCAACAATCAGGCAACGAACAGGTTGTATTACAAGGAGCTATCTCATTTTCTGATATCGTCTTTCACTATCAACCCGATCTTCCACCCACTATCAACCATTTCACGCTCGATATTCGGGCAGGAGAAAACGTAGGCGTTGTGGGCACTTCAGGCTCTGGGAAAAGCACTCTTGCACGTTTGCTGTTACGACTTTATACCCCAGAGCGTGGAACTATCACACTGGATGGCATTCCCTTGCAAAACTTCAAGATTGCATCCATCCGGCAGCAGATTGGTATCGTTTTGCAAGAAAACTTCCTGTTTAATAAAACTGTGTATGAGAACCTGTCCCAGTCATGTCCTGACGCCCCGTTATCCGCCGTCATTGAAGCCGCAAAGCTGGCAGGGGCACACGATTTTATTCTCCGATTGCCGATGGGGTATGACACGGTGATCGCCGAAGGGGGACAATCGTTATCAGGCGGGCAGAGACAACGTCTTGCCATTGCCAGAACCCTGTTATCCGATCCCAAGATCTTGATCCTTGATGAAGCCACCAGTGCATTGGATGATGAATCGCAAGCCATCATTCAATCCAACATGGCTGAGATTGCCCAAGGCAGAACGGTCATCACCATTGCACACCGGCTCTCCACGGTACGCCAATGCGACCGGATCATTGTGTTACATCAAGGCCAAATCATCGAACAAGGCAGCCACCAACAGCTTCTGCAACAAGGCAAACACTATCGGAAACTTTGGCAGTTACAACAAGAATTAAAACAGGAAACAACACAGGAGGAGCCTGCCCATGTTTAAGGCTATCTTGCGCAAAGGGATTAAACGGTTACATACTGCCACTCCCCACTATGATTTTTTACCGACCCATCTGGCATTGTCACAACGTCCACCTTCCCCGTTCGCCCGCTATACGGCAATAACGCTGAGTATCAGTGTTCTGGTTGCGGTGCTCTGGGCTTGTCTGGGGAAATTGGATGTACAGGCAACAGCAACCGGACGCCTGATCGCTTCTGGCCGTTCCCAAATCATTCAGGCTTACGAGCAAAGCCGCCTGATCGCCATTCATATCACAAATGGTCAGCATGTTGAGAAAGGGGCACCACTGTTAACGCTCAATACACTCGGCGTCAATCAGGATATTGCCCGTTTGATCGAGCAACGCAATTATCTGACGGAAGAAGAAATTCGTTATCAAGCTCTGCTGGAAAAACAATTCCCTAAATCTCTGCCGCTTTTCCAACAACAATCCGCCGATAAGCAGGAAAGAATTCTGGCACATTACGCCCACGAACAGCAGGAGTTCGACTCAATTATGACCACTATTCACGCGGAAATGGAAGAGAACCTGACTTCCCAAAAAGCGCGGCATAGCGATATACGGTCATTAACCCACCTGCGCGAAAATATTAACCAACGTTTGCAGGCGCGAAAAACATTGAGCCAAAAGCAGGTTATCAGCAAGGTGGAATATCTCGAACAAGAAAAGGAACTTCTGGAAACAGAAAGGGTGATCGCGCAACAAAAATCGGAACTCGATATTCTGATGGCGAAATACAAGAGTCTGGAAGAGCAGTTAAAGAGCGTCAAAATTAAAAAAGAGCGGGAATGGTTTGAGAAAAGGAAACAGGCAAAAATTCAGTTGGCGGTAACACAACAAGAAATTTCTAAAATGCAAGAGCGGGAAGAACTTGAGGTTGTGCGTGCTCCCGTGACCGGCACAGTTCAACAATTAAGTGTCCATACCCTCGGCGCTGTTTTGCAACCTGCGCAGAATCTGATGGTGATTGTTCCTGACGAGCATGTACAACTGGCTGAAATCCAGATCCTGAACAAAGATGCCGGTTTTGTCCGGCCTGGTCAGCATGTCACTGTTAAAGTCGATGCATTTCCTTATACTCGCTATGGCACGATTGAAGGAGAGTTATTGAGCATTTCACGGGACTCCACCACCGACGAACGGTCAGGTCTGGTTTTTCCCGCGCAAATCAGCCTCAAACAGAACAATATTATGGTGGATGGAAAACCTGTTGAAATCACGGCTGGGATGTCTATTGTTGCGGAAATCAAGACGGATCAACGCAGAGTGATTGATTATCTGCTCAGTCCAATCCGAGAATATCAATCTGAAGCGTTAAGGGAAAAATAATCATGACTGATACTTTTTCCTTTGCAAACAATTACGCCCTGGATTGTCTCGTTCATTTAGGGAAACAGTTCCATAAAGTGGCTTCTGTCGGGCAATTACATCATTCCCTGGGGCTGGATTCCCTTGCACTGACAGATCCACAACTACGTGAAGCGGCGGATGCTATTGGGCTGTGCAGTAAGTTTGAACGTTTGACACCTGATAGCGTTGCCACATTACCTGTACCTGCATTGATTGAATTGGATAAGCGTTGGTGGATTCTGTCAGAAATTCGTTCTGATGCATTTAAAGTGTTCGATCCTATCACCGGACAATATGAAGTGCATGCACTGACTCATCCAATGCGGGGTGAACAGGATCACAGCGGGTGTGAATATAAGGTGCTGCTGGTAGCGGATAAATTCCTGACCAAGCAGCAGGTTAAATTTGGCCTAAGCTGGTTTTTCCCTTCTATTTTCAGGCAAAAAAGCCAGTTACGGGATATTTTTCTGTATGCCATTGTATTGCAGCTTTTTGCATTGGCGGCGCCTTTATTATTTGAAAATGTCATCGATAAGGTGCTGGTTGGGCGGAGTATTTCCAGCCTGCATGTTTTAGGTATGGCGATGCTGGCACTGGCGTTGGCAGAACCTCTTTATGGCTTCCTGCGTAATACCGTGTTTGGGCATATGGCCAGCCAAATCAATGCTGAACTCTCCGGCAAATTGTATCGCCACCTCGTCGGTTTGCCCCTGCCCTATTTCAAACAGCGGCAAACAGGACAAATTATTGCCAGAGTCAGGGAGATGGCGCAGATCCGCCAATTTTTGACCGGTTCTACCCTGATGCTGTTGCTTGACCTGATTTTCATTGTTCTGTTTCTGGGTGTGATGTTCCATTATTCCTCCCTGTTAACCTGGATCGTAATCAGTTCGCTGGTTCTCTATTTCTTGCTCTGGATCGCCGTCGGGCCAATCATTCGACGCAAGGTAGAAAAAGAGTATGAAGCTGATGCTAATGCCACCAGCTTTCTGACAGAAGCTGTCACGGGTATTGAAACCATTAAAACTACTGCGACAGAAAAACGCTTTCTGCACCAGTGGCAAAAGGTGCTCAGCCAGCAGTTAATCCGGCGTTTCACGGCGCAAAAAAGTGGGCTTGCCGCCGGACAAGGCATTGAACTGATCCAAAAAGTAGTTGCTGCTCTGCTGCTATGGTGGGGAGTTCGGGGTGTACTTGATGGGGATTTATCCCCTGGTGAATTAATTGCCTTTAATATGTTGGCGGGGCATGTTACCCAACCCATCCTAAGATTGGCACAAGTCTGGCAAGATTTTCAGCATACGCTGATCGCCCTGCGTCGGGTGGGCGATATTCTTGATGAACCTATGGAAAGTAGTAAACAGGGGCTGGTATCAGCTCCTGAACTGGCAGGCCAGATTGAATTCCGCAATATACGCTTCCGCTATCATACTGATACGCCAGAAGTGCTGGCAAATTTGTCACTGAACATTAAGGCCGGAGAATTTATTGGCATTACCGGACCATCGGGTTCCGGCAAAAGTACATTAACCCGCCTGTTACAACGCCTATATGTGCCACAACACGGTCAGGTTTTGGTGGATGGCATGGATTTAGCGATTGCCGACCCAGTATCACTGCGCCGTAATATGAGCGTAGTCTTGCAGGAGAGCATTCTGTTTTCCGGCAGCATTGCGGACAATATCCGCCTGTGCAAGCCCAATGCCAGTGATGAAGAGGTCTATCGGGCTGCAACCTTGGCGGGGGCGGTTGATTTTATCAATGCATTTCCACATAAATTTGACCATTATGTTGGCGAAAAAGGGGGTAACCTTTCTGGTGGACAGCGGCAACGTATCGCATTGGCAAGGGCATTGCTCAATGATCCCAAGATTCTGATCCTTGATGAAGCGACCTCCGCACTGGATTATGAGTCAGAAGCCGCCATCATGAGCAATATGGATGAAATATGCCGAAACCGAACCGTGATCAGCATTGCTCATCGGTTAAATACCCTCCGCCATGCCGATAAGATTTTCGTTTTAGATCTGGGGAGTATCACTGAATCAGGTTCACATGATGCTCTGGTACAGCAAAATGGCTTATATGCACAACTTTGGTATCAACAAACGAAGTGATGACTAAAAAAGAAACTTATCTTATTCACAAACAGCAGCCCGATATCATTCTGGTTAGGAGTATCGATAAAAATATCATCACTGACATTGTACACAGAAAAATTACCTCAAAAGGGGACTTCCACCGACAAAAAGCGGAAAGGGAAACTAGTAGCGACACGCGTCCAGCTAAGGTATTATTGCCCGCTATATTATTGGTACACGCCCATTATCAATTGAATTTATGGCAAAAGAACAAACTGATCGCACCACACTGGATTTGTTCGCAGATGAACGCAGGCCTGGGCGACCTAAGACAAACCCGCTGTCCAGAGATGAACAGCTTAGAATCAATAAACGCAACCAGTTGCGGCGAGATAAAGTCAAAGGACTGCGGCGAGTGGAACTCAAGCTCAATGAAGATGCCGTCGATGCACTAAACCATCTGGCAAAACAGCGCAACATTAGCCGCAGTGAATTGATTGAACAAATGTTATTAGCTCAACTGACAGAAAAAAATCACCTTGCCGATTAACGGCTTTTATTAAACACAATGAAGCGCTATCACCACACAAATCTGACAGATTTGTCATGGATGTTTGGTCAAAATAACGCTTTTCATGTTACTGAAACTGACATTTTTCTAGCTGATTTCAGCGTGATGTGTATAGATTTAATACACTAATAAAACAAGAGGTTAACCCATTTTATGGCAATAATAGGTATATTCTTCGGTAGTGATACAGGCAACACAGAAAACATCGCCAAAATGATCCAAGAAAAATTGGGCGGTGCTGATGTTGCTGAAGTCCACGATATTGCCAAAAGCAGCAAAGAAGACATTGAAGCCTTCGATATCCTGCTGCTTGGCATCCCAACCTGGTATTACGGCGAAGCTCAGTGTGACTGGGATGATTTTTTCCCAACGCTGGAAGAGATCAACTTCGAAGGGAAACTGGTTGCTTTGTTCGGCTGTGGTGACCAGGAAGATTATGCAGAGTACTTCTGTGATGCTATGGGCACCATTCGCGATATTATTGAACCTCATGGTGCCATTATTGTAGGCCACTGGCCAACCGAAGGATATCACTTTGAAGCCTCTAAGGGCATGGCGGACGATAACCATTTTATTGGTCTGGCCATTGATGAAGATCGTCAACCAGAATTGACGGATGAGCGCGTTGAAGCCTGGGTACAACAGATCACGGCTGAAATGAGCCTGTCAGAAATTCTGGGTGCTTAATAAGAAGATAAAAGCCCTTTCAGGCAGGATTATTCTTGCATAATGTGTCATGATATCTGAATAGGCATGGTTTTCATTTTTAATATCCATGCCTATAATCAGCAACGTGAAACAGAATCATGATTCCCTCACGATACCCCCAAGTATCACAAGTTCACTTAACTCAAGTTACAGGACTGAATCCGCATGACCGACAACAATAAAGCATTGAAAAATGCTGGACTTAAAGTAACACTTCCACGACTGAAAATTCTGGAAGTGCTACAGGACCCAGAATGCCATCATGTCAGTGCGGAGGATCTCTACAAAAAGCTGATTGATATCGGTGAAGAGATTGGCCTCGCCACTGTCTATCGCGTGTTGAACCAGTTCGATGATGCCGGCATTGTCACGCGCCACAATTTTGAGGGCGGTAAATCGGTTTTTGAACTCACTCAGCAACATCACCATGACCATCTGATTTGTCTCGACTGCGGTAAGGTCATTGAATTTAGCGATGAGTTTATTGAAGAGCGTCAGAAAAATATTGCTGAGCGTTATGGAATCAAGCTCTCAAACCACAGTCTTTATTTATATGGTCACTGTGCTGCTGGTGACTGCCGCAAGGATAACGCACTGCATGATGAAAAAGCATGATAGGTAAACAAGCGCCAAATAAGGTAACTGAAATAATCCGCTTCTGGTGTTTGTTCGTCTGAATAAGCTACTGCCGATTAGAATTCCAACTAATCGGCAGATTACCTTATTAATCTATTGCTCTGATTTCCCCTCATTGCTCAAAAGCAGCCGTTAGAATTTAACTTCATCGATACGGCTAAAGCGTTTTCCATCAGTACTGACAGAGCGAATTTTCACATTGCCGCTGACATGAGGTCGCTGCCTGTCATTGTAATCCTGCCATGTTTTCCCATTATCCAATGAGTATTGGATAACCATTCCCGGTAATGCAATATTGGCTTCCAGTGTTCCAGAAACAATTCGGCCGCCCGGTACAGGCAAACGATATGAAATTTTGTCTTTATCCAGCTTAGCCAGCTCACGCTGCCCGATCAGATTAGCAAAGCGCTCCCAGTCATGTTGCAGGAGAGTTGTATCAACATAGTGTGTTATTCCGCCTTTATATTCTCTGCCTTGCTGGTAATTCTGCTCCCATCTGGCTTGATGCCATGCCCGTTCCGCCAGCGGCAGTAAACGCGGATAAATCATATATTCCATTTGATCATCGGTGCGCACGGTTTCACTCCATAATTGCCCCGATACACCATAAGCGCCCGGCCAGCGTTTATTGCTATGAGCATTAAAGTGATTGCCATCCCGATCCACCGAGGTTTCAGCATTTTGTGGCATATTGTTCGGAGCAAAGCTGAAAATTTTCGCTTCATCATTAAAGCGAGTTGCCCAATAATAGCCCCGCTCTTTCGGATGGACTTCATATGGCATATCCAGATAGACATAATCAGGGCTGGAAACAATGACCCGATAACCTTTATTCGCCCAGTCATTGACAGAATCATAACCTCCCCAATACAGGGTATCCCAGAAGTTCACCGTCACCTGTTTAGTCGCAAAATCTTTTGCCGATTTAGCCTGTTTCAGTCCATCCTGCCATACCTGCATGGTGCTGATACCGTGGGCATTAACGATTTTGCTGACTTCAATGGCAAAATAACTGGCAAGTTCATCTACATCTTTAATAACACCTTGCGCTATCATTTTCTGACAAGCCTGAGATTTTGCCCACGGCTTGTCTTCGATTTTTTGGTTGATAATCCCTTTGTCTGGCACAATTGTCCCATTTTTGTCCTGATATCCTGCCCCCAAACGGATATTTTTCGCCTCATCGCCACCAAAATGCCATGTATTTAACGGCAGACCCGCTTCTTTGTGCATGGCAACAATTTCGCTAATCACTTTATTGATAAATCGTTTTGCCGAATCCATGCACGGGTTAAGGTAACTGTGGCGATCATAGAACTGCACGGAGGTGGTATTCGAGGTATCTGTCTGATCAAGCAGGCGATATTCATTAGCTTCCTGCTCTTTGCCCTGCGCCATCAGTTTCTTATAGCGCGCTTCCATCGACATCACTGCGGCACGAGCGTGGGCGGGTATATCAATTTCTGGGATCACTTCTATCTGACGGGCTTTGGCATAGTTCAGAATATCAATGTAATCCTGACGGCTAAAATAGCCACTTCCCATATTGTTATTCTCTGGCCCTGATCCCAATTGCGGCAATAAGCACTGAGTCTCACTCAAATCATGGCAACGTTGACTGCCGATTTCAGTCAATTCCGGTAAATCAGGGATTTCTAAACGCCAACCTTCATCATCACTCAAATGGAAATGGAACTTGTTCAGTTTATAGCGGGACATTTGGTCAAGCAGACGCAAGACAGCTTCTTTGCTATGAAAATTTCGCCCAACATCAAGGAACACACCGCGATATTCAAACCGAGGTGCATCTTTTGCCGTCAGTGTCGCAATCTTTGGCATACCATTGGCAGGAAGTAAGGAAAACAGCGATTGTAGGCCATAGAATACACCAGATTGATCAAATGCGATGATTTGTGCCCCTTTGGTGGTAATCTCCAATAAATACGCACCTTTTATTCGCCAAGGCTTGGTAAATTGGTTTGCGTTGATTTGAGTTGCTATTCGGTAACCGTTATCCGTTAAATGAATATCACGGGCTTTAAAACGTTCCCTGATCACGTTAATAGTTTCGCCGCTCAACCCGCCCAACTCTAATTTCACGCCACGGGATAAATCCACATCCTGGGAATGAACGGAAAGCTCTCTCGGTGTCGGAATAATCTGCCCTCGCAGTTTATCTTCACTGATCGTTGCCACTTGTTGGTTTTTTGCAAAGCGGTTTTCAGGCGTCATCAGGGTATTGTTATCCGTTGTGGTTCGTTGCCACTGTTCGCCTTTCAGATCAGATAAAAATTCGCTGATGTTTTCAGTATCGGTATTTGCCAAGATTTTGGGCGTCGCATCACCAGAAGTTGCATACCAACGCGGCATAAAATCTGTACTGTAAATCTGCCAATATTCACCAATAATGGGTAACACGATCTCTTCATTGGCTTTGATGCCCGTAAATTGCTTCGTTGGCTCCAGTTTATGTAAGTCACCGGTAATATGGGTGATTTTGTATTGATCATTATCCAATTTCAGGATTTGGCGAATACTGTGAAAATAGAGCGCCCAATCGGAAGAGTTGATTGCCTGATCACCATTGCTCAAGGTAATGTTAACCCGATTACAGGCCGCCGAATCAGCGCCAAGAATGGCACAATCTGTACCATGTGCACCCGCCTGATTATCAATGACTTTGAAATTAACTTTTAACTGACTGAGTAAATCCACAATCTGTTGTGATGACATGGATTGCTGCAATGACATTGGTGATGCCATTTCTGCATGAGCGTTGCCTATAAATCCAACTGCCGTGATAAATGCTGCCAAAGTACGTAATTTAATAGTTTTCATAAATTACCTCGTCCGAACTTATTATTTTTTCAATGGGCAAATTTTGGGGCAAATAATGTACAAGTCTGGCCAGGCAATAACCCTACATAACATGTGACTATAAGGCAATTTTTAATCTTACCTGAAGGAGTTAATTTTCATTACAAGGCTATCAAGCACAAAAAAGCGTGAAAATAATCACGCTTTTTTGTGGGAAGGATCACATTATCTTGGTGAGATTATTACTCTTGCGAAATTTTTGCCCAAGTATCGCGCAGGCCAACCGTACGGTTAAAGACCAGATGTTCAGCACCTGAGAGACGGCTATCAGCACAGAAATAACCTTCGCGCTCAAACTGATAGGTTGTTTCTGGTAAAGCATTTGCCAACCCTGTTTCGACAAATCCTTTACGGATCACCAGCGAATTCTGATTGATAGTAGACAAGAAGTCAGCTTCTGCCCCTGGGTTTGCTACGCTAAACAGACGGTCATACAGATAGAATTCTGCCGGTACACCGTGTGCTGCGCTTACCCAATGAATGACACCCTTAACCTTGCGACCATCGGCTGGATCTTTGTTCAGGGTTTGCTCGTCATACTGACAATAAATTGTCGTGATATTGCCTTCTGCATCTTTCTCAACTCGCTCGGCTTTAATCACATAAGCATTACGCAGACGGACTTCTTTACCCAGAACCAGACGCTTATATTGGCGGTTTGCTTCTTCACGAAAATCTGCACGATCAATGTAGACTTCGCGACTGAACGGCACTTCACGGCTGCCCATTTCTGGTTTGTTCGGATGGTTAGGCATTGTCAGAATAACTTCACCTTCCGGCATGTTTTCAATCACCAGTTTCACTGGATCAAGAACCGCCATCGCGCGCGGTGCATTTTCATTCAGATCATCACGGATGCAGGATTCCAATGCGGCCATTTCAACGTTGTTATCCTGTTTTGTCACACCAATACGACGACAGAATTCACGAATAGAAGCCGCAGTATAACCACGACGACGTAATCCAGAGATAGTTGGCATACGTGGGTCATCCCAACCATCAACGATTTTTTCTGTCACTAACTGGTTAAGTTTACGCTTGGACATCACCGTATATTCCAGATTCAGGCGAGAAAACTCGTACTGACGTGGATGACAATCAATCGTAATGTTATCCAATACCCAATCGTACAAACGTCGGTTATCCTGAAATTCCAGTGTACAGATGGAATGGGTGATCCCCTCCAGCGCATCAGAAATACAATGCGTGAAATCGTACATTGGATAGATGCACCACTTATTGCCTGACTGGTGATGCTCGGCAAATTTAATACGATAGATCACCGGATCACGCATAACAATGAACGGGGATGCCATATCAATTTTGGCACGCAGACACGCCTTACCTTCAGCAAATTCACCGGCACGCATTTTTTCAAACAGAGCCAGGTTTTCTTCTACACTGCGATCACGATATGGACTGTTTTTGCCTGGCTCTTTTAACGTACCGCGATATTCACGGATCTCTTCTGGACACAGTTCATCGACATACGCCAGACCCTTATTGATTAATTCAATCGCGTATTGATACAGGGTATCGAAATAGTCGGAAGAATAGCGAATATCCCCACTCCACTGGAAACCCAACCACTGAACATCAGTTTTAATCGATTCAACGTACTCGATATCTTCCTTGACGGGGTTTGTATCGTCAAAACGTAGGTTGCATTGTCCCTGATAGTCTTGAGCGATGCCAAAATTCAGGCAGATCGACTTGGCATGGCCGATATGCAGATAACCGTTGGGTTCAGGTGGGAAACGGGTATGTACGGATGTATGTTTACCAGTTGCCAGATCTTCGTCAATAATCTGACGAATAAAGTTTGTCGGGCGGGCATCTGCCTCACTCATCGTTTTTTCCTCAATGCAAAAAGCGCTTCAACATAACCTTCTATAATCTAATAAGCTGAACCGAGAAACAATACTTTGTTCGTGGGAAATGGTGGAATGGGTAAAGTTAGTGCGGAAAAGCGGGAAGTTCAAAAGCTTCCCGCTACAAAATCAACCAATTCGATGATTATTCAATACCACAATTAGTTGATCTACTTAATAAAACCTTTCGCTAATAAGTCACGCATAGCATTAGCTATCAATTCCGCGCGAGTCCCAACAACAATTTGTACACTCTGTTTATTCAGGCGAATAACCCCTGAAGCACCAAGGTGTTTCACCAATTGATTATTGACTAAATTTGAGTCTTTAACTGACAAACGCAATCTGCTGATACAAGCATCAATACTTGTCAAATTATCTGCCCCTCCCACAGCGGCAATATATTGACGCGCTTCTTCCTCAATATCGTGTACAGAGTGACGGTCTTTCTTCACCATATCGACATCATAGCCATCAGTTTCATCTGTGGCCGATAATTCACGTCCGGGGGTCATCAAATTGAATTTTTTGATGGTGAAACGGAAGACAACATAATAAAGGCAAAAGAACACCAAACCCTGCAAAATCAACATGTACCAATGGACAGCCAGTGGATTACGCGAGGAGAGTAACATATCAACAAATCCCGCACTGAAGCCGAAACCGGCAATCCAGTGCATTGCCGCTGCAATGTAAACCGAAATTCCCGTCATGATGGCATGCAAAACATAAAGCACTGGTGCAACAAACATGAAAGAGAACTCTAGCGGTTCAGTTACGCCTGTAAAAAAGGCCGCAAATGCTCCGGCCATCATGATACCCGCAACTTTGGTTTTATTTTCAGGCCGAGCACAGTGGTAAATCGCCAACGCAGCTCCTGGTAAGCCAAACATCATAATCGGGAAAAAACCCGCCTGATAACGACCAGTGATCCCCATAATAGCAGTGCCTGCTTCAATGGATTTCTGACCACCGAGAAAGTTAGGAATGTCATTAATACCAGCAACATCAAACCAGAATACTGAGTTCAGAGCATGATGCAGACCAACAGGTATCAATAGACGGTTAAAGAAGGCGTAAAGACCTGCTCCCGTTGAACCAAGACCCATGATGCTTTCACCAAATGCCACCAGCCAATCATAAACTACGGGCCAAATGACTATCAGGATAAAAGAGACAATAATCATCAAGAAAGAGTTCAAGATGGGTACTAAACGACGACCGCCAAAAAAAGACAAAGCCTGTGGCAGTTCTACTCTGCTGTAGCGGTTATACAGCTCAGCGGAGAATACACCTACCAAGATCCCAACAAATTGGTTATTTATCTTGCCAAATGCCTTGGGAACTTCTTCAATCGGAATACTTTTAATCATTGACACTGCTGCCGGAGAACATAATTTCATGACAACAATAAATCCGATAAGTCCAGCTAATGCAGCGGCTCCATCTTTATCTTTCGACATACCATAGGCGACACCAACTGCAAACAGCATTCCCATGTTATCCAAAATGGCATTACCTGATGTGATCAAAAATGCCGCCAACGCGTTATCGGCTCCCCATCCCGTTGGATCAATCCAATAACCTATACCAACTAATATTGCCGCTGCCGGCAATGTTGCCACAGGCACCATCAATGCCCGCCCAATTCGTTGTAAATAGTTCAGAATGTTCACTTATGCCCCCTTGAAGCTCCGTTAATGGAGTCTTTTAGTTAATTAATGATAAATGCCATTATTTATCTATTTATTGTGAAAGGATTTTTTAGTCTAAAAAAAATATTTTGTATCGCAAATTAAATCCCTCTGATTTGTGATTAACATCACCGCATTAGGTGAATTATCAATCAAAAACATAGCTATAACACAAAACTTATTTTATTATGAAAAATATCTCTATCACACTGAATGGGGCAAGACTCCACATAGAAAAGTATGATGTGCGCTTCTGTTCCAAAACTATCACGCACTACACTGATAATATTGAAATTCAAATATCACGTATGTCGTGTATAACTTATCTTCATTAAATTTTTTAATGCTTTTTTAAGAGGTAATCATGAGGCTAATTCCCCTAACGACGGCAAGTGACGTTGGCCGATGGTCTGCTCACTATATTGCAAGCAGAATTAATGAGTTCAATCCAACGGCTGAACGCCCTTTCGTACTAGGGCTTCCCACAGGCAGTACACCACTGGCAACCTATAAGGAACTGATTTCCCTATATCAGGCTGGAAAAGTAAGCTTCAAACATGTTGTGACATTTAATATGGATGAATATGTTGGACTATCGGAAGATCATCCCCAAAGCTATCATTCATTTATGTACCATAATTTCTTCAACCACATTGATATCCCAAACGAGAACATCAATTTGTTAAACGGAAATGCGGAAGATATTAATGTTGAATGTCAACGTTACGAAAATAAAATCAAATCCTATGGCAAGATACATTTATTTATGGGGGGTGTTGGTAATGATGGGCATATTGCCTTTAATGAACCGGCATCTTCTCTTTCTTCACGTACGCGAATTAAAACACTGACCCTTGAAACGCGAACTGCCAATTCCCGTTTTTTCAATAATGATGTGGAACAAGTTCCCAAATATGCATTAACCGTTGGTGTAGGTACGTTAATGGATGCTGAAGAAATCATGATCTTGGCAACCGGAATGAATAAAGCGCAAGCTCTGCAAGCCGCAGTAGAAGGGAATGTTAACCATATGTGGACAGTAAGCTGTCTCCAGATGCATCCAAAATCACTCATTGTCTGTGATGAACCCGCCACCATGGAATTGAAAGTAAAGACTGTGAAGTATTTCCACCAGTTAGAAGCTGACATCGTTAATGAATTCGCCAGCTAAACTGATTCAGGAGTAAAGATATCAATGTACGCATTAACTAATAGCATTATTTATACCGGATATGACAGGCTCGATAACCATGCAGTCATTATTGCGGATGGTTTGATTAAACAAGTCTGTCCGGTCAACGAGTTACCAGAAGAAATTGAAAAACACGATTTACATGGTGCAAATCTCGCTCCGGGATTTGTTGATCTACAAGTGAATGGTTGTGGTGGTGTCCAGTTTAATGAGCGATTGGAAGATATTTCAGAAGAGACTCTGCATGCCATGCAGCAAACCAATCAGCGTTACGGTTGTACCAGTTTCCTGCCTACCCTCATTACCAGTCCCGATGAATTAATGATAAAAGCCATTGAAGTGATGCGCGCCTATCTGCAAAAAAATCCCAATCAGGCATTAGGACTGCATCTGGAAGGACCTTATATCAACCCCATAAAAAAGGGGACTCACAATCCAGCTTATATTCGCAAACCCACTCTTGAAATGGTTAATTACCTGTGTCTGAATGCGGATGTTATTACCAAGATCACACTCGCTCCTGAAATGGTAGAAAGCAAATATATTCGACAATTGGCCGAAGCGGGCATTACTGTTTCTGCTGGTCATTCCAATGCCACCTATGAAGAAGCTCGGCATGGTTTCCAAAATGGTATTACGTTCTCTACCCACTTATATAATGCCATGCCGCCGATTTCTGGCCGTCAGCCAGGGCTGGTTAGTGCCATTTATGATTCACCAGAAGTCTATGCCGGCATAATCTGTGATGGAATGCATGTATCATGGCCAAATGTCCGCAATTCCAAGAGATTAAAAAATGAAAAACTTATCTTGGTAACGGATGCCATCGTTCCTGCCGGACTTGCTTCCGATGCTATGGAACAATTTACCTTTGCTAATAAAACAATATATTATCGAAATGGCTTATGTGTTGATGAAAATGGAACACTGAGCGGCTCATCAATCACAATGATTGATTGTGTTAAAAATAGTGTGGAACATGTTGGTATTGCTTTGGATGAAACGTTGCGAATGGTAACGCTTTACCCAGCCCGCGCAATCGGTATTGATAAACATCTCGGTACGATTGAGTCTGGCAAGGTAGCGAACCTGACCGCATTTACTCACGATTTCAAAATCTGCAAAACCATTGTTAACGGAAATGAAATTAAACAGCCGTGAGTATAGAGACTGATGAGTAATGAGAACGCACAGAAGCAAATTGGTAATATTGATTTAGTCAAACAGCTAAATAGTGCTGTGGTCTACCGGCTGATTGATCAGCATGGGCCAATATCACGTATCCAGATTGCGGAAGAGAGCCAACTTGCCCCTGCTAGCGTAACCAAAATTACTCGTCAGTTACTGGAACGTGGCCTGATAAAAGAAGTCGAACATCAGGCCTCCACTGGCGGAAGACGCGCAATCTCTATTATTACTGAAACACGCCATTTCCATACTATTGGAGTCCGACTTGGGCGCCATGATGCAACCGTGGCGCTATTCGATATGAGTGGCAAGACGTTAGCGGAAACACATTATCCTGTGCGGGAAAATACTCAGCAGGAAGTCGAGAAACGGATTATTTACGCCATTGAAAGTTTCATCGACAAAAACCAGCACCGGATCCGTGAATTGATCGCAATTTCCATTATTCTGCCCGGACTGGTTGATCCCGACCAAGGTATTATCCGCTATATGCCCCACATTAAGGTAGATAACTGGCCTCTGGTTAAGAACCTCAAAGAACATTTCAATACCTGCTGTTTTATTGGTCATGATATTCGCAGCCTTGCATTAGCAGAAAATTATTTCGGGGCAACACGTGATTGTGAAGATTCCATTCTGGTGCGTATCCATCGCGGTACGGGGGCGGGTGTTATTGTTAACAACAATATTTTACTCAACAAACTCGGCAATCTGGGTGAGATAGGCCATATCCAAATCGATCCTCTGGGTCAACGTTGCCATTGTGGTAATTTTGGTTGTCTGGAGACCATCGCTTCTAATTCAGCAATAGAAACTAAAGTACAACAACAATTACTCCAAGGGTTTCCAAGTCAGCTTGCCTTGGATAATTGCAATATCCATGCAATTTGTCTTGCAGCCAATGCAGGTGATCTGCTGGCAACAGAAGTCATCAGACAAGTAGGGTTCTATCTTGGCAAGGCTATCTCAATCGCGATTAACCTATTTAACCCTCAGAAGGTAGTGATTGCCGGAGAAATCACTGAAGCAGAACAGGTATTGATGCCGACTATCAAAAGCAGCATCAATACCCAAGTATTAAAAGCATTCCGCGAAGACCTCCCCGTGGTGGTTTCTGAGCTAAATCACTGTTCAGCAATTGGAGCATTCGCATTAACGAAACGCGCGATGCTTAATGGCGTATTGTTGCAACATCTTCTTGGAGGATAAATCCCACTATTTTCGCCGAGTTTGTCGGCAAAACGATTATAAGACAAACAAACAAACGATTTTGTGCATATTTCTTCAAAAAAGCAGTTGACGCATCTGTCTGATATACGCATAATTCGCCCCGCACCGCCGATGAAGGCAAAGCGAAAAAAGATGGCTACGTAGCTCAGCTGGTTAGAGCACAGCACTCATAATGCTGGGGTCACAGGTTCGATTCCCGTCGTAGCCACCATCTTTGCGGGAGTGGCGAAATTGGTAGACGCACCAGATTTAGGTTCTGGCGCCGCAAGGTGTGCGAGTTCAAGTCTCGCCTCCCGCACCATTTTCTTTATCGGGTTATACTTAGAATGCAGTTTAATGACGATTTTAAGTTTTAGTGTGTTGTTTCAGGTGGGGTATCGCCAAGCGGTAAGGCACCAGGTTTTGATCCTGGCATACCCTGGTTCGAATCCAGGTACCCCAGCCATTTTTACTGAAACAATAAATTAAAATGAGATAGTGTCAACTAAGCGTTTCGGAAATAACAAAGGTTGCAGTAGTAACATTCAGGTGGGGTATCGCCAAGCGGTAAGGCACCAGGTTTTGATCCTGGCATGCCCTGGTTCGAATCCAGGTACCCCAGCCATATTACTGATAGTTATTACAACTCTTACAAACATTGTAAATGGCTACGTAGCTCAGCTGGTTAGAGCACAGCACTCATAATGCTGGGGTCACAGGTTCGATTCCCGTCGTAGCCACCATTTAAAAACTTCAGTTGGGGTATCGCCAAGCGGTAAGGCACCGGATTCTGATTCCGGCATTCCCAGGTTCGAATCCTGGTACCCCAGCCATAGTTTTCAATAAGTTATATCATGTGACAAGTTGAAAAAGAATATACACTAAGAATATTCTTTAATGCACAGACCACCAATGAAGGTGGTTTTTTTGTTTTACAGCCGTCAAAATCCCCCATAAAAGCCACTTCAGCGATTACCAAATAAATAAGTATTCGGTTATCTACTTCACCAATTCAACAACACACAACTCTTAAAACCAACTAAATTAGCCCCATAAGGGGCTAACAGAAAGTAATATCCATCACAGCCCCAATGCATATTTCAACGCAAGATTTTTCATCACCCCTGAACGTTGTGCGCCCATCAATGCCAAATTTCGTATCGTTTTTAACCCCGGTAAATCACGGCTGAATGCAGTATGGAAAAAATCCATTCCTGCCTGCATCACCAAATTATCCGGCATCCTGCGACGCTGATAACGCATTAAGACAGCCAAAGAATCCCAATCTTCCAACAATTCTTTAGCATGAGTCAGCACCTTGAGTAACACATCAACATCCCGATAGCCTAAATTCACTCCCTGCCCTGCCAGCGGGTTGATGGTATGAGCTGCATCTCCCAGCAAAACTACCCCTTCTTGCACGTAATGGCTGGCATGATGACGAGTCAGTGGAAATGAACCCGCAGCAATCGGGGTAACGTTACCCAGGCGAGTGGGAAATGATTGAAAAATTTCTCGCTCAAGTTGTACCATCGTCATAGATTGCAATTGGCGAATACGAGCGGGGGAATCGTACCAAACCAATGAAGCCCATTGATCGAATAACGGCAGGAAGGCCCTGGGACCAGAAGGAAAAAATTGTTGCCATGTTGTCTCTTGTTGAGGCTGGTCGGTCTTGACACTTATCAGCATACATGACTGCCGATATTGCCACCCGTTACTGCCAATACCCGCCAATTGACGGACTTGAGAGCGGGCACCATCTGCGCCAATAATCAAACGTGTGTCAATTTCTGTGCCATCCGCCAATGTGACCAGCCACGTTTTACTCTCATGCTGACGTAACATAGATTTCAGCGACGTAGGACAAAACAAGGTCAAGTTTGGATAACGCTCGAATTCCTGCCACAATGCCAGTTGCAAGATGCGATTTTCAACCATATGCCCTAACTCTGGCAGCCCTAAACTTTCAGCGTCAAAAATGACATTCGAATCATTTTGCTCCCATGTTTCCAGCTTCCGATAAGGGGCACTGCGCATTCGCAATACGTTTTCCCATGCTCCCAATTGCTTCAATAAATCCACTGAAGCACAGCTTATCGCAGATATGCGAACATCAGGTTCACTATCCGCATCGTAAGACGCGGGGGGGTGGTGCTCCAATAATGCGACTCGCCAACCTTCCTGCGCCAATCCCAATGCTGTCGCAGCGCCAATCATACCTGCGCCAACGACAACGATATCGAATTTTTGTTGTGGATTATTCATATTCATCACGTCATTAACTTATTGATTAAAATAGTCTACCGGAATTTTCCCTTTCCGGCTGTGAATATCCGCTGTTACAGTCTGGTCACTGGTGCCTCAAATGACTACAATAACCAACAATATTATGCTAAATACACTACGTGCAATATTGTGCAATATATTGCGCTTTTCAGCGTTGAAGCATCATTCCACTGGAAACACCGGATACACAAAATGTCGACGATAAAAAAACTGTATATCAAAACCTGGGGCTGCCAGATGAACGAATACGATTCATCCAAAATGGCCGATTTGCTGGAAACCACTCACGGTTATCAGTTAACCGATGTCGCCGAAGAAGCAGATATCTTACTCCTGAATACTTGTTCAATCCGTGAAAAGGCTCAGGAAAAAGTCTTTCACCAACTTGGCCGCTGGAAGGGGCTGAAAGATAAAAACCCTGAAATCATTATCGGTGTGGGTGGTTGTGTTGCTTCCCAGGAAGGGGATTACATTCGCCAGCGCTCACCTAGCGTCGATATTATTTTCGGACCACAAACCCTGCACCGCCTGCCTGAAATGATTAATCATGTAAAAGGCACTCGCAGTCCGGTTGTTGATATCAGTTTCCCAGAAATTGAAAAATTTGACCGCCTGCCTGAGCCTCGTGCCGATGGCCCGACCGCATTCGTTTCCATCATGGAAGGCTGCAATAAATACTGCACATTCTGCGTTGTACCTTACACTCGCGGAGAAGAAGTCAGCCGTCCTTGTGACGATATTTTATTCGAAATTGCACAACTTGCTGCACAAGGTGTACGTGAAGTTAATCTGCTCGGTCAAAACGTTAATGCCTACCGTGGTGCAACGTTTGATGGAGATATCTGCACATTTGCAGAACTGTTGCGTCTGGTTGCGGCTATTGACGGTATCGACCGAATTCGCTTCACCACCAGCCATCCAATTGAGTTTACTGATGACATTATTGCTGTCTACGAAGATACCCCTGAGTTAGTAAGCTTCCTGCATCTGCCAGTCCAGAGTGGTTCTGATCGCATCCTTACCCTGATGAAACGCGCCCATACTGCACTAGAATACAAAGGTATTATTCGCCGTTTGCGTAAGGCTCGCCCTGACATTCTGATCAGTTCTGACTTCATCATTGGTTTCCCAGGTGAAACACAGGATGACTTTGAAAAAACCATGAAACTGATTGCCGATGTTAACTTCGATATGAGTTTCAGCTTCATCTATTCAGCGCGTCCAGGAACACCTGCGGCAGATTTGCCAGATGATGTCAGTGAAGAAGAGAAAAAACAGCGTTTATATCTGCTCCAGCAGCGCATTAACCAACAAGCTATGAGTTTCAGTCGTGCAATGCTGGGCACTACACAGCGCATTCTGGTTGAGGGTCCGTCACGCAAAAATATCATGGAACTTTCTGGCCGTACCGAAAATAACCGTGTGGTTAACTTTGAGGGAACGCCTGACATGATTGGTAAGTTTGTTGATGTCGAAATTGTGGACGTATATGCCAACTCCCTGCGTGGTAAAGTTATCCGTACTGAAGATGAGATGGATCTGCGCATCCATGAGTCACCTGAATCAGTCATTGCGCGTACTCGCAAAGAAGATGAACTCGGCGTTGGCTTTTACCAGCCTTAACAGGCCCTAACATAGAGATAATCAGTGACACAAATAAACTCACAAGTAGCAACCCAAGAAATCTTTCTGGAACCCGCAGACAATCAACGTCTGATGAGTCTGTGTGGACCACTTGATGATAATCTGAAACAACTTGAGCGTCGTTTGGGTATTGAAATCAATCGCCGTGATAATCGTTTCAAACTGGCAGGTAAACCATTGTGTGTTAGTGCGGCTGCGGGGATCTTGCGTCACCTTTATGTCGAAACCGCGCCCATACGCGGTGTGATACCTGATCTTGAGCCTGAACAGGTTCATCTTGCTATTACCGAAAGTCGGGTGCTGGAACAAGCAGCGGAAAGCGTTCCCGAATATGGCAAGGCCGTTAATATCAAAACCAAACGGGGTGTTGTAAAACCCCGTACTCCCAATCAGGCACAATATATCGCTAACATCCTTGATCACGATATCACGTTCGGGGTTGGGCCTGCGGGTACAGGGAAAACCTATTTAGCTGTCGCCGCAGCGGTTGATGCACTGGAACGTCAGGAAATCCGCCGCATCCTGTTGACCCGCCCTGCGGTTGAAGCAGGTGAAAAACTGGGCTTTCTGCCTGGTGATCTCAGCCAGAAAGTCGACCCTTATCTGCGGCCGCTTTACGATGCCCTGTTTGAGATGATGGGATTTGAAAAAGTTGAGAAGCTTATCGAAAGAAATGTCATTGAAGTGGCACCACTGGCTTATATGCGTGGACGTACTCTCAATGATGCCTTTATTATTCTCGACGAAAGCCAGAATACGACTATCGAACAGATGAAAATGTTTCTGACCCGTATTGGTTTTAATTCCAAGGCAGTTATTACCGGTGACGTGACTCAGATCGATCTACCGAGAGGCCAAAAATCAGGCCTGAGTCATGCAATAGAAGTTTTATCTGATGTTAATGAACTGAGCTTTAACTTCTTACATAGTGAAGACGTTGTTCGCCATCCGGTGGTTGCAAAAGTTGTTATCGCCTATGAAGCATGGGAAGCCGCAGAGCAGGAACGTAAAAAAGTGCTCGCAGAGAAACGCCGACAGGAAACACAATGAGTTCAGTCATACTAGATTTGCAAATTGCATGTGAAAACCCCGCAGGGCTTCCCGAAGAAGCCCTTTTCCAGCGCTGGCTGGAAGGTGTTTTACCACAATTTCAGGCGGAAAGTGAAGTGACTATCCGCTTGGTTGATGAGGCAGAAAGCCACGATTTAAACCTTACTTATCGTGGGAAAGATAAGCCAACGAATGTGTTATCCTTCCCATTTGAAGCACCACCTGAAGTTGAATTATCCTTACTCGGTGATTTAATCATCTGTCGTCAAGTTGTTGAAAAAGAGGCAGATGAGCAACAAAAAACGGTCGAAGAACACTGGGCGCATATGGTGGTTCACGGCTGCCTTCATCTTCTGGGATATGACCATATTGAAGACGATGAAGCGGAAGAAATGGAAACTCTGGAAACAGAGATCCTAAAAAAAATGGGTTATGCTGATCCCTATCTCGCGGAAAAAGAATAACCACTGCCAACATTTTTATGTTAAACATAATAGTCTACGATTTTATATGGGGAATTTTCATTAAAACGCCATGAGCGACGACCATCCTTCAAGTAACGATAGCCCTGACCCTAAGAAAGGCTTTTTTGCACTTCTTAATCAGCTTTTCCACGGTGAACCGAAAAACCGTGATGATTTGGTTGAACTGATCCGTGATTCTGAGCAGAACGACCTCATCGATCCTGATACCCGCGAGATGCTCGAAGGTGTTATGGATATTGCTGATCAACGCGTGCGTGACATTATGATCCCACGCTCACAGATCGTTACCTTAAAACGCAACCAATCTCTGGACGAATGTCTGGATGTTATTATTGATTCAGCCCACTCACGCTTTCCAGTGATCAGCGAAGATAAAGATCACATTGAAGGCATATTAATGGCGAAAGATCTGCTACCCTTCATGCGTACAAATGCAGAACCTTTCAGCATTGATAAAGTACTTCGTCAGGCTGTTGTCGTGCCGGAAAGTAAACGTGTTGACCGCCTGCTGAAAGAATTCCGTTCCCAACGCTACCATATGGCGATTGTGATCGATGAATTTGGCGGCGTTTCGGGGCTGGTCACAATTGAGGATATTCTTGAACTGATTGTGGGTGAAATAGAGGACGAATACGATGATGATGACGATAACGATATTCGTGCTTTAAGTCGCCATTCCTATTCAGTACGGGCATTGACTCAAATTGAGGATTTTAATGACGTTTTTGGCACCAATTTCAGCGATGAAGAGGTTGATACTATTGGTGGGCTAGTCATGCAGGCATTTGGGCATCTGCCTTCACGTGGGGAATCCGTCACCATTGATGGCTACCTTTTCAAAGTGGCAATGTCTGATAGCCGTAAAATCATTCAGGTTCATGTAAAAATACCGGATGATGCTGACGTTCCTGGCCTTGATAAACAATAAATAGGATCTGGATGAACAAAGCCTCATTAATAAGTTGCCAGCGGCTACGTGCTGTGCTGGCACTTTTCTTCGGAGCCAGTGGAACACTGGCTTTTTCACCTTTTGATTTCTGGCCTGCTGCACTTGTTTCCCTTTTCGGCCTGCAAATCCTTTCCTTGAACAGAACAACCCGTCAAGCTTGCTTTATTGGTTTATGCTGGGGTCTTGGCTTATTTGGCAGTGGTGCACATTGGGTTTATGTCAGTATCGCCGATTTTGGCGGCATGCCAACCGCTATCAATATATTTTTGGTGATCCTGCTATCTGCCTATCTTGCCCTTTATCCTGCTCTGTTTACTGGTTTATTGAACCGCTTTTTTCCAGCTTCTAATAGTATCAGGTTGGTTATTGCCAGCCCGGCGCTGTGGCAATTGACAGAATTCTTGCGTGGCTGGGTGCTATCTGGGTTTCCTTGGTTGCAGTTTGGTTACAGCCAAATTGATGGCCCGATGAAAGCTATTGCGCCTATTTTGGGTGTAGAAGGTATTACTTTCTTGCTGATGATGATCAGCGGACTACTGGTTTTTGCTGTCACTCAGAAAAAAATTTCCGCAACTGTCTTCGCCATTATCCTGCTGCTGTTACCGTGGACAATGAAGCGCTACCAGTGGTATACCCTACAGCCAGAAAAAACCACTAATATCGCTTTGGTTCAAGGGAATATTCCTCAAGCCATCAAGTGGGACCCCGCTGTTCTAGGGAAAACGTTAGATATTTATTTGGATAACAGCCGTCCTTTCATTGGTAAATCGTCAATCATCATCTGGCCGGAATCGGCTATTCCTGATTATGAATATCATCAAAGTGATTTCCTGACTAAATTGGATATCGTGTTGAGGAAACACAATACCAGCTTAGTCACTGGCGTTGTGGACGCCCGACCGACATTAGAAGGTTATAAATTCTATAACAGCATTATCGTATTGGGGGATAAGACACCTTACCAATATCCGGCTCCCACCCGTTACGACAAACATCATCTGGTACCGTTTGGTGAGTTTGTGCCTCTGGCATCAATACTGCGGCCACTAGCACCTTTATTCAATTTGCCAATGTCTTCTTTTAGCCAAGGTAATTACATCCAGCCTCAACTTTCTGTTGCCGGACACAATATTACTGCCGCTATCTGTTATGAAATTATTTTAGGTGAACAAGTACGTGATAATTTCAAACCTGACACAGAGTTCCTCCTAACCGTTTCTAATGATGCCTGGTTTGGACACTCCATTGGCCCTTGGCAGCATTTCCAAATGGCACGGATGCGCGCTCTTGAACTAGGCCGTCCTCTGCTAAGAGGAACGAATAATGGTGTTACCGCAGTAATCAACCCTGACGGCTCCATTCAGGCTGAACTGCCACAATTTACTCGACAGGTATTGGAAGCCACAGTAACTCCAACCACAGGAATAACACCTTATTTTCGCTTCGGAAATTGGCCAATATGGGGAGCAAGCGTCCTGTTTTTCATCTTTGCCTTTATAAAAAAACGTCGCAAAAATTAATTTTCTATTTTCCTTTAACTAAATGTTAATAATAGTCAGGGCATAGTACTTATGCCCTGATTTCATTTAATCATCGATTTAATCACCGAAATAATAAAAATTTATACCATATATCACCACAAATCACCCACAAAAACAAAATATTATTTTAAATAGATCAAAGTGTGAACAATATTCGATATTATTCGCGTTTTAACCACACATAAATGAAATTGTTTATTTATAGTGCGATGCGGGTCGCGAAACAGAAACATTATGGTTTCAAAAAAGTAACACTTTGAATTATTTTTTTACATCACACAAACAAAACAACCCAAAAAATCGTTCCGACAGTCTTATTTATGTAGAAACATGCAAAAGCACAATTATCTATAAGAAAATCCAATTTCACAAAAAATAGCCAGATAAAGGAGCTGTATATGCGTAAGTTGATATTAACCATGATGTTACTTAGCGCAGTTGGGGCTGCCCATGCTGAGGAATTGACAGGAACACTGAAAAAAATCAAGGATAATGGCATTATCGTTGTTGGACACCGAGAATCTTCTGTTCCATTCTCTTACTACGATAATCAACAAAACGTTGTTGGTTATTCCCAGGATTATTCCAACCTAATCGTTGATGCCGTCAAGAAAAAGCTGGATATACCTAATTTGCAAGTTAAGCTGATCCCGATTACCTCCCAGAACCGCATTCCCCTGCTGCAAAACGGTACTTTCGATTTTGAGTGTGGCTCTACTACCAACAACTTTGAACGACAAAAACAAGCGGCATTTTCCAATACTATCTTTTCCGTCGGTACTCGCCTGCTGACCAAAAAAGATTCAGGCATCAAGGGATTTGATGATCTGGCAGGAAAAAATGTCGTTGTCACTTCCGGTACAACCTCTGAAATCCTGTTAAATAAGCTCAATGATGAGAAGCAAATGAAAATGCGGATCATCAGTGCCAAAGATCATGGTGATTCATTCCGTACTCTGGAATCAGGCCGTGCTGTCGCCTTTATGATGGACGATGCCTTGCTCGCCGGTGAACGCGCGAAAGCCAAAAAACCCGATCAATGGATCATTGTTGGCAAACCACAATCGGAAGAAGCATACGGTTGTATGCTGCGCAAAAATGATCCTCAATTCAAGAAATTGATTGATGACGTTATTGTCAAAACACAAACCTCCGGCGAGGCAGAAAAAATGTTTGATCGCTGGTTTAAAGAACCTATTCCACCTAAGAACCTGAATTTAAACTTCTCCATGTCAGATGAAATGAGAGCTTTGTTTAAATCACCAAATGATAAGGCATTGAATTAATTAATCAAAGATCCGATTTAATTGGAAAAACAGGTATGAGGTAGTTGTTTCCTACCTCATTTTTTCCAAATTTAAATTCGATGAATGATAGCTAACCCCATATCAGGAAGTTCGATTATGTCCGCTAACTGGGATTGGGGCATCTTTTTACAAGCTGCCCCTTTTGGTAATACCACCTATCTGGGGTGGCTTATTTCTGGTTTTCAGGTAACAGTAGTTCTTTCCGCCTGTGCCTGGATCATTGCATTCGTTGTCGGCTCATTGTTCGGTATTCTCCGTACAGTTCCGAATAAATTTCTTTCCGGGCTTGGAACCTGTTATGTGGAGTTATTTCGCAACGTTCCTCTCATTGTCCAATTTTTTACCTGGTATCTGGTCGTTCCTGAGTTTCTGCCCAAAAACCTAAGTGATTGGTTCAAAATGGAGCTGGATCCCAATATTCAATTTTTTATCTCCTCAGTCATCTGCTTAGGATTATTCACTGCTGCCCGTGTATGCGAGCAAGTTCGCGCGGCAATTCAGTCACTCCCAAGAGGGCAAAAAGCCGCAGGGCTGGCAATGGGCTTAACTTTGCCACAAACCTACCGTTACGTTCTGCTGCCAAACGCCTACCGAGTCATCATTCCCCCAATGACCTCTGAAATGCTCAATCTGGTGAAAAATTCAGCTATCGCTTCCACAATCGGCTTGGTCGATATGGCTGCCCAAGCGGGTAAATTACTGGATTATTCCGCACACGCCTATGAATCATTCACAGCGATCACATTGGCTTATGTGGGTATCAATCTGGTGATTATGTTTGCCATGAGCATACTGGAGAAAAAAGTACGTTTACCCGGCAATATGGGAGGGCGATAAGAAATGTATCAGTTTGACTGGAGTTCGATTGTACCAAGTTTGCCCTTTCTTCTGGATGGATTGTTGATAACGGCAAAAATTACCGTGACAGCCGTTATTATAGGCATTGTCTGGGGAACCACTCTGGCGATGATGCGCCTCTCATCCGTCAAGGCATTGAGCTGGTTTGCTGCCCTATATGTTAACCTTTTCCGCTCGGTTCCATTGGTAATGGTATTACTGTGGTTTTATCTGATTGTGCCTAACTTATTACAAAATATTCTAGGTATATCACCAAAAACCGATATCCGTTTAATTTCTGCAATGGTAGCTTTCTCACTCTTTGAAGCAGCTTACTACTCCGAAATAATTCGAGCAGGTATCCAAAGTATTTCCCGTGGGCAATCCTCTGCTGCCCTGGCACTGGGGATGACGCAACTGCAAAGCATGAGGCTGATCATACTGCCACAAGCATTTCGGGCAATGATCCCATTGCTGCTAACACAAGGCATTGTATTATTTCAGGATACTTCTCTGGTATATGTATTGAGTCTGACGGATTTTTTCCGTACAGCAACGAATATTGGTGAGCGCGATGGAACCCAAATTGAAATGGTTCTGTTTGCCGGCTTTGTTTATTTTGTGATTAGTTTTTCCGCTTCTATGCTGGTTAACTATTTGAAGAAAAGGACTGTTTGATGATTTCCCTGAAAAATGTATCCAAGTGGTATGGCCAATTTCAGGTTCTTACTGACTGCTCAACTGAAGTCAAAAAAGGCGAAGTAGTCGTGGTCTGCGGGCCTTCTGGCTCCGGTAAATCCACACTGATAAAAACGGTCAATGGCCTTGAACCTGTCCAGCAAGGTGAAATTCAAGTAAACGATACAAAAGTCAATGACAAGAACACCAATCTGGCACAATTACGCTCCAAGGTGGGGATGGTGTTTCAGCACTTTGAACTTTTTCCTCACCTATCGATTATTGAAAACCTGACACTGGCTCAGGTTAAAGTGTTAAAACGCGACAAGAAAGAAGCGACTGAAAAAGGCTTAAAACTGCTGGAGCGAGTTGGATTAACCAGCCATGCAGATAAGTTTCCTGCCCAGCTCTCCGGTGGTCAGCAACAACGTGTTGCCATTGCCCGAGCACTCTGCATGGACCCGATTGCTATGCTGTTTGATGAACCTACTTCCGCCCTTGATCCTGAAATGATTAATGAAGTACTGGATGTTATGGTGGAATTGGCGAACGAGGGTATGACCATGATGGTGGTAACCCATGAGATGGGATTTGCCAAGAAAGTAGCTCATCGCGTTATTTTTATGGATGAAGGTAAAATTGTCGAAGACAGTAAGAAAGAAGATTTCTTTGCCAACCCGAAATCAGAACGTGCTCGCGATTTTCTGGCGAAAATTCTGCACTGATTTTTCCTCATCGGCGGAAGGCAAAACTGCCGCCGATCTTAAATTTCCCCTAAAAATAAGTCATTTTCCGCATTCCTCCTTTAACAAGAGTTGTTGCCCCTATCCCTTATCAGCTATGCTATGGGATCTTTGATTTCATAAACAAACCAAACGCGCTAAAGGCGTAGCTTTATTACTCACCATAGGATTATCGGTGCCATGCAAGAACAATATCGTCCAGAAGACATAGAACAACAAGTCCAGCTTCATTGGCAAGAGAAGCAAACGTTCAAAGTGACAGAAGACAACAGCAAAGAAAAATACTATTGCCTGTCCATGCTACCTTATCCTTCTGGCCGACTACATATGGGCCATGTCCGTAATTACACCATTGGTGATGTGATTTCCCGTTACCAGCGCATGCTGGGCAAAAACGTACTGCAACCTATCGGGTGGGATGCATTTGGTCTGCCAGCAGAAGGGGCTGCGGTCAAGAATAATACCGCCCCAGCCCCGTGGACTTATTCCAACATTGACTATATGAAAAACCAGTTAAAAAAACTGGGTTTTGGCTATGATTGGGATCGTGAAGTCACCACCTGTACGCCAGAGTACTACCGCTGGGAACAGTGGTTTTTCACTAAATTGTACGAAAAAGGTCTGGTATACAAAAAAACGTCCGCCGTTAACTGGTGCCCGCATGACCTGACTGTTCTCGCGAATGAGCAGGTTATTGATGGCTGCTGCTGGCGTTGTGATACCCAGGTTGAGCGTAAAGAGATCCCACAATGGTTCATCAAGATCACCGATTATGCCGAAGAGCTACTAAACGATCTGGATAAACTGGAAGATTGGCCAGAACAGGTCAAAATCATGCAGCGCAACTGGATTGGCCGTTCTGAAGGCGTCGAAATCACGTTCAACGTTGCTGACAATCAGGAAAAACTCACCGTTTATACCACACGCCCGGATACCTTTATGGGAGCGACCTATGTCGCTGTAGCGGCGGGTCATCCTCTGGCAAAACAGGCAGCGGAAAATAATCCTGAATTAGAGAAATTCATCGACGAATGCCGTAATACCAAAGTTGCCGAAGCTGATATGGCAACAATGGAGAAAAAAGGTATGCCAACCGGCATGTTTGTCATTCATCCATTGACCAACGAAAAACTCGCTATCTGGGTTGCCAACTTTGTCCTGATGGAATACGGCACAGGTGCGGTGATGGCTGTTCCAGGACACGATCAACGTGACTGGGAATTTGCCACTAAGTACAACCTGCCAATAAAAGCCGTTATTCTTGATAACGATGGCAATGTACCAAACGTTCAGGAAGCGGCTGTTACTGATAAAAATTCACTGGTCAATTCCGGCGAATTCAGTGGCCTGAACCATGAAGAAGGCTTCAATGCTATCGCAGACAAACTGGTTGCAATGGGTGTCGGACAACGTAAAGTCAATTACCGCCTGCGCGACTGGGGCGTTTCTCGTCAACGTTATTGGGGTGCGCCAATACCAATGGCAACACTGGAAGATGGCACCGTTGTTCCTGTTCCAGAAGATCAATTGCCGGTAATTTTACCAGAAGATGTCGTGATGGATGGGATCACCAGCCCAATCAAAGCTGATGCTGAATGGGCCAAAACAACCATCAATGGCCAGCCAGCACTGCTTGAAACCGATACCTTTGATACCTTTATGGAATCCTCATGGTATTACGCACGCTATACCTGCCCAGATTATGATCAAGGTATGTTAGATCCGGCTGCGGCCAACTATTGGTTGCCAGTGGATCAATACATCGGTGGTATTGAACACGCTATCATGCACCTGATGTACTTCCGTTTCTTCCACAAATTGATGCGCGATGCGGGCATGGTCAACTCTGATGAACCTGCTAAGCGCCTGCTGTGCCAAGGCATGGTTCTGGCTGATGCCTTCCACTACACTGGCAACAGCGGCGAGAAAGTCTGGGTATCTCCGACTGATGCCATTGTTGAGCGTGACGAGAAAGGCCGTATTGTAAAAGCAACGGATAAAGACGGTCATGAACTGGTTTATACCGGCATGAGCAAAATGTCGAAATCCAAGAACAACGGTATCGATCCACAAGTTATGGTCGATAAATATGGTGCAGATACCGTTCGTCTGTTCATGATGTTCGCTGCACCACCAGAACTGACTCTGGAATGGCAAGAGTCTGGCGTGGAAGGTGCTAACCGCTTCCTGAAACGTGTTTGGCGTCTGGTTTATGAACACAGCAACAAAGGAACAACCCAACCACTGGATGTCAGCAACCTGACGCCAGAACAAAAAGATCTGCGCCGTGATTTGCACAAAACCATCGCGAAAGTCACTGACGATATTGGTCGCCGTCAAGCGTTCAATACTGCCATTGCGGCCATTATGGAGCTGATGAATAAACTGACTCGCGCACCACAGGAAACAGAGCAAGATCGTGCTCTGATGCAAGAAGCAGTCACTGCGATTGTACGTATGCTTTCACCTATTACACCACACGTTTGCTTCGTCATGTGGAAAGCACTGGGTAATGAGGATGACATTGACACTGCGGCATGGCCACAAGCTGATGAGCAGGCAATGGTAGACGATACTAAACTGGTCATTATTCAAATTAACGGTAAGGTTCGTGGTCGTATTACGGTACCAGCAGATGCAACAAAAGAATATGTCCAAGAGATGGCAATGCAAGAATACGGTGTGAAGAAATATCTTGAAGGCGTCAGTATCCGCAAAGTCATCTATGTTCCAGGTAAATTACTGAATCTGGTTGTAGGTTAATAATAGTAGGTTGATAACAGGAGACCCCATTTGTGGTAGAAAATAATCTACGACGTTATATTTGCATGATATTGATCGGGTTAGCGGTGCTAGTCACCGCTGGCTGCGGTTTTCATCTTCAGGGCACAACACAGGTTCCAAAAGAACTGCAAACATTGCAATTAAGCTCTGGTGACCCTTATGGGCCTCTGGCACGGGCAGTACGCCAGCAACTTCGGCTGAACGATGTCAAAATTGTTGAAAATGGTGATGCTTCTGTACCTATCCTGAAACTGGTTAGCTCTGATGAAAACAAAGAGACAGTGTCTATCTTTCTGGATGGTAAAGCGGCTGAACGTCTGTTGGTACTGAATGTTGATGCGCAAGTTCTGATGCCGGATGGTAGCATCTATCCATTGCAGGCAAAGGTCGATCGTTCGTTCTTCGATAACTCTTTGGAAGCACTGGCAAAAGATGCAGAAGATGAACTGGTTAAACAGGAAATGCGTGAACAGGCTGCCCGTCAGCTTATGCGCCAATTGCTGACCGTCCATAGTGCAGAACTCCTGAAAGCCGAGGCAACCCAAAAAGCTGCGGCTAAACAAAAGCAATGATCCGACTGTATCCTGAACAACTCCTTTCGCAGCTCAATGAAGAGCTGCGAGGCAGCTACCTGTTGTGGGGCAATGAGCCATTACTATTGCAGGAAAGTCAAGACAGTATCCGTAAAGTGGCTGAACAACATGGTTTTATGGAACATTTCACTTTCACATTGGATAACCATACCGATTGGGATGAGATTTTCGGCCTGTGTCAGTCACTTAGCCTGTTTGCCAGTCGTCAGTCTCTCAACTTGCTGCTGCCAGAAAATGGCCCAAATGCCGCAATGGCAGAGCGGTTAACCAAACTGTCAGGGTTACTGCATTCAGATATCTTACTGATATTACGTGGACACAAACTGACTAAAGCACAGGAAAATAGCCCGTGGTTCAAAGCGATTGGGCAAAATGGGGTATATGTCAGTTGTTTGACACCTGAGCAAAATCGCCTGCCACAATGGGTGGCACAACGTGCCAAAAACATGGGGCTATTACTGGAAAATGAAGCCAATCAATTACTCTGCTATTGCTATGAAGGAAACCTATTGGCAATGGCTCAGGCTCTGGAACGCCTTTCTCTGCTCTATCCTGATAATCGATTGACACTTCCTCGCGTAGAAGAAGCGGTCAACGATGCGGCTCACTTTTCGCCCTATCATTGGATTGATGCTTTGCTGGCAGGAAAAGTAAAGCGGGCATGGCATATATTGAAACAGCTCCGGCAAGAAGATACCGAGACAATTATTTTACTCCGTACTATACAGCGGGAGTTAATGCTGCTCCTGGTACTTAAACGTCAATATACGACCATCCCTTTGAAGACTTTGTTTGATCAACACAAGATTTGGCAAAATCGCAGGACATTGTTATCAACCGCATTACAGCGCCTGTCACAACAAGAACTACAATCTGCCATACATTTGTTGACTCAGATGGAACTACGCGTCAAACAGGATTATAGCCAATCCATTTGGGCTGACCTGGAAACGCTTTCCATGTTGTTATGCGGAAAACCATTACCAGAGAGCTTCCTGAATGCTTGAATCTATTGATCCAATCAATATCGATCAAGATATTGATTCAACAAATATTGCCTCAAACAATGCCTCAAACAATGCCCCAATCAATGCCATTGATTCTGCAACCAATGGGAATGCTCCGGTTATTCAGGCTTTATTCGGTGGCACATTCGACCCTATCCATTACGGTCATTTGCGTCCTGTGGAAGCATTGGCTCAATTAGCAGGACTCAAACAGGTCATCTTATTACCGAATCATGTCCCCCCGCACCGCCCTCAACCGGAGGCAACCTCCCGGCAACGACTGGAAATGGTTCGTCTGGCGGTGCGAGATAACCCTCTATTTACCGTGGATACCCGTGAGCTGGAGCGACAAACGCCTTCTTACACAGTAGAAACCCTGAAATCCTTTCGTCAGGAAATCGGCGAGCAACGTCCATTGGCATTCATCATTGGTCAGGATTCATTACAAACTATTCATACCTGGTATAAATGGAAAGAATTGCTCAACATTTGTCATCTGTTGGTCTGCTCCCGTCCGGGTTATCAAAGTCAACTTTCAGCTCCTGGTATGCAATCGTGGTTTGAAAAGCACAAAACTGATTCTCCACTCCCACTGAGCCAAAAACCACACGGTTATATTTATCTGGCCGCCACTCCGTTGTTAAACATTTCAGCAACGGATATTCGCCAGCGCCACCAGCAAGGGATAAATTGTGATGATTTGCTTCCCCCATCGATACAAAATTATATCGATTCACAAGGGTTATATAAGAAATAACAAAACCATGCGTGATTTGCAGCTAACTCGCTTACTTTTATAGAGATTGGCATGCTATTATTCTGCGTTACTTAACCAATTTTATGAAATAAAGGTGATCCTTTTGCAAGGCACAGAATTACAACAATTTGTTATTGATAAACTTGAAGATTCCAAAGCACAGGATATTGTTTCTATAGACGTTCGTGGAAAATCCAGTATTACTGACTGCATGGTTATCTGCACCGGAACATCAAATCGCCACCTGATGTCTGTGGCAGATAATCTGGTGGATGACTGCCGCCAAGCCGGTATTATGCCTTTAGGTGTTGAAGGGCAAGGCATTTCAGACTGGATAGTCGTCGATCTCGGCGAAATTATGGTCCATGTAATGCAAGAAGACAGCCGCCGTATGTACGAACTGGAAAAACTCTGGAGCTGAGTTTGAAGTTACAACTGGTCGCTGTAGGAACAAAAATGCCGGACTGGGTACAGACCGGCTTTATGGATTATTTGAGTCGCTTTCCCAAAGATATGCCTTTTGAGCTTATTGAAATTCCAGCGGGAAAACGGGGCAAAAATGCTGACATCAAGCGCATTCTGGAAAAAGAAGGTGAACAGATGCTGGCTGCCGTTGGTAAAGGTAATCGTATTGTGACTCTGGATATTCCTGGTTCTCGTTGGGATACCCCACAATTAGCACAACAGCTTGAACGCTGGAAGCTGGATGGCAGAAATGTCAGTCTGTTAATTGGCGGCCCTGAAGGTTTAGCCCCTGCCTGCAAAGCAGCCGCGGAACAAAGCTGGTCACTTTCTCCTTTAACCATGCCGCATCCTCTTGTACGGGTTTTGGTTGCGGAGAGCCTTTATCGGGCGTGGAGCATCACTACTAACCACCCTTATCATCGGGAATAAATTGGGTAATCTGACACCGTGAATTCTGGCAATGGGATGAAGAATCAACGACCCCCTTTTCGCGATCATTCGGCTGAATCAGCCTTATTCATACGCCGCGCATTCGTGGCGTTTATAGGCATTATTATTTTAACAGGCATCCTATTTGCCAATCTTTATCATCTCCAGATTACACGCCACGAAGATTACCAGACCCGATCGAATGGAAATCGTATTAAACTCGTTCCCATAGCCCCAAGCAGGGGCATCATTTATGACCGTAATGGTACACCGCTGGCAACTAACCGAACTATTTATCAGTTAGAAATCGTGCCACAAAAAGTCGCTGATCTTGATAAAACATTAAATGAGCTGCGCTCTGTCGTCGGGCTGACTGATGAAGATATTGAAACCTTCAAAAAAGAGCGTCAACGCGCACGCCGTTTTACCTCTATTCCTCTAAAAACATCATTAACCCCAGTTCAGGTTGCTCGGTTCTCCGTTAGTCAATATCGTTTTACGGGACTGGAGATCAAAGGCTACCAACGTCGCTATTACCCTTACGGCTCCGCACTCACCCATGTGATCGGCTACGTTGCTAAAATCAACGATAAAGATGTAGAACGATTAGAAAAAGAAGGCATTTTTGCGGATTATGCTGCAACCCACGATATCGGAAAACTGGGTATTGAACGTTATTACGAATCTGTCCTGCATGGCAAACCAGGTTATGAAGAAGTCGAAGTCAACAACCGCGGTAAAGTGATCCGCCAGCTACATGAACAACCACCACAGGCTGGTAAAGATATTTACCTGTCAATCGACTTAGAGCTACAAACCTATATTGAAGAGATACTGACGACCAGCCGCGCAGGTGTTGTTGTTACCGATCCTCGTACGGGAGAGGTTTTGGCTATGGTGTCCAACCCAAGCTATGATCCGAATCTGTTTGTCTACGGTATTTCGAGCCAGGATTATAAATCTCTGCTCAATGACCCCAATCGCCCCTTAATTAACCGAGCCACACAAGGTGCTTATCCACCAGCATCAACGGTGAAGCCTTTTATTGCCGTTGCAGCCCTTAGTAGTGATGTCATTACAAAAAACACCACAATCAATGATCCTGGCTGGTGGCAACTGCCAGGCTCAGAAAAGCGTTACCGTGATTGGAAACGCTGGGGACATGGCAAGCTGAATGTGCATAAATCGATTGTTGAATCGGCAGATACTTTTTTCTATCAAGTCGCCTATGATATGGGTATCGATAAACTGTCAGAATGGATGACAAAATTCGGCTATGGTCAATTCACTGGTATCGATCTGAAAGAAGAAAATCCCGGCAATATGCCTACCCGTGAATGGAAACTCAAACGCTATAAAAAACCGTGGTATCAAGGCGATACGATTTCCGTTGGTATCGGTCAAGGATACTGGACTGCAACCCCTATGCAGATGGTAAAAGCCTTAATGACTTTAATTAACGATGGCGTAGTGAAAACACCCCATTTCTTGATGAATACTCGCGTTAATGGCGAAATGCAACCCTACCTGCCCCCAGTCAGCGAACCTATTGGGGATATTCATTCTGGGTATTGGGAAATTGCTAAAGATGGTATGTATGGTGTTGCCAATGCTCCAAATGGCACAGCGCGCAGAGCTTTTGCCGGTACACCATATAAAGCGGCCGTTAAATCAGGTACTGCTCAGGTTTTCAGTTATGAAACCTACAATGCGAGTAAACTTGCTGAACATTTACGTGACCATAAGCTAATGATTGCTTTTGCGCCTTATGACAACCCGACGGTTGCCGTTTCCATCATTCTTGAAAATGGGGGATCTGGGCCGCCTGTTGGCACTATTGTTCGTCAAATTCTGGATCATATTTTACTCAGGGACAACAAAAACGCCTCTCCTGCCAGCTCCTCTGCTGAAACAGGAGTCAATCAAGCTACCCAGAACAGAAACTAATTAATTGAGTAACACCATGACAGACTCATCAAACAAGGTTCCTTTCTGGACCCGACTACATATCGATATTCCATTACTGCTATGCGTTCTGGCATTACTGGTCTACAGCCTTTTCATTATGTGGAGCGCCAGTGGGCAAGACATTGATATGATGGAACGAAAGATAGGACAGGTCATCATGGGGTTGATTATGATGCTTGTCTTGGCTCAGGTTCCTCCACGCATGTACGAAAATTGGGCGCCTTATCTCTATATTGTCTGTGTGGTTTTGCTCATCTTCGTTGATGTTTTTGGGCAGATTAGTAAAGGAGCGCAGCGCTGGCTGGATCTGGGCATTGTACGTTTCCAGCCGTCAGAAATTGCCAAAATCGCGGTACCTTTGATGGTGGCTCGTTTTATGAACCGAGATCTCTGCCCACCTTCGCTGAAAAATACGGGCATTGCGCTAGTTTTGATCTTTGTCCCTACTCTACTGGTAGCAGCACAACCCGATTTAGGCACCTCTATCCTGATTGCCTCTTCTGGGATATTCATCCTATTTCTGGCGGGAATGAATTGGAAACTCATTGGCATTGCCGTTTTACTGCTTGCCTGTTTCATCCCAATCTTGTGGTTCTTCCTGATGCATGATTACCAACGCGCCCGCGTTATGATGCTATTAGACCCAGAAAGTGATCCATTGGGTAAAGGCTACCATATCATTCAGTCCAAAATTGCTATTGGCTCAGGAGGAATGTTTGGAAAAGGCTGGTTACAAGGCACTCAATCACAGTTGGAATTCCTGCCGGAGCGACATACCGACTTTATTTTCGCCGTTCTGTCGGAAGAGCTGGGATTAATTGGCGTCCTGGTTTTGCTCGTTCTCTACTTGCTGGTTATTATGCGTGGATTGTTTATTGCCACCAAAGCGCAGAACACATTTGGCCGAGTCATGGTCGGAGGGTTAGTACTGATTTTCTTTGTCTATATTTTTGTCAATATCGGCATGGTAAGCGGTATCCTGCCGGTAGTCGGTGTTCCCCTGCCGTTGATTAGTTATGGGGGATCAGCATTAATTGTCTTAATGGCGGGGTTCGGCATTATCATGTCGATACATACGCATCGTAAATTATTGTCCAAAAGCTTATGAGGAAGAAGTTTCATGCGTCAACAATGGCTTATACTTAGCATCGTAGCTGTACTAATATCAGGTTGTACCATAACCGATAACAATCGGACATCTTCTCTTCCCCCTGTTCCGACTCGTGATGTTCTGGGCGCTGAGCCTCAATATGAGCCTTACCATCCAAGTGCCAATCGAGATTATCAGCGGGACGGGCAAACCTATCACATCGTGCAAGATCCTGCTCACTTTACTCAGACAGGCTATGCCAGTTGGTTCGGTGAAGAATCCAATGGAAAACTGACAGCAATTGGTGAACGGGCGAGTCCCTATGCTTTAGCGGCAGCACACCCGACACTCCCTATTCCAAGTTATGTTCGTGTCACCAACTTAAGCAATGGACGCATGATGATTGTCAGGGTCAATGATCGAGGCCCTTACAATAAACCTGGAAAAATCATTGAATTATCTCATGCAGTAGCAGAGCGGCTCAATTTGATGCCACAAAGCAAAGTGAAATTGGATGGCATTCTCGTTTCACCTGATGGTTCACTTTCCGGTTTGGGAACCGAAGGAGCAACGATTGTTAAAAAAAGCTTTGCCTTACCTGAAAGACCTAATCTTATTTCTCAATCTCAATCATCAGCGCCTCCTGCTGTAATGAGCAACTCTGTTGACGAAGATACAGTGAAGCAGTCAGCGGCTGAAAATACAACGAACCAGCCTGTCACGCCATCTTCCACTACATTACCTGCTCCTGAACCAACAAACGGTTACATGGTGCAAGTAGGCGCAATCAGTGCTGAACAAAAGGCCAAAGAATGGCAACAATCATTGAGCCAGCGCTTTAATGTTCAAGGGCGTATTATCCAATTTGGTAACGTCTATCGCGTCCAACTGGGGCCATTCAATAGCCGCCAGCACGCTATGGAATTACAAAAAAAATTGACAGATCAGATGCATCAATCCTCGTTTATTGTTGCTCCCTGATCCATGCGCCACAATCACGATAACGCGAGATAAATAGCATCACCACCTGCTGATATTTTCCTGTCAGCAGGCAGATAAATCTGCTGTACTCAATTTTGTTTAATGTCAGCTTTTTTTTCATTTGTTATTATGTCACTTATTATCAATCCCTCTCTCACGGATGTTATCTAATCAATCATGAAATACATAGTTACTTCCCGTTTTATTAAAAGAGCCACGTTAGGCATTGTTCTGGCTGCCAGCGTTTCCGCATCTGCCTACGCGGATGATAATTTCAAAACCATGATCCCTGGTGTACCAGAACTGGATTCAGAAGCCTATATTCTGATTGATTACAACTCAGGAAAGGTATTAGCCGAAAAGAATGCAGATATCCGCCGCGATCCCGCAAGTCTGACCAAAATGATGACCAGCTACGTTATTGGTCAGGCCATCAAATCAGGAAAAATCAAACCGGAAGATATCGTTACTGTAGGTAAAGATGCCTGGGCAACGGGTAATCCGGTATTTAAAGGTTCATCTTTGATGTTTTTAAAACCGGGTGATCAAGTTTCTGTCGCTATGCTTTCCCGCGGTATCAACTTGCAATCTGGCAATGATGCATGTGTTGCTATGGCTGATTATGTGGCAGGCAGCCAAGATGCATTTGTCAGTTTGATGAATCAATATGTGCAAAATTTGGGGTTGAAAAACACCCATTTTCAAACTGTTCATGGTTTGGATGCCAACGGTCAATACAGCTCTGCCCATGATATGGCTTTGATTGGCCAGGCACTCATCCGCGATGTGCCAGATGAATACGCTATCTACAAAGAAAAAGACTTTACTTACAATAACATTCATCAGCCTAATCGTAATGGTTTGCTATGGGATAAGAGCCTGAGTGTCGATGGCATCAAAACAGGCCATACCAGCGGCGCAGGATATAACCTTGTTGCTTCTGCTACCGAAGGCAATATGCGCCTGATTTCTGCGGTGATGGGCAGCCCAACCTCCAAAGGGCGTGAAACCGACAGCAAAAAATTACTGACCTGGGGTTTTCGTTTCTTCGAAACGGTTTCACCACTGCAAGTTGGTAAAGAATTTGCGTCAGAGCCAATTTGGTTTGGTGATACTGATAAAGTCCAACTGGGTGTTGACAAAAATGTTTACCTGACTATTCCCCGTGGCCGTTTGAAAGATCTGAAAGCCAGCTATGTATTGGACAATACCGAACTGCATGCACCGCTTGCTAAAAATCAAGTTGTTGGAACTATCAACTTCCAGCTTGATGGTAAAACCATTGAACAACGTCCACTAGTTGTGATGCAGGAAGTAAAAGAAGGGGGCTTCTTCAGCCGCATGATTGACTACATCCGACTGATGTTTCATCACTGGTTTGGCTGATCTCTTGAAAGCCAGATATTGAGCCTATATTAAATCAGATATCGTTAAAAATTAGCACGCCACGGCAAATCAACCTCTATGCCGTGGCAAATATATTTTAGGAGCGCCCATGAAAACAAAATTAAATGAACTGCTTGAGTTCCCCTGCTCATTCACCTACAAAGTGATGGGTTTGGCTCAAGCTGAGCTGGTGGATCAGGTTATTGAAGTGGTTCAACGCCATGCACCGGGCGATTACTCCCCTGTCGTGAAACCCAGCAGCAAGGGCAACTACCATTCCGTGTCCATTACCATCAATGCAACACATATTGAGCAAGTGGAAACGCTGTATGAAGAGTTAGGCAATTTGGAATTGGTACGCGTTGTGCTGTAATCATTCCTGCTTCTAGGTTTGTGAAAAAGAAACTCACATTCGCACTCAAACCAATGCAGCCAAACCGATATACTGCTGTCGGGCAGACAGCAGTATACACATTGACTTTCAAAATGATTCAGGAATGATTATCTTTCGGAGACTTAGCCCAATACGCCATAAAATTAATTAATGTCCGATCCAAATGACATTCTTGCAGCAAATAGCGGCGTAGATTTTTTACAACAGAGGATTCCGCTGCAACCCAACCATAAAAATGGTTAGCCTGATCTCCATTTTCAGCCTTTTCCCATATTGTGCCATCTGGTGCAACAGTTTCAGTCAAGGGCTGTTCTTCAATCAGCGCTGATGTCGGCAGGATAATGTGTTCACGTACTGCCTCCAGCAGACGTTCGCCATATCTATACCCTCCTTTAACCTCACGAGGCAACCAAAATACATCGGCGAATTTATATTGCGCTATATTAATGCAATCCTCTGACTTGGGAACTTCAAAAAATGCCTGTACATCAGGTGGATTCTCATTTAGTGATAGTTCCTCAAGTATCCCCAATGCCGCAGGTAAAGCCGTCTCATCCGCAATCAACAACACCTGACGAACCTGTGCCGGCGGCTTCCACTCGCAGCCATCTGCCCCATTTATTGAGCCAGCATTGGAATCAACTTTCGGGGCGACAATCTGTAAAGGAGCGCCTGGATTAGCCTGCTTCAACCAATTGGATACCGGCGTATTTTTACCATGTAAGACAAACTCTACATCCATCTCATTATCTTCGATGCGTAGCGCCCTTAATGTGTATGTTCTCATTACAGGACGTTCTTCTTTAGGGATAGACATGTAGTTACTGTACCAGTCTTTTCCCTCTTTTATCTGTAATGAAGGATTACTTGCCTGAGGGAATAATAGCTTAATTCGTTGATCAGGTGCATGCTGCCGCATTTTATGCACTTCAGAACCTTCGAAAACACAACGCAGAATAGAGGGTGATATCGTAATACGTTCTTTCAAGAACAAGTTAAAAATAGAGTAAGTTGAAGACATAATATTATATTAACAAACAGGTTTGTTATCCCCTTGATTGATAAAATATTATACAACTTAGATCAGGTAGTAATTCAAATCAATATAATAATGATAATTATTTCTATTAACCATTAAGGATATTCCGAAACGACCGTCAATATTTGCAAAACAGAAACCTAAAAAATGATAAATGGGAGAAATTATCACTCAAAAACGCCAAAACGCTTTTGAACATAAAATCAGTATTGGGTAAATTTCCAGCCTTCCCAACAACATAGCTGCACACATCATCCATTTCGCTATAGGATCAAGATCACCGAAGCCTTGCACCGTCGCGCCATATCCTATCCCCATGTTATTAATACAAGCAGCAACAGTGGCAAATGAAGTTATCAAATCATAACCAAGCAAATTCAATGCCCAGATAAAGAAACAACTAAAAAAAACATAGAGGAAAAAGAACCCCCAGACAGAGCGCAGAACTCTTTCCTGAACTACAGATTTGCCAATTTTAATCGTCGAGATGGCATTTGGATGAATGAGCTGGTTAACCTCACTCACACTCTGTTTTGCCAGGATCATAAAACGGAGGGCTTTAATACCTCCGCACGTTGAGCCCACACAGCCACCAAAAAAACTCACTGCCAGCAATAGTAATATTGTATGGGGAGGCCATTGAGCGTAATCAGAAGTCGCCAAGCCATTATCCGTCATCATGGAGCTGGTCATGAAAAAACCGTGAACAAAGGCTTCTGTTACGCCATACATGCCTGAACGGTATAATTCTAACCAGATAATGACAACTATCGCCGCCAGTACCAGTAAGAAAAATTGTAATTCAGCATTTTTTAGCAACGGTTTTAAGCTCCTGCGCGTCAGGGCAACAAAATAGAGCGTAAAATTGACTGCTGACAGAACTGAAAAAATGCCTCCCACCATTTCAATGGCTGCGCTGTCGTAATAGCCAAGACTCTCATTGCGGGTAGAAAATCCCCCCAAAGAAACCGTTGAAATACCATGACAGATAGCATCAAACCACGACATTCCTGCCCCCCAGAAACTGGCCGAACAGAGTCCACCCAGTAACAAATAGACTACCCACAAGCTCTTGGCACTGTCCGCAAGCCGTGGAGTCAACCGCTCTTCTTTGAAAGGACCAGGCATTTCTGATTGATACAGTTTAGCGCCACCAATGCCCAATAAAGGCAAGATGGCAACGGCAAGGACGATGACACCCAAGCCACCAATAAAATTAAGCTGAGCGCGATAATAGAGCACGGACTTAGGCAGGGATGAAACATCATTCAATACTGTAGCTCCGGTGGTTGTAATGCCAGATATTCCTTCAAACATTGCATCCACTAGATTAATGTTTAAACTTTTGTCAAGCACAAAAGGCAACGCACTAAGCAATGAGAACAACAACCAAAAAAGTACAATGATAAGAAATCCATCTTGCGTACTCGGCTGCGCCTTGATTTTACGGGTAAAATACCAGCCTATTCCACCTGTAACCAAGCCAATGACAAATGTCTCAAAAAAAGCAAAAGCACTTTTTTCTTTATAAAACAGAGCCACAAAAGTCGGTAGCAGCATTGAGAGGCTATAAAGGAGCACCAGAAAACTACAAAGATGCCCAACAATCAGAAATTGGTTTTTTTTGACCATTTGTTAGCTCAAAAGGGGATTAAAGGGGAAATCGTCAAAACATATAACTATGATAATATAAAATAAAAATATATTCGTCTAATTAACAATATTATTGTATTAAGGCATTCTCAAACTGGTGGGAATCATCTTACAGCGTTATACTGGCGGGCACTTTTTGTTAATGAATGATGAAATTTCCATTGCAACATAACACCGTTATTTTACGCCAGTTAGGCATTCAGCCCTACGAGCCGGTTTCTGATGCCATGCACCAGTTCACCGAGCAACGTACAGCGGAAACACCTGATGAAATCTGGCTTGTCCAACACGAAAAAGTATTTACGCAAGGTCAGGCCGGCAAAGCTGAACATATACTTGCACCTGGTGATATCCCTGTCGTCCAATCAGACAGGGGGGGACAGATCACTTATCATGGCCCCGGACAGCAGGTCATGTATGTTTTGATTGACTTGAAACGGTCAAAAATTGGGGTGCGTCAATTGGTAACCTCAATCGAAAATACCGTAATCGAAACGTTAGCCCATTTTGGTGTGGGATCATCTGCCCGCCCTGATGCTCCCGGAGTTTATGTCGCAGGTAACAAAATATGTTCCCTTGGGTTACGTATTCGAAAAGGATGCTCTTTCCATGGTCTGGCACTGAATATTGCAATGGACTTGCAACCATTTTTACGCATAAATCCTTGTGGTTATGCAGGAATGCAAATGATCCAACTCAGTGACTTCGTCACCGGAGTGACCGTTGAAGATGTACAACCCATTCTGGTGGAAAAATTCTGTCAGATCTTGGGATTCCAACTCATCGACGAAAGATGATATAATTTTTTAACATTTTTCAAAAAAATTTGAATGGATTTATTTGCCTCGATATTTTTCTCATCACCATCAGGCAGTAAGTCAAAATCTGAAGAATATAACTGGAACCAGCACGATTATGAGTAAACCAATTCAGATGGAACGTGGTGTCAAATACCGCGACGCAGACAAGATGGCTTTGATCCCTGTGAAAACAATCGCCACAGAACGTGAAGCACTCTTGCGTAAACCTGAGTGGATGAAAATCAAACTTCCTGCGGATTCCAGCCGCATTCAGGGTATCAAAGCGGCAATGCGCAAAAATGGGTTGCATTCTGTCTGTGAAGAAGCTTCCTGCCCTAACCTCGCTGAGTGTTTTAACCACGGAACCGCCACTTTTATGATCCTTGGCGCCATCTGTACTCGTCGCTGCCCATTCTGTGACGTAGCCCATGGTCGCCCAAATGCACCTGATGCCAATGAACCTATCAAGCTCGCACAGACTATCCAGGATATGGGGCTGCGCTATGTCGTTATTACATCTGTTGACCGTGACGATTTGCGTGATGGTGGTGCACAACATTTTGCTGACTGTATCACGGCTATTCGTGAAAAAAGTCCATCAATTAGGATTGAAACTTTAGTACCAGATTTCCGCGGTCGTATGGATCGTGCGCTGGAAATTCTGACAGCAACTCCCCCTGATGTGTTCAACCACAATTTGGAAAACGTGCCACGGGTTTATCGTCAGGTTCGTCCCGGTGCTAACTATGACTGGTCATTGAAATTGCTGGAAAAATTCAAAGAAGCACATCCAGAAATCCCGACTAAATCAGGCTTAATGGTGGGATTAGGCGAAACCAACGAAGAAATTTTAGAAGTCATGCGTGATTTGCGTAGCCACGGTGTCACCATGCTGACATTGGGACAATATTTACAACCGAGCCGCCATCACCTGCCAGTGCAGCGTTATGTCAGCCCTGCTGAATTCGATGAAATGAAAGAAGCCGCGTTAGCAATGGGCTTTACCCATGCTGCCTGTGGCCCGTTTGTTCGCTCTTCTTACCATGCTGACTTGCAGGCCAAAGGCATAGAAGTCAAATAATCTGTAGCCACCATCATGATGAATATTATATTTGCTGTATTTATTGGTGGTGGCCTGGGTAGTGTACTACGTTGGCTCATCAGCATCCGCTTGAACACTCCTTCTTCCCCGATTGCCGTTGGTACGCTGACGGCTAATTGTGTTGGCGCATTTATCATTGGATTGGGTTTGGCCTATTTTAACAAAGCCACACATCTCGATCCGATTTGGAAACTTATGCTAACGACAGGGTTTTGCGGTGGGCTAACGACCTTTTCCACCTTTTCTGCTGAGGTGGTTTGTCTATTGCAAGCAGGAAAAATAGGTTTGGCACTGCTCAGCATTTTAGCGAATGTGACCGGTTCATTGTTGATGACAGCACTTGCTTTTGCGGTCATAAACAAAGATCTTATAACTGTCTAAAATTTAATAAGATAAAAAAACCCGTTATCAAAACGGGTTTTCAGAATACGGGATTCGAAATTAGATTGCGACAACGTTTGCAGCAGATGGACCTTTCGCACCCTCAGTAATTTCAAACTCTACTTTTTGGCCTTCAGCCAGAGTCTTGAATCCGCTAGACTGAATGGCGGAAAAGTGTACAAAAACATCTTTACTACCATCTTCTGGAGTGATAAAACCAAATCCTTTGGATTCATTAAACCACTTAACGTTACCTTTAATTTTTGACATTAAAACTTACCTTTAATAAAAAAGACACGAACTCTGTGTCACGTACAGTACAGCAAATAATATAGTCCACTGTCTGCAACATAGATCACGAAACATATAACCGAATGTAAAAAAACACACTTTTTGTTTAATTACATTGATTGATTTTATACGCCAATGGTGATTTCACAAATAAATTAGCGTTTTATTTTAATTCTGTTTACTTTTCACCTTTCTATTCTTTTCATGATCAAGTAACCACCTTTTGATGTCCAGCCCACCGGTATAGCCAACCAATTTACCATCATGTCCAATCACGCGATGGCAAGGCACAATTAATGAAATAGGGTTGCGTGAATTTGCCATACCGACTGCACGACAATAATTTACCGATCCCAACGTGAGTGCCAATTGTTTATAACTCCACATTTCGCCATAAGGAATTTTACAAAGTTGCTGCCAAACACGTTGTTGGAATTCAGTTCCCTGCATACTTAAAGGAACAGTAAACGTTAGTCGTTTCCCTTTAAAATATTCCTGCAACTCTTTCGCGCACTGCTTGGTTATCACACTCTTCGATTCTAATTCTTTCTTTTCATTGACGAAATAGATACTAGTTACTCCTTCATCGTCCGCAGTGATATGTACATAAGGCTTAGGAAATCCTTCTGGAGTATTCTGGTAATGATGATACATAAACTACCTCCATTTAATTTATTATTAAAAATTTCAGTACTAGCCTAAATCTCTCATTCATCAATTTGCAATGATGAATTCGGTTACACATCTGACAATTTGATAAAGAAATCATCGCACCCTCTGACAATTAAAATTATGGCTCTGCCAATAAGTTATGACATTTTATTTTTAATGTCACCCATTTAAAAAATATTAAAACACTACATATAGATAAAAAAATCAAACAAAACACTATATACAATATAATTTTCATAATTAAATTATCTCAATATTATATAAATATGTTAATTTTTATTATCATTAAATAATATAGCATCCAGAAATTTTACTAGAAGTGTTATCATTTATGGCAAACATAACGGTATGCCATTGGTCGATTCCAAGTTAGAAAACCACAATCGAGAACTAATTCACCTAAAAGAGATACACTACACTGTTGCCAATCAACTCAATGGTGAGAAAAAGCCAGTTATATCCAAGTATTAACAACGTTCACTCACAAACTGTGTGAAGATCATTTTACTGTCATTCAACCCTCTGATTCTTTTCATAATATTGATAATTTTCTATTCCTGGCGTGGTGAAATGGCGAATCAAACACAATGAATTTCAATTTGTTATTTCATCAATGAGTAGATATTAAATTCCATATCTATTAACACGTTGTTTAATATAAAAACGCATTAAAAAATGTTCTGAAAATATTCAAAACATAGAAAATATATAAAACAAATATCGAGCACTGGATTTTAATTCCACACTATGTAGTTAATCAATTATAAAAAACAATAAATACAAATGACATATGCTATTGTTATAGCATTATTTACATATCGAAAAACTCCATTTTAAGTCTTAAAAATTGAATTACACTCACTCATAAAAAAAATATATTATGATGTTAATTTAAACATATCAATTTTTCATGGGTTTTCCCATGATTAGAATATTCGCCATTACATACTTAAAGAAAGCATAAAAACCATTATAATCAATGCAATACCCCCAAGTAAATTAACCCATAATGATGACTTTTTTGTTTTCTGAAAAAACTATTTACACAATTGAATTTCATTAAATTAATATTCAAAAATTCACCTCAGCATCCCAATATTATGTCATGGTAAAATATAATTTTTTATTAATAATGCTAAATAAAGGGTTGCCAGTGCATTTTAATATGTTAGGGTATATGTTGGTAAAATATCAGCGGAGTAATTGAACGCAATATATCATCAACAACAGGAAAATATTATTCCATGACTGTTAAACTTGAAGTTAAGAATCTCTATAAAATATTTGGTAATAATCCTGAGCCAGCATTTAAGTTATTAGCATCTGGTCTCAGCAAAGAACAAATACTTGAAAAAACAGGTCTCACCGTCGGTGTTCAAGATGTCAATCTGGCCATTGAAGAAGGCGAAATATTTGTGATCATGGGATTATCTGGTTCAGGTAAATCCACATTAGTACGTCTTCTCAATCGTCTGATAGAGCCTACCAAAGGCCATGTACTTATTGATGGCGAAGATATTTCCACCATCACAGAAACTCAGCTAAGGAATGTTCGCCGCAGCAAGATCAGCATGGTCTTCCAGTCTTTTGCTCTGATGCCGCATTTGAACATTTTGGAGAATACGGCGTTCGGTATGGAGCTTGCCGGCGTTCCCAAAGAAGAGCGCCATCAAAAAGCACTTGAAACGCTACAACAAGTCAATCTCGAAAGCTACGCTCTATCCTATCCCAATGAACTTTCCGGTGGTATGCAGCAACGTATTGGGTTAGCCAGAGCTTTAGCTAACAATCCCGATATTTTGTTAATGGATGAAGCCTTCTCGGCTCTCGATCCTTTAATCCGTGCCGAAATGCAAGATGAGTTACTGCGCTTGCAAGGGGAGCATCAACGTACTGTTGTTTTTATTTCCCACGATTTGGATGAAGCAATGCGTGTCGGTGATCGCATAGCCATCATGCAGGATGGGATTGTCGTTCAGGTCGGCACGCCTGATGAAATTATGAACACCCCCGCTAATGATTATGTCAAAACATTCTTTCGTGGTGTGGATGTTGGACATGTCTTCTCAGCCAAAGATATTGCCCGCCGCCGGCCAGAAACATTGCTTCATGCCGCGACAGGTTTTGGCCCCCGCTCTGCATTGAAAGTGCTGGATAATGAAGACAGAAATTATGGCTATTTAATCGAAAAAGGTCAGAAGTTTATTGGCGTAGTATCTGTCAATTCCTTGCAACAAGCATTGGCAGAAAAGAAATCCATTGAGCATGCCATCTTGGAAAAACCAACTGCCGTTTCGGCAGATATTCCGCTGAACGAATTGATATCCACTGTCGCGCAATCTCCCTGTGCCGTTCCTGTCATAGATGACAATAGTCGTTATTTAGGTGTCATTTCCAAAGGAATATTGCTACAGGCCTTAGATAAGGAGGCTCCCAATGGACAATAACTCCCCACAGACAGTCACTGAACCCTCCAACAGCAGTGATCCTTGGATGGACAGTGGCACCGTTGCTCCTTCATCAAACCACGACTGGCTGAGTACGTCTGCAACCCATGTTCCTCCAGAACACTTTAGTTTTATGTCACCTTTTCAACATAAGCTAATTCCGTTTGACTCATGGGTGACCAATATCATCGATTGGGTTGTCGTACACTTCCGGCCTGTTTTTCAAGTCATCCGCGTTCCAGTCGATTTTGTCCTCAGTGGTTTTGAACAGTTCCTGACAACATTGCCTCCTCCCATCACCATTTTGTTTTTTGCTCTACTGGCCTGGCAAGTTGCTGGTGCAGGAATAGGCATTATTTCTTTAATTTCGCTGATCATGATTGGTGCAATTGGGGCATGGTCAGAAGCGATGATAACCATGGCTCTGGTGCTAACCGCCCTACTGTTCTGCCTTGTCATTGGGCTTCCTCTTGGGATCGGATTGGCTCGCAATGAACGGCTAGCCAAAATTGTTCGCCCCTTACTGGATGCCATGCAAACCACCCCTGCTTTCGTTTATCTCGTTCCCATCGTAATGCTGTTTGGCATAGGTAACGTCCCCGGTGTCATCGTTACCATCATTTTTGCGTTACCTCCCATTATTCGCCTGACAATTTTGGGAATAAAACAAGTTCCATCAGATTTAATTGAGGCCGCCAGATCGTTTGGGGCAAGCCCACGGCAGATGCTGTTTAAAGTTCAACTGCCGTTGGCGATGCCTACAATTATGGCAGGGGTGAATCAAACATTGATGTTAGCGCTTTCTATGGTCGTTATTGCTTCCATGATTGCGGTTGGCGGCTTGGGGCTGATGGTATTACGCGGTATTGGCCGTCTTGATATAGGATTGGCAGCCGTTGGCGGCACCGGAATTGTTATTCTTGCCATTATCCTTGATCGCTTGACTCAATCCTTGGGTAAAGACCATCGAACCAGAGGAGGGCGCTGGTATCACTCTGGGCCAATAGGATTACTGCGCCTGCTTTTTCTCTCAATCCGCTCAATTAAGAAAAAAAACGCTCATCAAAACCCTGCCCATCAAAATAATACACCCAAAGCAATATCCGACCTGGCAACAAAAGGAGGAAGTCACCATGCGCATAATCACCTTATGCAAAGAGATCATGAATAAGGGGAGAATTTTTGCCGCGCTTCTCATGATATTCATGAGTCTCTCATTATCCTCAATAGCATCTGCCACTGATCTTCCCGGCAAAGGTATCAGTGTACAACCGCTACAAAGTACAATCAGTGAAGAAACATTTCAGACATTGATTGTCTGCAAGGCCTTAGAAAAACTCGGCTATGATGTCAAACCTATCAAAGAAGTTGATTATAACGTCGCTTACACCTCCATTGCTTCTGGTGATGCTACATTTATGGCCGTCAATTGGGTGCCGCTCCATGATGCCCCATACAAAGCTGCCGGAGGAGATAACATCTTCTATCGCAAGGGAAGTTATGTTGTAAATGCGGCTCAAGGGTATCTTATTGATAAAAAAACCGCAGAAAAATATCACATCACCAATATCGCTCAATTAAAAGATCCTAAACTTGCCAAACTGTTTGATAGTAATGGGGATGGAAAAGCAGATTTGACAGGCTGTAACCCTGGATGGGGGTGTGAAAGAGCGATCAATCATCACTTAATTGCTTATGGATTGAAAAATACCGTGGAACAAAACCAAGGCAATTATGCGGCTATGATGGCTGACACTATTGCCCGTTATCGGGCAGGTAAACCTATCCTTTATTATACCTGGACACCTTACTGGGTGAGTGATGTACTGAAACCTGGAAAAGATGTCGTCTGGCTTCAAGTCCCCTTCTCTGCTACCGGTGAGGGAGAAACCATCAGTACTCAGTTGCCTAGTGGCCGTAACTATGGCTTCCCCCCCAGTTCCATGCATATCGTGGCGAACAAAGCGTGGGCAGAAAAGAATCCTGCTGCGGCGAAACTTTTTGCTGTTATGACCTTACCTATTGCTGATATCAGTGCTCAAAATCAGTTCATGCATAACACTAAAATTTCAGAAGCTGATATTGAACGCCAGGCTGAAAACTGGATCAAAACACATCAGAAAACGGTAGATGGTTGGCTAAAAGCAGCCAGAAAAGCCGTTCACAAGGCATAAATTAACCTTTCCTTCATCCTGCACCTGGGTAGCTATGAAAATATTAACAAAACTCACAGCTATCCAGTATACACTCCTCTATCATTATCAACTCCTTTGTTCTCAATGATATTATTTAAATAATTTATATATTTTATATTTTCACTTTCATCATATTTTGTTAATGTTGTTTTATCTGTTAACAAAAAAATAAAATACTCCATGCCAATGTCTGATAAATCTGCGTCTGATATACCAATATCTGATACTTCAGAATTCGGGAATACTCTACCAAACAAGGCTTCTTCCTTTAAAGACGGTATTTGGGACAGTCTTCCAATCGCCATTGGTTATATTCCCATCTCTTTTGCATTTGGTTTGAGCGCCACTAAGCTGGGATTTACTCCCATAGAAGCCATATTTTTTTCATGTGTCATTTATGCAGGCGCCAGCCAGTTTGTCATCACTGCTTTACTGAGTGCAGGAATGTCATTGTGGTTTTCTGCGCTAACCGTAATGGCAATGGATATCCGCCATATTTTGTATGGCCCAGCCTTACGTTATCGCATCAAACAAAAATTATCGGAAAAGAAAACTGTTATTTGGGCATTTGGCTTGACTGATGAAGTTTTTGCCGCAGCAACAACCAAATTAATTAAAGACCAGCGGAGTTGGAGTGAAAACTGGATGGTCGCCATTGCAATATGTTCCTGGCTCTCTTGGGTACTGGGCACCGTAGCCGGAGCTATATTGGGTAATGGTTATTTGAGTTCTTATCCAGCTATTGAAGCGGCCATGATATTTATGCTTCCGGCTCTATTCTTAAGTTTTTTGTTAGCATCTTTCAAAAGAGAAAATACCTACTGTAGTATCGCTGCTTTACTAGGCGCATTAATGGGAATCACATTTTTTTCAATCCCTATCGCCATTCTTGCGGGGATCATCAGTGGATGTTTAGCAGCACTTCTGCAAACTAAAAATGCATGATTAATACCTTACATAATTAATATATTACATAATTAGCTCATTATATGATTGATAATAAAATACTTCTTATCGGACTCATTGTAGGCACTGCCAACTTTTTATTCCGCTATCTTCCTCTGCGTCTGGGTACCAATCGCTCACCGACAGCAAAAAAAGGAAAGATGAGCATCATACTCGACAGTATTGGTATTGCATCAATTTGCTCACTCCTTATCGTCTCAAGCATTCCTGACGTCATGAAGGAACACAACAAATTTTTTCCAACTTTAATTGGCTGCCTAACCATTTGTCTGTTTTTCTACAAAACTCGAAGCATCATTATTTCAACACTGTCTGGTGCCGTAGTTTTTGGAATAATATTCAAAGTATTTATGAATTAGGTATCAATATTAAAAGAAATATGATGATAATAAATAACTATAATTGCTAAATTTAACTTTTAATATAGTATTTGTATGGTTTTTAACAAAAGTTACTTTACCGGTTGAAACTAATAAGGTATCTAAACAATGGAAAGTTCATTCACTCCCACAGAAGAGTTACTTAATTGCCGTGTAGCACAGCAAAAAAGCTTGCCCTATCAAGAGATATTACTGACTCGTTTATCCATGCATGTCCAGAGTAAGCTTCTGGAAAATCGCAACAACATGCTGAAATCACAAGGAATCAATGAAACCTTGTTTATGGCTCTGATGATTCTGGATACCAAAGAAAGCCGTAGCATTCAGCCATCAGAACTTAGTGCTGCATTAGGCTCTTCCCGTACAAACGCAACCCGCATTGCAGATGAATTAGAAAAACAGGGCTGGATAGAGAGAAAGGAGAGCCATAATGATCGTCGTTGCCTCCATCTTCACCTCACAGAAAAAGGTTCAATTTTTTTGAACAGTTTACTTCCACCACAGCATGAGTGCCTGATTAAACTTTGGTCTATTCTAGATTCTGAGGAGAAAAAACAGTTAGAAAAATTGATGAGAAAAATTTTGGGGCAATTAGATAATATTGGGGATTGTTTAAGTAAGTGATTGCCCTTCTTCTGGGTGGTTTTGAACCAAGAAAACATGTTATAGCAACATGACCTAAAAAAACTTTTCTATTAGCCTGTATCATTAGATACTTCGTATGGCTAACTATTACCTTCAGGTAATACTTAAACCCATATCGTTCATCTCTTCCAGTAGTGTAAGCGCACACTACTGGAAGCGTGTTTCGTCCTGTCGAGCCACAAGTTAAAAACAAATATGGGGACTCTCCATGAATATTAGTGAGAAAGCACAACTTCCGTCTAGCGAAAAACAATCTCCTGAAAAGGTGAAAACAAAAAATAGTACTAATAAACAGAAACGCCTCCGTATCATTACGTTATTGACGTTTTTTTTCCTTATACTTGGCGCTGGTTACACTATTTACTGGTTTCTCACTTTACGTCACCACCAAGAAACTGATAATGCCTATGTTACAGGTAATCAGATACAAATCATGTCGCAAATTGCGGGCAGCGTCGTGACTGTCAATTTTGACAATACTGATTTTGTCAAAAGTGGTCAGTCTCTCGTCCGGCTTGATCCCCGTGATGCCGAATTAGCTTTGGAAAGAGCTAAAAATGAATTAGCCAATACTGTCCGAGTCACTCACCAACACCTGATCGACAGTGAAAGATATCAAGCTATCATTGAGCTAAAAAAAATTGCACTCAGAAAAGCCCAACATGATCTTAATCGACGGGAAATATTGGGAAATCAAGATTTAATTGGTAAAGAAGAATTGCAACATATGCGTGAAACTGTCTCTGCTGCCCAAGCGGATTTGGATGTCGCAATAGCTCAATATAAAAGCAATCAAGCCATTATTCTGGATACTCCGCTGGAAAAACAGCCAGCTATCGAAAAAGCGGCCTCCGATGTCCGTGATGCCTGGCTCGCCTTACAGAGAACCAATATTGTCAGCCCGGTTGATGGTTATGTCGCTCGTCGTAGTGTTCAGGTAGGTTCTCGTATCAATTCAGGAACACCATTGATGGCAATTGTAACCACCAACAATATGTGGATTGAGGCTAATTTCAAAGAAACCCAACTGGCAAATATGCGGATTGGACAGCCAGCTAAAATCATCAGTGATTTCTATGGTGACAATATTGTCTATACCGGCAAAGTTGCAGGTATCGATATGGGCACCGGTAGTGCCTTTTCCCTATTGCCAGCGCAAAATGCCAGCGGAAACTGGATTAAGGTTGTACAACGCTTGCCTGTCCGTATTGAGCTTGATCCTAAACAATTAAAACAACATCCCTTGCGAATTGGGTTATCAACAAAGGTCATCGTGGATACAACGAACACTGATGGAACTGTTCTGGCAACCACCGAACGTACCCTTCCGGCCTATCAGACCAATGCTTTGACGATAGATATGGCCCCTGCAAACAAAATAGTTACTGACATTATTAATAGTAATGCGGGAAATCAAATTTAAGGGGGGATCATGGTCACAAGAGAACCGCTTGCAGGTACGAAACTCGCCCTTTTGACCATTACTCTTGCAATGGCGACGTTCATGCTTGTTCTCGACTCTACCATTGCCAACGTCGCCATACCGACGATTGCTGGTAATCTGGGTGCGTCAAGCTCACAAGGGACATGGGTGATTACTTCCTTTGGTGTCGCAAACGCAATTTCCATTCCAATTACCGGTTGGCTGGCAAAACGTATTGGTGAAGTGAAATTGTTCCTCTGGTCTACCGCTATTTTTACGCTTTCATCCTGGCTGTGTGGTCTTTCCAATAGCCTCAATATGTTGATTTTTTTCCGTATTATGCAAGGGCTGGCCGCAGGTCCCGTACTCCCTCTTTGCCAGAGTTTGTTACTAAATAATTATCCACCAGCGAAACGGAACATGGCATTAGCTCTGTGGTCAGTGATGATCGTTGTTGCCCCCATTTGTGGACCTATTCTTGGCGGCTATATCAGTGATAACTACCATTGGGGATGGATATTTTTTATCAATATCCCCCTTGGTATCGCAATTATCTTCGTCATCATGCAGCTATTGCGCGATCGGGAAACAAAAACAGAGATCCGCCCGATCGACGTGACAGGGCTGTTTTTGCTAGTCATTGGTGTAGGCAGCCTGCAAATTATGCTTGACCAAGGCAAGGAACTTGATTGGTTCAGTTCCAATGAGATTATTGTTCTGGCTATTACTGCCATTATCACACTGATTTTCCTGATTATATGGGAACTGAACGATGATCATCCAATAATCGATCTATCCTTGTTTAAGCAACGTAATTTTTCCATTGGTACATTGAGTACGAGTCTCAGTTTCATGATGTACTTTGGTACAATTGTCTTACTGCCGCAACTATTGCAAGAGGTTTTCGGTTATACCGCAACCTGGGCTGGCTTTGCGGCTGCGCCTGTAGGATTGCTGCCACTGTTACTGTCACCGGTTATTGGCAAGTTTGGCCATAAGATGGACATGCGCTATATCGTGATATTCAGTTTCATCATATACGCTATTTGCTTTTACTGGCGAGCATATACCTTTGAGCCGGACATGGATTTCGCTGCCGCTGCATGGCCTCAATTTGTTCAAGGACTTGCCCTGGCATGTTTCTTTATGCCGTTGACAACTATTACATTATCCGGATTAGAGCCAGAACGAATGGCCTCAGCTTCCAGCCTGTCAAATTTCACCCGTATATTGTCGGGTTCAATCGGAACATCCCTCACAACCACAATGTGGACACAACGTGAATCGATGCATCATTCGAACCTTACAGAGTACATCAACCCATATAACCCTAATTACCAGCAAATACATCAGCAATTAGCTCAATTGGGCATGAATGATGAACAAATATCAGCTTATCTGGCAAAACAGATCACTCATCAAGGGTTAATTATCTCTGCCAATGAAATCTTTTGGCTTTCAGCGGGTATATTTCTTGTTTTGACATTATTGATCTGGCTGGCAAAACCGCCTTTTTCTGCCGGAGGTAAAGATCACGGGGGAGCGCATTAAACTTGTTACATTGAATCTAGTGATCTTAACGGGAGTGAGTACTCCCGTTAAGAAAAATGCCACAATAACTTAATAAATAAAGGAAATAAGGTTCTGTCTATCTAGCCAGAGCCTTATTCTGACGCCACCATTCCGCCAGCATAATACCAGTTGCAACAGAAACATTCAGGCTTTCTACCCGACCCGTTCCGCCAATAGAAAGACGGATGTCACCATCTTGCCAAATGCTGTCACTTAATCCGTCACTTTCCTGCCCCAATACCAAAACCATTTTTTCTGGTAATGTTGCTTGTGCCAGTGTTGCGCTACCTTTATGACTTGATGTGGTCACAATTGTGTAGCCTTGGTTGCGAAATTTATTCAGCGTAGCCGTGAACCCATCCGCATCAATGCCTTTGATGTGTTCAGCGCCTCCTTCTGCTGTACGAACAGCGGCACCTGATTCCAGCATCGCTGTATCCTGTAAAATCATACCCTGCACACCAAAATGCGCACAACTACGCATGATTGCACCGAGATTATGTGGATTACCTACGTTTTCCAGTGCCAGCACACAATCTTTTGCTGGTGCCTGTTGCAAATAGGTTTCCGCATCCAAACCATTGCGTTTCTTAATCAGGAAACATACGCCACCGTGATGTTCTGTACCTGATGCCTTGGATAGTTCTTCGTTGTCAACTACATGGTAAGCTTTGCGATTTGCCGCCATCCATTTCAAAGCATCGCGGAAACGCGGAGTAACTGATTGAACAAACCAGGCTCGAACAATCGCATCAGGGCGGTTCTGGAACATTGCCTGACAAGCATTTTCCCCATAGATGCGAGTTTCCTCCAAACGCTGACGACGAAGCTGCTCAGGATCAATGCTGCTTTTGCCGCTAATACCTTGATGCTCTGATTCAAGAAATTCACTCTCTGGACGGGAGACTGTTCTCCACGGAGAACGATCACCTGAGCGCTCTGGGCGTTCATTGCCACGACGGCGGTCACCCTGATCACGCCCTTTACCAAACGGACGGTTATCACTCTTACGGCTGTCACTGTTTTTACGACGATCTCCGCCTTTACGGTTATCGTTATTGTCCTCACTATTGCGGACATACATTACTTTGACTTTGCCGTTCTTACCACTATAGGAATCGTTCATTTATTTCTCCAACTGCGTTATGGCGCGAAGATTACCCGATGTAAGCGCCCGAAGCTACCTCTGGTAACGACAATCCATTAAAATATCCGCTAATTTTTTTACTGATTTTATCCACGAACATGTTTGAGTTCTTAAATGAGAAATAACAACGCCGTTTATCAGCTTCGCCAACGTCGCCTTGCCCGCTCTACCCGCCCTTTTCTGGCAAGGGGATGCCGAGTGCAGCGTTGCCTGCATTGTTTATTACCCCAAAAAAAATGTCTGTGTGAAATGATTTCATCTGCAAATGCAGAAAGCCGCTTCTGTCTCATTATGTTCGATACTGAGCCTATGAAACCCAGTAATACGGGAAAATTGATTGCAGATATTCTGCCCGATACACTGGCTTTTCTTTGGTCTAGAACAGAGCCTGATCAACAACTGCTTGAAGTATTGCGTGATCCAACCCGACAACCCTACCTGATCTTCCCAGACAGTTATGCTACGCCTCCTCGTACGGTGTATCAGACGCTCCCCGCTAACCAAAAACCACCGCTGTTCATTATATTGGATGGCACTTGGCCAGAAGCAAGAAAAATGTTTCGAAAAAGCCCATATTTGGATGATATTCCTCTATTGTCTATTAATAATATTGCCAAAATGGACTATTTACTTCGGATACCCTCCAGAACAGAACAACATTGTACTGCCGAAGTCGCGGCTACAGCACTAGAATTGGCAGGAGATATTAAGGCGTCACAATCATTATTGAACCATTTCAACCACTTTCGTAAACAATATCTGGCAGGAAAGTCTAATCATCTGTAGGGATAACTCACAGTAATGCTTGACAATCCGCGCTAAAGTGACTGATGGTGGCTAAAGTTATTCATAGTAATTGTTTAATCAACAGTGATTGTTTATTGATGTGATAACTGATAAGGAACTCCAAGAATGAGCCAGCGCGGACTTGAAGCATTGTTACGCCCTAAATCTATCGCCGTTATTGGTGCTTCTGAAAAGCCAGAAAAAGCCAGTTCAGTGTTGATGCGAAATTTGTTAATGGGTGGATTTACAGGACCTATTCTCCCCGTAACACCAAATAAATATGCCGTTCTGGGTGTGTTAGCCTATCCTTCTATCGATAAATTACCATTACCTCCTGATCTGGCTGTACTTTGTACTCATCACAGTCGCAATTTGTCTTTACTAGAGCAACTGGCTCAACACGGATGCAAAACCGTCATTATTTTATCCTCCCCGCCATCACAATTTACTGAATTGAAACAGTACAGCCAAAAACATCATCTTCGAATTCTGGGACCAAATAGTCTTGGCATCTTAGCGCCCTGGAGCGGGCTAAATGCCAGTTTTTCGCCAATCCCTATTCTTAAAGGTAAACTGGCTTTTATTTCACAATCAGCCGCGATATCTAACACTATTTTGGACTGGGCCAATCACCGTAATATTGGTTTTTCGTATTTTATTGCTTTGGGTGACAGTGTTGATATTGATATTGATGACTTACTCGACTTTTTAGCAAGAGACAGTAAAACCAGCGCCATTTTGTTGCATCTCGAACATATCAGTGATGCCCGCCGTTTTCTTTCTGCTTCCCGAAGTGCTTCACGCAATAAACCTATTCTAATCGTGAAAAGCGGCCGTACCCGGCAAGTTCAGAAATTACTAGGAGAACAACAAAATTTCGATGCTGCTTATGACGCAGCAATTCAACGTGCCGGATTACTGCGTGTACAAGATACACATGAAATGTTCTCCGCAGTGGAAACATTGAGTTTTATGCGGCCATTGCGCGGAGAACGTTTATTAATCGTCAGTAATGGTGCAGCACCTGCAGCAATGGCGTTAGATGAGCTAGTAAGGAGAACTGGTAAACTCGCTATATTAGGTGAGGAAATGATCAAGAGATTGTCTGGTATACTTCCTGATACGCTGCTTTTACGTAACCCATTGGATATCGGTGATGACTCCTCCACCGAACGATATATTGCCGCACTCAGGTTACTTTTAGATAGTCATGATTATGATGCCTTATTGTTAATCCACTCTCCTAGTGCCATATCTTACAGCCAGACTACAGCGGTCCGGGTTATACAAACCATTAAAGAGCATCCCCGTGGAAAATGGCTTCCTATTTTCACTAATTGGTGCGGAGAATATTCTTCGTTGGAAGCCCGACGCCTGTTCAGTGAGGCAGGTATCCCGACTTATCGGACGCCAGAAGGTGCCATTACCGCCTTTATGCATATGGTGGAATATCAGCGAAACCAAAAACAATTAAAAGAAACACCATCCTTGCCCATTGGCATCACATCGAATACGGCTCGAGCCCATGAATGTATACAGAAAGCGCTTGATAACGGAAATATCCAACTGGATACCCATGAAGTACAACCTATCCTCGATGCTTACGGTTTAAATACTTTACCGACTTGGATCGCCCATACCAGTGATGATGCGATCAATATCGCAGAAAAAATTGGCTATCCCGTGGCATTAAAACTTCGCACCCCTGATATTCCACATAAATCAGAAGTTCAGGGAGTGATGCTTTACTTGCGCAACGCTGATGAAGTTAAAGCCGCCACACAAGCGATTATTGAACGTGTTAAACAAAACTTCCCGCAAGCCAGGATTCATGGTTTATTAGTACAAAGCATGGCTAATCGAGCTGGCACCCAAGAGCTGAGAATTGCTATTGAACAAGACGAAATATTTGGTCCTTTAATCATGCTAGGCGAGGGAGATATTGATTGGATGCATGAAACTCAGGCGGCTGTCGCCCTTCCTCCCCTTAATATGGCACTCGCCCGTTATTTGGTTATTCAGGCAATTAAGAGCGGTAAAATAAAATCTGGTGGTTCACTTTTGCCGTTAGATATTCTTGCTCTCAGCCAGTTATTGGTCAGAGTCTCTAATCTTCTGATCGATTGCCCTCAAATTACTCGTATGAATATCCACCCACTGCTTGCATCAGGCAATGAGTTTACTCTACTGGATGTGACAATGGAGTTGATGCCAGTAACAGGTGATCCCCGCAGTAGATTGGCTATCCGGCCTTATCCTAATGAACTAGAAGAAACTATCTATATCAAAGATGATTTTGAATGCTTGCTGCGACCAATCTTGCCGGAAGACGAACCTTTACTTAAAGCATTTATTGGCCAAGTAACAAAGGAAGATCTTTATTACCGCTATTTCAGTGAAATTAGCGAGTTTACGCATGATGATCTCGCAAACATGACCCAAATTGATTACGACCGAGAGATGGCATTCGTGGCGATCCGCCACCCAGCAACAACACCTGAAATTATTGGTGTCGCTCGTGCTATGGCTGATCCCGATAATATCGAAGCTGAATTTGCGATATTAGTTCGATCAGATCTCAAAGGGATTACGTTAGGCTATCAGCTTATGGCTAAACTGATTAATTATACAAGAGAACATGGTATTCAGGCACTAACAGCCATCACTATGCCTGAAAATCGCAATATGATCCAACTTGCGAAAAAACTTGGATTTAGCATTGATATACAGTTAGAAGACGGCATTGTTAATCTTATGTTAAAACTCTAGCAAAAAATAAATTCAATATGCATATTGTGATGAGTGATAAAAAATGCTCACTCCGTGATAGATCGCACACTCTTAAAGCAATCAGCTCAAGAGAGTTAATTCATACTCACAATGAACCAAACTAATGGTATCATCGCCAGATCATTTTGATTCATACACCTTATGATGGTAGTAATTCCATCTAGACTAAGAGAAAAACGCACTGTGATGTTGTCCAAATTTAAACAAGCAAAACACCAACAACACCTTGCACAATTGCCTAAGCTACCGCAATCAGTTGCTGACATTGAGACACTTTATGAATCTAAAGTGTTTCGCAGCACCTTATTAGGACATATAGAAAATGCCCAAAAGCATATTTATATCGCAGCATTATATTTAGAAAATGATGATGCAGGGCGGGATATTCTGACTGCATTATATGAAGTCAAACAAAAACGCCCTGAGCTGGATATAAAAATTTTGGTCGATTGGCATCGTGCCCAACGTGGTCGCATTGGTGTAGAAGCCGCGGCAACAAATGCAGATTGGTACTGCTCTATGGCTGAAAGCTATCCTGATGTCACTATTTCCATTTTGGGCGTTCCAGTGAATACACGTGAAGCACTGGGGGTTTTACATCTGAAAGGCTTTATCTTTGATGATACGGTTATTTATAGTGGCGCCAGTATTAATAATGTCTATCTACACCGCCATGAAAAATATCGTTACGATCGTTATCATCTGCTACATAATGCAAAACTTGCCTCGGTCATGAAGCAATTTATCGATGACAGTATTATTAATGCAGAAGCCGTAAAAAATCTAGCCTGCTACAATCGTCCTCGTAGCCTTGAAATTAAAAATTTGATCCGCCAATTTCGTACTTCATTAAGAAATGCCGAGTACCACGTTGAAAATCAAGCATCAAATGAGGAATTAGCGGTAACCCCCCTTGTAGGATTAGGCAAAAAGAATCTTCTGAACAAAACAATTTGTCATCTTATTTCTTGTACTGAAAACAAGCTGGTTATCTGTACACCTTATTTCAATTTACCAGCAGTGTTAGTACGTGCAATATCTCGCCTGCTCCGCCAGGGAAAACAAGTTGAGATTATTATTGGAGACAAAACAGCTAATGATTTTTATATTCCACCAGAGGAACCATTTAAGATCATTGGTGCGTTGCCTTATCTGTATGAAATTAACTTGCGTAGGTTTACTAATCGGCTGCAAAAATTTATCGATAACCAGCAATTAACTATCCGGTTATGGAAAGATCAAGATAACACTTATCACTTAAAAGGGATCTGGGTTGATAATAAATGGCAATTAATTACTGGTAATAACCTTAATCCTCGCGCATGGGGATTAGATCTGGAAAATGCCATTCTTATTCATGATCCCCACCAAGAGATGAGCGAGCAACGCGCAATAGAGTTGGATTGCATCCGTACTCATACAAAAGTGATTCACAGTTATCAGGAACTAGAAAGTATCCAACTCTATCCTGTTAAGGTACGCAAACTGATACGACGTTTGCGTCGTATTCGAGTGGATCGATTAATCAGTAGGATACTGTAGAATAGATAAATAATTATCGTTTTTTTAACCCCTCTCGCTATTGCCAGAGGGGGATTTTTGTATCTTATTTATCAAACGACTATGATTTAAAAAAATAAATCATGGCGTGAATTACGATGAAAAAAAACATCATCACTCTGATACGAAATATATTAATAATTTCTCCTATCCTCTTGAATACTTCTTGTTCCAATATACGTCAGGCAAATGACAACTGGACAGGAAAAGACAAAGTACAACATTTTTTATTTTCTGCAATTGTAGCTGCCGCGGGCAATGCTTATGGTGATCGTCAACATCGGGGGCATCGCGAAAGTGCACAATTTGGTGTATTACTATCCGTTAGTATTGGTGCAATAAAAGAGCTTTATGATAGCCGTCCATCAGTAACAGGCTGGAGTTGACATGATATGACGGGTGCTGCAAACGCAAAAAAGCCATCCGGTGACGGATGGCTTCTCTGGCAAAATAGATGTCTGGCAGTTCCCTACTCTCGCATGGGGAGACCCCACACTACCATCGGCGCTACGGCGTTTCACTGCTGAGTTCGGCATGGGGTCAGGTGGGACCACCGCGCTCTTGCCGCCAGACAAATCCTGTTTTCAATCCCGAACAAGCTGCTTTCTCTCTGAAACTGTCTTCTCTCATGCCCAAAACACCTTCGGTGTTGTCAGGTTAAGCCGCACGGTTCATTAGTACTGGTTAGCTCAACGTCTCGCAACGCTTACACACCCAGCCTATCTACGTCCTCGTCTCGAACGTTCCTTCAGTGTCCTCAAGGGACAAGGGAAGACTCATCTTAAGGCAAGTTTCCCGCTTAGATGCTTTCAGCGGTTATCTCTTCCGCACTTAGCTACCGGGCAGTGCCATTGGCATGACAACCCGAACACCAGTGGTGCGTCCACTCCGGTCCTCTCGTACTAGGAGCAGCCCCTTGCAATCTTCCAACGCCCACGGCAGATAGGGACCGAACTGTCTCACGACGTTCTAAACCCAGCTCGCGTACCACTTTAAATGGCGAACAGCCATACCCTTGGGACCTACTTCAGCCCCAGGATGTGATGAGCCGACATCGAGGTGCCAAACACCGCCGTCGATATGAACTCTTGGGCGGTATCAGCCTGTTATCCCCGGAGTACCTTTTATCCGTTGAGCGATGGCCCTTCCATTCAGAACCACCGGATCACTAAGACCTACTTTCGTACCTGCTCGAGCCGTCACTCTCGCAGTCAAGCTAGCTTATGCCTTTGCACTAACCTCACGATGTCCGACCGTGATTAGCTAACCTTCGTGCTCCTCCGTTACGCTTTGGGAGGAGACCGCCCCAGTCAAACTACCCACCAGACACTGTCCGCAACCCGGTTCACGGGCCTACGTTAGAACATCAAACATTCAAGGGTGGTATTTCAAGGATGGCTCCGTGCAGACTGGCGTCCACACTTCACAGCCTCCCACCTATCCTACACATCAAGGCTCAAGGTTCAGTGTCAAGCTATAGTAAAGGTTCACGGGGTCTTTCCGTCTTGCCGCGGGTACACTGCATCTTCACAGCGAGTTCAATTTCACTGAGTCTCGGGTGGAGACAGCCTGGCCATCATTACGCCATTCGTGCAGGTCGGAACTTACCCGACAAGGAATTTCGCTACCTTAGGACCGTTATAGTTACGGCCGCCGTTTACTGGGGCTTCGATCAAGAGCTTCGCCTTGCGGCTAACCCCATCAATTAACCTTCCAGCACCGGGCAGGCGTCACACCGTATACGTCCACTTTCGTGTTTGCACAGTGCTGTGTTTTTATTAAACAGTTGCAGCCAGCTGGTATCTGCGACTGGCCTCGGCTCCGGGCGCATGTCCCTTCACCTAACGCCAGCGTGCCTTCTCCCGAAGTTACGGCACCATTTTGCCTAGTTCCTTCACCCGAGTTCTCTCAAGCGCCTGAGTATTCTCTACCTGACCACCTGTGTCGGTTTGGGGTACGATTCAATGTGACCTGATGCTTAGAGGCTTTTCCTGGAAGCAGGGCATCTGTCACTTCAGCACCATAGTGCCTCGTCATCACGCCTCAGCCTTAAAGCACCCCGGATTTCCCTGGGATGCCAGCCTACACGCTTAAACCGGGACGACCGTCGCCCGGATGACATAGCCTTCTCCGTCCCCCCTTCGCAGCCACACCGAGTACGGGAATATTAACCCGTTTCCCATCGACTACGCCTTTCGGCCTCGCCTTAGGGGTCGACTCACCCTGCCCCGATTAACGTTGGACAGGAACCCTTGGTCTTCCGGCGAGCGGGTTTTTCACCCGCTTTATCGTTACTTATGTCAGCATTCGCACTTCTGATACCTCCAGCAAACCTCACAGTTCACCTTCTCCGGCTTACAGAACGCTCCCCTACCCAACAACACCTAAATGTCGCTGCCGCAGCTTCGGTGCATGGTTTAGCCCCGTTACATCTTCCGCGCAGGCCGACTCGACCAGTGAGCTATTACGCTTTCTTTAAATGATGGCTGCTTCTAAGCCAACATCCTGGCTGTCTGAGCCTTCCCACTTCGTTTCCCACTTAACCATGACTTTGGGACCTTAGCTGGCGGTCTGGGTTGTTTCCCTCTTCACGACGGACGTTAGCACCCGCCGTGTGTCTCCCGTGATAACATTCTTCGGTATTCGCAGTTTGCATCGGGTTGGTAAGTCGGGATGACCCCCTAGCCGAAACAGTGCTCTACCCCCGAAGATGAATTCACGAGGCGCTACCTAAATAGCTTTCGGGGAGAACCAGCTATCTCCCGGTTTGATTGGCCTTTCACCCCCAGCCACAAGTCATCCGCTAATTTTTCAACATTAGTCGGTTCGGTCCTCCAGTTAGTGTTACCCAACCTTCAACCTGCCCATGGCTAGATCACCGGGTTTCGGGTCTATACCCTGCAACTTAACGCCCAGTTAAGACTCGGTTTCCCTGCGGCTCCCCTATTCGGTTAACCTTGCTACAGAATATAAGTCGCTGACCCATTATACAAAAGGTACGCAGTCACCCTGATAAATCAAGGCTCCCACTGCTTGTACGTACACGGTTTCAGGTTCTCTTTCACTCCCCTCGCCGGGGTTCTTTTCGCCTTTCCCTCACGGTACTGGTTCACTATCGGTCAGTCAGGAGTATTTAGCCTTGGAGGATGGTCCCCCCATGTTCAGACAGGATACCACGTGTCCCGCCCTACTCGTTGAGCTCACAATAGGCATGTCTTCGGATACGGGGCTTTCACCCTTTACTGCCGGCCTTTCCAGACCGTTCTCCTGACACGCCTATCGCTGATGGCTCTGGGCTCCTCCCCGTTCGCTCGCCGCTACTGGGGGAATCTCGGTTGATTTCTTTTCCTCGGGGTACTGAGATGTTTCAGTTCCCCCGGTTCGCCTCCTTACCCTATGAATTCAGGCAAGGATAGTGCAACGGATTGCACTGGGTTTCCCCATTCGGACATCGCCGGCTGATAGCGCTTCATATCAGCTCACCGGCGCTTTTCGCAGATTAGCACGTCCTTCATCGCCTCTGACTGCCTAGGCATCCACCGTGTACGCTTAGTCGCTTAACCTCACAACCCGAAGGTGTCTTCGGACTGGAGTTTTTGAGAGACTCATCAATGTTATCGTTTAACAACATTGATTGTTTCAAATTTTCAGCTTGTTCCAGATTGTTAAAGAGCAATGATTGCTAAACCGGCTCACCAGCCCGCTTAGCAATCATTTGAGGCATCGTCTTTCACCCGATACCGGAGCAAAGTGGCGTCCCCTAGGGGATTCGAACCCCTGTTACCGCCGTGAAAGGGCGGTGTCCTAGGCCTCTAGACGAAGGGGACTTCAAGTCTTCTTCTCAGACGCTTGCTCATACTGCATTTCATCAGACAATCTGTGTGAACACTCACATTTCACCATCATTGGTTAAGGAGGTGATCCAACCGCAGGTTCCCCTACGGTTACCTTGTTACGACTTCACCCCAGTCATGAATCACAAAGTGGTCAGCGCCCTCCAAAAGGTTAAGCTACCGACTTCTTTTGCAACCCACTCCCATGGTGTGACGGGCGGTGTGTACAAGGCCCGGGAACGTATTCACCGTAGCATTCTGATCTACGATTACTAGCGATTCCGACTTCATGGAGTCGAGTTGCAGACTCCAATCCGGACTACGACAGACTTTATGAGGTCCGCTTGCTCTCGCGAGGTCGCTTCTCTTTGTATCCGCCATTGTAGCACGTGTGTAGCCCTACTCGTAAGGGCCATGATGACTTGACGTCATCCCCACCTTCCTCCGGTTTATCACCGGCAGTCTCCCTTGAGTTCCCACCATAACGTGCTGGCAACAAAGGATAAGGGTTGCGCTCGTTGCGGGACTTAACCCAACATTTCACAACACGAGCTGACGACAGCCATGCAGCACCTGTCTCACGGTTCCCGAAGGCACTTCCGCATCTCTGCAGAATTCCGTGGATGTCAAGAGTAGGTAAGGTTCTTCGCGTTGCATCGAATTAAACCACATGCTCCACCGCTTGTGCGGGCCCCCGTCAATTCATTTGAGTTTTAATCTTGCGACCGTACTCCCCAGGCGGTCGATTTAACGCGTTAGCTCCGGAAGCCACAGCTCAAGGCCACAACCTCCAAATCGACATCGTTTACAGCGTGGACTACCAGGGTATCTAATCCTGTTTGCTCCCCACGCTTTCGCACCTGAGCGTCAGTCTTCGTCCAGGGGGCCGCCTTCGCCACCGGTATTCCTCCACATCTCTACGCATTTCACCGCTACACGTGGAATTCTACCCCCCTCTACGAGACTCTAGCCAACCAGTCTTAGATGCCATTCCCAGGTTAAGCCCGGGGATTTCACATCTAACTTAATTGACCGCCTGCGTGCGCTTTACGCCCAGTAATTCCGATTAACGCTTGCACCCTCCGTATTACCGCGGCTGCTGGCACGGAGTTAGCCGGTGCTTCTTCTGCGGGTAACGTCAATCGCAAGGTGTATTCAACCTTGCGCCTTCCTCCCCGCTGAAAGTACTTTACAACCCGAAGGCCTTCTTCATACACGCGGCATGGCTGCATCAGGCTTGCGCCCATTGTGCAATATTCCCCACTGCTGCCTCCCGTAGGAGTCTGGGCCGTGTCTCAGTCCCAGTGTGGCTGGTCATCCTCTCAGACCAGCTAGGGATCGTCGCCTAGGTGAGCCTTTACCCCACCTACTAGCTAATCCCATCTGGGTTCATCCGATGGCGTGAGGCCCGAAGGTCCCCCACTTTGCTCCAAAGAGGTTATGCGGTATTAGCCACCGTTTCCAGTGGTTATCCCCCTCCATCGGGCAGATCCCCAGACATTACTCACCCGTCCGCCGCTCGCCGGCAGGAAAGCAAGCTTTCCCCCGCTGCCGCTCGACTTGCATGTGTTAGGCCTGCCGCCAGCGTTCAATCTGAGCCATGATCAAACTCTTCAATTAAAAGTTTGATGCTCAAAGAATCTTACTGTTAGTTCGTAATGAATTAACTGTCAGTCACTCTTCAAGACTTTAATCTTTTTTTGCCTTTCGGCTGAGATAGTGTCTTGCGAGTGCCCACACAGATTGTCTGATTAATTTGTTAAAGAGCATTGGCAACCGGCCGTTTCTGCCGGGTTGCGAGGCTGCGTATCTTACGCTTTTCGCCTCCAGAGTCAAGCGATTATTTTCGCTTTTCTCTGCGGCCGTCGTGGCTTGTTTCAGCACATCGCCGGTCAGTGGTGGCGCATTATAGGGAGTTTTCTGGGGCTGGCAATAGTTATTTTAAAAAAAAGCCCCAACCGATTATTTATCACTCAAAAACCCCTGATTTGGTCTTTTTATAATCTACAAAAAGAAAAAAGAGGTGTAAAAAACACCTCTTAAAAACTTTCTACATAATCAATATCATTGTATTGCAACAATACGATTGTCTTCTAACTCTAAAGTCACTAATTTACCTGGAATCAATTTGCCAGAAAGAATTTGTTGGGCCAGCGGATTTTCAATCTCTTGCTGAATAGCCCGTTTCAATGGCCGAGCTCCATATACAGGATCGAAACCAGCTTCGCTTAGTTTTTCCAGTGCTTGAGATGTTATCTCAACCCGATAACCGTGCTCTTCCAAACGCTGATATAAACGTTGCAATTGAATACTTGTAATAGATTTCAGATGCTCTTTTCCTAATGGGTGGAACACAACAACTTCATCAACACGGTTAATAAACTCAGGTCTGAAATGATGACCAACTACTTCCATCACCATATTTTTCATACCTATATAATCCAATGTACCAAAGCGTTCTTGAATCATATCGGAGCCTAAGTTGGAAGTCATAATCACAACTGTGTTACGAAAATCAACTGTTCTTCCCTGACCATCAGTCAAACGGCCATCATCCAATACTTGCAACAAGATATTGAAAACATCTGGATGAGCTTTTTCTACTTCATCCAACAAAATGACAGAATAAGGACGACGACGCACTGCTTCCGTCAAATACCCACCTTCTTCATATCCAACATATCCGGGAGGCGCTCCCACTAACCTTGAAACTGCGTGTTTTTCCATAAACTCCGACATATCAATGCGCACCATGGCATCATCACTGTCGAACAAGAAATTAGCCAACGCCTTACACAATTCTGTTTTACCCACCCCAGTCGGCCCCAAGAACATGAAAGAACCGATTGGACGATTGGGATCAGATAATCCCGCTCTGCTACGACGAATTGCATTCGATACAGCTTCAACAGCTTCATCCTGCCCTATTACGCGCTTATGCAATTCTTGCTCCATGCGCAGTAATTTATCTTTTTCACTTTCCAGCATTCTGGATACAGGGATCCCTGTCCAGCGTGCGAGTATTTCAGCAATTTCAGCATCTGTAACTTTGTTACGCAGCAACTTCATATGACGATTTTCTGCTGTTGTTGCTGTTGCTAGGCGTTTTTCCAATTCCGGAATTTTTCCGTACTGAATTTCAGACATTTTAGCCAAGTCACCGCTACGGCGAGCTTTTTCTAATTCAATACGGGTATTTTCTAATTCAGCCTTGATATTTTGGGTGCCACTAAGTTCAGCCTTCTCCGCTTTCCACTCTTCTTCTAATTCAGAATATTCACGTTCTTTTTCTGCCAATTCTTCGTTTAGCATCTCTAAACGTTTTTTACTGGCATCATCAGATTCTTTTTTCAGTGCCTGCTGCTCAAGTTTTAACTGAATAACGCGGCGCTCAAGGCGATCCAATGCTTCTGGTTTAGAATCCATCTGCATACGCAGGCTTGCCCCTGCTTCATCAATCAGATCAATGGCTTTGTCAGGTAGCATACGATCAGAAATATAGCGATGAGATAGTGTTGCAGCCGCCACAATTGCTGGATCAGTGATTTGGACGTGATGATGCAATTCATATCGCTCTTTCAATCCACGCAAAATAGCAATCGTATCTTCAACCGTAGGTTCTGCCACATAAACTTTCTGGAAACGACGTTCTAAAGCCGCATCTTTTTCTATATACTGACGATACTCATCAAGTGTTGTTGCCCCAACGCAATGCAATTCTCCACGAGCCAGAGCGGGTTTTAACATGTTACCGGCATCCATTGCGCCTTCGGCTTTGCCTGCCCCTACCATGGTATGCAATTCATCAATAAACAGAATGACTGAACCTTCCTGTTTGGTAAGATCGTTCAAAACACCTTTCAAACGCTCTTCGAATTCACCACGGTATTTAGCACCGGCTAATAACGCCCCCATATCAAGTGACAGAACACGTTTGTTTTTCAGACCTTCTGGAACTTCACCATTGACAATACGCTGTGCCAAACCTTCAACAATCGCGGTTTTCCCAACCCCTGGTTCACCAATAAGAACAGGATTATTTTTGGTTCTACGTTGCAACACCTGAATAGTTCGACGAATTTCTTCATCACGCCCGATCACAGGATCTAATTTGCCTTGTTCGGCTCGTTCAGTCAGATCAATGGTATATTTTTTTAATGCTTGACGCTGATCTTCTGCACCTTGCTCATTCACTTTTTCACCACCACGCATTTGTTCTATTGCCTTAGTGATTTTATCCTTGGTTGCACCAGCAGTTTTCAACATGTCACTTAGTGTTCCACGTTCTTCTATCGCTGCCAGGATAAAGAGTTCAGAAGAAATAAAGTTATCGCCTGATTTTTGTGCCAGTTTGTCACACAAATTTAAATAACGTCCCAATTCGCTGGATACCTGCACATCTCCACCATTGCCCTCTACTTTTGGCAATCGGTGCAGAGCCTGATTCAGTTGATTATTGAAGCTTCCCGTATCCACCCCTGCCGAGGCTAATAAGGGACGTACTGAACCGCCTTCTTGATTAATTAATGCACTCATCAAGTGGAGAGGTTCGATGAATTGATTATCACGCCCTAATGCGAGGGATTGGGCGTCAGCGAGAGCAAGCTGGAATTTATTGGTAAGACGATCCAGACGCATAACACCTCCAATACTGGTCAGAATTTGCTACTGGAGACTAGATAAGGTCATTCCTTAAATATTCAAGGTTTTCTGAAAAGTTAATTGGAAACTTACCGCTATACGCCAAAGATCGTCCTGTAAAATAGGTTATCGCAACCAGATTAAAGTTGCCATTCGCCCTGTATTACCATCACGACGATAAGAGAAAAAGGTTTTTTCCTCCGTGACAGTACATGCGGTTCCACCAAAAATCTCTGTGATTCCTACTGACTGCAACTTTAATTTAGCCAGTAAATAAATATTTGCCAGAAATTTATCACCATAAGGCGTGAAAGCTTGTTCCAGATCAGGATTGTTCGTAATGAAAGTTTCTCTGACCTCACTTCCTACCTCAAATTTTTCAGGGCCAATAGCAGGCCCCAACCATGCACAGATCATGTCAGGTTTTGCGCTAAATCGAGACACGGTATTTTCCAACACTCCGGCACATAACCCGCGCCATCCTGCATGGGCTGCTGCGACTTCATCACCAGAAATGCTGCAAAAAAGAACTGGCAAACAATCTGCGGTCATCACAGCACAAACCTGACCAGGTATATTCGTGTAAACGGCATCGGCCTGATTATTCACCAATGGCTGACCATCAAGTGTGATAACATGTGTTCCGTGTATTTGCTCCAGCCATGTAGGTTGCTGCGGCAATTGGGCATACTCAACCAATAGCGTTCTATTCCGCTCCACATATTCTGGAACGTCCCCGACATGATTACCCAGATTCAAGCTATCATATGGAGGATGGCTTATTCCGCCAAAACGGGTAGTACTGCAAGCACCGACATTATCAGGCTGTGGCCAATCAGGAAAAATCAGTGGTGTCATTTACCTACCAATCCATCTCGTCTTTGAAAGTCTCAGCATCCACTTTCATCAATTCAATCAATTTAACCATATCGTCCGGTAATGGGGCATGCCATTCCATCTCAATTCCAGTGATCGGATGGTAAAGACGTAACATGGTTGCATGCAATGCCTGGCGATCAAAATTGCGCATCACTTCGCGAAACTCATCAGAAGCCCCTTTTAAGGGACGAGGGCGTCCACCATACAGAGGATCACCCACCAACGGGTGTTTTACATGTGCCATATGCACACGAATTTGGTGTGTTCTACCTGTCTCTAAACGCAGACGCAAACGAGTATGCGCTCGGAAATGCTCCATAACGCGATAATGGGTAACGGCAGGTTTTCCCATAGGATGTACTGCCATGTGTGTCCGTTTTGTTGGATGGCGGGAAATGGGTTCTTCTACCGTTCCTCCAGCCGTCATACGTCCCAAAGCAACCGCTTCATATTCACGGGTTATTTCACGTAATTGCAAAGATTCTACCAAACGGGTTTGTGCCGGCACGTTTTTTGCCACAACCATTAGCCCTGTTGTATCTTTGTCAAGACGATGAACAATGCCTGCGCGGGGTACATCTGCAATTTCAGGATAGTGATATAGCAAGGCGTTCAACACTGTACCGTCAGGATTACCTGCTCCCGGATGAACAACCAAATCACGTGGTTTATTGATTACTAAAATATCATCATCTTCATAAACAATATTCAGTTCGATATCCTGAGGCTCCCAACGTGCATCTTCTTCAATGATAGCATCAACGAAGATTTCTTCACCGCCCAGAACTTTTTCTTTTGGTTTGTTAATTAATTTACCATTAACTTGAACTTTATTATCCAAGATCCACTCTTTTATACGTGACCTGGAGTAATCAGGGAACAATTCAGCCAACGCTTGATCTAAACGTTGACCAAGCTGAGATTCAGCGACTATTGCATTAAGTCGGATTTGTTGTGCCATATATAACTTCTATATTTTACGTTGAGTTTTGACGGCGAAGCCGTTTCATTTAAAATAGTGTGCTATTGTAACCCCATATTTTGCCGGGAGCTTCACGGACAGTCTCCCAGAAAACACTCAGAGGATAATCAACACGTGATGATTCGCATGAAATATCTGGTGGCAGCGACCACATTGAGCCTGGTTCTATCTGGATGTTCCAGCAATAAGGATGCTGTTCCTGATATCCCGCCATCTCAAATTTATTCAATTGGGCAAGAAAAGCTGCAAGAAGGTAACTATAAAGCGGCTATCAAGCAATTGGAATCCCTTGATAACCGATATCCTTTTGGCCCGTACTCTCAGCAAGTTCAGCTTGATCTTATCTACGCTTATTACAAATCAGCGGAATACCCACTGGCTCTCGCATCCATTGACCGTTTCATGCGCCTGAATCCAACCCATCCTAATATCGACTATGTACTCTATATGCGTGGTTTGGTCTCGCTAGCTTTGGATGACAGCCTATTACAAGGCCTTTTCAGCATTGATCGATCGAATCGTGATCCTGAACATGCCCGTGCTGCATTCCGTGATTTCAACCAACTGGTGCGTTATTATCCAAACAGTCAGTATTCAACTGATGCGACCAAACGGTTAGTATTCCTCAAAGAACGTTTAGCCAAATATGAACTTGCAGTTGTGCAATATTACACTAAACGCAGTGCTTACGTAGCTGTCGTCAATCGGGTAGAACAGATGCTACGCGACTATCCTGATACTAATGCAACTCGGAAGGCTCTCCCTTATATGGAGTTAGCTTATAAAGAATTAGGATTGGCGGCCGAAGCCAATAAAGTAGCACAGCTCATCGCTGCCAACCCCGTATAAAACCTCATCCCATCAAATTTGAAGAGGTGATCGAAAACAGTAGCCAAATGGCTACTGTTTTTTTGTCTATTGTTTTTTCTAATAGCGAAGTTGCCAGGAATATCAATGCTGGAAATGTAATTTATTCTGTTTAGCCAACAAACTGAACGCACTAGCACACTGTGATCATATTTGGTAGCCATGTTTGGCTATATCTGCATTATTTTCACCTTGAAAACAACGCATATTTTGTGACTATAACGCAATTTAATAATTCCATAACTGACAAATAATGGCGTATAACTCCTCCTTCCGCAACAAATATTATCCATATCTTTTCTGGTCATCACAATTCTGTCACTTACTGCCAAAATCACTCAATAAAAGTGATTTAGATCATTCTTTTTATGCAAAATGGCGCTATGCTGAATACATCAAAGACGGAGTAACATCAAAGAGGTAACTATATGTTAGTGAACATTACCAGCAAACAAATGGAAATTACCCCCGCAATTCGTAGCCATGTAGAAGACCGTCTAAGTAAGTTGAGCAAATGGCAAGTCAATCTAATCAGTCCACATATCGTACTATCAAAAGAACCACAAGGATTCTTGGTTGATGCCACAATTGGTACACCGAATGGTACGTTAGTGGCTAGCGCCAAACATGAAGATATGTACACGGCAATCAATGATCTGTTGACAAAATTAGAACGCCAACTCAATAAAGTGCAGCATAAAGCAGAAGCTCGCCGTGCAGACAATAGTGTTAAAGAATCCAATCTCAACTTAGAAGTATAACCATCCCTGATTTTTGTCCTAACGCGCTCAATGGGCGCGTTTTTACTGCCTGTTGACACTCCAAGCTAAATAAGTTAATTAAAATACATTATTGAAACCATAAGATAATGTGCTAGCAGGCTAAATGATTATCAAACCGTGCTTCTTATTTTTCTTTTTTTCACCTTCTCATTAGGAGGTTGATTCGTTTCAAAGAAAATTTCAGAAGACGAATAAGAGCCTCCCATTAACAGGGAGGTTTTTTGTTTTACTGATCATAAAAATATCCACGACGCACAGGCTATACTCATAATAAGAATGTCAGGAACATACTATGGAACGAGATTTAGTTAGTTTACGAAAAGAAATTAGCCATATTGATGCAGAATTGCTGGATCTGCTTGCTAAACGCCGACAATTAGCCAGTGACATCGCCCAGACAAAACTGCACGATAATCGCCCTATCAGAGATAAAAATCGTGAACGAGAATTATTGAACATATTGATTGAGAAAGGAAAGTTACGCGGATTAGATGGGTTTTACATTACCCGATTATTTCAGATGATCATTGAGGATTCTGTTCTTACGCAACAGGCGTTATTACAGCAATATCTGAATCAAACACCTTACGATTCCGCCCGTATTACTTTTCTGGGGCCAAAAGGTTCATATTCTCATATTGCAGCTCGACAATTTGCTGCCCGTCACTTTAATCAGTTGGTTGAATGCAGTTGCCACAAATTCTCAGATATTTTCTCACTGGTTGAAATTGGTCAGGCTGATTATGGCATCCTGCCACTGGAAAATACCAGCTCAGGGGCAATCAATGAAGTTTATGATTTATTACAACATACCTCTTTATCCCTTGTTGGAGAGATAACCCTGCCAATCAACCACTGTCTATTGATTGCCGGACAAACTGACATTTCAAGGATAAAAACCGTTTATAGCCACTCTCAACCTTTTCAACAATGTAGCCAATATCTCAATAAATATCCTGACTGGAATATTATCTACTGTGAAAGCACTGCCGCTGCTATGCAAAAAGTAGCTGAACTTAACTCACCAGAAATAGCCGCATTAGGCAGTGAGGCAGGAGGTACTCTCTATGGATTACATGTTTTAGAAAATAACTTGGCAAATCAGCAAGAGAATAGTACTCGTTTTATTGTTGTTTCCCGCAAATCTATTGACGTGTCCGAGCAAGTTCCGGCTAAAACTACTTTCATTATGTCAACCGGACAGCAAGCAGGAGCGCTGGTTAATGCTCTTATTATACTAAAGAAACATGATATCCCCATGCGTAAATTGGAGTCTCGCCCAATAAATGGTAAACCGTGGGAAGAGATGTTTTACATTGATGTGCAAGCCAATCTGCGCTCCATAAAAATGCAACAAGCATTGAAAGAACTGACAGAAATCACTCGCTTTCTGAAAGTGTTAGGATCTTATCCATCAGAAAATGTCATTCCTATTGATCCTATCTAAAGTAAAAAAACAAAACCGGATGGAAACATCCGGTTTTAAAATAAGATTTATACTCGGTTATCACTAGCCTGCTGCAAAAGCACTCGACTTTCCTTCATAAATCGGGTTGCTTCATTGCCAAACCAATCACTTATCTGGTTAAAACTCGCAATAAAAGCTGATTTATCTTGATGTTCCAATATTTCCAGAGCCTGCCCGAAGCTTTGGTAATATCGACGAATAAGTGCAATGTTTTCAGGGCTAGACATAATAATATCAGCATATAGTTGGGGATCTTGGGCGAATAACCGTCCTACCATCGCAAGCTCTAATCGATATATCGGTGAAGACAGTGAAAGCAATTGCTGTAAATCGATATCTTCTTTTGCAAGATGCCGTCCGTAAGAGAAGGTAGTGAAATGACGCAGCGCCTGGATGAAGCCCATGTTTTTATCATGTTTCTCCGCGGTGATTTGATGCAATCTCGCTCCCCATACCGATATTTGTTCCAAAAACCATTGATACGATTCTGGATAGCGTCCATCGCAATACACAACCACCTGCTTAGCAAAGCTACCTACATCTGGCCCAAACATAGGGTGCAACCCTAAAACAGGCCCTTGATGTACTTCAAGCATCGCATTTAATGGTCTTTGCTTAATTGAGGCTAAATCAACTAAAATACACTGCTCTGGTAAAGGAGGTAATCGACGAATAATCTTCTCTGTCAAATGGATGGGAACACTGACAATGACCATCCCAGCTCCGGCCAATATATGTCCGGCGTTATCCCAATCACCGGCTTCAAGCACCCTGATTTCATAGCCAGACAGCGTCAACAATCGACTGAATAATCTCCCCATTTTTCCTGAGCCACCTACAATAACCACAGGCCCCAAATGAGTACCGAGTTTTTTAAAGCCTTTGTTATTTTCACTGACATAAGACTCACGCATAATACGGCGTAAGATATCTTCAATCAAATCAGGCGGAACTCCCATATTTTCCGCCTCCTGACGACGGGAGGCCAACATAGCTGCCTCCCTATCAGGTGCATAAATTGGTAAACCAAGCTGACTTTTAACTTCACCAACTTTCGCTACTAAATTCATTCTTTTTGCCAGCAAAGATAATAAGGTTTTATCTACCTCATCAATTTGAGTTCTCAGTTGTGATAATTCTGCCGTCATATTGATTATCCTGCTTTTTCCATTATTACATTTCGATTAGCTAAATGCGGAGCAATTTGTTGGTGCAGCTTTCTCAATATGTGCTCCGTAGTTTGCCAGCTAATACAAGCGTCAGTAACCGAAACACCGTATTTCATTTCAGAGCGAAGCTGTTCAGAAGATTGATTGCCCTCATTGATATGGCTTTCCAACATAATCCCAATAATGGATTGATTTCCAGATATAATCTGTTCGGCAACAGAATCTACAACGATACTCTGGCGACGAAAATCTTTATTGGAATTACCGTGACTGCAATCAATCATCAGTGATGGTATCAGCCCTGCTTTAATCATTTGGTTTTCACAATCAGTAACATGTTTTGCACTGTAATTCGGCTCTACGCCGCCACGCAATATCACATGTCCATTCGGATTACCCTGAGTTTGTAGCAAGCAAACTTGGCCTGATTGATTTATCCCCATAAAGCGGTGAGGCATTGCCGCTGCTTTCATGGCATTAATTGCGGTATTCAAATTACCATCTGTGCCATTTTTAAACCCGACTGGTACAGACAACCCTGATGCCATTTCACGATGAGTTTGAGATTCAGTTGTTCTGGCACCAATTGCTGACCAACTAAATAAATCCCCTAAGTATTGTGGATTATTGGGGTCAAGTGCCTCATTAGCCAAAGGCAATCCCATTTCTACCAAGTTTATCAATAGACGACGAGCAATATGTAGCCCCGCATTCATATCAAATGACCCATCCATATAGGGATCACTAATCAACCCTTTCCAACCAACGGTTGTACGAGGCTTTTCAAAATAGACACGCATAACAATATACAGACAATCACTCAATTCAGCAGACAGCGCTTTCAAACGGCGGGCATAATCCAGAGCAGCATCCACATCATGAATTGAACATGGACCACATACCACTAATAAACGAGGATCACGATGCTGAATAATATCAGCAATGGTATTACGCGCGTTTGTGATGGCATGGAGATCATGGCTATCCAACAGGTATTTCTGTTTCAACTCTTTTGGAGTAATAAGAACTTGTTCATCAAGGATATGAACGTTATTCAGAGCGTCTTTTTGCATGATCATTTCTATCTACCTTGTCTGTTTAATGTTTGTCTAAGTGTCTGGTGAATAACATACCATGCACAGTAAAGAATACAATACAAAAAACGTAAACAACCATCATAAACGTAAATTTTAATTTACATTAAAATATTATAAAGGCTATTGGTAGTATGGATATCCTAACAAGCCATTGAATTTTATTTTCACACCAAAATATATAAATAATTTTTAAAGTTAACTCATTGTTAATCTTGATTTACAATAACACAAAAACACAAATACCTTGTTAACCTATTGCAACCTGTTTATTACAAAAACAAATATCTTTAAAAATCAAATATTAAAAATAAGATCTCAATCTCATTTTTATATAAACATTCTAATAATATTAATATGTTCTTTTAATGTTTTTATAAAACTATAAAAAAATATTTATATAAAATCGCTGTACCCAATAGATCTCAAGCTATAACTACTAGCTTGGAAATGAAGGTATAAACCATGCAGATGTAAAAATCTGTACTACCAATTTTTATTTATTTTTCAATTAATTATTAAGGATAGATATGATAACGCTGCAATTTGCCATAATAATCATATGCTTATTGATAGGTACGCGTTATGCGGGAATGGGATTAGGGCTGATCAGTGGGATTGGGCTTTTTATACTGACATTTGTCTTTGGCCTGGAACCAGGTAAGCCCCCCGTTGATGTGATGCTCACTATTCTTGCTGTGATCGGCTGTGCATCTGTTTTACAAACAGCAGGTGGGCTAAATGTTATGATGCAATTTGCTGAACGCTTGCTGCGTCGCCATCCGCAACATATCACCATTTTGGCACCACTAACCACTTGGATGCTCACTTTTCTTTGTGGTACTGGTCATGTGGTTTATACCATGTTTCCAATCATTGGTGATATTGCCTTGAAAAAAGGTATTCGTCCTGAACGGCCAATGGCTATTGCTTCTGTCGCTTCTCAAATGGCAATCACCGCCTCTCCTGTATCTGTTGCCGTTGTTTCTTTGGTGTCAATTATTGCTGCCAGTCATGGTATTGGGCAGTCGTATGGGATCTTGGAAATTTTAGCTGTTTCAATACCAGCATCACTCACTGGGGTAACACTTGCTGCATTATGGAGCTTACGTCGAGGAAAAGATCTTGATCAGGACGAAGAATTTCAGGCGAAAATCAGAGATCCAAAGCAACGTGAGTTTATTTATGGTGGTTCTGACACACTATTGGATCAAATCTTTCCTAAGCAAGCTTATTGGGCAACCTGGATTTTCTTTGCTGCAATTGCCATCGTCGTCTTATTTGGTGCATTCACAGAATTACGTCCTGCTTTCGAAGCACAAGGCATATTAAAACCACTTTCCATGAATCTGGTGATCCAGATGATGATGTTAATTGCAGGTTCCATTATATTGATGACCTGTAAAGTCAAAACCAGTGAAATCGCCAATGGTGCCGTGTTCAAAGCAGGGATGGTTGCGATTTTCTCTGTCTTTGGCGTGGCATGGATGAGCGATACCTTCTTCCACTCACATTTAGGTGAATTAAAATTAGTTCTGGAAGATGTAGTTCAGGCACAGCCGTGGACTTATGCCCTTGTACTGTTTTTGGTATCAAAACTGGTTAACAGCCAAGCCGCAGCCTTAACTGCTATTGCACCAATGGGATTACAGCTTGGGGTTGATCCTAAGATTCTGATCGCTTTCTTCCCTGCTGCCTATGGCTATTTTGTTTTACCTACTTATCCGAGCGATTTGGCTTGTATTGGTTTTGACCGTTCCGGTACAACAAAAATCGGGAAATTTATTATCAACCACAGCTTTCTTTTACCAGGATTGATTGGCGTCAGTGGTGCGTGTACAGTAGGGTATATTTTAGTCAATACGCTGATGTAACTTACGCTAACCCGAATTCTGGATAAGAAATTGACGAGAAGCCTGTTCCAGGAGCAAAGTTTTGGTGCACACCGAAAACAACTCCGAGGGGGAACAGGCTATGGACAAGTTAGTTGAAATTTTCTGTGATGTCGATGATTTTTGCCGTTTTTTCATTCCTCAATGGGAACAATTTTGCCTTGAGAGTGGGCATCGTTTACGCCGCCGACAAGGTCATATGTATCCCAGTGAAATCATGACCATTTTGATCCTTTTTCATATGTCGCATTACCGTGATTTTAAAAATTTTTATTTGAAACATATTTGGCAATACCACCACCGCGACTTCGCCACTTTACTCAGTTATACCCGTTTTATCAGCGTTGCCCCTTCCGTTTTGGTGCCATTATGCAGCTATCTGACTCAATTAAAAGGGAAACCCACAGGCATTGCTTTTATTGATTCCACCAGTTTGAGTGTCTGCCATAACATTCGCATCCCTCGACATAAGGTCTTTGCGGGGATCGCACAGCGTGGAAAAAATTCAATGGGATGGTTTTATGGTTTCAAATTACACTTGGTTGTCAATCATCAGGGGGAAATTCTCGCGCTTAAAGTCACGGCCGGTAATGTGGATGATCGGGAACCGGTTCGCGAATTAACCACAGAATTAATGGGTTCTCTTTACGGCGATAAAGGTTATCTGAGTCAGGAATTGGCGGACGATTTAGCCAACAGCGGTGTCACTTTCATCACGAAAAAACGGCGTAACATGAAAGCCCGTATGCAAGCTGAGTGGGATAAGATAATGTTAAAAAAGCGTTTTATCATTGAAACGATTAATGGCCAATTAAAATTAATTTCTCAGATAGAGCACTCTCGCCACCGAAGTATAAGAGGATTTATGTTGACCGTTTTAGGTGGACTGATCGCTTACTGCCTTAAATTGAAAAAACCATCACTGAAAGTTTTCTACTCAGAAGACGCTGTTCCAATGATGGCTTAAGCAGAATTCGGGTTACGCTAGTAACGTAGTAACCCTTAATCTGGCTTACGACTGCAAAAATAAGTTTCCCGATTTAGAATGTAAAAAGGCCAGCATATAGCTGGCCTTTAATAACTTTCGGATGTAGCAAAAGCGTATTATTTTGCGTTCAGACGCTCTTTAATACGAGCAGCCTTACCAGAACGCTCACGCAGGTAGTACAGTTTAGCTCTGCGAACAGCACCACGACGTTTAACGAAAATGCTGTCTACGACTGGGGAGTGAGTCTGGAATACACGCTCAACGCCTTCGCCGTTAGAAATCTTACGAACAGTGAATGCAGAGTGCAGACCGCGGTTACGAATCGCAATAACCACGCCCTCGAATGTCTGCAGACGCTTTTTAGAACCTTCAACGACCCATACCTTAACTTCCACGGTGTCACCCGGACGGAATGAAGGTACGTCTTGCTTCATCTGCTCTTGTTCAAGTTGTTTAATAATGTTGCTCATAATAACTCTCTTACCCTAGGTAAACTGATATATCAAAGACACCCCTTCGGCGGGATATGTCTGGATTAATTCGTTGCCTGATCTTGATATTCCCGTTGGAATTCAGATAGCAACATCCTTTGCTCGTCAGTCAGAGCTAGGTTTTCTAGAAGTTCGGGCCTTCTCAACCAGGTTCGGCCAAGCGACTGTTTCATTCGCCAGCGATTAATTTCAGCATGGTTTCCCGACAGCAAAACTGGGGGAACTTCCATATCATCTAACACTTCAGGGCGAGTATAATGCGGACAATCCAACAGTCCATCAGCGAATGAGTCTTCTTCTGCCGATGCCTGACGCCCTAATACTCCCGGAATAAACCGTGATATTGAGTCAATCATCGTCATTGCAGGAAGCTCTCCCCCGCTAAGAACGTAATCACCGACAGACCACTCTTCGTCAATTTCGGTTTGGATGATACGCTCATCAATACCTTCATAACGCCCGCAAACCAGAATTAATTTCTCATTTGCGGCCAGTTCACAAACTCCTTGTTGATCGAGTTTGCGTCCCTGAGGTGAAAGATAAATCACCTTTGCACCATCACCTGCCGAAGCTTTAGCTGCATGAATGGCTTCCCGTAATGGTTGCACCATCATCAGCATGCCTGGACCACCGCCATAAGGGCGATCATCAACAGTACGATGCCGGTCGTAAGTAAAATCCCGCGGATTCCAGCACTCAATACTCAACAGGCCATTTTTTACAGCCCGACCAGTTACCCCGTAATCGGTTATTGCGCGGAACATTTCAGGAAACAGGCTAATAACCCCAATCCACATACTGCGTCCCACTCATTTAAACCGTCTTTACCGGAGATTAAAAACCAGGATCCCAATCTACCTCAATGGTTTTGGTAGCGAGATCGACTTTCTTGATAACCTGCCCATCAAGAAACGGAACCAGCCGCTCCTTGATACCGAATGCATCTTTCAGGTTTGCTTTTATTACCATCACATCGTTAGAACCCGTTTCCATCATGTCATGAATGGTTCCAAGGTTATAACCGGTTGTATTTATTACTTGGCAGCCAATAAGGTCTTTCCAGTAATAATCACCTTCTTCCAGTTCTGGTAACTGGCTACAATCCACTACAATTTCACAGTTAGTGAATAAATTTGCCGCATCCCGATCGTCAATGCCTTTGATTTTGACGATAATATCTTGGTTATGGTATTTCCACGCTTCCAGTTCAATGTGCTGCCACTGGCCTAAGCGTTGAATAAACCACGGTTGATATTCAAAAATGTCTTCGGTGTGTTCGGTGGAAGAAAAAACTCTGAGCCAACCACGAATGCCATATGCAGACCCTAATTTCCCCAATACAATTGGCTCAGCAGGGTGCTTTAGGCCAGATTGTTTGCTCATTGTTACCACCGCGACAGATTAAGCTGCTTTCTTAGCGTCTTTGATCAGTGTAGCAACACGATCAGACACGGATGCACCCAGACCAACCCAGTGTTCGATACGGTCTAGATCTAAACGCAGAGCTTCTGCTTTTCCTGAAGCGATTGGGTTGAAGAAACCAACACGCTCAATAAAACGACCATCACGCGCATTGCGGCTATCGGTCACGACTACTTGATAAAACGGACGCTTTTTTGCGCCGCCACGAGCTAAACGAATTGTTACCATAACATCCTCATTAGTTAGCAAAACAACCAGACTCCATCGAGGAATGGAGTCCGGTTGTCCATTTAAAAGCCCGAAAATTTTACTCACTTTGGCGCAAAAAGCAATCCAAAGAACATTTTCTTTCGCAACTTTGTTGATTATCGTCCCATAAATCCCGGTGGCAGCATGCCTTTCATGCCTCGCATCATTTTTGCCAGACCACCTTTCTTCATTTTTTTCATCATACGCTGCATTTCATCAAACTGCTTCAACAAGCGGTTGACATCCTGCACCTGTGTACCTGATCCCATCGCAATACGGCGTTTACGGGAACCTTTGATGATTTCTGGTTTTTCACGCTCTTTGCGGGTCATGGAATTAATGATGGCTTCCATTTTAACCAGAACCTTGTCATCCATTTGGGATTTGACGGCATCAGGGATTTGTGACATTCCCGGCATTTTGCCCAACATGCTGGCCATTCCGCCCATATTACGCATCTGTTTAAGCTGTTCAAGGAAATCGCTTAAATCAAAACCATCACCTTTTTTCAGTTTAGATGCCAATTTTTCCGCTTGGGTACGATCAACTTTACTTTCAAGTTCTTCGATAAGTGAAAGCATATCCCCCATCCCCAGAATGCGGGATGCAATGCGATCAGGATGGAAAGGTTCTAATGCATCCGTTTTTTCACCAACGCCGAGGAATTTGATAGGTTTACCAGTGATATGGCGGATGGAAAGCGCAGCACCGCCACGTGCATCACCATCTACTTTGGTCAGAACAACACCTGTTAATGGCAATGCTTCATTAAATGCTTTTGCTGTATTTGCCGCATCTTGCCCCGTCATTGCATCAACAACAAACAGGGTTTCAACAGGATCAATAGCCGCATGAACCGCTTTGATTTCATCCATCATAGCTTCATCAATATGCAGACGGCCTGCTGTATCGACTAACAATACATCATAGAATTTCAGCTTGGCATATTGGATCGCTTTATTGACAATATCAACAGGCTTTTCCTGTGGATCGGAAGGGAAAAAGTCAACTCCAACTGTTTCAGACAAGGTTTCAAGCTGTTTGATCGCCGCTGGTCGGTATACGTCAGCAGAAACAACCAAAACTTTTTTCTTGTTTTTTTCTTTCAGCAACTTACCTAATTTAGCAACGCTGGTCGTTTTGCCTGCACCTTGCAAACCAGCCATAAGAACCACTGCGGGAGGCTGTGTGGAAAGGTTCAGTTCACTGTTAACCTCTCCCATCGCCTTAACCAATTCATTCTGAACGATTTTAACGAATTCCTGACCTGGGGTCAGACTTTTGTTAACCTCATGCCCCACTGCGCTCTCTTTGACTCGTGCAATAAAATCACGCACGACAGGCAATGCAACATCCGCTTCGAGCAAAGCCATACGAACTTCGCGCAGCGTATCTTTAATATTATCTTCAGTCAGCCGCCCGCGACCGCTGATATTGCGCAATGTGCGCGATAGTCTGTCAGTTAAATTATCAAACATTGTCTCAGCTCAGATATCTACAAGTGGGTCTACCTGTAAGGCAAATTTCGCAAATTATAGCACGATGATTATGTGATCTCTGCAAAGAGATTCCCAAGTATAATTAACAATGGTTGGAGGCTACTCCTGCTAGCGGTATACTTAAATTTCAGTTTCAATCCATACCCAATGGATTTCATTGCGAAAACGATAAACGTTATGCTGATATTTTCAATTATTGCTTTACTTGCCTATCTCATTAGTCTGACGCTCATCGTGCCAGGTTTATTACGCCAACAAAACAGTTATCAAAAACTGGCACTTTCTTTTGCAATTGTAGCGTTAGTCGCTCACGCGATTGCATTAAAATACCAAGTTTTTCGTGTCAGCAGCGGGCAAAATCTTACGTTATTGAATTTAGGCTCAATTGTCAGTTTGCTTATGTGCATCATCATGACAGTTGTCGCTTTCCGTGGACGTGCATGGTTTTTACTGCCAATTGTTTACAGCTTCGCCATGATCAATTTGATACTGGCTAGCATGATGCCGGGAGAATTTATTACTCATCTTGAAGATAGTGTTGAATTATTTATTCATATTGGGCTGGCACTACTTGGCTATGCAACTTTACTCATTGCAGCACTTTATGCATTACAATTTGGTTGGTTGGATCATCAGCTTAAAAAGAAAAAACTCACATTTACCTCTGGTATTCCCCCATTGATGACAATTGAGCGGAAAATGTTTCACATTACCCAAGTTGGTGTAGTTTTACTAACATTGACGCTATGCACCGGCATCATGTATATGGATGATATTTTCAGTAAAGAAAATATCCATAAATCAGTTTTATCTATCGTAGCATGGTTTATCTACGTTATTTTGCTTTGGGGACATTATCATGAAGGATGGCGCGGCAGGCGTGTTATTTGGTTCAATTTGATTGGCGCATTTATTCTCACACTTGCTTTTTTCGGTAGCAGGTTATTGCAGGAAATAATGGTTTATTAATAAGTTAATTTATCTTCGCCAATTTGTTTCATTATATAGGAAGGAATTCTGTTTTGGAAAACGTCTCAACAAGTACACTGATTATAATTCTTGTTGTCATGGTTATTGTTTCAGCTTATTTCTCTGCTTCAGAAACTAGCATGATGACAATCAACCGATATCGCTTACGCCATTTGGCTAAACAGGGGAGTAATCCTGCACGTAGGGTTGAATCTCTGCTGCGTTATCCAGACAGGCTCATTAGTTTGATACTTATCGGCAATAATCTTGTCAATATTTTGGCGTCCTCCCTTGCTACTATCGTTGGTATGCGGCTTTATGGCGATGCTGGTGTTGCGATTGCAACAGGTATACTGACATTCATTATTCTCATTTTTTCTGAAGTGATGCCAAAGACCATCGCAGCGCTTTATCCTGAAAGGGTTGCATTCCCAAGCAGTTTCCTGTTACGCCCACTAGAAAAAATTATGCTGCCCCTTGTTTGGTCATTTAATAGGATAAGTTTGCTATTTATGCGCTGTTTGGGTATTAACACCGCTAATATTCGCAGTGATGCCGTCAGTAAAGACGAGCTACGCACAATTGTAAATGAATCAAATGCCAATCTTTCACGCCGCAATCAGGATATGCTGCTCTCAATATTAGATCTTGAGAAAGTTACCGTTGGTGACATTATGATCCCACGCAATGAAATTGTCGGTATTGATATTAACAATGATTGGAAATCGGTTATCAGGCAACTGACACACTCTCCACATGGACGCATTGTGCTATATCGAGACTCCCTTGATGATGCTATCGGTATGCTTCGGGTGCGTGAAGCCTATCGACTGATGATGGAGAAAAAAGAATTTACAAAAAGAACTTTACTCAAAGCCGCAGATAAAATTTATTTCATCCCAGTTAGCACACCATTAAATATCCAGCTTATTAATTTCCAACGTAACAAACAGAAAGCTGGTTTGATCGTTGATGAATATGGCGATATTCAAGGGTTAGTGACTGTAGAGGATATTTTGGAGGAAATTGTCGGCGATTTTACCACCTCCATGTCGCCAACTCTGGCAGAAGAAGTTCTTCCACAAAGTGACGGAACCGTTTTGGTTGATGGTACAGCCAATATCCGTGAATTAAATAAAGCTTTCGGTTGGGCACTTCCCGAAGATGGCCCAAGGACAATGAATGGAATGATTCTGGAAGTACTAGGTGAAATTCCCAAATTAAATGTTCAAGTGAAGATTAGTGAATACAATTTTGAGGTTCTTGCGGTACACGATAATGTTATCAAGCAGGTTCGTGTCACACCGATGAAAAAAGCACAGAACAAAGCATAAGATCTGATGAATAATCTAATCGTCGTCATACACTCAGGTTAAAAATATCCAACTTCACCGATGGGAAGAATTAAATTTTTGTTAATCATTATCTTTGTCTCCAGTTTTTTATACGTGGACTTTTAAATAATTAAGAAAAAAGAACACAGTACAGGGCTAGCAGAATAAGCTAGCCCTTCAACAAAATAAAGTGGGTTTAAACCTGAAGCTCCACAAGTTTTTCTTCAGGCAACACCAATTCATCGTTATAATTAACACGAACACCAGAATCAAGAATACGCTGAGCAATATCTTGAGCTTCTTTCAGTGAGTGCATTTCATATGTACCGCACTGATAAATGTTCAATTCAGGGATCTGGCTCTGATCTTGAACTTTTAACACATCTTCCATTGCAGCTTTCCAAGCCTCAGCCACTCTCGATTCTTCTGGAATACCGATCAAGCTCATATAAAAACCAGTACGGCATCCCATTGGAGAGATATCAATAATTTCAACACCATCACCGTTCAAATGATTGCGCATAAACCCCGCAAACAAATGCTCAAGTGTGTGAATGCCTCGTTCTGGCATTACTGCTTTATTAGGAACACAAAAACGTAAATCAAATACTGTGATAGTATCGCCGTGAGGCGTTTTCATTTTCTTGGCAACTCTAACAGCAGGTGCAGCCATACGAGTATGGTCAACTGTAAAACTATCCAATAAAGGCATAATACTACCTCCTGAGGTATCAGATTTTTTACGAAATTTTTTCAAATAAATGAAACCATTTCATTTGCGGCTGGTCATAAGATATGAAGACGCGCAAAATTGTTATCATCCCTATTCTCTAAGATATTTTATTTGGCCACCAATGGTGGCCGTTTTCTTTTTTAATGTTTAATGCCCTGCATGAAGTTGTAAATATTCTTCAAAACTCATGTTATCTTGCTGTTCAAGGCCATGCTGACGTGATACAGAAGCTTCACGTTCAACAGAAAAATTTTCATCATTCAAAATTGAATAATGTTCTTCAGTCAATTCACTATGATACTGGCCTGCCAGTTCCAACCCAAAACCTACTATCCCCTGAGATTTCATCTTGTCCAAGACACGCGCTGAAAACGTTAGTGATGGATCTTCAAACATATTAACCAATTCTTTACAAACTGATTGATATTGAGTTCCTGAACAGGCATCCAGAACCTCAGCAACTCGCTCTAAGTCCCTGAATAATTCTTGCCCTACGATCTTAAGCGGCTGTTGTTCAATCCCATAACCAAGGCCAATAGACAACCCAGGCTTGCGCCCTTCTAAGATAACCTTATTCCAGTTTCCACGGCAACATGCAAGTTCCTCATTTCCCATTTCAGGAGCATCAGCCAGAGCACACCATATCAAGAATAAGTCAAGAAAACGAATTTGCGTCTCATCAACCCCAATAGAGGAAAAAGGATTAATATCTAAAGAACGAACTTCAATATACTCTATACCACCTCTCAACAAAGCATCTGAAGGTGATTCTCCCTCTTTTGTGACCCGTTTTGGACGTATCGGTGCGTACAACTCATTTTCAATTTGAAGAACATTAGTATTGAGCTGTAAATACTTATTCCCTTTTTTGATACCGATTGTCGCAAATTCTTCAGATGGTTTATGAATTGCTTTCTTAAGTCCCTCTACATAGGTAAGGAGATGATTAAAAGTAATATTTAGATCACTTTGTGATTTATTGGTATACCCAAGATCACTCATCCTCAACGAAGTCGCATAAGGCAGATAACAAGTCCCTCTTTCTGTCTCCTCAAAAGATAATGCTGTATTTCGCCCACGTAAGAATGAAGAACAAATTGCCGGTGATGCACCAAATAAATAAGGGATCACCCAGCCGAAACGGTAATAATTGCGGATTAAACGGAGGTAACCATCTGAGATCTGCTCCTTTCCTGTTTCAGCGTCTTTAATACCTAACCATGCCTGCCAAAAACTCATTGGCAGAGAAAAGTTATAGTGCACACCAGAAATTGTTTGCATTAGTGCGCCATAACGGCTCTTTAATCCTTCACGGTACAAGGTCTTAAAGCGGCCCAAATTGGACGTACCATATTGAGCCAAAGTGATATTTTCTTCTTCGTCGATAAAACATGGCATACTTAAAGGCCACATTTTTTCATTGCTCAGATTCCGGGCGGTATAGATATGCAAATCTTTAAGGAAAGCAATGGTTCTATCTATATTGCTATCAACAGGGGTAATAAACTCCAATAGAGATTCAGCAAAATCAGTTGTAATCCATTTATGCGTTAAAGAAGCACCAAGTGATTTTGGATGCTCCGTCTTAGCTAAATGACCGTCTGGAGTAACACGCAATGTTTCACGTTCAATGCCACGACAAATACCATTTAATACGGTAGGGTTTGCCTCTAACCATGACAATGCTTTTGATACGTCCGGGATCAATTTGTCCTCCCGTGGAGTTGAAGAGATTATTACTAAAAGTTTACTTTATATGAAACAAGTCAAGTTGTCGCTGATTACATAGAGGGGGTAACGCACCACCGCACAAATTATAAACAGAATTAATGAAAAAATGTTATATTTGAACGGAATGCAAAAAAAGAAAAAACCCCATCCTTAATAAGGAAGGGGTTTTAATCTGGTGCATCCAGGAGGATTCGAACCTCCGACCGCTCGGTTCGTAGCCGAGTACTCTATCCAACTGAGCTATGGATGCGTTGTCAGTTTTCTATTTCTGCTCAGGCATGTTGATTGCCTGACTTGACAGAATTTTGATATCCCAAAATCAGGATATTTAAATATGGTGCATCCAGGAGGATTCGAACCTCCGACCGCTCGGTTCGTAGCCGAGTACTCTATCCAGCTGAGCTATGGATGCGTTGTCGGTTTTCTATTTCTGTTCAGGCGCTGTTGATTGCCTGACTTGACAGAATTTTGATATCCCAAAATCAGGATACTTAAATATGGTGCATCCAGGAGGATTCGAACCTCCGACCGCTCGGTTCGTAGCCGAGTACTCTATCCAGCTGAGCTATGGATGCGTTGTCGGTTTTCTATTTCTTCTCAGGCGCTAATGATTGCCCGACTAGAATTGAGATACCTAAAAAATCGCGGTGTTTAAACTGGTGCATCCAGGAGGATTCGAACCTCCGACCGCTCGGTTCGTAGCCGAGTACTCTATCCAGCTGAGCTATGGATGCATATTAATGGCGGTGAGGGAGGGATTCGAACCCTCGATGCAGCTCTTAACCACATACTCCCTTAGCAGGGGAGCGCCTTCAGCCTCTCGGCCACCTCACCATTTTTAAAACCTGCGACTTAGAATCTTTTGTTAGGCTCTTCGTCGCTGCGATGGCGCACATATTACTTTCCCTGCCTGATAAGTCAAACAGTTTTTCGCAACTTTTTTCCGTTTGGGCATTTAACACGCAAAACGCTTGATTTAACCCCTAAGAGATTGTTTTATCAACAGCGAAATAATCTAAAAACTGTTAAAATTTATGAAAATGATTATTCATCTCTATAGACTCATGAACGAGGCTTTTTCAACAGATAGAAAATAAAAAGACATGAGAGAATAGAATTAGAGTATCAAAAAGAGATAAACATAACAGGGCTAAACAGGAAAGCAGAAAGAAACAGAAAAAAGAAAGGAGTAGAGTAGCGCCCAGGTCTTAAAAAAAAGCATGGACGCCATTCTTGAATTAAAAAGTTGTAGGCTGGGATTTCTCCGCCTGAATCCGTTGATAAATTTCTTCACGGTGAACAGAAACTTCCTTGGGCGCATTTACACCAATGCGAACTTGGTTGCCTTTAACTCCCAGTACTGTGACTGTTACCTCATCGCCTATCATGAGCGTTTCACCAACTCGACGAGTCAGAATAAGCATTCTTTGCTCCTTGAAAATTTAAAAGAGTCGGGTCTCTAGGTTTCCCCGCTATTATCCATCAAACACCGTGAAAACGTAAAGCAATGATATCTACTTAAAGTATAAGCAGTTTTGAACACATTTCCTATATCTATAGGATAGCTAAAATATAAGTATGTGCCCAACATTTCAACAATTTCACAACAAAAAACATCCGGCACCATAAAAAAACACTTTCACGGTGCCGCTGCTGTCACGGCAATACCAACTATAACCGCAATGTTACCCACTCTTCTACACTGGCCAACGCAGAAGAAAGTGCGGTTACATCAGTCCCGCCAGCCTGAGCCAGATCGGGACGACCTCCTCCTTTACCTCCAACCTGTTGGGCAACAAAAGAGATTAAATCGCCTGCTTTTATTCTAGCAGTCAAATCCTTCGTTATACCAACAATTAGACTGACTTTATCACCAGTCACTGTAGAAAGCACAATAATTGCTGATCCTAACTGATTTTTCAGATCATCAACCATCGTTCTGAGCATTTTCGGCTCTATATCACCTAATTGAGTTACCAGTAGACGAGCGCCTTGGATTTCCTTGGCTTGATTAGCCAAAGAGGAGCTTTCCTGAGCTGCTTGCTGAGATTTCAACTGTTGCAACTCTTTTTCCAACTGTTTCGTTTTGTCCAGTGTCGTTTTCACTTTCTCATTCAGGCTACTGATATCACCTTTCACCAAATGAGCGATGTCTTGCAGTAAATCAGCCTGTTGATAGACAGAGTTTAGCGCAGTTTGCCCCGTGATGGCTTCAATACGACGAATTCCGGCTGCTGTACCTGATTCACTAGATATACGTAACAACCCTATATCACCTGTTCGGCTAGCATGAGTACCACCACATAATTCGGTAGAAAAACCTCCCATGCTAAGTACACGTACTTTTTCGTCATATTTCTCGCCAAACAGTGCCATAGCACCTTTCGCTTTTGCTTCTTCCAGCTCCATTAGTTCTGTAACAATTGGGGAATTTTTGCGAATCTCTTCATTCACCAAGTTTTCGACTTGACGGATCTGTTCTGGCTTCATGGACTCAAAGTGAGAGAAGTCAAAGCGCAGATATTTATCATTTACTAAAGAGCCTTTCTGGGCAACATGTTCTCCCAAAATTTGACGTAATGCCGCATGTAATAAATGGGTCGCTGAATGATTCAAACGGATCGCATCTCTGCGTGCCACATCAATTTCAGCATCAACTGCATAATTAATACTCAAACTACCGCTTGTCAACTTACCGATGTGACCAATTGCCTGAGCATATTTTTGTGTATCAACGACTTCGAATACACCATTGTCATTCAACAATTTACCCGTATCACCAACCTGTCCACCAGATTCAGCATAGAAAGCGGTTTTATCGAGTATAATAATCGCTTCTTCACCAGCATGAATTTGCTCAACAGCTTGGCCATTGCGGAAGATAGCGATAACAGTAGCTTGCTGTGAGTTATGTTCATAACCACAAAAATCACTGCGTCCATCAACTTTGATCAGCTCATTGTAATCTGTACCAAAACCACTGGATTCACGGGCGCGACGACGCTGGTTTTCCATCGCTGCACCGAAACCAACTTCATCAACTTTGATATTACGTTCGCGGCAAACATCCGCAGTCAAGTCAACAGGGAAACCATAGGTATCATACAAACGGAAAGCCGTTTCACCGTCGAGCGTATCACCAGATAATTTAGCCAGCTCTTCATCCAGCAACTGCAAGCCACGTTCCAAAGTACGAGCAAACTGTTCTTCTTCAGTTTTTAATACCTGCTCAACCAAAGCCTGCTGCTGTTTCAGCTCTTCACCAGCCGCCCCCATGAATTTAATCAGTGGTGCAACCAGCTTGTAGAAGAAGGCTTCTTTTGCCCCCAACATGTTGCCATGACGGACAGCACGGCGAATGATACGACGAAGTACATAGCCACGGTTTTCGTTGGATGGAATAACCCCATCGCAAATCAAGAACGCACACGCACGGATATGGTCTGCAACAACACGCAGAGATTTATTGGTAAGATCTGTTGCTCCTGTCACTTTTGCAACCGAAGCAATTAAGTTTTGGAATAAGTCTATCTCGTAGTTGGAATTAACGTGTTGCAAGACGGCTGTGATACGTTCCAGCCCCATACCGGTATCAACTGAAGGTTTTGGCAACGGTTCCATAGTGCCATCGGCATGGCGGTTAAATTGCATGAAAACGATGTTCCAAATTTCAATATACCTGTCACCGTCTTCTTCTGGGCTGCCTGGAGGGCCTCCCCAAATATGCTCACCGTGGTCGTAAAAAATCTCTGTACAAGGACCACATGGGCCGGTATCCCCCATTTGCCAGAAATTATCTGACGCATATGGAGCACCTTTATTATCGCCTATACGAATAATTCTTTCTGCCGGAACACCGACCTCTTTATGCCAGATGTCATAAGCTTCATCGTCTGTTTCATAGACAGTAACCCACAGTTTTTCTTTTGGCAGGTTAAACCACCCTTCACTGGTCAGCAACTCCCATGCGTATTTAATTGCATCTTGTTTAAAATAATCGCCAAAACTGAAATTACCCAACATTTCGAAGAAAGTGTGGTGACGGGCTGTATAACCTACATTTTCTAAATCGTTATGCTTACCGCCAGCACGAACGCAGCGCTGAGCCGTTGTTGCTCTAGAATAAGGTCTATTATCCAATCCCAGAAAGACATCTTTGAACTGGTTCATCCCTGCGTTGGTGAACAACAATGTTGGATCATTGGTTGGCACCAACGAGCTGCTTGGTACTATCTGGTGCCCTTTAGTATGAAAAAAGTCAAGAAACGCCTGACGGATCTCAGCGGTGCTTTTGCTCATAATTGTCCCGAAATCAAGCTGAAAAAACAGATCTATGAATGGTTAAGGTGATATATCGCACCACCATTTCAACTCACGAATAAATTAAAGTAGGGTTAAGATAGAGTGTCTTCCATAAGAAGTAAAATCCCATATAAATCCATTCGCCTTCCAGCATTGTAATTCGTCTAAGGATTTTCTGAAAGTCTGTTAGTGACACCTGTTTCAATACGCCTATTTCAAGGATGTTTATTTTCTTTATGAAAACAGGTGTAAAAAAAACCACACCCGATATGGATGTGGTTTTTAAAGGCCAAATTAGCTCTGCATTATGAATAAATACGGAAGTAGAATAATTAATTAAAATTCTTCGTTATTCACTTCTTCACCGTTGTCTTCATAATCAGTCACGTAATCCGTAGCTGCGCTACTGAACTCACCTGTATTATTCAACAGTAAATCACGCAATTTTTTATCCAGTTCGGATGCAATTTCGGGGTGTTCTTTCAAGTACATAGTGGCATTGGCTTTACCTTGTCCAATTTTTTCGCCACTGTAGCTATACCATGCGCCTGCTTTTTCTACCATCTTGTGTTTAACACCCAGATCAACCAATTCACCAAAAGTGTTAATACCTTCACCATAGAGAATTTGGAATTCAGCTTGTTTAAATGGCGCAGCAACCTTGTTCTTGACCACTTTCACACGCGTTTCGCTACCAACCACTTCGTCGCTATTTTTCACTGAACCAGTGCGACGGATATCCAAACGGACAGATGCATAGAACTTCAGCGCATTACCACCAGTGGTTGTTTCAGGATTACCAAACATCACACCAATTTTCATGCGGATCTGGTTGATAAAGATCAACAAGGTATTCGAGTTTTTCAAATTCCCTGCTAATTTACGCATCGCTTGGCTCATCATACGTGCAGCCAGACCCATATGAGAGTCGCCGATTTCACCTTCAATTTCTGCTTTTGGTGTTAATGCTGCAACCGAGTCGACAATAATTACATCAACAGCACCAGAACGTGACAAGGCATCACAGATTTCTAATGCCTGTTCGCCAGTATCAGGCTGAGAACACAACAGATTATCAATATCTACGCCCAGTTTTTTCGCATAAACTGGATCAAGAGCATGTTCGGCATCAATAAAAGCACAAGTTCTGCCTTCGCGCTGAGCAGCAGCAATAACTTGCAATGTCAGTGTTGTTTTACCGGAAGATTCTGGTCCATATATCTCAACAATACGACCCATTGGCAAACCACCCGCACCCAATGCAATATCCAGTGACAAGGAGCCGGTAGAGATGGTTTCAACATCCATTGAGCGGTTTTCACCTAAACGCATGATGGAACCTTTACCAAATTGTTTCTCAATTTGGCCCAGCGCTGCTGCTAGTGCTTTTTGTTTGTTTTCATCGTTAGCCATGTTTACTCCTTCGCAAGCAATGAAGGGGCTGCCTCACTGCTGATAAACTGTTTCTGATACCAAAGTGCCGTATGATTATACTGTATAATCATACAGCATCAAGCTAATTTTTTATGATTTCATCCAATACGATCTTTAAAGAAAAAATGACAGCTTGTAGACGTACAGCATTACGATCACCCGAAAAATGCTGACGATATGTTACAACCTGAATGTTTTCATTAACGTAAAAGGCAAACCCAAACCAAACCGTGCCAGTCGGTTTTTCTTTACTTCCCCCTTCTGGCCCAGCAATGCCACTGACAGCAACAGAAACGTCGGCCTTAGCAACGGTTAATGCCCCTGTAGCCATCTCTTTTACAACCTGCTCACTTACCGCACCAAATTGCGCCAATGACTCTGGCAAGACGCCCAGCATTTCATGCTTAGCATCATTACTGTAAGTCACAAAACCACGATTAAAATAGGCCGAACTTCCTGCGATATCTGTGATCACTTTAGCTATCCAACCTCCTGTACAAGATTCTGCACAGGTCACGGATAATTTTTTCTGTTTTAATCTCTTTCCGAGTTCAATACTAAGCTGATTCAGGATTTTTTCATCCATAACAGGCCTTCAATTCTATAAGAAATTAATTTTTCCGAAGCAGATCCCAAATCCATAGCCCCCCAATTGCCAAAGAAAGCAAGATACCAAAACCAATGCCAACAGTAACAACCGAGGCTCCCGACATAACGGAAACCGAATACAGCCCCAGCATTACCAACATAGCACTATTTTCGCCCAAGTTTTGCACAGCAACGGCTTTACCTGCTCCCATCGAATGCTTTCCATGTTCTTGTAATAGCGCATTTAATGGAACGACAAAAAGCCCACCAAATACTCCAAGGACGATCAAAATTAAGTAGGAAAATACGATTGATTGCTGAGTAGCAAAAAGAATCACCATGAGCCCAATTATGATCCCCGCTGGCATACAGCGACGCACAGTTTTCAATGTAATAAATCGCGCAGCTAAACCTGCGCCAACAATGATACCAATCGCAACTACTGCATTCATCAATGTAGGGATCGTATTGCCATCAATACCCAGTACAACAGGAACCCATGCGACTAACAGGAAGCGCAGCGTAATGCCAGCGCCCCAAAACAGGCTAGTACCTACCAGTGAAAAGCGCGTTTCCTGATTACGCCAAAGTGAAGCACAAACTATCATGAAATCCACCAACATTTTTTTAGGATCCCAACCCTTGCCTTCACGAGCCGCTGCCAAACGAGGTATAAAGAAATTAGATACGACCGCGGTGCCATACAATAAGGCACAAAGCCCTAATGCCAGTACCAAACTCACATCAGAAAGGAAACCGCCAGCAACTGAGCCAATCAGGATCGCTGCAATGGTAGAGGCTTCCATCATGCCATTGGCTTTTACCAAACGCCCACCATCTGTCAACTCCCCTAAGATCCCATACTTAGCAGGAGAATAGGCCGCAGCCCCAATTCCCACTAAGGTATATCCCAGAAAAGGATTCATATCGATACAGATGCTGATAGCACCAAGCAATTTGATACCGTTAGAGAAGAGCATGACACGCCCTTTTGCAAACCGATCAGCAATTTGCCCTACAAAAGGGGCAAATATGATATAAGTCAGGACAAAAACAATTTGCAGTGCTGGCCAACTCCATTCAGGATAAGACTCTGCTTTTAATTGAGCTAAGATAGCAAAAAACAAAGCATTATCAGCAAAAGCAGAGAGAAATTGTGACAACAATACTGCTTTCATTCCGCGGGATAGTAGCGGTTGTGTTTCTACAGTGACATCCATTTCCTTACTCCTGTTCAGCCATTTCTCTTAGGGTGACAAAATCCGGTTTGCCACTACCGAGCAAAGGAAGTTGCCGCACATAACGAATATCTCGTGGAACCGACAACTCAGGCATCCCTATTTCACGTGCCATTCCCAACATTCTATTTCTATTTAGATTGACATCGGTTGTGAACAATACCAGTGCTTCGCCTTTGCTTTGATCACTTCTGGTTGTAACCGCATGTAGAGCATCAGCAGAAACGTGAGAGGCTATTTGTTCCACAGCTTCGAGAGATACCATTTCCCCTGCAAGCTTAGCAAATCGTTTAACTCGTCCTTTGATCGTATAGAAACCCTCTTCATCAATAGAAACGATATCACCGGTATCATACCAGCCAATTTGATTATTCCCTTCTGCGTCTTCGGCAGATGGTGGTTCCAAACGGTCAGGGGCTTCAACTTTCAGATATCCTTTCATGACATTTGGCCCACGTAGCTGTAAGCGACCTCCCCTCTCAATACCCTGTATAGGCAGTAAACGGACTTCCATACCAGGTAAGATCCGCCCGACTGTCCCCGTTTTTGCCGCCATCGGAACATTGATTGCCACTACCGGCGCACACTCCGTCACGCCATAACCTTCCAGAATACGGATACCGAATTTATCTTGCCAAACTCGCTTAGTATTTTCTGACAGTTTTTCTGCTCCGGCTACCACATAACGCAGGCGGGCAAAATCATAAGGATGGGCAAAACGAGCATAATTACCCAAGAAAGTCGATGTTCCAAACAACACGGTACAATTACGGTCATAGACCAATTCAGGAATAACACGATAGTGTAGTGGGCTTGGGTAAAGGAATACACGACAGCCTGTCATTAATGGAGTAAATAGACCAACTGTTAGGCCAAAAGCATGAAACAGTGGTAAGGAAGACATAAAGCGATCCAGCGGAGTAAAATCAGCAACAGTTTTTATCTGCTCAACGTTCGCCAATAAGCTGGCATGGCTGTGAACAACACCTTTGGGTGCACCTTCTGAGCCTGACGTAAATAGGATCAATGCATCATCATCTGGCTTTTGTGAAATCAAAGTGGCTTTGGAAGGAAAAATCAAATGCCACAATATCCAAAGCTTATCTTCCCGCGTGATCGTCTCTTTCAAATCTTCGAGATATACCCAATTGGCTTCAGTCACCTGTTCTGGCAGATGAGTCAATTGCCCCTTTTCCAGAAATTGGCGGGATGTCACGATGGTTTTAATGGTTGCCGCCTGCATGGCATTCTTAATCCCGCTGCTTCCTGCCGTATAGTTCAAAAGAGCCGGTATTCGCCCTTTCAATGAAGCACCATATAGGGTAGCCGCCATCACAGTCGCATTTGGCAACAACAGGCCAATTCGCTCACCTTCTTGTGTAAAACGTTCTAAGATCCGGCTGATTCCCAATATTTTTTTCAGTAATGAGTGATAACTATCTTCTTTAAAATTCACATCTTCAATGCAGGGCTTAAAACGGCCAAACCGTTTTTGCGCAGTTAGGTAAGCGCTAAATAACGTCTCCTTTAGGTGCGTCTGCATTCTCACATCCATCATAATGGCGTGGAGATGTTCTCCTGCTAAACGACGTCGTGTTGTTGAATCAGGGGCATCCGGCATTGGCAGATCGACGGCAGGTAAAATTTTGAGGGTGATTTTCGGAAACCAATGTAGCTTCATAATTCCTTTTAACCGACCAAAAACCGTTTGTTCTGCCCCGTCAATTCGGATTGGTACTACTTTTGCTCCTGATTTCGCGGCAATAAATGCAGCACCATCGTAAATCTTCATAAGGGAACCAGTTACAGTGATCCTCCCTTCGGGAAAAATCACAATCGGGCGTCCTTTATCTACTTCTTTAACCAATGTCCTGACTGCCATTGGGTTGGTAGGATCCAGAGGGACAACATCCGCATAAGACTTGATAAATTTGAGAAAACCACGAGTCGCAATATTAGAATAAATAGCAAATACAGGCTTTATCGGCAGGAATAGCCCAATTAACAGGCCATCCAGAAACGAAACATGATTGGGAGTAATAATACATTTAGTGTGTTGTTGTAGCTGTTTGGTGTCACCTTCAATGGTAATCCTGAAAAGTACACGAATAAGTAACCGAATAAAATTTAAGAGCATATCCATATCTCAAATATAATTAATAAAATTAAAGTGAGTAAGCAGAATGATACTATAAGTTGTACGGGCAATTTGTTATATCAGATTTCCTTGTCAGTTAGAAAATAAACTTAAACATCGTTGATATATCAAATTAATTTGTTTTTCTGGTTTAAAATATAAGATTTAACGTGAGATACGATATATTCCGTTGTAAGATTGGCATCAACAATGAAACTGGCACACTCTTGGTATAGCTGTTCTCTTTCAACCAATATTCCCGCCATTTCTTCTATGATGGACTTCCCTGTTAGGCTAGGGCGCTGTGAGTTCTCTGGATTAAGGGATAATCTCTGCCCCAAAACTGTTGCAGATGCCTGTAAATAAATCACAATACCATTTTGTTGCATATATTGGCGATTCTCAAGCGACAACACCATTCCTCCACCTGTTGAAATGACACATTCACTCTGGCTGACTGCTTTCAACGTTTGGCTTTCTAATTTTCTGAAATGTTCCCAGCCATATTGTTTAACAAGCTCAGCGATCGTCATTTCATTGATGGTCTGGATACTTTCATCGGTGTCAATAAATTTATACGATAGCGCTTCAGACAACAACTTACCTATTGTCGTCTTCCCTGCACCTCGTGCACCTACGATGAATAGAGTTTGTTTCATTTCGTTGTTTTCCCGAAGAGTTTATAAGAATGAACCTAAACACAAAGTGTAGTAACTAAATATTTACACCAGTGTAAAAAGACATTTTTAATGGATCAAAAAGTCACACCTAAAATTAAGTGTGACCCAGCATAGTTCAATAAAATCTAATTAAAGTAGAATATAGTCAACTTCGAGGTAAATAATTACCATAACCAACCCATTTATACGTTGTCAGTGCATCAAGCCCCATTGGGCCTCGGGAGTGTAATTTCTGGGTACTGACAGCCACTTCTGCCCCCAGACCAAATTGCCCCCCATCGGTAAAACGCGTACTTGCATTCACATATACCGCGGCTGAGTCCACATGACGCACAAAATAATCAGCCTGCTGCAAAGATTCCGTCAGGATCGCATCAGAATGGGCAGTGCCATAAGTACGAATGTGCTCAATAGCGCGATCAATATCACTGACAATTTCTACATTCATATCTAAAGATAACCACTCATCACAGTAATCTTCCTCTGCCACTTCAACGACAGTTGCAGGCCCCTCTTGCAGCAATAGCATCGCTGATTTGCTGGCGTGTAATGTCACTCCCTGCTCTTTCATTTTGGTGCTCAAAACTGGCAGGAAATCGGCTGCTATTTTTTCATGTACTAATAATGTTTCCAATGAATTACAGGCACTTGGACGCTGAACTTTCGCATTAGTAATGATTTCCAGTGCTTTTTCAATATTGATGGTTTCATCCACAAATGTGTGACAAACACCAATACCGCCAGTAATCACGGGAATAGTCGATTGTTCCCGGCACAATTTATGTAACCCAGCCCCTCCCCTAGGGATCAGCATATCGACATAACGATCCATTTTCAGCAATTCAGCCACCAACTCACGATCAGGTTTATTGATAGCCTGAACCGCAGCAGCCGGCAATCCACTTTGTTCCAATGCCTGCTGTATAACTTTAACCATAGCTTGATTAGTATGGTGAGTTTCTTTGCCACCACGCAATATCACTGCATTACCTGTTTTCAGACATAACGATGCCACATCAATGGTAACATTCGGGCGAGCTTCATATATTACGCCGATAACGCCCAACGGCACTCGGCGACGGCTCAATTGCAATCCATTATCCAATAATTGCCCATCGATAACTTGCCCTACAGGATCAGCCAAACGGCAGACCTGGCGCACGTCACTAGCAATGGCATTCAACCGTTCTGGTGTTAGTAATAGCCGATCGAGCAGTGCTTCACTCATTCCCTGTTCACGAGCTTGCTTCATATCTTGCTGGTTGGCAGCAAGAATCTCTTCAATCTCTGCCTCCAACAAATCAGCAATGTGATTCAATGCTTGGTTTTTCTGGTTGCTACTCAATTGTGCCAACTGCCACGATGCTGCTTTGGCTGCTTTTCCCATCTGCTCTAGCATGGTGAAATCCTTAACTCACGATCAATTCATTAAATTACGATCAAATCGTCACGGTGAACCGCAACAGCGCCATATTCATAACCCAGTATCTGGCTAATTTGCTGTGAATGATGGCCTGCAATCAGGCGTAATGCATCACTGTTATAACGGCACACACCATGAGCCAAATCTTTGCCCGATAGACTGCGGATACAAATAACTTCACCACGGGAAAAATCACCTTTAACGTTTTTGATCCCTTTTGGCAGCAACGAACTGCCTTTCCCAACAATTGCTGCTTCCGCACCATGATCGACAATAATCTCCCCTGCCGGAGGTGCTCCAAAAATCCAACGTTTGCGGTTTTCCATCGGGCTAGTCAGACCATGAAAACGTGTTCCAACCGATTTTCCTTCAATAACATCAGCAATAACGTCTGGCTTATTACCGGCTGCAATAATAACATCAATGCCAGCCCGTCCGGCCACGCCTGCCGCCTGAAGTTTTGTCGCCATTCCTCCCGTTCCTAAACCCGAAACACTGTCTCCGGCCATCATTTTCAGCTCATCGCTGATATCATGCACTTCAGAGATCAATTTCGCATCAGGGTTACTACGAGGATCAGCGGTATAAAGCCCTGCTATATCGGTCAGAAGCAACAACTTATCGGCACTACCCAAAATTGCAGCCAGTGCAGAAAGATTATCATTGTCACCCACTTTAATCTCTGCTGTCGCAACGGCATCATTTTCATTAATAATGGGAACAATGTGATTATCAAGCAAAGCCTGAAGGGTATCCCGTGCATTCAGGAAGCGCTCACGGTCTTCCAAATCTGCACGGGTCAAGAGCATTTGCCCAACGTGAATACCATAAATAGAGAAAAGCTGCTCCCACAATTGGATCAGGCGGCTTTGCCCAACGGCTGCCAGCAATTGTTTTGAAGCAATCGTTGCCGGAAGATCAGGGTATCCTAAATGTTCACGCCCAGCGGCAATCGCACCAGAAGTCACAATAATAATGCGGTGACCTTTTTCATGCTGTTGAGCACATTGACGAACCAGTTCCACAATATGGGCACGATTCAAACGACGAGAGCCACCGGTCAATACACTCGTTCCCAGTTTTACAACCAATGTTTGGCTGCCATTCATCATATTTCTGCCATTACAGTTAATTTGAAAAAACGATTAGTTTAAAAAAAACCGAAGCTTAAAAAAACAATGTTCAGTTTTAACAGGAGAGAGGCGTTATGCCAACTGGCATAACGCAAAATTTAGCAAAAGCAGGTTAAAAAAAATCACGCTACCACTTGCGTTTGTAGAGTGGCGGTATTTTCAGAGGGGATCAATGTCAGTTTAAGAGTTTCAAAAGAATCAACCAGACGTTTATGGAATGCCTGTAAAGTTGATTCAAGGTGCTCCAGATCGGCCTTCTTTTTGATATTCATGACACTCCATTCGCCATGTTTATCGAATAAACCTATCTGATAGTTGTATACAAAACCTTGCTTCTGTTCTTCTAGCTCTAACCACCATCCCCAAAATTCACGTTTTTCCGGTGCCGCTTTAGCGCTGACACAAACAGCTAAACAGTCAAAGAAAAAATAACCATTTTGGCACTTTAATTCACGTACATACGGCCCTAATGCAGAAAAGCACTTTAACAACCTATTTTTAGAATAACTTGCAGGTAAAGTCATACAAAGGTCTCCTTATATACAGAACACCTTTGTATCAAACAATTAAAAAATATCAAGTGATAAATTTCGCTTTATAAAACTTTATCTTTCAACCATACGCTTATTTCGTGTAATGCTTTATTGAAACCACTATAAACTGATGTAGCAGAAATAGCCCGTAATGAACCATCCATTGATGACATAGCAATTAATTTCGAATCTTTCCTTGGGCTGAAAATATCATCTTCCCAATACACCGACAACATAGGCACAGTACAACGACGACCTAATAACCCTTGATTCTTCAATGAATAACATGCCAGTTCTGAACGCAATCTCTTTGCATCAACGTGATAAATACCTAAGCGACTAGCCAAGACGTCGATATACATTGACGGAATTTTCTGCTGTAATTTTTCATCATGCAGTAATTCATGCACAATCGGGCCGACTACCGATACGCCTTTAATCAGTTTCGGCTCCAGATAGGCAAGTCGAACAGCGATATTTGCCCCAAAACGAAAACCAAATACACCTACCCGAGTATGATCAATCCACGGCACGCTATTTAGCTGTTGTAAAACTTGTTGATGAAGTGCGCATGTATCCTGCGTCAAGGTAAATTTAGCGGAATAACCAACAGAAGGCATATCCACCGTTAACATGGCAAAACCAAGAGGCGAGAAGTGTTCACGAAACAATCGCCAGCAATCACTCTGTACATTATCGAGGCTGGCACAAACTAATATTGTCGGACAAGGTCCTTGTACATGGGAAGGCAGGTGCAATAATCCAGTAACACTTTTCCCCCCTTCCAACTGGAATTCCAGCTTTTTCAATTCATAGTCAGAAAAACGCGCTGCGTTTTCATAGGCTTTATTAGCCAGCACAATGGCCTGATCTGCCAGCTCATCACCGCGCAAATGAGGATAAGCGGCAATACTATATAGGGTTGCAGCTTTTAACCAATATGCTCCGGCTTTTTCCGTATCTTCAGTACGCAATGCTTCCTGTTGCCAGTACATTGCCTGCTGAGACCACTCAAAGGCCCAGTTTCCTTTACGATAGCCGATCACAGTATCCAACAAATGTTCAGTACTGCGCTCGGCATCTGTCACGGCAATCCGACTGAGAACATCTTGAATTTCCAGCGGATTGACTCCCCTCCAGATCCAAGCGAGCCAATTAATCATGCGATACCAACGCTCGCGGCGCTCCCCACCAAGCATACTATCACTGGTAGTTACAGATTGTGGGTGAGTATATTTTACCAGTGTAGAGGTTTCCCGATGTTTAAACCGAGGCTTAAACAGCGATTCTGAAAGGTTTTTTTTCGTCATAACAAAAGAAAAATCTTACTGTTTGTCACAAACTGGTGGAACGAAAACGACGCCCATATCCCATGGCTGCTCAATCCATGTGTTTTGGGGAATGTCAATAACATAATCATCTACAAGAGGGCGACCGGCAGGTTTGGCAAAAATCGTGACGAAGTGAGCTTTAGGATACATTTCACGGATTGCCTGGGCAGTGCCTCCGGTATCAACCAGATCATCAATAACAATGAACCCTTCACCGTCACCTTCCGCTTTTTTTAGTATTTTCAACTCGCGCTGATTATCGTGATCATAGCTGGAAATACAGACAGTATCGACATGACGAATGCCCAATTCGCGAGCCAGTAACGCTCCCGGAACAAGGCCACCACGGCTAACGGCAATAATGCCTTTCCACTGTTCTACGGGAAGTAAACGTTGCGCCAATTGACGGGCATGTATTTGCAACATATCCCACGTTACAACATATTTTTCACTCATAAAGTTAGATCCTGGAGACTAAAGAATATTTCAGAAAAGCGTTTTTTTGCGGAAAAAAGGTTGCGCGAGATTATAGTGATTTGAACCAACAAAAACCAGTAAAAACAAGGTAAGCCCTCATTCTTACTGCCCATTGCTGGCAATAAAATGATATTCTCAAGCATAGCAGGATATTAGGCCAATGCAGATGACAAAAACGCCCTGATGTGTCAAACAGTACCACTTCCTTCTCATTAAGATTCAGTTACAGGAGATTCGCCGTGTCCGAATTATCAACGCTATCCCCACCCTCCTTATGGGATATTTTTGCCCAGATTTGCTCCATCCCTCATCCTTCCTATCACGAAGAGGCTCTCGCATCCCATATTATTGAGTGGGCAACAAGCAAAGACTTCCATGTAGAGCGGGATGAAGTGGGTAATATTTTGATCAGAAAGCCAGCTTCAAAAGGCATGGAAAACCGCAAAGCTGTTGTACTTCAAGCGCACCTTGATATGGTTCCACAAAAAAATAACGATACCCAACATGATTTCACACAAGATCCTATTTGCCCTTATATTGATGGTGATTGGGTTACGGCTGATGGTACAACGTTAGGCGCGGATAACGGTATCGGTATGGCTTCCGCTTTGGCGGTATTGGCGGATGAATCCGTTAAACACGGCCCATTGGAGGTTTTGCTGACCATGACTGAAGAAGCCGGTATGGATGGCGCATTTGGCCTGAAACCTGACTGGCTGCAAGCTGATATTCTGATCAATACCGATTCAGAAGAAGAAGGCGAAATCTACATGGGTTGTGCGGGCGGCATTGATTTTTTCACAACCTTACGACTGTCCCGTGAAGCGCTGCCAGATAATTATAAGACGCTGAAATTAACTATTAAGGGATTAAAAGGTGGTCATTCTGGTGGCGATATTCATCTTGGATTGGGTAATGCCAACAAATTACTGGCTCGTTTCCTGGCTGCGTATTCCAGTGAGTTGGATCTGAAATTAATTCATCTGCAAGGCGGAACCCTGCGCAATGCCATTCCTCGTGAAGGTTATGCCGTGATTGCTATTCCTGCTGATAAAGCCGAAAAACTCAATCAAATAAAAAGCAGCTATCTGGAGACATTGAAAAACGAATACTCCGTCGTTGAACATAAGCTTACTCTCTTGTTAGATGAAACCGAAACATCATCACAAGCGCTAACAGCAGATTGCCAGACTCGCTTCATATCCATGCTCAATAGCATGCCGAATGGTGTTATTCGTATGAGTGATGTAGCCAAAGGTGTTGTAGAAACTTCGCTGAACGTAGGCGTTATCACCATGGACGAAGAGAAAGCCGAGATTATCTGCCTGATCCGTTCACTTATCGAAAGTGGCAAGGTTTACGTTGCTGAAATGCTGCACTCGCTGGCAAAACTGTCTGGCGCAGAAACCGTGACAAGTGGCAGCTATCCGGGCTGGCAACCTGACGCCAATTCTCCAATCATGCATTTAGTACGTGAAACTTATCATCAACTCTTCGATAAGACGCCGAACATTATGGTGATCCACGCCGGTTTAGAGTGTGGACTCTTCAAAAAACCGTATCCTGCTATGGACATGGTTTCTATCGGCCCAACCATTCGGGGTGCCCATTCCCCTGATGAGAAAGTACACATTAAAAGTGTCGGTCAATATTGGCAGCTACTCACTGCAATTCTAAAAGCTATTCCGGCTAAAGAATAATAGAAAGTTATACTGCCTCTCCCCTGCCATCTGCTTGTGGGGGAGATTGTGTTTTTTACACCTTACCATTCCAATAAAAGCTGGCGTTCCAGTTGTGGGTTTTGTAATGTCACATGCAGACCTACCAACCTGACTCCTCGCCCTTCCCTGCGTGTTTCCCAAGCCTGCCTGGCTATTTGAATCAGATCGTGTTTATCCAACATAGGGTGGACATGTTCCTGTGTTGTCAATTGAAAATCATCAAACTTTAATTTGATACCTTGGCGGGCAATGCGGAGATCAGGCTTTACCTTTTCCAGCCGTTTTTTCAGCTCAGGATAAAGTTTTTCAATCAGCTCCACACATTCATGCCATTGATGGATATCCTGCGCCAAAGTTCTTTCTACCCCAACCGATTTACGCAAGCGTTCCTGTGTAATTGGTCTTTCATCAATACCGTGACAGCGTTCCCAAAGTGACAATCCAAACTTACCCAAACTTTTTATTAGTATCAGCTTGTCATAACGTTGCACATCAGAACAGGTTTCCAATCCCATGTCTGATAAACGCTTGGCTGTGACTTTTCCGACACCAGGAATTTTGCGTAATGGCAATGAGTTAACAAAAGCCTCTACTTGTTCAGGAGAAATAACATATTGCCCATTGGGTTTATTGATATCAGAAGCAATTTTGGCTAAAAACCTGACGGGTGCAACGCCTGCGGAAGCGGTTAACTGCAATTCATCAAAAATTATCTGACGAATTTCTTGAGCAATCAACGTGGCAGAACCGTGACAATAATGGCAATTCGTCACATCCAAATAGGCTTCATCTAAAGAAAGAGGTTCAATCAATTCAGTGTAACGGGAAAAAATTTGGCGGATATGTTGAGATATTTCTTTATAATGCGCCATTCTGCCAGGAATAACTTTCAATTGGGGGCAAAGCTTTAATGCCATGGCGGTGGACATCGCACTATGCACCCCAAAACGACGGGCAGGGTAATTTGCCGTGCTAATTACCCCCCTTCGATCAGCGCTCCCGCCAACTGCAACCGGAATATCGCGAAGGGAAGGATTATCCCGCATTTCGATGGCAGCAAAAAAGCAATCCATATCAATATGAATAATTTTTCGCATCTGCTCTCCCCATGCCAAACAACTGTATAAATATACAGAAAGAGATCATGAAACTCTAGCTAATTTTTCAGCAAAAATTCAACAAATTGATTTCTTGGATATCCTTATAGGATAAAAATAATTTCCATTTTGAAATCAAATTTACCCTAAGCCATAGATTTTATGCTATCTTATATTACGATGAAAATGACAACAAAAAACAATAAATATAATAAATAACATATTCTTACAACAATTACCTCATCTAATCAAAAAGGTTGAATAGGATTCAATATCGCATGGATTTTGTCAGCACCACGAAGAGTATAATTTCTATTTTGAAATCATTTTTTTGCGGTGTTATAGTCTTCATAATATTTTTATTATCCGAGATGAATGACAGTGAAAAAATCAGAAAACACAATAAGTAACAGTTATTTAAATCAAACCGCTTCACCTAACCAAAAGAGTGAACTGGGATTCAAACTTGTTCTGGTTCTGGGAATGTTGAGTGCCATTGGCGCTCTTTCAACCGACATATACCTTCCTTTATTCCCCGCCATGTCACATGCACTAGTCACGACTCAGGCTGGTATTCAATTAAGTCTAACTTCCTTTATGGCGGGTCTTGCAATTGGACAATTAATCATTGGTCCCTGGTCGGATGCTATTGGCAGGAGAAAACTGTTATTAGGTGGCATGATTTTGCTAACTGTAGCATCAATTGCTTGTTCATTATCTGCAAATATTGAGATGTTAATCATTAGCCGCTTTTTTCAAGGTGCTGGTGGCGCATCAGGTATTGTTCTGACACGAGCCATTGTTTCCGACCTCAGTTTCGGTAACAAAGCCGCTTACTATTTCAATCTAATGCTGGCAATACAAGGTGCAGCACCAATAGTTGCTCCATTGATAGGAGGAATTGCTGCTTATTTCCCGTGGCAGGTTGTATTTATCTTTATGGCGGTTATTTCACTGATAATTACCACCTTAACGTTCGTTTATGTACCGGAAAGTTTACCGGATAAATCAGCATCTGGTGGCAATAAGAACAGTCTGGTTAAGCAATTTTTAAAACTGTTCAAAAATAGAACCTATATGGGATATACCCTAATATTCTCCTCTACTTTTGGGGCACTGTTTGCCTATATTTCAGCATCACCTTTTATATACCAGTCCATGTTTAAATTCAGTCCTGGATTTTTTTCCATTGTATTTGCGATTAATGCCGGAATTATGATGTTCAGCAGCATACTGAGTGCCCGATGGGTTGAGCGGTTCGGTGCCAGAACGCTTGTCATAATTGGTGTTGTAACCACTTTCGTCTTAGCTTGTTTGCTACTGATTGTGAATTATCTCAGCCTCTATCAGCTTGAGTTAACGACGGCAATTTTCATGATGCTTATGTTTACGATGGCATTTATTTTTGGCAATGCAGCTAGTTTAGCATTAACAGCAGTTCCTGATGTAAGAGGGGCTGGCTCTGCTATCCTCGGTGCTCTTCAATTTGGCGCGGCTTCTTTGACGGCATTTTTAACTGGTCTTGGCAAATCTGTGTCTCTGTTTCCTATATCTATTGTATTAATCGGCTGTGGGATTATCACTCTCTTTTCCCTGATGTTAGTGCGTGTAAGGAGATAAATGAAATGAGAAATCATGAACAAAACACTATTGTAATTCGTGGTGCAAGGCAAAATAACCTTAAGAGTATTGATTTACGTATTCCTAAGAATGTCATCACTGTGTTCACTGGTGTTTCTGGTTCAGGTAAAAGCTCTCTTGTATTCGGTACAATTGCTGCGGAATCCCAAAGACAGCTCAATGATACTTTTCCGCCTTATATTCGGCATCGGTTACCGTACTATGGTCAGCCTGATGTCGATGAGATAAATAACCTTACCACCGCGATTATCATTAACCAAAGGCGGATTGGGGAAAATGTCCGCTCGACGGTGGGTACAGCATCAGATATTTATACTTTATTGCGCCTTTTGTTTTCCCGAATCGGTAAACCCTTTGTCGGGTATTCCAACATTTTCTCTTTCAACCACCCATCAGGTATGTGCCCCAATTGTGAGGGGCTGGGCATTGCCAGTACGATAGATGTAAAAAAACTGCTGAATGAAGACAAATCTCTGAATGAAGGTGCAATCGCATATTCCTCATTTGCACCAGGCACCTGGCGGTGGCGCCGATATGTTCATTCGGGGTTGTTTGATAATAATAAGAAAATCGCCGATTATTCGACAGAAGAACGCCAGCTTTTGCTTTACGCGGATAACATTGCACCGACCACCCCATCCCCTGACTGGCCTAAATCTGCCCGATTTGAAGGACTCATTCCCAGATTCACGCGCAGTTATCTTGTAAAAGATAACAAAGAGTACCAAAGTGAAGAATTTCGGAATATTGTTTCAATGAAACAGTGTCCTGCCTGTCATGGACAGAGACTTAATAAACAGATCCTGTCATGCTCAATTCAGGGTAAAAGTATCGGTGATTGTGTCGATATGCCGATTATAGCGCTGAGCCAGTTTATCGCAACACTGGTTGCTCCTTCAGTGAGCACGCTAATTGATGCCTTAAAAGAACGTTTAGCCTCAATGTGCTCTGTCGGTCTGGGATATCTAAACCTTAACCGTTCAACCCCAACATTATCAGGTGGAGAGTCGCAACGATTAAAAATGGTGCGACATTTAGGCAGCAGTCTCACCGGAATGACTTATATCATTGATGAACCCAGCACCGGATTACATCCCGCCGATATAGCAAAACTTAATACACTGATTCAGCAATTACGTGACAAGGGCAACACTATCTTGATGGTCGAACATGACCCGGATGTCATTAAAATCGCAGATCATGTCATTGATTTAGGCCCCTGTGCAGGTGATAACGGTGGAATTATCACTTATCAGGGCAATCTGAGTGGGTTACGAGCCTCTGGCACATTAACAGGAAAATATCTGTCTCAAACAACCCGCCTTAATCGAAATCCCGAAAAACCACTTGGTTATATCTCTGTCAGAAACGCAACACTACATAATCTTAAAGAGATATCGATAGAGGTTCCGCTGGGAATAATGCTTGCTGTCAGTGGCGTAGCAGGCTCCGGAAAAAGCTCCTTAATTATGGGAGAGGTTGTTCCTCAATGTACAAATGCGGTTGTTATCGACCAAAAACCCATTCATACCTCGAAACGCTCACATATTGCATCGTGGAGCGGTATTTTTGAACACATCCGAGAGCGTTTTGCGCTGGCTAATCACGTGGATAAATCGTGGTTTTCCCCCAATGCGAAGGGCGGATGTCCGGAATGCAAAGGATTAGGCGTGATTGAAACCGATTTGGCTTTTATGGATTCGATATCCTTGCCTTGTGAAGCTTGTCAGGGGCAAAAATTCAATAAAAAAACTTTAAATTATAAATATAAAGGAAAAATGATTGTTGAACTCATGAATATGAGTATTACTCAGGCAACAAATTTTTTTGCGGGAGACAGCCAGATCCAACCCACATTAGAGAATATTCAGAGTGTCGGGTTAGGTTATATGCGCCTCGGTGAATCGCTTGATCACCTGTCTGGGGGAGAGTGTCAAAGACTGAAACTGGCATCTTACCTTAACAATAAAGGTGACGTGTATGTCTTTGATGAACCGACAACCGGTCTTCATCCTTCTGATGTGGAGGTACTTATTACGTTGTTTCGCCGCCTTGTCGAACAGGGAAACTCTGTTTTGATCATTGAACACAATATAGAAGTTATTGCAGAAGCGGATTGGATTATTGATTTAGGTGAAGGCGCAGGGACTGAGGGTGGTCAGGTGATGTTCAGTGGCACACCACAGGCGATGTTTGAAGAGGGTAATTCATTGACCGCAGATTATTTACGTCAACATTGTCGCTCAATAAAACCAGAAAAAATAAAATGCTAATTAATTAAGCGGGACAACCAAGTGTATTCTTCAGCATGTTACATAGATTGTCCCAACAAAGACTCACGATCCTTTTCTTTTAACACATTGATTTTTTAAAAAACTCACCTTCACATCCTATAGAATTATTAATCATCCAATTATAAATAGGAAATGCATCAATAGTTAAAAATGATTCGTTATGGAACTGTATTGATGCCACATTATTAGATTTCAATGCAATAATTTCACTTTTACCTAATCGTTCAAGATAAACCAATCGATTATATTTTGGCGTAAACCAGTGCGGTAATTTGTGCATCGCGGCAAAACTATTATAAAACCCGACATGACAGGTTATATGCTCAATGGCTACTTTATATTGCATTCCTTGTCGTGTTTTGGGAAGCCGTTTGATGGGCAAACCAAATTCAGCACAAATAAGTTGATGCCCCAGACAGGTTCCAATTAGTGGTAAATTCTGTTTTAAACGATTTGTAATCAATGCCCGTCCCGTTGCCATCTTGTCATGACTGACAGCGTTCGGGTCTCCTGGACCTGGACCAATAAACAGAATATCTGTTTTACCTGAATTCATTAATTGCGGCAAACGTGCCCCAGACTCAGACCATGAAACGATCGTTACATTATGCCCGATATAACGTAACTGGTAAGCAATCATCTCAGTAAATGAGTCCTCCATATCAATGAGCGTAATGGAAGGAAGACAATTGGGTGCCAATGCTATTTTTTTAGAATTATCTAACCAGAAAGAAGAAACTTTATGATTACGCTGCTGTAATATTGCAACGATATTACTCAACACAGGTTCAGATAATTGGGTACTAATGGTTGAATTAATGTTTTTTTTCTCATCAAAAAAAGAACTCATTAAACCTCTCAATTTTGCTTTGGTCTCTTCAGCTTCATTTTTCGGAGTTGAATCACGAACAATTGTTGCTCCTGATGTTAATCGGAAATGCCCATTTTTTGTAATATCAGCCGCGCGGATTAATATAGTGGAATCCAGATAGCGTTGGTTATTCTTAACACCAATCATACCGATAACACCACTGTAATAACCACGACCACGCTTTTCCCTGCGCTTAATGACCTGAGACGCATTTTGCACTGGGCTTCCAGTAACGGTTGGTGCAAACAACGACTCTTTCAGGATAGTTTGAATTGTTTGTGATGTTGAACCACGGATAAAATATTCCGTATGTGCAACCTGAGACATCATCTTTAATTGGGGACCAATCACCGTAATATCACTATCACATATACGGCTCATCATTTTCAGTTCTTCATCAACAACCATGAAAAGTTCATTTTGTTCCTTTTTGTCATCAACGAAGTAGTACAAAGCCTGTTCTATCTCTTTTTCTGGATATTTTAACGTGCCACTTATTGGATTCATGGTAACATCTTTACCATCCACCATAATATGTTGCTCCGGACTGCTACCGACAAAATAGCGGTCACCGGTATAAACAATCCATGTCCAATAAGAACCACATTCATTTATCAATAATTGATTAAATAGTGAGAGTACATCTTGTAATGAAAAATCTTCAATATCACCTTCTAAACTTCTCGATATAACGAAATTACTGCCTTCTCCGGCACTAATCTCATCATTGATCACCTGTTCTACAATCTGACTGTAATCCTCGTCTGTAACATCGAAATGTATATTAGCCGCTTTTATTGGCTTGCTACCCTCAATAAATCCCCAGTTATTTATTTGATAACGAGCTTGCGTCTCGACGTTCATGATAAGGACCGGTTCGTTGTCGTTATGGCATGCAAATCCCTTTTCAGCAATCTGATTGAATGGAATGATAATTAATTGAGAAGCGCTTAGCTCTTCAGCCGAAGTGATATCCACTGTGCAAAAACTGTCTGATTTCAATGAAAGAGTCGGTTCTAAAGAAATTGTATCTAGTGCTGAGAGTGAATGGCTGTATTCTATTTTCCCCTCAAGTAATAAAAACGAATCCTTAGCATCAGATAATGGGCGATAAATACAGGCAAAAGGTTTATTCGCCTTTATTAAACGGCTAAAGAGATTTTTCGCATCCTCTGATTGCAGATCTCCCTGTGGTAATTCTTTCAACAACATCATTCCCCCTTAGAATCTGTCTTATCAGGCTTTTTAGTTTCCCTGACGTATTATTTTCTTAGATTTGCAATGATTTGTTCCGTCGATGCCACTACGGCACATATTTCTGCTGCCATCTTCAATGCCTGGTGATGTTTTTCCTTTGAAAAATCCGCCACAGCATCTGAGACCAAGAAGGTTTCGATATCATGTGAATAAGCATCAATCGCGGTAGTCAGACATCCTATATGGGCATATACTCCACAAATGATCAGTTGATTGCGGTTCAAATCCCTTAAATGGTGTAACAGATTGGATTTAAAGAATGCACTGTAACGCCACTTAGTCAGTACAGTTTCATCTTTAGTGGGTGTCAGAAGCGGAATAATTTCCCGATGTTCATCTATTGCTTGCATGCCTTCACCCCATATATTTTTTAATAATCCGCGTTGTTCTGGCGTCATGCTGCCGGGCTGAGCGGTATAAAACACGGGAATATTAAAATTTCTGGCAACACTCAATAGCATACAGATGTTACTAATTACCCCATTTATCGGACTGGTTTCAGCCTCAAAAAAATCTACAAAGTATTTTTGCATGTCATGGATCAACAAAGCTGCGCGATGCCTATCTGGAAGCCAATTTGCTGTAGATTTGGGTAAATCAGCATCATTAGGCAATGAGTACGATAATATCTTTTCCATGTTATATCCCTTGCTGGCTATTCACTAACAGCTACCTAATGCCGCTCCACCATCTACCAGTAAAGTCGATAACGTTGTTTGACTGGATTCTTCACTTAGATAGAAACAAACAGCGGCGGCAATTTCGTCTGGTGTAGCAATCTTGCGTAGTGGGATACCAATGCGAAATTGATCTGGATTACCGTACAATGTGTGGCTTTTATCGGCTTCATTTTCCCACATACTACGCAGCATTGATGTATCTGTTGAGCCAGGAGCAACGATATTGCACCGGACGCCAAATGGAGCTATTTCTAACCCAAGTGCATAGGTAAAGGCTTGAGCAGCCGCTTTTGAAGCACAATATGCGGCCATCATTGCCCTGGGTACTCGTGCAGCATTTGAAGCAACAGTCACGATGCTCCCTTTTTTCTGCTCCTGCATATAACTGGCTGCGGCTTTGCTGACATTGAATACCCCCGTCGCATTAACAGCAAAGATCCGGTTCCATGCATCAATATCGGTGTTTTCAACAGCGGCATGGTGCAATACACCAGCGCCATTCACCAAATAACCGATGGGTCCGAGTTGATTTCTGATGGCAAGAAATGCGCTGTCAACTTGTTGAGGTTCCGCAACATCCACAGGAAAACCGATAATGGATTGAGAATATTCATCGCTAAGCCTGTCCACCAGAGTTTGTAACGCCCCTGCCTGTTTATCAATAAGCGCTAAGATTATTCCCTTCGTCGCCAATCGTCTGGCGATGGCTTCACCGATACCACCACATGCGCCGGTAATCACAGCAACATATTTTTTGTCAAATGTCATAATGCCTCCTGATTAATTGCCCATTGTTTAATAAGTTCAACTGCCTGTATTTTGTTCAATCGTGGATCGCATACGATGTTCGATAATTCGGATTCTTTAGGATTGAAACCGCAACCAAAACACTCAGCGATATCTTCAGCCGTTGTTTCTAAATGAATGCCTGCACAACAAGCATGACGCTTGGCTAACTGGATTTGAAAACTAGCCACTTCATCCACCATCTCGTCAAAAATTCGTTGTTTATTTCCATTCGCTGTTTTTGTTGTATTTCCATGCATGGGATCACACATCCAAAGCACGGGGATACCTGTCTCCAATACCGCATCAATAAGAGGACCGAGTTTATGAATATGTTTATGGCCAAAACGGGTGATAAATGTCAGTCGCCCAGGGATTTTTTGGGGATTGAGTTTTTTGCATAATCCAGTGATTAAATCAGGAGAGACTTTATCGCTGATTTTGCATGCTACCGGGTTATCTATATTTGATAACATCTCAACATGAGGGCTATTTAAATCAAGGGTACGAATGCCGATCCAAGGCCAATGGGTACTACCAAGATATCTCTGTCCATCAGGTGTAGTTCTCAACTGAGAATGTTCGTAGTCTAACAATAAGGCTTCATGGCTTGTCCAGACCTGTAAATTCATATCAGGTCTACTTCGAATGTAATCATCAATCGTAGACAGGGTTTGTGAAGCTGCGTGATAACTGATTAACATCCGTTTGGGATCATTTATTCTGGCATCTGAAACAGGCTCTGGACTATTTATACTGTCGCCACGCCATACAGGTAACGTAGTATTGCGATATTTTTCAATTGCATTAGAGCGCGGTTTTGCATATTGACCCGCGATGCGGCCAACTGTGATCACAGGCTTATTCAGTAAAGTAGAAAAAATGTTTGATAATTCATGTAATAAATCAACTTTTGGAACAACCGATTGTTGATCACATTCGATAATCCGTTCAGCACAATCACCCATTTGAATTATTACCGCTTTGTGTAACCAAACTTTTTCCAATTGATTATAAAAATGTGTCAATTTTTTATAATTAATTAATGGTGGTAGCCTCAATAACTCTTTTTTTATGTAGGACAATGTTACCAGATTGTTCCAAATCGGTTGCTGCCATGAAGAGCCAATAATTTCTAATGTATCCATCTAACTAATACTCCACTTCTAATGAAGGGTAAATTAATAATTCACAATCGAGAGCATATTACTATTAATAACCAGGGCAGTTGCATGAACATTTTTAAATAAAGCAAAGGAAACAAATACGCCCTTAGCTTGTATTTAAATTAAAATGATAAATTTTTACATTGAAAGAGATACAGTTCTATATAAATAGATAGCCATCGATCTCGCGCTGTTCATCATCCGTAATTTACATGTATTATGTCAACTATTTAAATGAATCCATTACTCAACATTTTAATAAGATATTGTTTTTAATGGATTTAAATTTAATGACAACAAAAATACAAACAACATGATTTCTTTTTGTAAACCATTTGACTGTTTTTAGGATTACACTGTAGACTTTGTTTCATCAGTATCTTAGGCAATAGAAATAAACAAAAATGAGTGCACATTGATCAAGATCATTTTTCGAAGACTTCTTAAAAGAGTTATTTAATATATCTTCATTGTTTTAACTCATATAAATATAATGAGGTTTACTACATGATTGAAAAACAGGTTGAACAGTTTCGTACTATACCAAATGCTCTTGGTGAAATAGTAAAGAAATATCCAAATAAAACCGCGTTAATATTTAACTTCGAAACATTATCATATTGTGAAGTTTGGCAACAATCAGCGCAGGTAGCATTTGTTTTACAAAAAATGAAGGTAAAAAAAGGAGATAAAGTAGCAATTAAGATCACTCGCAGCCTTGAATTATATCTGGTGCTGATAGCGGTAATTCGGTTGGGGGCGGTTATTGTTCCGTTAAGTAATGTATTTAACAATAACAGCCCAGAGCAGTATATAGCAGATTGCATCAAGACCGCTGACATCAGTTTACTGATTTCAGATTCTGATAACGCTGAAAGAACTAAATTTAAAACATCGGGTTCACAAGTAACTTACTCATTTATCTCTATAGAAAACATTTTTTCTCAAGCCCGTGATTTAGATTACATACCGACAAGATTTGAAACTATAACCGAAACGTTAGTTGCGACAGACCCAGCAATGATATTGTTGACTTCGGGCTCAACAGGAAAACCAAAGAGTGTGATTATCCGTCATTGTGGGTTAACCCGCCTGGCAATCCCTATCAGCCAGTTAGGTAATACAAACAATGACCGTTATTTGCAGCTAGCAGAGCTGTCATTTGCTGCAAGTGCCAATGAAATTTGGATAAGCCTTCTGACTGGAGCCACACTCGTTGTTTACCCAAACGATGTCCCTGATTTAGCCGAAATCGATAACATTATTAGTCATCAGCATATTTCTATTCTTTCCTTATCTGGTGGGCTGTTCCGGTTATTTGTAGAAGTTTCTCCTAATACTCTACATAAACCTGATTGTGTCATCGTTTCAGGTGATTTTGTTAATCCCAGACTGTTTTCAATGGCAGCCAAGGCAGGTAAGGGGCGTATATTCAATGGTATGGGATGTACGGAAAATTCAGCTCTTACTTCTGTCTATCAGGTGTTACCAGATGAAATACTGGATGCTGATTCCCCCGTTCCTGTTGGTTACCCATTGCCTCTCGTCAATATGGTCGTGCTGAATGATAATTTAGAAATTTGTGCTCCAGATATACAGGGAGAACTTTGTATCAGTGGCGCAGGGCTTGCGGAAGGATATTCAGATCTTGAATTAACCCATGAGCGTTTTGTCTGGCTGGATCTTAATGGTCATCATGAGCGCTATTACCGCACTAATGACCAAGCTAAAAGAGATAAATCCGGCAATATCACACTACTGGGGCGCAGTAACCACATGTGTAAAATTCGTGGTTTCAGGGTCGAAATCACCGGAGTGGAACATACTCTACGTTCACATCCTCAAATAGAAGATGTCATTGTAACTATAGAGCAAACGGATAATGAGCCTCTATTACATGCCTGCTATCTGAGTAAGTCAGGTTCTCTATCTAACATCAATCTTCGCGAATTTATGAAGTCAAAGCTGCCGTCGTACATGGTTCCAGAACGGTTTACACATGTTAATTCTTTGCCAATGAATAAAAATGGTAAACGCGACCGAAATCAAATGGCTCAGCTTATTGTTAATGGGATGCACAAACAACGCGATGACAACATAGAATCCAAAATTCTCTCAATATGGCAAGAGATCACGGGTTATAAGAACCTTGACCCAGCAACTTCGTTTTGGGAACAGGGAGCAAATTCTCTTCACCTAATCAAATTAGCCTCTCTTGTCAGTAAGGCACTTGATATTCCTGTTTCATCTGCCGATGTGTTTTCAGTGAATAGTGTCGAAAAATTAGCAGCCCAGTTTGGAAAAGATGGCCTGGAGAGCAGCAATGGACAATGAATCATTGAACAAAGCCGTAAAGGATATATTGGATAACAAAACATATATACCCAGTACACAAGGGCAAAAAGGGTTATGGTTACTTGATCAGGTGCTGAGCCAACCTGAAAGCTACAATATTCCATTACTGATAGAAATAGAGACTCAGTTAGATCACCGTTTACTGGAAGAGGCAATCACTCAATTTGTTGAAGTCACTCCAGTTTTACGCACACACTTTACATTTAATCAAGATCAGCTTTATCAAGTCATCGAACAACCCTATCACGTTCATATTACGCACAAAACTATCACTGAGGTGAATCACCCAGAAGCAGTTATTCAACAAATGGCGTCAAAACAATATGATTTGGCAAAAGGACCGTTATTCGATATCTGTTTGATAACAGGGGAATTAAAACGGTGTTGGTTGGCGTGTTGTTTTCATCATATTATCGTTGATGCACCATCAGTGACTATTTTTATCAAGAATATTCTCACATGTTATGCGCATTTGGCTGAAAACAGAGAGTTTCATTATCGGAAAATCAGTGCTGATTACTTGGAGTTCACCCAATGGCAAAAAGAACAATTAGCCAAACCTGAAATTTCCATCATGAAAAACTATTGGAAAGAAGTACTTACTCCGTACCCTTCTATGATAGATCTCCCAACTGATTACTCCAGAAAAGAGTACAAAGGAACCAAAGCAGGTTATCGTCATTTGCAACTTAGCCATGATGACACATTGAAAATATCGAAGCAGGCAAGAAATCTTGCAATGACTCCTTTCATGTATATGACGATGTGCTGGCAGTTTTTGCTGTATCGTTTATCTGGTCAAAAAGATATCACCATTGGTATCCCTTTTGCGCTACGGGATAACAGTGAATTTGAAGAAACTGTAGGATATTTGGTTAATACTTTACCGTTCAGATCTCATTTAGATTCAGGTAGTACAGTGAATCAGTTTGCAGTATCAATTCGTAACCGCTTTATTCAGGCACATTTTAATAAGCAATTACCATTTACTGACATTGTTGCAGATGCAGGCCAGAACTTTGGCTTAGATAACCCTGTTTTTCAAACATTACTTGTCAATCTTGATACTATCAATGATGCATTTCAAGATTTCCCTTACTCAATAAAGATCACTGAACAGTATATTCAATCCGCTAAATATGATTTAACCCTATTTGTCGAAACGGGTACATCTCATCGTTTAATTATGGAATTTAATGCCGAGCTATTTGAAGGCAGCACCATTCAATATTGGCTGGAGCTATACAGACAAACCGCTTTATGTATGGGTGAGTGGGGTGAAAAAACGTTAAGTGAAGTTGAAATACTCACTCAAGATGAACAGCTATCCATAGTAAATCGTTCAAGTACTCCATTCGCTGATATGAACAACCCATGTTTTATTGGTGAAATAGAGGAATATGCAAAAATTCATCCGAACAATACTGCATTAATAACACGTCACGGTCACTGGACTTATGGCTGGTTAAATCATCGCGCCAACCAGCTAGCTGAATTTATGCATACCAGTTATACCATCAGCGTTGGTTCACGAGTAGGTTTATTACTAAACCGAAATGAAGATTCTATTGCCGCTTTACTGGCCGTTTTGAAAACGGGGGCATCTTATGTTCCCATTGACCCAAATTATCCCCAGGAACGTATTGAATATATGCTGCGGGACGCAGCAGTGGATTGTATCGTAACCATCCGTGAGTTTGTCACAACATTATCTGCGACCATCCACAAAGTCGTGTTAGATGAAACGGTATTTATACGGGATGTTAACTGGCAATCAGTGCAACGCAAACCGGAAGATGAGTTATATGTCATTTACACTTCGGGTTCAACAGGACAACCCAAAGGAGTGCGTTTACTGAATAAGACACTGTCCAATCTTCTTACATGGCAAAAAGAAATCACTATTTGTGGTGAAGGTGATTGCACACTTCATTATATGTCTTTGTCTTTCGATGTTTCTATACAGGAAATATTTGGCACTTTATGTACTGGTGGAAAGTTATATATCGCAGATGAAGAGGAACGTAAGGATCTGCATCATTTGCAAAATGTCATTGAGTTAAACGAGATCCGCCGGGCATATTTTCCCTATGTAGCACTTCAGCATTTGGCTCAATTAACCGTCACGAATAAAGCCCAACTATCAATGCTTGAGGAAGTCTACTCAACAGGTGAACAACTGGTTCTTACCGCTGACATTAAACAGATGTTTAATGCCAACCGAAGACTGATTAATCTTTATGGCCCTTCAGAAAGCCATGTTTGTTCCGCTTATGTCATGCCAACAGATATCTCTTTGTGGGGAGACAGTGCATCAATAGGATATCCGCTCCCCGGATTTACCCTGCTTGTATTAGATAAACACAAACGTATGGTTCCCGCGGGTGTCGCAGGCGAACTTTGGATTATCAGCGATTTTCTTTCCCCAGGTTATCACAATAAAGATTATGAAACTCAAGCACGATTTTTAACCGAAAACTGGCCTGGTGCACTGAGCCAACATGCTTATAAATCGGGTGATCTCATAAAACTAAAATCCAATGGTTCATTTACATACCTGGGTCGTCTGGATAATCAGTTAAAAATTAGGGGATTCCGGATTGAACCATCAGAAATAGAAGCCGTTATCAATTCATTGGATGGAGTGAAAGTCTCTGCGGTTATTGGAAAAGAAATATCAGCAGATAACAAAATATTGGTGGCTTTTATCGTCACAATTGTGCCATTAGAACGTATTGAACTGCTGACTAGATTACGTAGCTATCTACCGGATTATATGATCCCAAATGAGTTCGTATTTTTGACCGATCTTCCAACTACTCCTAGTGGTAAAATTGACCGAAAAGCACTACATCACATTGAAATATCTAAAATATCGGATGATGTTGAAAAAAACAATATTGAAGAGGTTCTGACTTCAACCGAACAAACAGTCAAATTACTCTGGCAAAAAGTTTTTCCGAACCGAGTCATTAAACTAAGAGATAATTTCTTCAACATCGGAGGGCATTCACTATTAGCAACACAGTTAGTGTATTTACTACGCAAACAATTTAATGTCGATTTCCCGCTCAAATTACTATTCAATACTCCTACCTTACGCGACATGGCCGTTTCGGTTGATACCTATCTGAATAGTGATAAAAAATCAAATAATGAAATAAAAAGTACATTTATTAACGATGCTTTCGTCCAACATGATTGGACGGATACACGCCAATTAACCCCATCAATAAGCGGTGATATATTACTCACAGGCGCCACTGGTTTTTTAGGTATCTATCTGCTTCGCGCTTTACTACAACAACCAACGAGTAAAGTCATTTGTTTAGTCAGAGCCACCGATAATAGTGCAGGATTGAACCGTATCATAAAAAATGCTCATTGTTATGGTATCGATCATGACATTGATTTTTCACGTGTTGAAATTGTGGTGGGAGATATTGCCAAGGCGAAATTTGATTTAACTGAGGCAGAATATCAGTCATTATCAGAAAGAGTTTCTAAAATATATCACGTAGCTGCTCATATTAATTTTGTTCTCCCATACAGTTCTGTTAAGGGAACGAATGTCGATGGTATCGTGGAAGTCATTGATTTTTGTTGTCACCACGAGCGTAAGAAACTGGAGTATATTTCTACTATTGCCGTATTTGCACCGGACTATCCTAAACAACCAATCACAGAAGATAGCCTTCCTGACTACCCAAATTCACTGTCTATCGGTTATACCCAAAGTAAATGGGTAGCTGAGCAATATGTACAGCAGGCCAGAGATCAAGGTGTTGATATCAATATTTATCGGATAGGACGTATATCAGGTGACAGTGTTACCGGTGCATGTCAAAAAGACGATTTTTTATGGCTACAAATTAAAAGCTTTATCCAAATGGGAATTGCACCATATCCTGAATTGCTACGTACTGATTTATTGCCAGTTGATTTCGTCAGTCAGGCCATTGTGACATTATCAACCGCTAATAAGATACATGAGCAACAAAACTTCCATTTATTTCATCCGAAAGGCACTGATTTTACCCCAGCATATCAGGCTATCAAACAAACAGGACATGACATCACAACGGTTTCTGAATCAGCATGGTTAGAAAAACTCGGACACATGGTTGTCAATGGTGATGATGTAGCGCTGGGTTCACTGATCCACCTTTTTAAAGAAGATGCTCTGAATATTGGTCATAGCACCTATAACAACCAAAGCACACACGAGGCCATTAACGCCTTGGGTCTCGATTTTCCAGATATTAATGTCAAAACTTTCTCAAAATTAATCTCTTATTTTATGGATAAAGCAAGCATACCGTCATATAAACCTGAAAGTAAGTAACCCGTAAAACACTAAGGAGAAATAATGTTTAAAGTTGTGTTCGATAAATATATAGAAGCTGTTTTGGAAAAGTCACCAACAAAACTTGCGGCTCTATTTTGTGACGATGGTATCCTGAGGTTACCATTTCGCACCAGTCGCGATACTATTGAGAGCCAGTCACTGATACTTGAGCATTATTCAGCAAGTTTTGGTCAGGCGCCTCTGATTTTTACTTCTGTTCAGGATGTAGAACTGTACCCTACAGATAATCCTGATATTTTTATCGTTGAATATCGCTTGAATGGTAAGACGTTGCCACATAAGAAAGATTTCTATTGCTTATATGTTAATGTGTTTAAATTGAACAACGGTAAAATTAAAGAATTACACGACTATGAGGATGTTCTTAACCGAGCAGCTATTTTCTCTTGATTTTGACTGTTCATAATCGTAAATAAGTGGATATTTACGAGCCTGCCCTATAAAAATCATTTTCCGTTATAAAATTTTATTTATGGGACAGGCGATTAGCTCGGTTTTTTATTCAACATTCAGGTTATAAAGAGTCCACATGAAAACAGATAATCAAGATACTTATGATACTACCGTAACACCTTTTGAAGATGCATTGAGCAGGCTTCAGTGCGTTCTTGTTGCGAGAAGAACCATTACAAATCCTGAGGGTATTTCATGGGCGCAATATGATATTTTACATTTACTTCGACAATATCAGCCGATGAATCCTACGGTGATTGGCGAAAAGCTCGGTTTTACTCGCTCTAAAATATCTAAGATTCTGAGATTGCTAAAAGATAAAGAGCTTATTAAACAAGAAGCAGGGGAAAGCGATAAACGCGAGCTGGTCACTAAATTGAGCCCAAAAGGGCTAAAATTTTTGCAACGAGCCGAGTCCAGCAGACATAACATGGCTGATATTGTAGCGTCTAATATGTCCCAAGGGGAAATCGCCATATTTACAGAACTTTGCCATCGTGCCGCCGATCTTTTGTATGCACAAACACCCGTTCGTGATGAAGATTAAACATTAAGAAGAGAAAATCACGTTTCACAGAAACTGGCTTGAAACGTGATATCGGCTAAATCACTTTACGAAGGCGACGTTTATTTCATATGTTTGTTGATTACCCACTAGGAAAAATCAATGTCTGCCCCGGCGCTTCTCGGTTCAAGTGAATAAAATTCAGATGTTTTTCATAGTGATCAAGAATATCGCTAATAATTTGCTCTTTCGTATAGTCCATCAAATCATTGCCCTGCGTTCCTTCCATAAGAAAAGTTTCTAATCGGTAATAGTAAGATTTGCCCGATCTCGCTCGATAGGTAAATCCAGGCACAGAGTAACGTCGTGGCCAGATTTGATAGATGAAATTCTGTTCATCACCTAAATCAACAATCAATTCTAGTGGATTCAGTCGCTTGTTTTCTTTGGCTGGCAGTGCATTAAACTGCACTTTCGCACCACGCATCACCAACTCTTTAGCAACCTCCAGCATAGCCGGACGACACACCATATCCAGCATTCGCTGGGTGTTTTTCGTGCCAGGAAAATGCATCATGCGGCCGAGGCGCTGCTTCCAGTTCAATGAACCATTGTCATGGATAAGCGTAGGGGATGTATTGTGCAACGAACTGGCTTTGCGGAAATCTTCCACCCGCAAAGACTTATATAGCCCTGCCATCACAAAGAAGATCACAAAACTAAACGGCAACCCCATAATGACCGTGGTATTTTGCAAAGCAGAAATGCCATCAGTCATGAGTATCCCTAACGTTAATACACCAATTGCCACAGACCAAAAAACACGCAACCAATTCGGAGCATCATTATTAATATCACTCAGATTAGAGGTGAAATTTCCTAGCACTAACGAGCCAGAATCCGCCGATGTAACATAAAAAAGTAGTCCGGTAATGGTGGCCACAGAAGCACTAAATGTGAATGCCGGATAAAGTGACAGCAAATTGTAAAAACCTTGTTCTGGGTGTTGTAACACTGTCTCCGCTAATTGACGATTACCATGAAGAATTTCATACAACGCACTGTTACCAAAAATCGATAGCCACAGCAGTGTAAAAACAAATGGAATGACTAATGTTCCCATCACAAACTGACGTATGGTTCTGCCACGGGAAATGCGCGCCAAGAATAATCCGACAAACGGCGACCAGGCCACCCACCATGCCCAGAAAAATAGCGTCCAGTTATTCATCCATTCAGTTGGACGTTCAAACGCAAAACTGTTCAGCGTCATGCCCATGAAACGGCTGATATAATCCCCGATATTCTGCACTAATCCGTTAAGCAGAAACTCAGTATCGCCCATAAACAAAATGAACAAGACCAAGCCGAGCGCCAGCAGGACATTTAATTCAGACAAAAATCGAATGCCTTTGTTTACGCCAGAAGTCACAGAGATAATGGCTATCACCACAGATAATAATATCAAACCGCCCTGAACCCCCAATCCTTGCGGTAACCCGAAAAGAACTTTCAGTCCATAATTCAACTGCACAACGCCAATTCCCAGCGTCGTTGCGATACCAAAAATTGTCCCTATTACTGCCGCAATATCTACCACATGACCAATTGAGCCTTTAATGCGGTTACCGAAAATAGGATAAAGTGCCGAACGGATAGTCAAGGGTAAATTATAACGATAACTAAAATATCCTAGTGCAATTCCCATCAGAGCGTACATAGACCAGCCCGTCAGGCCATAATGGAACAGTGTCCACACCATCGCCTGACGAGCTGCTTCAATCGTTTCTCCTTGACCCGTTGGCGGTCGCATGTATTGCGTAACAGGTTCGGCCACAGAGAAAAACATCAAATCAATGCCAATCCCAGCGGCAAACAGCATAGCCGCCCAACTCAGCAAACTGAATTCCGGCTTAGATTGCTCCGGTCCCAATTTGATTGAACCGAAACGGGAAGCCGCAACAAAAACAACAAACACAATGTAAAGTGTCGCGGCCAGTAAATAGTACCAACCAAAAGTTTTAGATACCCAATTTAGTGTATTTTTTATCCAAACGCTTGTTGCATCTGTGAAAAAAATAGTGAACAGAGAAAATGCAATAATCAGTCCGGCAGAAGTAAAAAAAACGACAGAATTCAGCGTATCTTTCTGGGTGTTTTTTGGACTGTCTTGTGTATTCATAGGCAGTTCCTGAAATTAATAGCATTGAAACACGTGAAAAGCTTAAACCACATAACAACTTGAATTAAATACAAAATTTAAAACACATTAAATAAAATAGCTCCTTTATTGTAAAATTATTGTGATAAAACATATTTAATTTTGATTGAACATTCAATTAAAAAAAAGTTTAATACTGTCCGAATAATTGATTTTCTGAGCATAAAATCATGCCAAAAATTGGAATGCAGTCGATAAGAAAGCAACAACTCATTGATGCAACATTAATCGTTGTAAATGAAGTTGGAATGCAAGAAGCAACTATTGCGCAAATAGCCCGAAAAGCGGGAGTTTCCAACGGTATTATCAGTCACTATTTCAAGGATAAAGACGGCTTACTGGAAGCGACCATGCATTATCTATTGCATCAGCTAAAAATGGCTGTAGCACGCCGATTATGCCTGCTCGATAACGCAACTCCCGCGCAAAGGTTGAAAGCTATCGTCGAAGGGAATTTTGATCCCAGCCAAATCAACAGCGCAGCAATGAAAACCTGGTTAGCATTCTGGGCGAGTAGCATGCATCAACCGAATTTGTATCGGTTACAACAAATCAATGAGCGTCGTTTGTATTCCAATCTTTGTGTTGAATTTAAACGTACCATGCCAAAAGCAGAAGCACGGCTGGCAGCGCAAGGTCTTGCGGCATTGATTGACGGCATTTGGCTGCGGAGTGCACTAAGCCGGAAGGCTTTTGATATAGCAGGGGCATTCAAAATTACTATCGATTACATCGAACAGAAACTCGAACTATCTGATAAGCCCTGACTTATCACCTAATAGATAGACGCTTAAGGAGAATCTATGACCCACTTTGGATTACAAAAACTTTATATCCACGGTGCTTATGTAGATAGCACCAATCCTGATAATACAATTTTTGACGCAATTAACCCAGCTAATGGCAAAGTTATTGCTCAATTTCAGTCTGCCACAGAACAAGATGTTGATTTGGCAGTTGAAAGCGCCAAAAAAGGACAGAAAATCTGGGCCGCCATGACTGCGGTGGAACGTTCACGGATCTTACACAAGGCGGTGAATATCTTGCGTGAACGCAATGATGAACTGGCTGAATTGGAAACACTGGATACCGGCAAACCCTTTTCTGAAACCCAACAGGTTGATATCGTCACAGGCGCCGATGTACTGGAATACTATGCTGGTTTAATTCCGGCTCTTGAAGGCCAGCAGATCCCATTACGTGAATCCTCGTTCGTGTATACGCGCCGTGAACCATTGGGCGTCGTAGCAGGTATCGGTGCATGGAACTACCCTATTCAAATTGCCCTTTGGAAATCAGCCCCCGCTCTGGCTGCCGGCAATGCCATGATCTTCAAACCCAGTGAAGTCACTTCTCTCACCGCCTTGAAGTTGGCTGAAATTTATACCGAAGCCGGTTTGCCAAATGGTGTTTTCAATGTCTTGACTGGCACCGGCCATGAAGTCGGGCATTATCTGACTGTTCACCCTAAAATCGCCAAAATATCTTTTACCGGTGGCATTGTGACCGGTAAAAAAGTTATGGCAAATGCGTCAGGTTCAACCCTCAAAGAAGTCACAATGGAATTGGGGGGCAAATCTCCGCTGATCATTTTTGATGATGCCAATCTGGATCGTGCTGCTGATATTGCCATGATGGCAAACTTTTTTAGTTCAGGTCAGGTTTGCACGAACGGAACACGGGTTTTTGTTCCCAAAACCTTGCTACCACAATTTGAAGCAAAAATTCTTGAACGTGTTAAGCGCATTCGCATTGGTTCGCCTCTCGATCCCAACACTAACTTTGGCCCTCTGGTGAGCTTCCCACACATGGAGTCTGTTTTACGCTATATCGAAAGTGGCAAAAACAGTCATGCCCGTCTGCTTTGTGGCGGCAAGCGCCTGCTGGAAGGCGAACTGGCGAAAGGTGCATTTGTTGCACCAACCGTATTCAGTGACTGTACCGATGATATGTTGATCACACAGGAAGAAATATTTGGACCCGTGATGTCTATCCTGACTTATGAAACAGAAAATGAAGTCATTAACCGAGCCAATAACACACATTATGGCCTCGGTGCTGGATTAGTCACCAAAGATATTTCCCGCGCACATCGCGTGATCCACCAGCTAGAAGCAGGGATCTGCTGGATCAATACCTGGGGAGAATCTCCGGCAGCCATGCCTGTCGGCGGCTATAAACATTCTGGTATTGGTCGGGAAAATGGGCTGGTTACACTACAAAATTACACGCAAACCAAATCAATACAGGTGGAATTAGGTAACTTTGAATCCCTATTTTAATTCACGCCTGAAACAGAGGAGATAACAATGGTTTTTGATTACATTATTATCGGTGCTGGTTCAGCGGGTAATGTACTTGCAACTCGTTTAACGGAAGATCCTAATGTGACGGTTCTGCTACTGGAAGCTGGCGGGCCAGATTATCGATTTGACTTCCGTACTCAAATGCCAGCAGCTCTGGCATATCCCTTGCAGGGAACCCGTTATAACTGGGCTTATGAAACCGATCCCGAACCTCACATGAATAACCGGCGCATGGAATGCGGGCGCGGTAAGGGGTTGGGTGGATCATCACTTATCAATGGCATGTGCTACATCCGTGGTAATCCGCTGGATTTTGATCATTGGGCAACACAATCTGGTCTGGAAGATTGGACCTATCTTGATTGCCTTCCCTATTTTCGTAAAGCTGAATCAAGAGATATTGACGAAAATGACTATCATGGTGTCGATGGGCCTGTCAGTGTCACGACACCCAAGGCAGGTAATAATGAACTCTTTCACGCTATGGTAGAAGCAGGTATTCAGGCGGGTTATCCACGTACTGACGATCTGAATGGCTATCAGCAGGAAGGGTTTGGTCCAATGGATCGCACCGTTACCCCTCAGGGACGCCGCTCCAGTACAGCCCGTGGTTATTTAGATCAAGCACGATCACGCCCCAACCTCACTATCATGACCCATGCTTTGACTGATACCCTTGAATTTAAAGGAAAGACAGCCGTTGGCGTCAATTTTTATCAAGGCAATAGTTCAAATTTAACATTGGCAAAAGCACGTAAAGAAGTTTTACTCTGCGCGGGTGCGATCGCATCTCCACAAATTCTGCAACGTTCAGGTATTGGCCCCGAAGAAATATTAAATGATCTTGGTATTCCTGCGGTGCACGTGTTGCCAGGCGTTGGACAAAACTTACAAGATCACCTTGAAATGTACTTGCAATATGAATGCCTCAAACCTATCTCCCTCTATCCCGCATTGAAATGGTATAACCAACCCCAAATTGGTGCTGAATGGTTATTCAAAGGGACAGGTATTGGTGCCAGCAACCAATTTGAAGCAGGTGGCTTTATTCGTACCCACGAAAAATTTGCCTGGCCAAATATTCAATTTCACTTCCTGCCCGTTGCGATTAACTACAACGGCAGCAATGCTGTCAATCAACATGGTTTTCAAGCTCATGTCGGCTCTATGCGCTCACCAAGTCGGGGGCGAGTTAAAATTAAATCACGGAACCCGCGTCAGCATCCGAGTATTTTATTTAACTACATGTCAACAGAACAAGATTGGCAGGAGTTCCGGGCTGCTATTCGCATTACGCGGGAAATTATGGCGCAACCAGCGCTGGCGCCATATTGCGGACGTGAAATCAGCCCAGGTGTTGAAATTCAAACCGATGAACAGTTAGATGCCTTTATTCGTGAACATGCTGAAACTGCATTTCATCCATCATGCAGTTGTAAAATGGGGACAGATGAAATGGCGGTTGTGGATGGTCAAGGACGTGTGCATGGCATTGAAAATTTGCGGGTGATTGATGCCTCTATCATGCCGACAATTATTACTGGTAATTTAAATGCTACAACGATCATGATTGCTGAAAAAATTGCTGATAAAATCAGGGGAATTTCTCCTCTGCCCCGCAGTCAGGCAAACTATTATGTTGCCAATGATGTTCCTGTCCGCCAACGAGTAAAAAACAGTTAATCAAAATGCATTTTCACAAAAACTGAATAAATCACTAATATGGGAAATTGAGGTATTCACGTAATATCATTTGAACCCTCATTTTTCCCGTATTTATATTACCCATAGCAATAATTATCTTGTTACGATATTAAATTCAAAGTCATAAAGATATGTTCTGCACCTTCTTCCAAATAAATCCCGCCCTGAACTTGATAACCGAGGCTTTCATAAAATGGCTGAGCATGGCATTGTGCAGATAAAACGAGAGTCTCAATGTTATTTCTTCTGCCATAATCTTCAATAAATTCCATAACTTTACGACCTACTCCCTGACCGCGATAGTGTCTCAATACTGCAACACGCCCAACTTTGAGTATGTTATTATCTTTCAGGATCGCCCGTAATACGCCTATTGGTTTTTCACCATCAAATACTACCACATGCAAAGCGATATCATCATACTCATCAATATCAATCTCTGCATCAAATCCCTGTTCATCCGTAAATACTTGTTTGCGAATGGCAAATGCTTGCTGAATTAATTCGGAATTCTGTCTTCCTGTGCTATATTTTATTTCCATTACCATACCCTGATTATAATTTACAAAGTCTACATCTAACCTGCTTTTAGATAGATAAGCAAGTCAAGTTAGGATAAGAAATCAAGACTTGGTTTAGATTGAAAATAATAAGGGTGACCATTTTTAGATCACCCTTATGATGCAATTCACTTTATACCAATAATATCTTGAATTAAGAAGATAAATTAATTTTCTTCTTTTTTATCACCATCATCTTTAAGACCATTGCCTTTAAGGTGATTAATTAAATCATCCGCCTTTTTATCAGCCTCAGACTTTATTTCTTCCGTCTTCAACTTCATGGCACCTGAAAGCTGATCGAGTTTATCATTAGCCTGATGCTGGATATCATCCGTTTTCGCTTTCATAGCCTCCATCACATCACTCGCTGTTTTAGTCGCTTGATTCTGTATATCCGTTACCTTGGATTTCATTTGTTCAGCGGCTTCATTAGATTTATCAATCAAACTATGGTCTTCACGTGAAGCATTTTCCTTTACCTCCTGTGATTTTGCTTTTGCATTATCCGTTACATCCGTGGCTGTTTGTTCAGTCACAGTTTTCTTGTGCACTGCGCTTTCTTCCGTTTGCTGTACTGGATCTTCCGCTTTTTTAGATGCGTCATCACAACCAGCAATCAGTGCCACGATACCTGCCAGGATCAGAGAACCAAGGATCTTTTTCTTCATTGACGAACCCCTTACACTAAGGAAATTTGACTTAAATTTCACCATCGTATGGTATGCTTTCCAAAACCCCATAAGCAAATAAAAATAATTCTCATTTTTATTTGCCTTTTTTGATTTATCAGGTGACTTACTACATTGAAAATATTTCACTTGATCATATTTCAGGAAATTTATGGCAAATAATAGTCAAAAATTAGAAAAACGCCCAATCGCTACCATGATTCAGAAAATTTTAACAGGTACACTTTCAGGGACATTAATATTAGGAGCGGCACTTTCCAGCACTGCTTACGCGATCGAAGATCCCAAAGAGCAAAAATCTGAAAAGAAAAATGAGGTGATAAAATTACCCACACTTTCCGTTGTTGAGAGTTTACACAACAGCACCAGTGCGGGAAGTTCAGTACTCAAAAAGGCGGATATTGACCGAACCCAGGCCGATAATGTTGCTCAGTTACTCGAGCAGCTTCCTGGTGTTTCAATGGCCGGCTCTCCGCGTCCCGGCGGGCAAACGCTGAATATCTGGGGCATGGGCGACCAGGAAGATATCAAAATCACTCTGGATGATGCGCCAAAAGGATTCGAAAAGTATCGTCAGGGTTCCGTCTTTATTGAGCCTGAGTTAATCAAACGTGTCGAGGTTGATAAAGGGCCACACAATTTACTCAACGGAAATGGTGGATTTGGTGGTTCGGTCAAACTTGTGACAAAAGATGCGAACGATTTGTTGCGCCCTGATGAAGATTGGGGTGGCTTTGTCAAACAAAGCTACCACACGAATGACAGGCAGTGGATCAATAGTGGCGCAATATATGGCAGAGATCCTAACGGTTTTGCTGATGGATTGCTCTATGTGAGCAAGCGCAATGGGCACAATATTAAACGCCCTGATGGTACACGTTTTGAGTTTTCACAAAACAACCAAACATCTTATTTATTGAAAACCAACTTTTATCCCAGTGACGCTCACACGGTAAGTTTATCTGCTATGCGATCTGAATCAGATGGCTGGCAACCTTGGGCAGCTAAACGAGATAAAATGAATGTTCCTTCAGCCTACGATATAGAAAAATATGGTTGGGATGGTGCATGGAAGAGAAAACTCGTTTTTCGTAATCAGATTGATCAAAACTACACTGCCAAGTGGAATATCGCTCCAGAGGACAATCCTTGGCTGAACCTGACGATGATTTATGCTTATTCAAAAACTAAGCAAAATGACCATCGTCCAGAAAATGTCATAGCTAATTACAGCTCTTCCATGGGAAACAAAAGCTGGGTTGATTACATCGATAATCTGGTTGATATCAACAATAAAAGCGTATTCTCAACAGGTATGATTGAACACGAATTACTGGTGGGCACTCGCTTGCATAAAAACGAACGCAATGTGCTGATGTTCGATAAAAGCAAAATAAAGTATAAAAACTATAACTATGGTTATTATCAGCCAGGCTATATGCCTGCTGGCGATCAATTCACTTACAGTTTCTATATTCAAGATTCCCTGAAAATAGGCAACGTCACCGTCACACCGGGTGTTCGCTATGATCATGTCAAAAATAGGGGTAAAGAAAATAACGCATCCATATACAACGATAAATCACCAGAAATCAATCATGACTATAGCAGTGTAACCTATACTGGCTGGTCACCCCATTTGGGCATTTTGTGGCAAACCAATAAAAATCTTTCACTGTTTGCTGATGTCAGCCGTACATGGCGTGCACCAGTAGTTGATGAACAATATGAGGTACAAGGGATCGGTAGTCTTAGAGGCTCAAGCCGTAATCTCGATGTTGAGAGAATGACAGGGATACGCCTTGGTGCAATTCTCGACTTCAATAATGTGGTATTTGAAGATGATAGCCTACAAATCCGTACCACCTTATTCCGCAACCGTGGTAAAGATGAGATCTTTAAAAAACGTGGAGTTTACTGTAAAGCCCAAGCTGATGGCTTAGTACCGTACTACAACTGTGAAAAACCACAAGCAAACTATCGCAACCTGTCAGGATATACCATCGAGGGGCTGGAAATAGAAACCTTCTATGACAGCCGCACACTCTTCGGAAAATTATCTTTCTCTACAATGCGTGGCCAGCGTGATACTTCTATGCGCGATCCATGGTCAGAGCATAAAACCTGGCTTGTAGAAATACCACCAACTTCTGCACATGCCATGTTAGGGTTCAAGCTCCCACAATGGCAGATGGTAATGGGATGGAAAGGTGACTTTATCCGTAAGCAAGATCGTTCACCAGAAGATAAAGAGCCACTGGTTAAAAATTGGTCACTACCAAAGAGCAGTGGTTATGCCTTGCACGGTCTGTTTGCAAGCTGGCGCCCTGATTTTATCAAAGGATTTGAAGCACGAGTCACTATCGATAACCTGTTCAACCGTGATTACTCTCCGTACTTAGGAGAGGAAGTCTCAGGTATTGGCCGGAATTATAAATTCAGCATTTCACAGCAATTCTAACTGATACTTAACCCTCCAATACCTAACCCTCTTACCTTAAGAGGGTTAGGTTTCCAAACGCTGCATTGACTTCCTCTCATCAAATACAAATAATAACCATTATCAGTTATATCCTATCAGGCAATATCATTATGGCGGTGCAAAAAAGCACATTTAAGCACAATCAAATCACCCAGAAACTCTATACCGATTACCATCATTGGTTATGCAACTGGATCAGACAAAACAGTGCTTATCCCAATCAGGCTGAAGATCTCGTTCATGAGGTCTTCATCAAATTGATGCAATCTTCGGATCTGGAAAATATCCGCCAGCCAAGAGCTTTTTTAATGACAATAGCACGCAGAACCCTCTCCAATTACTGGCGCAGGAAAAAACTGGAAGACAATTATCTGGACTATGTCAGTGAACAACCTGAAATCTCAGCCAATTCTTCTGAGAATCAACTTATGCTGTTAGAACAGTTAGAAAAGATAGATAAGACTCTGGATGAACTTCCGGCAAAGGTTCGGCAGACATTTCTACTCACTCAACTCCAAGGCTTGCGTTATAAAGAAGTTGCGGAAAATTTGGGTATCTCAATAAGCTCAGTGAAAAATTATTTGCAGCAAGCCCACAAGGAATGCCACCTTTTTAATACACATTGAACAGTCATCCCTGAACAAACAACAAAAAACCCCGCTGTTTATCTGGCAGCAGGGCATTTTTTCTAACAACAAAGTTGCTTGACGGTAAAAAAATATTAAAGAATACGATGCTTCTCCAACTGTGCTTGACGGGCAGTTTCCCTCGCCATGCGTTTTTTACGAGCATCGCAAGGTTCAGGACAATCACACACTTTTTCTACGCCGATGCTTCCCAAGCCACCACAGCTTCCTTGAATGCTTTTGCGCTTAAAAATATAGCCTAACGCCATGCCAGCAAAAGCCAGCAAGAAAAAGATAAAAGTGGCAATAAAGACTTCCACCGCCTTTCCTCCTTTCTTATTTCTTCTGTAAGTATGCCTTCTTAAAGGCGGTATTATAACGCTCTTCAAAACCGTCTTTGGTTTTAACAATCATAAAGACCGGAATATTCAGCTTCTCAGCCACTTCCATGCCCTTCTCTGGTCCGAGTACATCTAAGCCTGTAGAAAAGCCATCAGCGCTCATACAAGTCGGTGCTATCACGGTAATTGAAACCAAATTATGTGTTATCGGCCTGCCGGTTTGCGGATTAATGGTGTGAGAGTAGCGCACGCCATTCTGTTCAAAATAGTTGCGGTAATCACCTGAGGTTGCCACAGACATATTACCTGGTTCAATGATCTCCTGAGCATTTTGAGCCATGCCACTATCCGATGGTTTTTCAATCGCTATCCGCCACGGGTTTCCTTTGCCATTGTTGCCCGATGTGCGAACTTCCCCCCCAATATCAACCATGTAATTTTTGATGTGATGAGATCCCAGATACTCAGCGACAACATCAACACCATAACCTTTGGCGATGGAAGAGAGGTCAACATACAATTCAGGAATGGATTTAATTAAGTTATTACCTTCAACAGACAAATTATCGATCCCCGTCCAGGCTCGGCGAGTTTTTAATTCTTCATCCGTCGGCGCTTTGGTAATACGCCCTTCTGGCCCAAATCCCCACAGGTTTACCAGTGGACCAACCGTAACGTCCAGTGCACCTTCTGTCAGCTTATTGATCCGAATAGCTTCTTTGACCACTTTCGCCGTAGCGGCAGATACTGGAAAAGGCTTGTTCACTTCACGGCTTTGATTAAAACGACTCAATTCAGAATTTGGTCGATAAGTGGACATCTGATCGTTGACTTCTTCCAGCAGACGATCAATCTCTTTTTGCAAGTTTTCGGGGGCAGGTGCAGACGAGTCAGCAACATATTTAACGGAGTAATAAGTCCCCATCGTCTGCCCATTCAGGTTTTGCTGTTCTGAGCCACCACATGCCACCAGCATCATGGTCGTAAACAGCAATGCCACCCAGTTGATCATTTTTTTATTCAGCATAACTTACTCTTTCTGGCTTATTTTGGCTCTTTCTGAATCGTCAGCGCCCACATTTTGTGGGCGCTTGTCGTTAAATCATGTTAGCTGCAACCCCAAATTTATTGGGTATACCATCAGCCACCGAAATCATCCAGCATGATATTTTCATCTTCTACGCCAAGGTCTTTCAGCATTTTAATCACCGCAGCGTTCATGACCGGAGGCCCACACATATAGAATTCACAGTCTTCGGGTGCCGGATGATCTTTCAGGTAGTTTTCATACAGGACATTGTGGATAAAGCCGGTATAACCATCCCAATTATCTTCCGGCAGAGCATCTGACAGTGCCACATGCCATGTGAAGTTCTCATTTTCTGCTGCCAATTGATCAAAATCTTCGGTATAAAACATTTCACGCTTAGAACGCGCACCATACCAGAAAGAGATCTTACGCTTAGAGCTTAACCGCTTAAGCTGGTCGAAGATATGAGAACGCATTGGCGCCATACCCGCGCCACCACCGATAAAGATCATTTCTGCATCAGTATCTTTCGCGAAGAATTCACCAAATGGGCCAGAGATCGTTACCTTATCACCTGATTTCAGCGACCAAATATAAGAAGACATAATACCCGGAGCAACATCTGGGTTTCTTGGTGGTGGTGTTGCAATACGCACGTTCAGCATGATAATGCCGTGCTCTTCTGGATAGTTCGCCATTGAATACGCACGAATCGTTGGTTCTTTGACTTCAGAGACATAACGGAACAGATTAAATTTATCCCAATCTTCGCGATATTCCTCAGGGACATCATAATCAGCATAACGGGCGACATGGGGAGGGCATTCTATCTGAATGTAACCACCAGCACGGAATGGAACCACTTCCCCGTCAGGAATTTTTAGCTTCAATTCTTTAATGAAAGTGGCCTTGTTATCGTTGGAGATAACTTCACACTCCCATTTCTTAACACCAAAGATTTCTTCTGGCAGTTCGATTTTCAGGTCTTGTTTAACATTGACCTGACATGCCAAACGACAACCTTCTTTAGCTTCACGTTTGTTGATGTGGGAAAGTTCCGTTGGCAGGATATCACCGCCACCTTCCCTGATTTTCACGCGGCACTGACCACAGGAGCCACCACCACCACACGCAGAGGAAACGAAAATTCCCTGGTTGGAAAGCATACTCAACAACTTGTCACCGGCGGGAGCAGAGAAACTTTTATCCTCATCGCCATTGATTTCAACTTTAATATCCCCAGTGTTCACTAACTTAGATTTTGCGAACAAAATCATTGCTGTCAGTACCAACACAATCAGGGTAAACATGACTACGCCTAGAATGATTATATCCATGAATTCTTCTCGCCTTTATAGCTGCACACCGGAGAAGGACATAAAGCCCAATGCCATCAAACCAGTGGTGACAAAGGTGATCCCCAATCCTTTCAGACCTGCCGGAACATCCGCATATTTCATTTTTTCACGGATAGCAGCCATCAGAACAATTGCCAGCATCCAGCCCATACCTGAACCGAAACCGTATACGATGGACTCCCCGAAGTTATAGTCACGCTGTGCCATAAATGAAACACCACCGAAAATCGCACAGTTCACTGTAATCAACGGCAGGAAAATGCCCAACGCGTTATAAAGTGCCGGAACATAACGGTCTAATATCATTTCCAGAATTTGTACCAGTGCAGCAATTACCCCGATAAAAGTAATGAAATTCAGGAAACTCAAATCCACCCCATCCATCAGTGCCCCGTCACGGAGTACCAGATTGTAGACGAGGTTATTGGCAGGCACGGAAATTCCCAATACAACTGTTACAGCCACACCAAGGCCAAAGGCCGTCTTAACATTCTTTGATACCGCCAAAAACGTACACATACCGAGAAAGAAAGATAACGCCATATTCTCGATAAAGACGGCGCGGACAAACAAACTAATATAATGTTCCATTTTGTTTGTTACTCCTTCTCAACCTGCGCAGGTTTCAGAGTCCGCAAACCCCAAATCAACATGCCAATAATGAAGAATGCACTCGGTGCCAGCAGGAATAAGCCATTCGGCTGATACCAACCGCCATTCTTGACAGATTCCAGCACCGTAACACCGAACAATTTTCCTGAACCAAACAGTTCACGCAGGAAACCAACCAGCAACAGGATGACGCCATAGCCCAAACCGTTACCGATACCATCCATAAAACTTTCAACGGGTGGTGCTTTCATGGCATAGGCTTCAGCACGTCCCATAACAATACAGTTCGTGATGATAAGACCAACAAACACCGATAACTGTTTGGAAATTTCGTAGGCATAAGCCCGCAAGATCTGGTCTACGACGATAACCAGAGATGCAATAATCGCCATCTGTACGATGATCCGCACACTGCCAGGGATGTAGTTACGAATTAATGAAATGAAAAAGCTGGAAAACGCTGTTACCAGCGTAACTGCAAGGGTCATGACTAACGCAGTTTCCAATTTGGTGGTAACAGCCAGCGCTGAACACACACCCAAAACCTGCAATGCAATTGGGTTATTATCAAACAGAGGCCCAAGCAGGACGCGTTTTATTTCTTTACTATCAGCCATCTTTCAAGGCTCCCTCACGTACTTTTTTCAGGAACGGGCCAAAGCCGTTATCACCCAGCCAGAAATCAAACATGTGCTGAACACCGTTAGAAGTCAGGGTTGCTCCAGACAGCCCATCTACACCGTAAGGGTTATCACCTGCACCGCCACGGACTATCTTAAGTGCCGGAATACCTTGCGGGTTATAGAGTTTTTTACCTACCCACTGCTTGCGCCATTGTGGGTTATCAACCTCACCTCCCAAACCTGGGGTTTCACCATGAGAGTAGTAAGTAATGCCGTGGGATGTGACACCATCGATATCAATGGAGATAAAGGCATACATCATTGACCACAGGCCAGAACCATATATTGGCAGAACCAGTTCCGTCGTTTTGCCATTTTCATCTTTAACCAGATAAATTTCTGCCATATTGGCACGGCGGCGGATCTTCGCCAGATCCTGCTCAGGTAACAAAGCAATACTGGTTTCGTCACTGCGCAGGGCATTATTCAGGTCAAAGTTGCCACGGCTTTTTGCCAACGTTGCAGTTTTCAAATCAAGCAACTCAGGCTGAATACGGCTGCTATAGATTTCTTTAATTTCTGCCGTTGTCATGCCAGGTTTTAGCAAACCAGCCACATCCAAAATATTACGCTGCTTATCCAGCAGCTTCTGCTCCTGTTGCTGCGCTTTCAAACCTACGGCTGAACCAGCAACTACAATCGAACATACAAGGCACAACACAAAAACAACGAGGAATGTTCTGCCGATGCTGTCATTATTTTTTGGTTTATCATTAGCCACGGGCTTTTCTCCGCTTAATATTGGCCTGTACGACCAGATAATCGAACAGTGGCGCGAACAGATTAGCGAACAAAATCGCCAACATCATTCCTTCCGGATAGGCGGGGTTTACGACTCGGATCAAAATACACATCGCACCGATCAGAATACCGTATGCCCATTTCCCCTTATCCGTAAACGCTGCGGATACAGGATCAGTCGCCATAAAGATCATACCGAAAGCAAAGCCCCCCAGCACCATATGCCAGTACCACGGCATAGCGAACATTGGGTTAGTACTAGAACCAATGGTATTAAACAGGTAAGACGTTGCAATCATACCGATCATCACACCAGCAACGATGCGCCATGAAGCGATACGCGCGAACAGGATGATGGCACCACCGATGAAAATCATCAGCGTAGAGACTTCACCAATTGAGCCAGGAATGTTACCAATAAAAGCGTCCATCCAGGTGGTTGGTTGACCGGTAATAGTATTTATCAGGCCATGACTACCCGCTGTAGCCCATTGGGACAAAGGTGTTGCCCCTGAGAAACCATCAGCCGCAGTCCAAACCAAATCACCTGAGATTTGGGCGGGATAAGCAAAAAACAGGAAAGCACGTCCCGCCAAAGCAGGGTTGAGGAAGTTACGTCCCGTACCACCAAAGATTTCTTTCGCAATGACTACGCCAAAAGTAATCCCTAAAGCCGCCTGCCACAATGGCAGTGTTGGTGGAACAATCAATGCAAACAGAATGGAGCTGACGAAAAAGCCTTCGTTAATCTCATGCTTGCGGATAATGGCAAACAAAACTTCCCAGAAGCCACCCACGACAAAGACAACCGCATAAATTGGCAGGAAGTAGCTTGCTCCCAACAGCATTTTACTGCCCCACCCCGCATCCGGTGTTAATGACGCACCAAGATACTGAGCAAGTGCATAATGCCAGTCAGAAGCCAGAATCTGCTGTAAGGCATCGCCATTGTATAAATGAGTCAGAGCAGGTATTGCCTGATTCCCGACATTATACATGCCCCAAAACATTGCGGGAAAAACAGACAGCCACACCAGGATCATCATACGCTTGAGATCGATGGCATCACGGACATGGGCACGGCCTTTCGTCACTGTGCCCGGCGTATAGAAAACGGTGCTCACTGCCTCATAGAGAGGATAATACTTTTCCAGTTTGCCACCGGCCTCAAAGTGGTGCTCTACTTTTTCAAATAAATTTTTCAGGCCCATGAATTACCCTTCCAACTCAATCTTAGCCAGCACTTCACGCAGTACTGGACCGTACTCATATTTGCCGGGGCAAACATAGGTACACAATGCCAAATCTTCTTCATCCAGCTCCAGACAACCCAGCGCCTGAGCGCTATCAGAATCACCAGCAAGCAAGTCACGCAGTAGGTGAGTTGCCATAATATCCAGTGGCATGACACGCTCATAGTTGCCAATTGGCACCATGGAACGTTCCCCGCCGTTTGTCGTGGTTGAGAAAGCAAAACGTTTCTTTTTCAGGAAGTGACCGATGGTGGTGCGGGTGATAGAGAATTTATTAATGCCTGGCGCGATCCAGCCGAACAGCTCTTTTTCCCGCCCTTCTGCAAGCACAGAAACTAACGAATGGAAACGGCCGAGATAATGGCGAACATCATCTGATTGTATACCGCACAATACGGAACCAGAAATAATACGGTTTTCACCCTCTTTCAACTGATTTTGCGTCAATTCCAGCAAATCAGCCCCCAACCGAGTACGTACTAAGCGCGGTGATTTAACCTGTGGACCTGCCAGAGACACCACACGATCAGTATAAAGCTCACCTGTAGTAAACAGCTTACCGATAGCAATAACATCCTGATAACCCAGATGCCAAACCGTTTTTTGGGCACTAACAGGTTCAATGAAGTGAATATGCGTACCCACCAAACCGGCAGGGTGTGGACCCGCAAATTGGTTATAGGTGATTTGAGTGTTATTTCTCACTGTTGGAATATTTCCAGCGCTGTGGCAAACGTGGATTTTTCCCTCTGTCAATGTTGACAGAACATTCAGGCCATCAACAAAAGCCTCTTCCTGAGTTGCAATAACGACTAGTGGGTCAGCAGCCAATGGCTGGGTGTCCATTGCTGTGACAAAGATTGCCTTTGGTGTGGAACCGGGGACAGGGGTACGGCTGAAAGGACGTGTACGCAACGCTGTCCACAATCCTGATGTAAGCAGGTTTTTCTCTACTTGTTCACGACTCAGGCCAGTAAGTTCAGCACGCTCGTAGCGTTCAAATGTGACTTTCTCATCGCCACTCACTTCAATAACAACGGATTGCAAAACACGACGTTCACCACGCCCGATGGTGACAACTTTCCCGCTCGCGGGACTCGTGAAAACAACACCTGGATTCTTCTTATCTTCAAAAAGAATTTGCCCTTTTTTGACATGCTCACCTTCCTTAACCAGCATAGAAGGACGCATTCCAACATATTCTTCACCCAGTAAAGCAACATGGCGAATTGCTGGACCATCTTCTATAACTTGGGCAGGCGCTCCTGCTATCGGGAGGTCGAGTCCTTTTTTAATTTTAATCATAAGATTTGCACAAGTTTATCAGTTAAATCATATACTACAGACTACCTTGCGGTATTCCCGTGAGGTAATGCAGCGACTCTAGTAATACAAAAAACCTTGAGCAATATATGTCTCAAGTTATTCACTCCGATAATCGTTACAAAGTTTCTCTTAATTTTCACCGGCGTAATTCTAACATCTCCCCCACTGACTGTCTGACTAATCAAGTGACTTAGTTCAAGCAAATAAGAATAATTTCTCTGCTAAACCGTCAATTGCTCGATAAAGGCGAGTGTTTCTATCACTTTTCCCTACGTCATGGCAATTTTCAATCAAAAAGTAACTTCACAAGGGCAGAGAGTTTGATAAATCAAAAAGATATTCTGGCAGGAATCTAATGGAAGCTGCACCAAAATAATATTCCTGCCACAGTGAGCGTAATAGGCGGGCGATATGTTGTTAACGTAAAACCTGAAAACCGGTCGCCCTTTTGGAGCAGCGTATCAAACTACTCTCTCTCCAAGATGAAACAGTACGTAATTACCCGATTCAATACGGTGCCAAACCTCATTACCGGTTAAAGGTTGGGTAGCTATCACTGACACGACATCCCCAGACTGAGTGTGCTGCTGAAAATCAATTTCAACATCCTGATCAAGCAACTTAGCCCTGCCGAAAGGAGCACGACGCGTAATCCAATGCAGTTGAGTTGAACAGTAAGCCATAACAAACTGCCCATCTGACAACAGCATATTGAAAACACCTTTTTCCCTCAGTTGATCAGCCAAAGAAGCAATAAATTTAAACACCGCAGGCCAATTGGCAGGCCGTTTAGGATATTTCAACGATAATTGATGTAATATCCAGCAAAACGCCCATTCACTGTCCGTTTCACCCACCGGCCGGTAATTTCCCGTTTTCAGTTTATGGTGTCCCTTAAGTTGACCATTATGGGCATAAGTCCAATACCTTCCCCACAGTTCACGGGTAAACGGGTGAGTATTGGCCAAGGAAACATTACCGCTGTTTGCCTGACGAATATGGGCCACAATGACTTCTGATTTGATCGGATAGCCCTGTACAAATTGAGCTACAGGGGAATGACAACTAGATTGGTGATCTTTAAACGTTCTGTACCCCAATCCCTCATAGAAGGTGATCCCCCAACCGTCCTTATGCGGACCGGTATGCCCACCACGTTGAATTAGACCACTCAGACTAAAAACGATATCTGTTGGCACGTTGGCATTCATGCCAAGTAATTCACACATTGCCTACCCCTAGCCTACTCCCAACGCCGATTACTGACGAACAGCAATCAGGCTTTTACCATTTCTTTTTCAATCAATTGAATCAAGATATGAATCACTTTGATGTGAATTTCCTGAATACGATCTGCATAACCAAAATGTGGTACTCGAATCTCAACATCTGCCGTGCCTGCCATTTTTCCGCCATCTTTACCAGTCAGCGTAATGACTTTCATCCCTTTAGCGCGGGCGGCTTCAACGGCTTTAATAATGTTGCCAGAGTTTCCTGAAGTCGAAATGCCTAGCAGCACATCACCTTTCTGGCCGACAGCTTCAACATAACGGGAAAATACATAATCATAACCAAAGTCATTGCTCACGCAGGATAAGTGACTAGGGTCAGAAATCGCAATGGCCGGATATCCCGGACGGTTTTCACGGTAGCGGCCGGTCAATTCTTCCGCAAAATGCATGGCATCACAATGCGAGCCACCATTACCACAGGAAAGTACTTTTCCTCCTGCCTTAAATGAATCAGCCAGCAAAACCGCCGCTTTTTGAATGGCATCAATATTTGCATCATCATTGAGGAAGTTAGCCAACGTATCTGCGGCTTCGGATAATTCACTGCGGATCAGTTCTTGATACATGTAATTCATACTCCTGAAAAGTCTTCGGGATTAATAATGTCAGTCAACAAGTGTAACGGATTCCCCTATTTGAAAGAAGATATCATCACATCTTGCAAGAATTATCGTTTGCAAAACTAACACGACTTTGTGAGCCAGATTGTAATTAAGATGTAAATATATTGATAAATGCATTTTCCTCATCTAAAAAAGAAGGACACCATAACAGGTCAGACCTCTGACAACTCAACCTGAGATTTACAGGAGTTTTACTATGACCGCTTTCAGCATTATCTTATTTTTAGTCTTGATTGGCGGGCTTTGTTATCACAAAGTCAGCCTGACTCTCAGTAGCTTACTGCTTGTTGCCTATACGTTCGTTATGGGTATCACTGGCCTTTGGAGTTACTGGCTGCTGCTACCACTCGTCATCGTCCTATTTCCTCTTGTGTTTACACCTGTACGTATATCTTTATTCTCTGCGCCTGGCCTAAAAGCCTTCCGTAAGGTTATGCCAAGCATGTCCAAAACAGAGAAAGAAGCCATTGATGCAGGCACTACATGGTGGGAGGGAGATCTATTCCGTGGTAATCCTGACTGGCAAAAACTGCATAACTATCCAAAGCCGCAGTTAACGGCTGAAGAACAAGCTTTTATTGATGGTCCGGTAGAAGAAGCCTGCCGCATGGCAAATGATTTCCAAATCACCCACGAATTGGCTGATTTACCACCAGAGCTTTGGGCATACCTGAAAGAACACCGTTTCTTTGCCATGATCATCAAGAAAGAATATGGTGGCCTGGAATTTTCCGCTTACGCTCAATCTCAGGTATTGCAAAAACTGGCCGGCGTATCAGGTATTCTGGCAATTACTGTTGGCGTACCTAACTCCTTGGGGCCAGGTGAATTGCTGCAACACTACGGCACAGATGAACAGAAAAAACGTTACTTGCCGGGTCTTGCCCGTGGTGAAGAAATTCCCTGCTTCGCCTTGACCAGCCCGGAAGCCGGCTCAGATGCCGGAGCTATCCCTGATACCGGTGTGGTCTGTATGGGTGAATGGCAAGGTGAACAAGTTCTTGGCATGCGCCTGAATTGGAATAAACGTTACATTACCCTTGCCCCTATCGCTACCGTGCTGGGACTGGCATTTAAGCTGTATGACCCTGACCATCTGCTGGGCGATACTGAATCACTGGGAATTACCTGTGCTTTGATCCCAACCAATACACCAGGCGTAGAAATTGGTCACCGCCATTTCCCGCTGAATATCCCATTCCAGAATGGTCCAACCCGTGGCAAAGATATTTTCGTTCCTATCGACTACATCATTGGTGGGACGAAAATGGCAGGCCAGGGCTGGCGTATGCTGGTTGAATGTCTGTCTGTTGGTCGTGGTATTACTCTGCCATCCAACGCAACAGGGGGGTTGAAAAGTGCAGCTATGGCAATTGGTGCTTATTCCTATATTCGCCGTCAATTCAAGCTACCCATTGGTAAAATGGAAGGTATCGAAGAGCCACTGGCACGTATCGCGGGTAACGCTTATTTGATGGATGCGGCCGCAACCATGATCACCAGCGGTATCATGTTGGGCGAAAAACCTTCAGTTCTGTCTGCTATCGTGAAATACCATTGTACACATAGAGGTCAACGTTCTTTTATTGACGCTATGGATATCGCTGGTGGTAAAGGCATCTGTCTTGGGCCATCTAACTTCCTTGCCCGTGGCTATCAGGGTTCCCCCATTGCTATCACCGTTGAAGGGGCGAATATCCTGACCCGTAGTATGATTATCTTTGGTCAGGGTGCAATCCGTTGCCATCCTTATGTATTGGCTGAAATCGCCGCAGCAGAAAGCAACAATGTGAAACACTTTGACAAGGCTTTGTTTGGTCACTTAGGTCATATTGCCAGCAACACGCTGCGCAGCCTGTGGTTGGGTATTACCAAAGGCAGAACAAGCCGTTCACCAGTCAATGATGCTACTCGCCGTTACTACCAACAGATCAATCGCCTAAGTGCCAACCTTGCCCTGCTCTCTGATGTTTCAATGGGGGTGTTAGGTGGCAGCCTGAAACGCCGTGAGCGCATGTCAGCGCGTCTGGGGGACATTCTGAGCCAAATCTTCCTGGCTTCTGCCGCTTTGAAACGCTATGAAGATGAAGGACGCCAGAAAGAAGATTTACCCTTGCTCCAATGGGCAGTAGCAGATAGCCTGAATCAAGCTGAACAGGCCATGAATGATTTGCTGCGCAATTTCCCTAACCGTCTGGTTGCAGGTTTAATGCGGGTAATTATCTTCCCATTGGGACGCGCACATACCGCTCCATCCGACAAATTGGATCACAAACTGGCTCAGATATTACAGACTCCTTCCGCAACCCGCAGCCGGATTGGACGTGGGCAATATCTGACACCCAGTGAACACAACCCTCACGGATTACTGGAGGAAGCGTTGCACGATATCATCGCTGCAGAGCCAATCCATGTTCGCCTAAGCCGCGAAGCCGGCAAAAACCTGAGCTTCACCCGTCTGGATAAATTGGCTGAACAAGCATTGGCAGAGCACAAGATCACTCAGGAAGAAGCCGATATCCTGAAGCGCGCTGAAAACAGTCGACTGCGTTCAATCAATGTTGATGAGTTTGAGCCGGATGCATTTGCTGTCCCCTATTCGGCAAAAAAGTCTGAAAGTCAGCGTCAAAATAAAGCTGCCTGATGCTGACCAAAAAACCTGATTAATGCAAATATGGGATAAGAAACGGGGCACTAACGCCTCGTTTTTATTTAAATGGATTCTAGAGATAACAGCTCTTCAATTGTCTGACGACGACGAATCAGGCGAACTTCTTCCCCAGTAAACAAAATTTCAGGGATCAAAGGACGGCTATTATAATTTGAAGACATAGAAGCACCGTAAGCACCGGTAGCGTGAAAAAGCAGATAATCCCCGACGTTAACATGAGGCAACATACGTGACACAACCTCCCCGCCTTCCAATTGAGTAAACACATCACCAGATTCACATAGCGGCCCCGCGACGATAGTTTCTAACAATGTCGTTTCTAACGATGTGGTTTCCGGTAGCGCATTTACCGGCAACACAGAAATAGGGTGATAACTGCCATACATCGCCGGACGCATTAAGTCATTAAAACCAGCATCCACTAGCACATAGTGTCGATTACCCATAGACTTAACCGCCCGTACTTCCGCCATCAAGATCCCTGATTCAGCAACCAAAAAACGGCCAGGTTCAATTTCCAGCCCAACATGATGCCCCAGATGCTGCTCAATACGTTGACGAGCCTCATGCCACAAGCTGTAATAATGTTCAGTATCGACTGACTCTTCACCATCCTTATAAGGAATAGATAAGCCACCGCCTGCGGAAATGGCTTGAATATCCTCCCCGCACAGCATGACCTGTTCCACCATAGCATTACAGACATTGGAAAGATGCTGATAATCCACCCCTGAACCAATGTGCATATGCAGCCCCACTAATTTCAAACCATATTGATGAATTTTTGCAATTGCCAGAGGGAGATCCTGAAACCAGATCCCATGTTTACTATTTTCGCCGCCGGTATTCGTCTTTTGGCTATGCCCATGCCCAAATCCGGGGTTGATGCGTAACCACACCGGATGACCAGACTGACGTTCACCAATTTGTGCCAACATATCAATAGAACCAACATTGACCGGAATATCCAGTTCAATAACACGCGACAATGTTGCTTCATCAATCACATCCGCCGTGAACACAATCTCTGATTTATCACGGCCAGGTATAAAACCGGCATAAAGTGCTCGCTCAATTTCACCTAATGACACCGCATCAACTTTCACCCCCTGCTCTCTCATCAAGCGTAAAATATGGGTATTGGAACACGCTTTCTGTGCGAACCGAATGACGTCAAATAGTTTTAATTTTTTGATTTGTTTGATAATGCTATCGCCATCATAAAGCCACAATGGTGTTCCGTACTGAATTGGCAAACGGAGTAGATTGTCAGGGGTAAAATGTTTCCCTGAGCCATGAGTAAAAGTCGATATAGTCATTGAAGTACCCCATAAAATCAGCAGATCCTTCATTATTGACAAGAATAAAGCAGGAAGAAAAATATCTATTTAGCCACATTCTATTCATTTATGATATCGTTATGTCTATTTTTCACTCACAGAGACTAAGGCATGCACTCCTGCTCATGGCGACACATTGAAATTTTTCATGCTGTAATGACCACTAAGAACCTGACTGATGCGGCATTATTACTGAAAACATCCCAGCCAACCGTCAGCCGTGAACTGGCTCGCCTTGAACAATTATTAAAATTTAAATTGTTTGATCGAATCAAAGGACGCCTGTTTCCCACTGCACAAGGATTACGGCTATTTGAAGAAGTTCAGCGCTCTTATTATGGACTGGAAAGAATCATCAACGCGGCTGACAGTATCCGGCAATTTGAACAGGCGCAATTGTCCATCGCTTGTCTGCCAATGTTTTCGCAGTCTCTACTGCCAAAAACCTGTTACAGCTTTATCGAACGCTATCCTGAAGCCAAACTGACCATCATTCCGCAAGAGTCCCCCCTATTGGAAGAGTGGCTTTCAGCACAGCGCTATGATATTGGTTTAACCGAACATTTACAGACACCGGCAGGTACTGAGCGAGAAACGTTGATAACTTTAAATGAAGTTTGTGTTTTACCCATTGATCACCCGCTCGGTCAAAAATCACTACTCACGCCAACAGATTTTCACAATCAAAAATTTATCAGCCTTTCGATCACAGACAGTTACAGACAGCTTATTGATACCCTCTTTACTGAGCATCAAATCAATCGCAAGATGGTAATGGAAACCCATAGCGCAGCCTCTATTTGTGCCATGGTTAACGAAGGCATTGGCATATCCATCGTCAATCCACTAACTGCATTGGATTATTTAAATAACAACGCAAAAATTTGTATTCGGCCATTCAGTATCGACATTCCATTCACAGTCAGTTTAATCAAGCCCATACATCGACCATCTTCAGAACCCGTTGAAGCTTTCATTACCCATTTAAAACAGCAGGTTGCACTATTTCCCGAAAAATTGACACTAGCGTTTCAACATTAATTGCTGCCAATGAAGTGATGTGGCAAACCAATCCACCAGAAAATCCAGCAGTACCCGCAAAGGCGCTGGCATATTCTGGCGGCTGGTATAAATGCCATAGATCCCCATTGCTTGAGGTTGGTAATCAGGCAACAACTCAACTAACTGCCCTGACATCAAATAAGAGGAAACTGAATAGTAAGGCTGCATTGCAATTCCTGCTCCCTGCAAAGCCGCCTCCATTAATACGGTCGATTCATTGGCACTTAACGTACCGCTGACGGGGATGGAATAGTGCTCATGCTGTTTTTCAAATACCCATAAACTTTTGCCAAAAAAGTTATAGGTCAGGCAGTTATGTGATGTTAAATCCGCAGGATTATGGGGAATAGATTTTTCCGCTAAATAAGAAGGTGCAGCACAAACAACGGAATGGCAAGTCGATAATGGACGAGCAATCAGATTTGGTTCCAGATTATTGGTAATACGGATCGCCAAATCAATACGTTCTTCTATCAAATTGACAACTTTATTATTCATTTGCAAATTGACAGCAATATGTGGATACATTCGCATAAATTCAGGAATAGCAACTGCCAACGCACTGATAGCCAACGATTGGGAACAGCTCACACGCAATAATCCTCGCAAGGTTTGTGCCTCCAACGCTTGTTGTACAGGCATTTCTTCTACTAATTCCATTAACTTAAGGCTGCGTTGATAAGCACTCTCACCCGCCGAAGTGAGGCCAATTTTGCGCGTTGTACGGTGTAATAAGCGAACTCCCGCCCACTTTTCCATCTCAGCCAAATATCGCGATACCATCGCCCTCGACATATCCAACCGTTCTGCTGCTGCGATTAGGCTACCTTGCTCAACAATCGTAACAAACACCTGTGCTGCGGTGATCCTATCCATTTCGTCTAACCTATTTTTCGCTCTAATTCGATCGATTTATGCAACAAATAGTTGCTTGTTATGCGGTTTTTAAATCGGAATATGCAACTTATCATACATGCCATTCAAGCAAATAAGCATTTTGATATAGGAATTCGACGATGGCTCGCAAAACAACATTAAATATTGCTCTGGCGGCAACACTTTCCTTGGGAATGGCATCACTGGCTCAAGCAACTGATCTCAAACTAGATGTCTACAATTCAGGTGAGAAAGGTGTCTTCCCCGTTTCTTCTGAAATTATTAGTGGTGATCATGAAGTTGTTCTGATCGATGCCCAATTTAAGAAAAATGATGCACAAGAGCTGGTAAAAATGATCCAGCAAACAGGCAAAAAACTAACAACGATCTATATCAGCCAATCCGATCCTGATTTTTACTTTGGTCTTGATGTGATCACCGAAGCTTTCCCAGATGCCAAAGTCATCGCATCACCAGAAACCATCAAAGCAATCAATGAAACCAAAGATGGCAAGCTGGCTTATTGGGGTGGAATTCTTGCAGACCAGGCACCCAAAAAGATCGTCGTACCAGAGCCACTGAAAGGAAATTCTTTCACTGTTGATGGTGAAAAACTGATTGTTGAAGGCTTAGATGGCCCTGCCGCAGATCGTACTTTTGTCTGGGTTCCTAAACTGAAAGCGGTTGTTGGTGGTGTGACTGTTTCTGACAACATCCATGTATGGATTGCGGATACCCAGACCAAAGCGTCACGCCAACATTGGCAGCAGACATTAGATCGCATCAAGAGCCTGAAACCTAAAGCTGTTGTACCAGGCCACTATCTGGGGAATTCATCCATGACGTTGGATTCAGTAACTTTTACACAAAATTATCTGACCACATTGGAAAAAGAGTTACCGAAAGCAAAAGATTCCAATGCACTGATTGCAGCCATGAAAAAACACTATCCCGATCTGGCTGACGTATCCAGCCTTGAACTCAGTGCCAAAGTATTAAAAGGCGAAATGAAGTGGCCTCAGTAAGTTGAAAATATCACGGGCGTTGCAAATCGTAGCGCCCGTATAACAATATTTGAAACATCACCTTAATGAATTTTCTCTATTTAATTTTAATGGTCAAAATTTATTAAATAAAAAATGCCTGGTATCAATTATTGAGATCATAACCTACTGTAGATTAGGCTCCTGTTCTCTCCGCCACTTTTTATTTCTTTCTCCACTTTGCAAATTAATACTATACTCTACCAACACCATACCCCAGCAATATTATCGCAGATAAACATAAATAAGGCCCAAATGCGATAAATTCAGGAAAAGATTTTCTTTTCACTCCAATTATTACAAACCCAAACAATCCAGATAATGAAGCCATCAGCATCAATATTGGTATCATTTCCACACCCAACCAGGCACCGATTGCCGCGGTTAATTTGAGATCGCCATAACCTATTCCTTCCTTATTTAATATATATCGACATAACCAATACAAAAACCACAAAAAAAGATACCCTGATATGGCACCGTATATTGCGCTATTTATCGAAATAAAATTACCATCAATATTAACCAAAAGCCCAATCCATAATAGAGGAAGAGTAATAATATCTGGCAAGCAATATGTTTTAAAATCGATAACAGCCAATAACAATAAGGTACTACAGAAAAACATAATTATTATGTAATCTACGTTAATTAAAATATAACCCATCCTTCTTTTAATCTATGAAAAATTAAAATCCATTTATAAATAACATCCTTGTTACCGTCTTACTCCCTTATTTCCTGACCTCAATCAGGACAAGATGAATACTAATTTTTTATTCCGGTTATTGGCAATAAAAATTTAACTAAAAAAGCAATTACAAAATAAATATGCGAACCAGCTCGCAAGGAAATCTCTTGTATTCCTAAAGCCAAGAGATAGCTTGATCACGCAAACAACGCTCATTTATCATGGCCATAAATCAACTTTGTTATATGGCTGTTTGCGCCATGCCGGAAGAATCCGGGAAAAGAAGGAAAGAAAAATATGCGAATACCCCGCATCTATCATCCTGAGCTACTCGCAACAGGAGCGGAAATTTATTTGAGTGATGATGCAGCCAATCATGTTGGTCGCGTGCTCAGAATGAGTAACGGGCAAGCATTACAACTCTTTGATGGCAGTAATCAGACTTTTGATGCAATAATCACGGAAGCGAGTAAAAAAACAATTAGAGTGACTATCCTTGATGGCAGATTATCTGATCATGAATCACCATTGAATCTGCACCTTGGGCAAGTCATGTCCCGTGGTGAAAAAATGGAATTCACAATCCAAAAATCCGTGGAGCTTGGTGTCAACACGATTACCCCACTCCTGTCTGAACGTTGTGGCGTCAAACTGGATACCGAAAGGTTAGAGAAGAAATTGCAACAATGGAAAAAAATAGCCATTTCTGCCTGTGAACAGTGCGGACGTAACCGGATCCCTGAAATCCGCCCCGTTATGTCACTTGAAAGCTGGTGCGCAGAAAACGATGGCAGCCTAAAATTGAATCTGCATCCCCGTGCCAGCCATAGCATCAATACCCTTCCGCTTCCGGTGGAAAAAGTACGTCTGCTGATTGGGCCTGAAGGGGGATTGTCTGCTGAAGAAATAGAAATGACAGCAAAATATCAGTTTACTGATATCCTGTTAGGACCTCGTGTTCTGAGGACAGAAACTACGGCACTCACTGCAATTACCGCATTGCAAGTACGTTTTGGTGATCTGGGTTAAGGAGAAAAAATGATCAAGCTCGGTATTGTGATGGATCCTATTTCATCCATCAACATCAAGAAAGACACTAGTTTTGCCATGCTGCTGGAAGCACAAAAACGCGGATGGGAAATTCATTATATAGAAATGCATGATCTCTACCTGCATCAAGGAGAGGCTCGCGCCCACACACGTTTGCTCACGGTAGAAGAAAATCCCCAACAGTGGTATCAGTTTGGTAGTGAGCAAGAAATAGCTCTCGATACCTTGCAAGTTATTTTGATGCGCAAAGATCCACCTTTTGATACTGAGTACATCTATGCGACCTATATTCTGGAAAGAGCAGAAGCCAAAGGCAGCCTGATCGTTAATAAGCCCCAAAGCCTGCGCGACTGTAATGAAAAGCTGTTTACTGCCTGGTTCCCGGAATTGACACCCGATACGTTAGTCACCCGCAATGCCAAAAAATTACGCGAATTCCATAAAAAACATAGCGATGTTATTTTTAAACCTTTGGATGGTATGGGAGGCGCTTCCATCTTCCGTTTAAAACAAGATGACGCCAATGTAGGCGTTATTATTGAAACGTTGACTGAACATGGCACTCGTTATTGTATGGCACAAAATTTCCTGCCTGCCATTAAGGATGGGGATAAACGCGTACTGGTTGTTGATGGTGAACCTGTGCCTTATTGTCTTGCCCGTATTCCGGCTCAAGGGGAAACCCGTGGTAATCTGGCGGCAGGCGGCCGTGGAGAAGCACGCCCATTGTCAGAAAGCGATTGGGCAATTGCCCGCGCAGTTGCTCCTGTATTAAAAGAAAAAGGATTAATTTTTGTTGGGCTGGATATCATTGGCGACCGTTTAACTGAAATCAACGTAACCAGCCCAACCTGTGTACGTGAAATAGAAGCGGCATTTCCAGATATTTCTATTACTGGCATGCTGATGGACGCGATCGAAAAACGATTGGAAAAACAGATAGCATAAAAGGCCGAATAACATTCGTTTCCTGACAACATTTGCCATTTATAATGAGAGCCCACATACTGTGGGCTAGTCATTCTTATATTGCCAAAATAATTATCAGAAAACACATGAATCTACAGCATCATTTTCTTATTGCCATGCCTTCACTCTCTGATCCTTATTTCAATCGTTCCGTAGTTTATATCTGCGAACATGATCAAAATGGGGCAATGGGATTAATTATTAATAAGCCGATAGATCGCGTTTCTATCCAAAGTATCTTGCAAAAGTTAGATATCTCTCCTGAGGATAGAGACAATACTATCAATCTCAATCAGCCAGTGATGGCTGGCGGGCCTCTATCTGAGGAACACGGCTTTATTCTACATACGCCACAATCAGGGTTCAGTTCCAGTATTCAGATTTCTGAACACACTATGATCACGACATCCAAGGATATGCTGGAAGCTCTGGGTACATCACGCCAACCGAAAAATATTTTAATGACCCTTGGATACTCAAGTTGGGAAGCAGGTCAGTTGGAAAGGGAAATTATGGAAAACAGTTGGCTGACTGTCAGTGCTGAACCATCCCTGATTTTCAATACTCCTATCGCAGATCGCTGGAGTGAGGCGGCTTCTTTACTGGGAATTAATATTTACAATCTTGCCTCACATGCAGGACACGCCTGATGAAAAATCGCACAATTATTGCTTTCGATTTTGGAACTCGCAGTATTGGGGCTGCCATCGGGCAAGAAATCACAGGTACTGCCAGAGCATTATCCTCTTTCAAAGCCAACGAAGGTTCCCCCAATTGGGAACTCATCGAGAAACTCCTTAAAGAGTGGCAGCCTGATCTGGTCATTGTTGGCCTGCCACTCAATATGGATGGCACAGAACAACCGGTTACTGCACAAGCCCGTAAGTTTGCCAATCGCATACATGGACGTTTCGGCGTACAGGTTGAACTGCATGATGAACGATTGACCACCGTGGAAGCACGTTCTCATCTGTTTGATCACGGTGGCTACAAGGCTCTGAATAAAGGCAAGGTTGACTCCACTTCTGCGGTGATTATTCTGGAAAGCTGGTTTGAGCAGCAGTATAACTAACAGCCATATCAGTCATATCAGTCATATCAGTCATATTCGTAATAGCCATACTCATTATTCAGCATGGCTGTTACCACACGCGGTTTACCTTAAAAAGCGGTTTATCTAAAAAACATTTGCCAGATTGTCCCCCCTCTGTTCTGCCAACAGCCCCAGAGCGCTACGTTGTTGTCGGCTTTGCTCGTAAGTTTGCATACCACAAGCCGCACCAGTCTGCATTAATGATGCTATTTGATGATTTTTGCCTTCTCTTATTAAATGGCTAATAGCCTGATTTACAACCAAAACTTCATGGAGAGCCACTCTACCACCCTTTTGGGCTGGGAGCAGTTGCTGAGAAATAACGGCCTTTAAACTTCCAGCCAACTGACTACTAATCCAGCCTTTTTCTTCTGCAGAAAAAACATCAACCAAGCGGTCTATTGCCTGAATGGCACCACGGGTATGCAGCGTCGACAAAACCAGATGCCCTGTTTCAGCCGCTGTTAATGCCAGCCGAATCGTCTCTTTATCGCGTAATTCTCCCAACAAAATCACATCAGGATCTTGCCGTAATGCACTTTTCAGTGCTGTTTGATAATCAACAACATCCTTACCAATCTCCCTTTGTTGTATCAGGCAGTTTCGGCTTTGGTGAATAAATTCTATCGGATCTTCCAGCGTGATAATGTGTTTACAAACATGGCTATTCAAGGCATTAATCATGGCTGACAGCGTCGTCGTCTTACCGCTTCCCGTTGCGCCAGTCACTAATATCAATCCACTCATCTCCTGCAAAATAAGTTGCTGGATGATATCAGGTGCATAGAGTTGTTCTAATGTCGGACATGTGTTTGCAATCACCCGCAATACTAATGATAAATGAGACTGTTGATAGAACAAATTTCCCCTGAGCCGCTGTTTATCTGGCATGGTTACCACAAAGTCGACATGACCGTGCTTTTGTAACTGCTGTTTCTGCACATCTGATAATATTTTCTCACTCCATGCTATCAGGGTATCAGCTTGAATCTCTGCCAATTGTTTTTGTGGATATAACACACCGTGGATACGCAAAATCGGAACTTGCCCGACACAAAGATGCAGATCCGAAGCATTATGCTTTACACTAAGGGACACCCATTTTTCCATATTCATTTTTTTATCTCCTGAGTCAATTATGAACAATATCGAACAAAATCTTCACGATGTCAGGAACCGCATGACGCTTGCAGCGCAAAAATGCGGGCGTTCTCCAGAAGAAATTACTTTACTTGCAGTCAGTAAAACCAAGCCTGTGAGTGCCATCGCAGAAGCTATAGCCAATGGGCAACGGGAATTTGGCGAGAATTACGTGCAGGAAGGGGTTGAAAAAATTCAACACTTTAATAGCCGTGACGATTTAGTGTGGCACTTTATTGGCCCATTACAATCTAACAAGAGTCGTCTGGTTGCAGAAAATTTTGATTGGTGTCATACCATTGATAGATTAAAAATAGCCCAACGCTTAAGCGAACAACGTCCTGGAAACATGCCACCTCTTAATATCCTGATCCAAATTAATATCAGTGGAGAAGAAAGCAAGTCAGGTATTTTGTTGGAAGAATTAACCGAATTGACCACAACTATTAATGAATTACCTAATCTGGTATTACGCGGATTGATGGCAATACCGGCACCAGAAAGCAATGTTGAACGCCAAATAGCCGTTTTTCGCCAAATGGAACATGCATTTATTGAACTGAAAGCGCAATATCCCCAAGTCGACACGCTATCAATGGGCATGACGGATGATATGGACGCAGCTATTACGTGTGGTTCTACACTGGTCAGGATTGGAACGGCAATATTCGGTGCTCGTCAATACAGGGCTTAATATAGAAAATCACCTTTCGACACCTAAAATTCACCAATTAATAGACGAGATTATCTAATGGAAAATCGTAAAATCACCTTTATTGGCGCAGGCAATATGGCTCATGCCATCATTGCCGGATTAGTCAGGAAAGGTTATCCTGCCGAACTCATCACTGTCTGTTCTCCAAGGACAACTCGCCGTGATGTACTGGCAAAAGAATATGGTATCAACAGCCAAAGCGATAATATCCGTTACGCACAAGAAGCCGATGTCATTGTTCTAGCGGTTAAACCGCAAATGATGGCGGAAGTTTGTGGATCACTGCATTCGCATGTTGATTTCCGTGAAAAACTCGTTCTTTCTATTGCAGCGGGTATTCCAGTTTCCCGTTTTTACACACTCTTGCAGGATAACCTCAATATTATCCGTATCATGCCAAATACCCCTGCACTTGTCGGACAAGGGGTCAGTGGACTGTTTGCGCCTGAGCATATTGAGCAAGCTGATCGCGAGTTTGCGGCATCGTTAATGAGCAGCGTTGGAAAAGTGTGCTGGGTCAATGATGAAAGTGGTATCAACGATATCATTGCCATTGCAGGCAGTGCCCCAGCTTATTTCTTCCTGTTCATGGAATCGATGCAACAAGAAGCGGAACGTTTGGGTTTTGACAGTGAAACTGCCAGAGAACTAGTCCTGCAAGCAGCCATAGGTTCAGCTAAACTTGCTGAAACGCAAAAAGATCTTCCTTTTGCTATCCTGCGTGAGCAGGTAACATCTAAAGGCGGTACAACGGCTGAAGCATTGCGCATTTTTTATGAAGGTAAGCTGCCTGAAATTGTGTCCAATGCCATGCAAGGAGCCATCCGCCGTGCACAGGAAATGGAAAAATTATTTTAATTCAATTGGTTTAATTCAATCAGGGCTGCTACATGCAATTCTTAAACTTCGTCTTTTTCACCGTTCTGGATTTATATATTGCTGTTTTACTGCTACGTGTCTGGATGCAGTGGGTACGTTGTGATTTTTATAATCCATTCTCACAATTTATCGTTAAAATTACCCAACCTGTGGTGCGCCCATTACGCAGAGTCATTCCTGCCATTGGTCCCATTGATACCGCGTCCGTGCTTCTTTCCTACCTGCTGATTATTATCAAAATCTTGTTGCCGATATGGTTAGCCACAGGGCAATTTCTAGTCCCTTCTGGTGCTATCTTCTTGTTTAGCGTGATTGAATTACTGACTGCTGCCGGTAAGCTCGTATTTTGGTTAGTGATCGCTCGCGCGTTATTAAGCTGGATCAGCCAGGGACGCAACCCTGTGGATTATGTCCTGATTCAATTGACTGAACCACTAATGGCACCTATCCGCCGTATTATCCCTTCTATGGGCGGCCTTGATTTCTCTGCCATGATTGTCATTCTTATTCTCTATGCACTGAATGCCCTACGCTACGATGTAATGGGGTGGCTGGCTTCAATATTTGCAGGTTAATTAGATACGTAGATTAATTGGATATACAGGTTAATAAAATAAATGGCAATGCAAAAAGTTGTTCTCGCCACGGGAAATGCAGGGAAAGTACGTGAATTGGCTGATTTATTAGCTGATTTTGGCTTAAACATCGTGGCTCAAACCGAATTAGGTGTGGATTCAGCCGATGAAACAGGCCTCACTTTTATTGAAAACGCAATCATCAAAGCTCGCCATGCGGCAGCAGTGACGGGTTTACCTGCGATTGCCGACGATTCGGGGTTATCGGTTGACGCATTAGGTGGCGCACCAGGCATTTATTCCGCTCGCTATGCAGGCAGTGATGCCTCCGATCAAGCGAATCTGGAAAAATTATTGCAAGTCATGCACGATGTACCTGATGAAAAGCGTCAGGCTCAATTCAATTGTGTACTGGTCTTCTTACGCCATGCAGAAGATCCTACCCCTCTGATATTTCACGGCCGTTGGTCAGGTATGATCACCCGTGAACCGGCTGGAAAAGGCGGTTTTGGTTACGATCCCGTTTTTTATGCACCTGAATTTAACTGTACAGCAGCCGAGCTAACTCGTGAGCAAAAAAATACCGTTTCACACCGTGGGAAAGCATTAGCAATGTTATTGGAAGCCATGCGTAATGCTTAAATTGCCACCTCTGAGTCTTTATATTCATATTCCTTGGTGCGTGCAGAAATGTCCTTATTGCGACTTTAATTCACATGCCTTAAAAGGAGATGTACCGCATCAGGAATATGTTGATCATTTATTGGCAGATTTGCATGCGGATTTACCAATGATTAGTGATCGTGAGGTATCGACGATTTTTATCGGTGGAGGAACGCCTAGCCTGTTAAGCGCTGAAGGTATGCAACGATTGCTCGATGGTGTCAGGGCTTCACTGCCACTCTCTCCGCAAGCAGAGATTACGATGGAAGCCAATCCGGGAACTGTTGAAGCCGATCGTTTCAGTGCCTACCAGCAAGCGGGGATTAATCGCATTTCCATCGGCATCCAAAGTTTCGGTTCAGATAAGCTCATCCGCTTAGGGCGTATCCACGGCCCGGAAGAGGCCAAACGGGCAGCTAAATTGGCTGACGGGCTGGGATTACGCAGTTTCAATCTGGACTTGATGCATGGCCTGCCTAACCAAACACTCAATGAAGCATTGAATGATTTACGTCAGGCTATTGAGTTATCGCCCCCCCATCTGTCCTGGTATCAGCTCACGATTGAACCCAATACCAGTTTTGGCTCTCGCCCTCCGGTTTTACCGGATGATGATGCACTCTGGAATATTTTTTCCCAAGGCCATCAATTACTGACAGAAGCGGGTTATCTGCAATATGAAACTTCGGCCTATGCCAAGCCCGGTTATCAATGTCAGCATAATCTTAATTACTGGCGTTTCGGGGATTATTTGGGGATTGGTTGCGGCGCACATGGCAAAATTTCATTTGCAGATGGCCGTATTCTCCGTACCGTGAAAACTAAGCACCCACGCGGTTATATGCAAGGGCGTTATTTGGATCAACAAAATCAAGTGGATAATGAAGATCGTCCATTTGAATTTTTCATGAACCGTTTTCGCTTGCTGGAACCGATGCCACGCCAGGATTTCAGTGATTTCACCGGATTACCGGAAAGTACTATTCGCCCGCAAATTGACGAAGCACTGGCGAAAGGCTATATCACTGAAAGCGACACACATTGGCAAATCACTAAGCACGGGAAGCTGTTCCTGAATTCCTTACTTGAGCTGTTTCTTTAGAAAAAAACTAAAACTGCACCTTAAAATTCAAGGGTGCAGTTTTTTCATATTATTTAATTCTGCCAGTCGCACGAGCGTAAGAAAATAGCCCACCAGCAGATACGATATTGGCAAGTTCACCAATCGGATCAGTGCGATATTTTTCCCCGTCTTTCAACAGAATGACGGTCTGGTTTTCAATATCAATCTCAATACTGTCTCCCGTGACTAATTTGTCACACAAGCGCTCTTGGGCAGCAACAGGCAACAACTGTCCGGTTGAAACACAATTGCGGAAAAATATACGGGCGTAAGATTGGGCAAGCACCACCTTCACGCCAGAAGCACCCAATGCAGCAACAGCGTGTTCACGCGAAGATCCACAGCCAAAATTCTGCCCTGCCACAATAATCGGATATTTGGCTTTTCCCTTGGTTTCATCAATGAAAGGCAGTGATCCTTCCGGTAATCCACACATCGCCAGTGAAGCCAGTTGAGCGTATCCTTCAGGCGTGGAAGGATTAACCTTGAGATATTCGGCTGAAAGAATCTGGTCAGTATCAATATTATCGGTCAATACATAAACCTCACCCCGAATGATATTTTCCTTTAACTCGCTCATAAAAACTCCTCAGGATTTGTTATGTGACCAGTAATAGCCGCCGCGGCAACAGAATAAGGGGAAGCAAGATAAATATTGGCACGTTTATGCCCCATTCTGCCGACAAAATTGCGATTGGTGGTAGATATAACTGATATTGGATCATTGACGCGGCCAAAAGTGTCTGGCGGTCCACCACAACAAGCTGCGCACCCTGATTCAGCAGAAAGTTTCACTCCGGCATCACTTAAAATCTGGTAGACAGAAATGCCATCAATTTGGGTTGTAATCGTTTTATGAAAAACTTCTTTTGTTGCAGGTACTGCGTAAGTCGGGATTGTCACTTTATGCCCTTTAATAACACGGGCTGCCGCAACAAAATCTTCCAGCTTGCCACCGGTACAAGAACCAATATATGCCTGAGAAATGGCGACATTGGCTACCTGATCAATAGAAACGACATTATCCGGTGAATGAGGTTTAGCAATTTTTGGCTGCATTGTGGAAACATCAATATTTAACATACGGCTGTATTGCGCATCCTCATCAGGATAGACAATTTCAAACGGGAGATTATTTCTTTCCGCTAAATAATCCAAAGTCGCCTGATTGGGAACCATAATGCCATTTTTAGCCCCACACTCAACGACCATATTGCAAATCGTCATGCGCTCTTCTACCGATAACTCATCAATAACGTTACCACCAAACTCTATCGCCTGATAGGTCGCACCATCGACAGTTAACTCTGACAATACAGATAAAATCATGTCCTTAGCCAAAACATGCGCAGGCTTGGTTCCGGTAAAATTGACCCGAATGGTTGTTGGCACCTTAAGAGGGATCTCTCCCGTCCCTAACGCATAAGCGGCATCAGTAATCCCTAACCCAATGGCAAATGCTCCAAAAGCACCCGCCGTCACCGTATGGGAATCTGTGCCCAGTAATACTTCACCGGGACGGGTATGTCCCCCTTCTGCCAGTCCTATATGACACACACCTTTATAATTGGGCGTTCCAACGTCATAAAAATATTTTATATTCTGTTCAGCGGCAAATTCACGCATCACCCGAATGTTCTGATTGGCTTGTGAATCAGCCGAATAGACAAAATGGTCTGGAATTAAAATAAAGCGTTCAGGATCCCATATCTTTGCATCTTGCCCGAACTCCTTTTTAAATACGCTGGCTACACCTGGCGTACAGGGATCGTGAGACATCAGAATATCCACTTTCGCCCAAACCACTTCACCCGGAGTGACTTGTGCACGCCCACTTGCCCGTGCAAGAATTTTTTGTGTAATAGTTTGGCTCATCTCACATTGCCCTCCGAAAGATTAAAACAGACTCAATAGGCTGTCATCCTAACAAGATTACGACTCCTTAACGTAGGGAAATACCATCATATAGTTCACTGTTTCCATTATGGGACAGTTGTTCACAAAATGGGAAACTCTTACCCATTGAATCTGGCATATCACTATAGGATATGTGATATGTTATAGGACAGTTCCCAAGCGTAAATCATCAGGTTATTGCATGAATAATATTGAGAATCTTACTTCAATGGTGATCTTTGCCCGTGTTGTAGAGACACTGAGTTTTACCGAAGCAGCAAGATCGTTAAGGCTATCCAAATCTTCCGTTAGCCGCGAAATTGCACAATTAGAAGTAAGACTAGGCACCCAATTACTCAACCGTACTACACGTAAAATTCAAGTAACAGAAGTCGGAATGAGTTATTACCAATACTGCCACCGGATCCTTACCGAAGCCCAAAATGCTGAACATTTTATCCGTAATTTCCATGAAGAGCCGATGGGAAGTTTACGTTTGATTGCTCCGGTATCCTTTGGTAGCCAATGTATTGTTTCTGCCCTGAATCACTTTATCGCCGGAAATATTCATATCAGTGTTGATCTAGAACTGACCGACAGAACGATTAATATGGAAGAAGATCAATGCGATATTGCGATTATCATCGGGCGCCAAATGCCACAATATCCCCTTGTTATGCCCTTAATTGATATTACTTGGGGACTTTACGCAACCCCAGACTATATCAGCCAATTATCTCCAATAGAGAAACCCGAAGATCTTCCTCGTTACGATTATCTGCTATTTCGTGGCCCTGCGCATACTATTTCCCTGCCATTCCGTAAGGAAAGAAATAAACAGGATATTGAAGTACGCAGCCGATTTCGCATCAATAACAGTGTGGCATTAATGAGCTCCGCTCTGGCCGGAGCTGGTATTGCTTATCTTCCCGATTATGTTACCCATGAAGCGGTGGCAGAAGGGAAATTAGTGCGACTCCTCCCGGAATGGAACATGGATATTTATCAGGCATGGATACTGTTTAAATCAGAAAATACGCTATCTTCGCGTGTGCAACAGTTTGCAAACTCTTTGCAACGCAAGCTAAGGCAAGATTTGGAGAAAGGAAAAAAAGCGTAACGACAGATATCAATGCGGGTACAACAGCACCCGCCAAAGATATTATCTGTCAGAGGTATCAATAGCCATTACTATGAATCAACAATAATTAATAGTAATTACCGTGACGATAATCCCAGGTAGTAAAAATGTCGGACATTATCGCCATAATTTTATGTACATCCAGCCCCTTACGGATTAATACCGGACATGGGGTAATATCGCGCTGCCCCTGTTGCAGAGGAACTAATTGACCATTTTCGTCTACCATTGAAACCATCACACCTTGTTCATAACGGGTTTGTTCGGTTTCATTTGGCTGAATAGATTTAACATAGTCATTGGCGGAGATAATCAGATCAGCGCGTTCTTCTATCCTCTCACCGATACATTCAACCAGTCCGCGGTTCCCCTTGCCTGATGGGTTCGCTGAGCTGGCAAAAGAGAACTTGCCATATTTTTCCCACAGTTCTTTTGCCAGGATTTCACCAGGTTTGCCAAATTTAATGACGAAACAGCTCGTACCACGTCGATCCATCATCAGTTCCTTAGAACCATCATCTGGAATACGGGCTATTGCTTCTTCTTTCCACGGCAAGATACAACCTAACAGTACGTCTTCATCCCAATGTCTTTGATAAAGTTCTTCAATTTCCTCGTTAAGCTGAGCCAGCTCTTTCAACTGCTCCAAAGAACCACATAAAACAACACCGGGCTTGTTACGATTACGCAGCTTAGCCTCAAATTTACGCTCCAGACCTTGCGCATCAGAGGTCATGATAATGTAGCCAACTTTGGTTGGGCAAACTATCATGCCTCCGTCATTAGCGAGGATCTCTACCGCTTCCGGCTGTAACCCATAGTTCCATTGAATTTTTTTGCTGCTCATATTGATACCCCTTACTGGAAACGGAAGAATGATTAATCGGTTAACGCTGGTAGTAGCCGGTAATAGAAGTTGTTGCCAGGGTATTGGCCTGGATCATAAAACGCGCAACGGCATTTGTTGTTTCAGCATCAATTCCCAGTTTCTTTACCGATAAGGCATGTACAGTGAAAATATAGCGATGGGCTTTATCTCCCACAGGTGGACAACAACCACCAAAACCAAACAAGCCATAATCATTTCTGCTCTGAATTGTACCGGTTGGTAATTTGCTACCATCGCTCTGCCCTGCATTTGCAGGTAACGTTTGTGTTTCAACGGGAATATCAAAAGCGACCCAGTGCCAGAAGCCACTACCCGTTGGTGCATCAGGATCATAGACAGTAATCGCAAAACTTTTGGTTTCGGCTGGTGCGCCTGCCCAGGTAAGTTCGGGGGAACGGTTATCACCATTGCCATCAAATTGATTAAATTCATGCTCTTTTTTCAAGAAATCATTATTCTTAAATTCAGTTGAACTAATAATCATGCTTATATCCCCCATTGAATGCCTTTTGAAATATCCTAACGTAGATTTTCTGTACCGCAAGGCCAAACCATCATTTTGCTTGATTGTTTCAGTTTAGGAATAATAAGTGAGTTGCGGCGATAAATAGAGAATAGAATTACCCCGAAATCTCACTATTCAGATCTCAGGGTAAAGGCAGAAAAAAGGAATTTTAATTTTGCGAAATTACAATATTGAGAAATTACAATATTGAGAAATTACAAGGCATCAGCTACTGCATTTACTTGTCGCGTCATACTGTCCACCCCACCACCAGACAAGTACCAGAGGTCAGACTGCAAGTATACTATCTTGCCGTTTTTATAGGCATTAGTTGACTTAACCTGATCATTTTCAAATTGATCTTTTTCCAGTTTACCTGCACCAATGGCTTCACTACGGTCGATAATAAAAATCACATCAGGGTTTGCTTGTGCAATCATTTCCGCTGTGACAGAGCGACTTTTATCTTTGTCTGATTTAGCAGGCAATACTGCACGAGGTGCTTTAATGACGTTGTAAACAATAACTTGATTATTGGGATATAACTCACCCGCATTATGCAGTAATACCAATACCTTGCTACTCGCTGCCTTCGCTTTTTCCTGAGCGGATGTAATCGTTTTTTCTAAATAAGCAGATTGAGTTTTAACATCATCCTGCTTATTAAATAACTCACCTAATAATTTAAAATTATTATCAACGGATGGAAGATAATTTTTACTGTCTGTACTTAAATCTACAGTTGGTGCAATTTTTGCCAAGCGATCATAAAAAGCGCCCTGACGTCCGGTAATGACAATCAAATCGGGTTTTATTTCTGCCAATTTTTCCAAATTTGGCTCTTTCATTCCCCCTGCATTGTGCATACTGGCAGGCACACTATTACGCACATATTCAGGCAGGTTATTAATAGGTAAAGCAACTACGCGATCAGATAGACCCAGTTTCACCATCGAATCGTAAGTGCCGAAATCGAACAAAACAACTCGTTTTGGATCCTTTTTAACCTGAGTTTCACCAGAAAGATGCTTCACCGTAACATAATCACCAGACTGGGCTATTACTGAATTTGGTGTAAATAGCTCCGATGGTTGACTGAATGCAAAGTGGCTGGTGGCAGAAAACAGTGATGCAATAACAATTGGCAGGATTTTTTTCATTGTTACACCTAAATTAAGCCTATTAACAAAAGGTGGCTTGCATTCTAGGTGGCAACATTAATATGTCAATAAAATAAGAATCAATTTCATATTGATTCTTATTTATCTTAAATAATTTTTCTTGGATAGATATAGGGCGTGTTGATGTTTTGTGAGGGATTATTAAACAGCATGATGATTTGGTATAATTACTTTCGCCAAAAAACAACCAGACCTCACCATCATGCCGCGAACTATGTTAACAGATCTCCAATGGAATAAGCTATCTGCGTTAATGCAACATGCGGGTTGGATTTATCACAAACCTGAACACCGTTTGACCGTTGAAGGCATTCTTTACCGAATGAGAACGAGCGTTCCCTGGCGCGATTTACCGCCAGAATTCGGCAAATGGAATAGTGTCTTTCAACGTTTCAATGCGTGGTCAAAGAAAGGGGTTTTACAGCTCATTTTCAAGTGGTTATCTGGGTTTGCTGATAGGGAATGGTTGTTTATTGATGGGAGTATCGTCCGTGCTCATCAGCACAGTGCCGGAGCGGCTTCAGATGATGATGAGGCGATTGGCAAAAGTTGTGGTGGACGTTCAACCAAAATTCATTTGGCCGTCGATAGTTATGGCTTGCCTGTTCATTTTGAATTGTCCGGGGGACAAGTGCATGACATTGTTCATGCTGAAAGTTTAGTCGAACAATCGCCCCCTTCGGACTTTGTGATAGCTGACAAAGGGTACGACAGTCAGGCTTTCAGAAATCATATTGAACAGCAAGGAGCAACGCCGATTATTCCCTACCGGAAAAATAGCCGAAAATCGGATAAACAGATTGATAAATGTTTATATCGTTATCGTCATTTGGTGGAGAATGCGTTCGCTAGGGTTAAACATTTTCGTGCAATAGCAACAAGATACGATAAGCTTGAACGGAATTACGCCAGTATATTGGCTCTGGCGTTTATCATTGTCTGGTTGCCCATGTGGGTTGAATGAATTATGACCTTAAAACATCAACAGACCCTAGTATGATTTACTTAATAGCATTCATAAAGCTAATGCGCTGTTGCTCTAAGTTACTGGCTTTACTACATACTTGCTCTTTTAAACGCTTCAACTCTTGTTCCTGCTTTTTCCATTCTGCATCAAAACCATTTTGCATGCCGCCTAACCCACCGAGGAGAGACATTAACATCTGTTTGCCGTCACCATTTTGATCGCTATTCTTACGGCTCATTTCGTTAATGCTATCCTGCAAAATACCACCAAGGCTCTGTTCAATGAGTTTTTTACCTTCAGGCTCTACCTGTTTAACGGCCTGAGCATTAAAGGCAAAACCATTAGCACGGGTTTCAATCACGCTATCAATTTGTTTAATGAGGCCTGATTCCAATTGAGATAAACGGATACGGATATTACTTTCCTTACCCATTGTTTCGATCACCACTTTGTCCAGCGACTGGCGTGCATTCGTCAAATGACTTAACGCTTCTTTCTTAACCCAAGGCAAATCCTGACGGATAGTCTGTTGATATTGCAGGGCTTTGCTGCGTTGTTCTGTACTTAACGATAACATCTTACCATCTCTGGTTATGGAGCCATCGGGTAATATTTTTAGGTTTCCACTCGCCCCTGTGATCTGGACAGAATTTGGCGTGACAATAATGTCATCATTAAGCGTCGAATGACATTCAGAATTCGCCTGTGCCTGAGTCACAATGACTTGAGACGCAAATAGCAATGATGCAACAATCGTGATCCTGCGTAACATACTTTCTCCTGGTTTCTAAGGTTAAAACACAGACAAATTAAAAAATAGAACGGCCAATACGCCCAGCTAATTTTTCCAGTGCTGCACAACCTGCCAATGAGTTGCCGGATTTATCCAGTTCAGGTGACCATACTGCAACAGTGAATTCTCCTGGAACCACACAGATAATGCCGCCACCAACACCCGATTTTCCGGGCATACCGATCCTGAAAGCAAACTCGCCAGAACCATCGTACATACCACATGTCAACATAAGCGCATTAATCTGGCGAGTTTGTCGCAGGCTTAAAATTTGTTGGCCGGAACCAATCATACGTCCTTGATTAGCCAAATAAATAAAACATTGAGCCAATTCAACACAATTCATTTTCAAGGCACAATATTGGAAATATGTTTGCAGAACCGTAATGACATCATTTTCAAAATTACCGAATGATTTCATCAGGTAAGCTATCGCAGCATTACGACTGGAATGATCCATTTCTGAACGGGCAACGATATCATCATAACAGAGACTTTTTTGCTCAGTGAGGCTGCGGACAAACTCCAGCATTCTATGTTTAGGTGCACTCAAACGAGATTGCAGCATATCGCAAATAATCAATGCCCCCGCATTAATAAAAGGATTACGGGGGATCCCCTTTTCCAGCTCCAACTGTACCAGTGAATTAAATGGCTGCCCCGAAGGTTCCGTCCCCACCCGTTGCCAGATATCCTCTTCCTTATAACGTGTCATCGCCAATGTCAGGCTCAACACCTTAGAAATGGATTGGATGGAAAAGCGTTTTTCTGCATCTCCCGCTTTAAAAACCTGCCCATCGACCGTACAAATGGCCATCGCCAAATTGTTTGCCGGAACTTCCGCCAGAGCAGGAATATAATCAGCTACTCTTCCTTGACCAATCAAAGGGCGTACTTCTTCTAAGATATCTGCCAACAACGAATTAGAGAACCTTACCTTCACCACTTTTTCTCCAGACAAACAGGGACCCCAAGGAGCCCCTGCATACAGCGCTATTTTTTACGTAATACGCTTTTTTTATGCAACGGCGATCAATCCCACCATACATCAAATAATTCTGATGTGATAACGTCTTCCATACCGCGATCTTTCAGCCAATTCTCAACCAATTGGCGATGCTCTTCCGTACATTTGCCGATTTTTTGCAGGCAGACAATACCTTCCCATTGCAAATAACCGCTGGCATCCAGAGCAAGGCCATTTGGCTCGATCAATTCCTCAATCAAGGCATCAACTGTGCTATCGACAACCTCAACGGAGGTATCAGTCGGAAAATTCCACTTTACTGAAAAACCCAATTCTTGAAACTCATCAATACGCAATTTTTTACGCAGACGACGACTACGGTTTTTAGCCATTACTTTATCCTCTCAAACATGAGATCCCATACGCCATGACCTAACCGCTGACCACGTATCTCAAATTTCGTGACCGGACGCGACTTAGGACGTGGCACATAATCACCACTTTCCGATAAGTTGTGATACCCTTCAGCTACGCGCATCACCTCAAGCATATGCTCCGCATATGGTTGCCAGTCGGTTGCCATATGGAAGACACCACCGATTTTCAACTTACTTTTAATTAATTGAGCAAATTCAGGCTGCACAATTCGACGCTTATTATGACGTGCTTTATGCCACGGATCAGGGAAAAAAAGCTGCACCATTGCCAAACTCTGATCTGGGATCATGTTATTCAACACTTCAATGGCGTCATGGCACATCACGCGCAAATTACTGAGATTTTCCTCTTCGGCGGATGCCAGGCACGCCCCAACTCCCGGCGCGTGAACTTCAATACCAAAAAAGTTTTTCTCTGGATTTTCGCTTGCCATTGCGACCAGTGATGCGCCCATACCAAAACCAATTTCCAGTACAATGGGAGCTTCGCGGCCAAAGAGCGCTTCCATATTGAACATTTCTGCCTGATAGTCCACCCCCATCTTCGGCCACACATTATCAAGTGCTTGCTGCTGGCGACTCGTTAATCGTCCTTGCCGACGCACAAAACTGCGGACACGGCGCAATGCCCTGCCATTTTCATTATATTCCGGTGAAATTACGTTATTTATCATGGTACTTTTTGTCAGTTTTAAAAGCCTGTTTTCAGGCGTCTGGGACTTTACATACCGCAGAATTGCCCAAAGAGAGCGCAATTATGCAAAGATGGCTGATTTTATCAAGTTCAGTGTCCATAAGCACAACTTTAATGCTATGTTGCGTAACGCTTCGAAACAAAGTTCGGGTTTACACTGCGGTTACACTATGTTGCAATCCCGCTTACGAAACAATTACCAGATATAAAGACAATTATTCTAATGATGGAAGCTGAGCAATTTTCGCAGGTCGTACTTGAGTGGTATCACCGTTATGGTCGCAAGACTCTGCCTTGGCAGTTGGAAAAAACGGCCTATCATGTCTGGCTTTCAGAAGTGATGCTGCAACAAACCCAGGTCGCGACGGTCATTCCCTATTTCCAGAAATTTATTTCACGTTTTCCCGATGTTGCCTCTTTGGCTACTGCGCCTCTGGATGAAGTTCTCCATTTATGGACGGGTTTGGGATATTACGCACGTGCCCGCAATTTGCATAAAGCGGCACAACAGATTGTAACGTTACACAAGGGCAAATTCCCGACGACCTTTGATGATGTCGTTGCCCTGCCCGGTGTAGGGCGTTCGACTGCCGGCGCCATTCTTTCCCTGTCTCAAGGCAAGCATTTCCCTATTCTTGATGGTAACGTGAAGCGTGTTTTGGCTCGCTGCTACGCTGTTGGTGGCTGGCCGGGGAAAAAAGAAGTTGAGAACCAGTTATGGGATATCAGCACGCGCGTGACTCCTAAGCAAGGTGTCGAATATTTTAATCAGGCAATGATGGACTTGGGTGCTATGGTCTGCACCCGCAGCAAACCAAAATGTGAGTTCTGTCCATTGAATACAGGGTGTATCGCTTACGCCAATCACAGTTGGGCAAACTATCCGGGGAAAAAACCGAAACAAAGCATTCCTGAAAAAACAGCCTACTTTTTATTAATGCAACATGGCGATATGGTTTGGCTGGAGCAGCGCCCACTTTCTGGTATTTGGGGGGGATTGTTTGCTTTCCCACAATTTCCTGATCAGGCATCATTGGAACAATGGCTGAAAAACTCAGGCATTTCTCACAGCAAACTTGAACAACTGACCGCCTTTCGCCACACATTCAGCCATTTTCATTTAGATATCGTTCCTATTAGAATCGATATTTTAACTTTTGATTCCTGCATGGATGAAAGTAAGGGACTTTGGTATAACTTACGCCAGCCGGCAACTATTGGATTGGCAACTCCCGTTGAGTACCTTTTGCAACAACTGGGTTAATTTACCCACTATTTTGAGGATTAATTATGAGCAGAACTATTTTTTGCACTTTTTTACAACGAGAAGCGGAAGGTCAAGATTTTCAGCTCTATCCAGGGGAATTAGGCAAGCGTATTTTCAATGAGATTTCGAAAGAAGCCTGGCAACAATGGATGAGTAAACAAACCATGCTGATTAATGAAAAAAAACTCAATACCATGAATCCAGAAGATCGCAAACTGCTTGAACAAGAGATGATGAAATTCCTGTTTGAAGGACATGACATTAAAATCGACGGTTATACACCTCCGGAACAATAATATTGCTACTCTATTAGTATAGATTGGCATAATAGGAGCCATTTTGTATGGCTCTAATCATAGACGAACCCTCAATATCCAACAGCATTAATATCCAACGGCATTGTAAAATGAAAAGACTGCTGGCTCTGATCCTCCTCGCTCCGCTTTTAATTTCCTGCTCTAGTAAAAAAGACGTTGAATACAGCGAAGAATATGTAAAAGACACCAATGGATTCGATATTTTAATGGGACAATTTGCCCACAATATCGAAAATATTTGGGGTTTGCAGGAAGTATTAATCGCAGGCCCAAAAGATTACGTTAAATATACAGATCAATATAAGACCCGCAGCCATATCAATTTTGAGACGGGAAACATTACGATTGAAACCATTTCCCCGATTGAACCCGCTGAACATTTACGCAAAGCAATTGTTACGACTTTGCTGATGGGAGATGATCCTGGAACTATTGATCTTTATTCCGACGCCAATGATATTCAAATTAGCAAAGAACCGTTCCTATATGGGCAGGTTTTAGATAATAGCGGCGAACCTATTCGTTGGGAATGGCGCGCACGTCATTTTGCTAATTATCTGATCCAAAATAAATTGCAAAAACGCCAATCGGGATTACACATTATTTGGTCAGTCACCATACAGTTAGTTCCTAACCATTTGGACAAACGCGCCCATAAATATCTTCCTATCGTTCGCAAAGCATCCATAAAATATGGCGTTGATGAATCCCTAATCCTTGCCATCATGCAGACTGAATCCAGTTTTAACCCTTATGCCGTCAGCCGTTCTGATGCCTTGGGGCTTATGCAAGTAATGCAACACACTGCTGGACGGGATGTTTTCAAGATGCAAGGAAAATCAGGCCAGCCTAGCCGCAATTATCTTTTCGATCCTGAGAACAACATTGATGCCGGCACTGCCTATCTATCAATATTGCAAAATACATACTTAGGGGAAATCAAAAACGCAACTTCGCGTCGATATGCTGTTATCACGGCTTACAATGGCGGTGCAGGCAGTGTATTGCGCGTATTTTCCAATGATAAAAAGCAAGCAGTTCAAATCATCAATTCAATGGAACCTGGTGATATTTATGCAACTCTAACCAATAAACATCCTTCTGCTGAATCACGTCGTTATTTGATAAAAGTGAACAGTGCACAGAAAAGCTATCGCAGGTAGTTGATAACAAGCTCGTTGATAAAAGAAATAGCAGATGGAGAGGCGCCCCCTCTCCATTTTGTTTAAATTTATAGCTTATCGTGTGAATTAAAAGCATATAAACAAATTTATGCAGAAAGTGTTTGACGGATTAGGCTGAATACGGTTTAATGCGCCCCGTTAGCCCGGATAGCTCAGTCGGTAGAGCAGGGGATTGAAAATCCCCGTGTCGGTGGTTCGATTCCGCCTCCGGGCACCACTTCAACTTCCAGTGAAGTCCAGCCCAGTCAAACAATTCTTAGCAAATCCTGCAAAATCAACATCCATTCTTATTTTTAGGTCTAGTTTCGTCTGTTGCAATCAAGATGCAGCGAAGGGCATAATTCGGGGCACTTACCGTTCGATTACAAGGATGCCCTTAATAATGAAACTAAACGCTCGGCAAATCGAAACTGCAAAGCCCAAAGAAAAAACCTACAAACTTGCCGATGGCGGCGGTCTCTATTTAGAAGTCTCTTCACGCGGCTCGAAGTACTGGCGGATGAAATATTATCGTCCGACCGATAAGAAAGAAGACCGACTGGCGTTTGGTGTCTATCCAGCAGTATCGTTAGCCGATGCCCGCGCTAAACGGGATGAAGCCAAAAAGCTGATGGCACAGGGCATCGACCCCAAAGCAGAGAAAAAAGGCACACCAACACCCGCCAAAGTTAACACCTTTGAACAGGTCGCCCGTGCATGGCACGCCAGCAACAAACGCTGGGGCGACAGCCACCGTCAAAAAGTGCTGCGCAGCCTTGAGCAGTCTATTTTCCCGCATATCGGCGCCCGCGATATTACCACATTACGTACCAGCCAGCTTTTAGCCCCCGTCAAAGCCATTGATGAACAGGGTAAACACGATATCGCCCAGCGGCTGCGCCAGCGTGTTACCGCCATCATGCGTTATGCCGTCCAGAACGATATTCTGGAGTCCAACCCGGCTAATGATATGGCAGGTGCACTCACCACCACCAAATCCCGTCACCATCCCGCCCTGCCCCATGAATGTTTACCTGACTTTCTGGCTCGCCTGTCTGCCTATCGCGGGCGCCTGCTGACCAAGATCGCAGTAGAACTGGCGCTGCTGACGTTTGTCCGCTCCAGCGAACTGAGATTTGCCCGCTGGCAGGAAATCGACCTTGAAAATGCGGTGTGGAAAATTCCCGCCACACGAAAACCCATCAAAGGCGTTCGTTTTTCTGAGCGCGGCATGAAAATGAAAACGGATCACCTTGTCCCATTGAGCCGTCAGGCTGTTTCGCTATTCAAAGAATTGCACGTACTGAGTGGCAACTGCGAAGTGGTATTCCCCAGTGATCATGATACTGCGAAAGTTATGAGCGAAAACACGGTTAACAAGGCATTACGGGCGATGGGCTACGACACTCAAACCGATGTCTGCGGGCATGGCTTCCGCACAATGGCGCGCGGTGCAATGGGTGAATCCGGCCTGTGGAGCGATGACGCCATCGAACGCCAGCTCAGCCATATCGAACGAAACAACGTGCGGGCGGCGTATATTCACACTTCTAAACATCTGGACGAACGGCGGCTGATGGTGCAGTGGTGGGCGGATTATCTGGATGCGAACCGGGAAAAAGCCATTACACCGTATGACTTCGCCAAACCACTGCGTGACAGAAAAAACCGCTAGTACAATTTGCAACCCGTTAATTTTCATCGGGAGAAAAACAATTAACGCTGTTCATTAAGTCTTGCTTTTTAAATAATCCGCCTGTCATCAAACAACGTCCACGATGACATTTCAGGGACTGGGTAACAGGAGAAGTGACATGACAATGGCAGCATTGAAAACAAGCCTGATTCGTTTGCCAGAAGTGCAACGCAGAACGAGTTACAGCAAAGCATGGATCTACAAACTGATTAGCGACGGAGAATTCCCGCAGCAGGTCAAAATCGGCCCACGTTCAGTGGCTTTTATTGAATCAGAGATTGATGACTGGATCGCCCAGCGTATCGCAGAATCACGGGCGGCATAACACAGAAAAGAAGATGACATAAGACACGTAACATAAAAACACAACGCCCCGAAGTGCGACCAACACTACGAGGCGTTTCACCAACAACCATTAAGCAAGGTAAAAATGATGGCTGATACACAGCATACCCAAACTCGTCCCAAATTTACAGTTCAAAAAACATCAGGCAGCCAAAAACCGCTTGATCTTATCCAAACCGTCAAAACCTCGGCTATGTATTCCTGGCAAAATCTGTTGCCCGCTTGTGGTATTGATATCCCCGTAAAGGGAAAACATGGCGCTTGCCCTATTTGCGGTGGTACTGACCGTTTTCACTTTATCGATGATCACCATCATGGCAACTGGCATTGCCGCCAGTGTGATACCCCGAACTATGGTGATGGGCTTGATTTGGTGGCAAGAACCAACGGGATCTCTGTTATTGAGGCGGCAAAAGTTGTCGCTAACGTACTGGCACTACCTTTGCCAGCTCCCAAGCCAGCCAAAGCAACCCATTGTCCAACACAACCGATTGCCGAAAGAGTAGCGGCACTGATGGCGCAAACTGTCGTGGGGCAATCGCCTTATCTGGCTGCAAAGGGTCTGCAACATCTTGATCAGCGGCTACTGTTTGATAATTCGACAGTGCTGGTACTGACAGCACTGGATAAACAAGTCACCGGTGCGCAGATCATTAAACCCAATGGCGAGAAAAAATTCTTCCCCGGTAGCCAGAAAAAAGGGGCGTTTATTCCCTTGACAACGCTGGAAGAGCATCCGGAGACGGTAATTATTACCGAAGGTTACGCCACAGCACTCACGGTTAGCCAGCTCTATAAAGGCACTGTTCTGGCGGCGCTGGATGAGGGCAATTTATCTTCTGTTGCCAAAGCCATTCGGGAACGCTGGCCGGACACCAAAATCATTATTGCCGCAGATAATGACTGGCATCATCCTGACGAACTGGATAAAAACGGCAAACCCAAAGTGAATGTCGGCAAGATCTCAGCAGAAAAAGCGGCGCTGGCGGTGAATGGTTGGATTACGTTACCACCGACAGAACATAAAGCCGATTGGGATGATTATCGCCAGCAATATGGCATTGTGGCAGCAAAGCAGGCATTTTGTGAGGGCTTATTTCAGGTAAGAGAACCGATGAACAGTGACGCAATAGAACCCCGTCGTTATGGCAATGTTGAAAGCATTTACCCTAATCGTAAAACAAAATTACCGTTATCAATCGGCTCAGAAGGCTTTGATGCCCAGCTAGACTACGTGGTTAAAGGTATTATTCCGGCACATTCCTTATGCAGCATTTACGGAGCTAGCGGGTCATATAAAAGTTTTCTGGCGGGTGCATGGGGTTGTCACATTGCCACAGGTAAAGCATGGGCAGGAAAAAAGGTTGCGCAGGGTTCTGTGCTGTACGTGGTCGGCGAAGGCGGGATTGGTGTGCCCCGGCGCATCAAAGCATGGGAAATCGTTAATGGTCAGACGGTTAAAAATATGTATCTGATCAATACGCCAGTCTTTCCGGCCTCGCCTGCCGAAGTGCATGAACTGGTGATTGCCGCCCAACAAGTTGAGTCTGAAACAGGTGAACCGGTACGCCTGATTATTCTGGATACTCTCGCCCGCTGTTTTGGTGGTGAGGATGAAAATGATTCAAAAGATATGGGCGCGTTTGTCCGGGGCTGTGATGAACTGAAAGCTAAAACAGGGGCAAGCATTCTCGTGGTTCACCATTCCGGCAAAGATGAAAGCAAAGGCGCAAGGGGTTCCAGTGCCTTTCGTGCTGCGCTGGATGTTGAATACCGGATCAATCGGGAAGGGAAAAAAGGCGGTGCACTGGTTATAACCTGCACCAAAATGAAAGATGCCGAAGAGCCGGAAAACAAAGCCTATGACATGCGTGTGGTTGAACTCTTTACCGATAAAGACGGTGAGGATATTACCTCACTGGTTCTGGTTGACAAGCCGCGTGATCCGGTTGAAGAGGACAATATTGAACACATTCCCAATAAAACAGATAACCACACAGCACTATGGCAGTGCATTCGATCGCGCACTGCCCTGAAAGAGCCTTGCAACGTTGCCCTTGTGCGTGATGATTTAAAGGCGATGGGAGTGAATGTGAAGAATTTCAGCCGCTGGTTAACCAAGTTAGAACATGATGGACTCATTACCCGCAGCGGGCAGGAAATAACCATTATCAACCAAAACAATGCAGACTAGATAGTGAGTAAAAAAATGAGGAATTACGAGAAAATAGATTGTGATACTCACCGTATTCCTCATTTCTCGCGCATATATGTAGAAAAAGCGAGGAACATTAATTATATTGATTTTTAAAGATAAATTAATCTCCATTCCTCACCTATTTTTACCCTGAGGCAAATAAAAAACGAGTAGAGAATTGAGGAGCAAGTGAGGAATTAAATTGTTTTTTGGCAGGTGTTTTTCGGCTCTCCGTGTTACCGGGCTAATACATTAGCCCGGTAACACGGAGAAGACAAGCGCAGCGCGTCAGTGTGGTTTTATTAAGCGAGAAACTCTTTCTGGCTGGCAATCAGTTTAGCACCACATGCCGTGTGCATTCCTTCGACTGCAATCGCTTTTCCATTATTTTTTAAATTCTCACTGCCCTCGATAATAGGAAAAACTCCCTCGCATTTTGGGCACTCAACTAAATCTGTTTCTCCGGCAACGGGAATTCCTTTGTAAGTATAACCACCTACAGTGGTAATTAACCCGAATTCTGCTTAAGCCATCATTGGAACAGCGTCTTCTGAATAGAAAACTTCCAGTGATGGTTTTTTCAATTTAAGGCAGTAAGCGATCAGTCCACCTAAAACGGTCAACATAAATCCTCTTATACTTCGGTGGCGAGAATGCTCTATCTGAGAAATTAATTTTAATTGGCCATTAATCGTTTCAATGATAAAGCGCTTTTTTAACATTATCTTATCCCACTCAGCTTGCATACGGGCTTTCATGTTACGCCGTTTTTTCGTGATGAAAGTGACACCGCTGTTGGCTAAATCGTCCGCCAATTCCTGACTCAGATAACCTTTATCGCCGTAAAGAGAACCCATTAATTCTGTGGTTAATTCGCGAACCGGTTCCCGATCATCCACATTACCGGCCGTGACTTTAAGCGCGAGAATTTCCCCCTGATGATTGACAACCAAGTGTAATTTGAAACCATAAAACCATCCCATTGAATTTTTTCCACGCTGTGCGATCCCCGCAAAGACCTTATGTCGAGGGATGCGAATGTTATGGCAGACACTCAAACTGGTGGAATCAATAAAAGCAATGCCTGTGGGTTTCCCTTTTAATTGAGTCAGATAGCTGCATAATGGCACCAAAACGGAAGGGGCAACGCTGATAAAACGGGTATAACTGAGTAAAGTGGCGAAGTCGCGGTGGTGGTATTGCCAAATATGTTTCAAATAAAAATTTTTAAAATCACGGTAATGCGACATATGAAAAAGGATCAAAATGGTCATGATTTCACTGGGATACATATGACCTTGTCGGCGGCGTAAACGATGCCCACTCTCAAGACAAAATTGTTCCCATTGAGGAATGAAAAAACGGCAAAAATGGTGAGTAGACCTGCCCAGTCACCCGGGCAGATCCCTCCTCAGAACCGGACATGCAGAACTACCGCATCCGGCTCCCGACAGACCCCAGTCGTCACACCTATTCAGCAAGAATTGAACATTGAATGGACTTTCCAGCTTGAAGGATAACCCAGCACTTTCAGGATCAGAGTCAGCTTTTCCCACGTTAGCCCCCGACGCCCTCCCTTCCGGTTAAACCATCTGTAGAGTACCCGCCTGCTTTGGTAGATAAATTGCCCGACTCGTCTCTGGTTATCAGAAATACCGTGATAATTTATCCAGCCTTTGATAACCCTGATGACGATGGTCAGAACACGCCTTTTGTCAGGTGTATTCAGGTTCTTCCAGAGGAAATCCCTGAGTCCCTTCAATTTGGCGGCAAATCGGTCTTTTCGACTGGTCAACTTCAGTCGCCAGAAACCCTTTCGCGATACCCCCCAATAGCAGGTAAATCCCAGAAAGTTAAACGTAGGTAAGCGTCCGCCAGACTGGTTAGCTCTCATTGCTGCAACGTGACCCGCCGGAATTAATTGCGATTTGTCACTGTGCAACGCCAGACCGTATTTACTCAGTCGTTTCGGTAATATCTTATAAAAGCGTTTTGCCTCACTCAGGAACTCAAAGGTAAACACCCTATCATCAGCGTACCTTACCATTTCTGCCCGACCATGAATGTGTGAACGGCTGATTTCATCAAACCATTCATCTATCACATAGTGCAGGTAGATATTGGCAAGTATTGACGATACGATTGACCCTTGGGGACATCCGCACACATTGTCGGATATCTGTTTACCCTCGATAACGGGTGCCGTTATTAAGACCTTGATGAGTCTGAGGAAACGGCGATCTGATATCTTCTTCCGCAGTAAATTCATCAACTCAATATGAGGTATCGTGTTAAAGTACTGTCGGATGTCAATTTCCACAACCGCCCCATTCCAGTTACGGTATGTTTGCTGTTGTAGTGCCTTCAATGCCGCATGACAATTTAATCCCGGCCGAAACCCGTATGAACACGGCAGAAACAGCGGCTCATAAATTTGGCTGAGAATATCACTGACCGCAAGTTGCACCAGTTTGTCCTCTATGCACGAAATTGCCAGTGGCCGTTGACTACCATCCTCTTTCGGGATCTGCGTGATTCTGGCGGCTTTCGGGCGATACGTCCCTCTGCGTATTCGCAGGATGAGATTGTGAATATTCCCATCAAGATGTTCACCGTAAGCGGATTTTGTCATGCGATCAATACCTACCGCTTTATTCCCGTCAAGCCGTAGGAATTGTCCTTTCAGCATGTCACTGTTCAGCAGATGCCCTAAATTATTGAACACTTGCTGTTTGTTACAGGCTGATTTCTTGCCTATACGCTCAAGTTTTGTTAACCATGGTTGTCCGTCGTTGCTGTGTACGGTCATTGTTTCCCTCTCACGTTCGATCTGTCTGCCAGCCCTTCGCTCCGCGATCATTACTCGTTTCATTACTACTATGGCTGACTCCGACTTCCTGATACCCCTCTCTCAGGCCTTGTGTTTTGGCACTTGTGCCCGATATACTCATTCCCTTGAGAGGTGTCAGGATCTCCTGGGTTCCGCACTGTTCTCTACGACGCCTGAGACTCCGGTGTGTGCTTCTGACTGGAAAAAAAATCGCCAGTGTGCCCATTCAGAAACTATTGCCTGCTGGTTCGACGATACCATCGGCACAACACAATCAGTGAATTTCGGAGTTATCACGTTCACCTATTGGTTTCGGCTCGAATGTTTCGCTGTCTACGCTTCATCTCCTTTGTTACCGCCGGAGATGCAAGACTCGCTACGTAGTGATCTGGCTAATCTTCTACGACGGGACTTTCACCCGCAAGAAACAGTGCAGCTTTTCCCAGCGCACCATCGACATCACAGAAAATTTCAACTAACTTGTCCATAGCCTGTTCCCCCTCGGAGTTGTTTTCGGTGTGCACCAAAACTTTGCTCCTGGAACACAGGGTGAGATCTCATATATTTAGTAAGGCTATTTAGGTTAAATAAAGACCAGAATATAACTTCTTATAGCTCTTTCTCTCATTAAAACGATAAGATCACGCTATTCCATAAAAATAGCGATCGTAATAATGAGTATTTTTAACTTTATCAGTAAGATCGATGACCCGCGTTCTGATATCAATAAAAAGCATGAGTTAATGGATGTGATTTTTTTGGCTTTTGCAGCCGTGTTATGCGGGGCTTCTGGCTGGAAAGCGATTCAAGAGTTTGGTGAGATACAAATTGAGTGGCTTAAAAAATATACGCGCTTTACTCATGGCATTCCTCGTCGTCACTGTATTGCTAATATTATCAAAATGATAGAGCAGGATGCACTGGTTGAAGCCTTTTATGACTGGATCAACCAGCGCCGGGTCAAGGCAGGGAGAAGCCTTATCGCTATTGACGGAAAAACGATGAGAGGCACTTGCAAAGGCACCCTGTTTGAAGCCCTCCATGTGGTCAGTGCTTATGATGTCGAGTCCGGTGTTGCCCTATATCATCGGGTCGCAGAAAGTAAAGGGAAAGAAGGCCCAGTCGCAAGGCAACTCATTGAATTATTGGCGCTTGATGGGGCTGTAGTCACGATGGATGCCCTGCATTGTCAGAAAGAAACCCTTGAGTTAATTACCCAACGAGGCGGCGATTTTATTGTGGGTGTCAAAGGTAATCAAAAAAGTCTGGCTGAGTTTGTTAAATCCCATTTTGCTGCACATTATGAAAGTCATGAACTTGTTGAATTTACAGAAAAAAGCAGTGGTCATGGACGAGAGGAGTTCCGTCATGTTATGCAAATTAGTGCGACGTTGTCAGAAGAATTTCAGGCAAAATGGCCTTCAATACAATCGGTTATCGAAGTGGTCAGTGAACGAAGTGTGAAAGGCCACCCCCCTCACCGTGATTCACGCTGGTATGTCAGTTCACTCCCTTTAGATGCGGAGCTAGCGGCCACGGCAATAAGAAAGCATTGGTCGGTGGAAAATGAGCTGCACTGGGTTTTGGACGTCACTTTTCGGGAAGATGCAATCTCGCTGAAAGATCCTGATGGGGCGGCACAAATGGCCCTTTTTAATCGAATTGCATTAAATGTGATTAAACAAAATACCAGTATAAAGGACAGTCAGGCCGCTAAACGCCGAAGAGCAATGTGGTCAGCGGAATTCCGTAGTCAGCTTATATTTGATTAAACTTAATACAAAGTGGAATCCCGCCCTGTCCTGGAACAGGCTTCTCGTCAATTTCTTATCCAGAATTCGGGTTAATTACTTTTCCACCGTGATCGGTGGTGTCGTTTAATAGAATAACGGCTTTGGTTGCCATATTGAACCTCATGTATGAAAAAATTAGTTATCAATGATTGATATCAACCACAACATCAGAAACTATAAATAAATCATGGAATGTTCTGATGCTGAGGTGGTTTTAATAAATATTAATTACTATTCCAATTGGGATGTATTATTTATTTTCCAATAATCAATAGAATCCCTATCTAAATCAACCTTACCATCAGGATATTCAACTCTGGATGGTTTATTACCTCCTGGTATAATAATTTTTGGCATTTTAGTTTCATCTAAAGTTGGTATGTATTTTATTTTCCATTCATTTTTTTGCTGTAGAATTAATTCAAAAAAGGTTAGTTCCCTCCCAGAATAAAGACCTATTTGATTAGTATTACCTGTAACAAAACTTTTTCTTAAGACTGGATAAATAGTCGGCCTATAATCAATGATATTTTCGAATTTTTTCATGTCACTAGGTTTTCTTGCACCATTGATATATACATTTATTCCAGCCCTACCTCGCGATACAGCATTCTTCATCAGATGGCTAACGTTAGTATACTCAATAGCTAATTCAATATTATCAATCTGCCATTGACACCAACCTCCACCATTAAGAGGTATTTTTTCTTTAAAATAACCTGTTACAGGATCTACTAAAATATTAAATCTGTTCCAGTGATATTTAGGTAGGTGATAGAGTGTTCCACCTGCGGTATTATGAGTCGCAAGACACCTATTTGAAGCATAAATACTGTCTAAATTAGGTTTCGTATTTGGAGGAGCAATACCTTCAACTGTAATCCATTGATTTTTTTCAGGTGGTGAAAATGGTTCAGACTTATCTTTATAAGTCTGCCAGTAACTTGAAATAGTATTAGATATGAATTCACATCCTGTTAAGCACAGGACAAGTGGTAATATTGTTAATAGTCTGAATATTAATTTCATTATTAGCCTCATATTATCCTTTTATCATTTCTCAGAGTAACGTTGTAAGGCTATTGGGCCTCTTTTATCGTTTTTAGTTACTTCTAGAGTTATCATTAATTGATTATCTATTTCTCTTAAGAAATAATATTCTCTGATTTTTTTTCTTTGAAATACTGCGCGAATCGAATGCGGTTCACTTTCAAGAAATGATAAATCTTCCTGCTTCCTTTGCAATTTTTTATCCGGTGAAAGAGTGCACAGTTCTCGCAATCTCTTATCAATATATTCAGCATATAAGGCGCTACTATGGTCAAGAAGGCCTGTCCCACGCTTGCCTGTAGGATTTTCGTCACCTTGAAAAAATGAACGTACCTCTTGCTCTCTGTATTTATCTACTTTGGTCTGTTGTTCAATAAATTCTTTAGTCTCTTTTCTGGTTTTTTCATTTAACTCCGGAAGTAAATACAGTTTTGACTCTGAATTAGGGAGAGCATAAAAGTAAACTAATTTACCATGATGTAAAAAGGACTCATCCTCATGGTTGAGGAATTTGATACTTTTTGCAAAAAGCCAGCTAGCAGGTATTATTGAACCAATAGGTGTATCAAATACCTCGATTGTGTACCCTAAAAATTTAGAATCAGTTTGAAGAGCTATATTATCCATATCTTTTTTAAAGGGTACAGAAGGAACGAAATCATCTTCATTAACATGACGATAGTGAATAATTTCAATGAGTTCCTGCACTGCACTTTGGGTGAATAAACGCGGCATACCGTAGGTATAAAGGCAGGGATTATAGGATTTGAGTTGTGCGCTATGTAACAAGGCGAGGGCACCACCCAAACTATGACCGCAGACGAATAGTTTTTTATTTTGTGTTAACTCAATGATATGTTCAAATACTGTTTTTCCATCGTCTCTTTTAGGTACTTGGATTTCTGTGACAAGATGGAAGGCATCCCAAAAACCTTTATGAACTTTCCCTTTTTCGCTAAAACCACTACATACACCTTGAGGTGTACAGCCTAATTCTAGCGGCTGGAATGTTCCATCTGTGAGAAGATCCTTTGTTTCCGTCATTTCAGTACCACGCCATCCAATAATAACTTCCTTCTTGTTTGCTACGTAAAAAAGTTGGGTGTGACCCTGAGGAATTTTTTGTTTATTTGAGTCAATGTAGACGACCTCAGTATAGCGATCACTAAATGGAACATCATAAACCACTGGGGAAAAAGATTGGTCATTGACCCTATGAGGTGAACGTGACAGATCGAGCAACTGTTTTTGGAAGAGGTTTGTGACTGAACCTAAGTAATTTTCAGTATCTTCGGCATAAGTTAATATACTCATTAGTGAGAGGTTATAAGCATTAACTAATGAATAGTCTTTTTGATGATGTAACAACAAAGACCATGCCCTAAATGGACATATTTCAATAACATAGCGATATTCGCCTAAATATGATGGATAAACTTCAAGGCCCTGTGGTTCACTATCAGGAAAATGGTAGCTTGGAAGAGGATTTTCTTCTTTCCATTTTTCGATAACTGGCATTTTATCAACCAATTCACCAATCTTTGCATAATGATACTTGCGGCCTGATTCCAAGCTCTCTTTAAAAACTGGTGAAATGGCTTTCATGGCTTCGGTAGAGCGAGTGTATTCACTGTTACGCTTCGTTCTCAGTGGGCGTTTTTCCATTTCATCGGCAAGTTCTTGCCCACTGAGAAATAAACGTAAAGGGGAAGCCAATAATTGTTCTTCCCGGATCATACCATTTCCGTCTGTTATTCCTTTGCGCGTGATTTTTCTATTTTTTAATGTATAGGGCATATTGGCTATGGGTTTATTATGTTCATCGACAAGCTGAATTTCTATTTTGTTCTTTAACATGGCCTGACAATCATGACAATAAATCGAATTTGCATTACTCATCAATCTTTCTCCTGTTCTTTTTCTTGTACCATCGCCAACAGATAATCCTGACCAGAGATTTTCTCAACGTATTGGCCCGCTTCAATTCTTTGCTGCAACCACTGTTCTATTCGTAGTTCCAGACTACCCACAGGCTGATCCAGTTGTTTCGCCATTTCACCGTGGTTTTCCCATAAATCATCATAAAGTGAACTACTTAACACTTTCAGACCGTAAGGGGATCGCAACCAGACTGTCAGCAGGTGTTCACCCAGAGTAAACGGGATTTTACTGTTACCTTCACCACAGGCTTCGGGACGGCAAAACCACATCGGCTGTGGTGTGTCGATCATCAGTTCTGTCACCGGTGATAACATCAGGGACCAGTCGCTGACCGTGAAAGCGGGCACCATCGCACCGAAAACGCGGGCGTCCATGATGCGAAACAGCACCTGTTCGCCATTCATCATCACTAACTGGCGGTGTTGCCAGTGAACAAGCTGCTTCTGCCACGACATAGTGCTGCGGTACGCCCAGCCCCAACTGTTATCACTGAGTGCGTGGCGATCTAGTATTTCCCCTATCTGGAATAACCCGTGGCTTTTTGCCTGTACCAGCCATGGGCTTTGTTTCAACATCTTGTGCATTGGTGTACCACTGTAGAGCGGAAATGCTTGTTCGACCCAATCATTGCGATAAAACTGATCGATCGGATTGGGTTGCGCCAGAGAATTGAGAATAAAGAATACCGGGGCATCATTGGGTTTATTCAGCCATGCCTGCCAGCTTGTTGTAGTTTCTGTCATCGTCTCTTCCGTCATTATGATTATTCCTTTTTGGCGGGTTTAATCACCGGACTGACATCCTGCTGAGCCAGTAATGGGCAATATGGATGAGCCGGAAATTCCACCATTGGCAATGGCTCCACCCCCTCCGGTAATTGCAGTGAAACCCCGCGCCCGCTGCCGCCTGAACCTTGCCCAACATTAATCGGTGAGCAGAGAATGCCGCCCGGTGTGACTTTCAGAAAACTGCCGCCCACTTTCAGGGTGATTTCGGCTGCCGCTTCCAGCACCACTTTGCCGCCGCTTTTCAGATGGATTTCCTGTCCGCTGTCAATGACGGTCGCATCCCCGGTCTGAGTATGCTGGCTGCCGGCAATCCGGTGGGAGACATCCCCTTCGGTGGTGATTTTGCGCGAACCGGCGACCTGATGATGGTCATCGGCGCGGATATCGTGGTAACGGTTGTTATCGATGCGGCTCTTCTGGTCATGTTTGATATGCCAGTAGGCATCGTTTTCGATATGTGCAGTCAGGTCTTTCTGGCCATGGAGATAGATTTCCTCACTGCCTTTCGCATCCTCAAACCGCAGTTCATTAAAACCTTTGCCTTTGTGGGTTTTGGTTCTGAAGGTCGTGCGGGTTTTCTGCGCCGGTAAATCCAGTGGCGGGCGGTTCAGGCCGTTATAAACACAGCCGGTAACAATCGGCCGATCAATATCCCCGTTGAGATAGGAAATAATCACTTCCTGTCCGATACGCGGGATGGCCATAAAGCCAAAACCGTTGCCGTTCCAGCCATGTGCCACCCGTACCCAGCAGGAAGCACCGTCATCCGCTTTGTCATAGCGGTTCCAGTGGAAATGCACTTTGATAGCCCCATCTTTATTGACGAAGATTTCTTCCCCCTCAGGCCCAACGACAGTGGCGGTTTCATCACCATCAGCCTGTGGTCTGTAATGGAACGGCGGACGCCAGTCGGCGAGACCATCAATAAAGCTGAAGTGATTACTGAGCGTTGTGCCATCACCACTGCTATCGCCCAGTGCCTGCGGGCAGCGACCGTGATGGCTGATACCGACAATCTGCCAGCGGGCATTGAGCGGCAGGTGTGGGTGACTGATGATTTCGAAGATTTTGCCCGGCATCAGTTTGATGCAGTTGCTGCTGCCGCTGCCGGTCTGTTTCTGGTTATCCAGCGCGTCATGGCGGTATTTGAGAAACGGTTTGGCGGCGGCATCTTTCTGAAAACGGCCGTAACTTTCAAACACGGTATAGGGGGTTTGGGTGCCAAAATCGCGAAACCCCTCGCTGCTTTGCATATGGGAGAGGTGATAGCGGGGATTATCGTAGTTAAAATCTTTGTGAAGGCTGCGTTGCGGACTCATCCCGACACCCAGTCGTACCTGATAAATCGTATCTGTACCCAGCGCGGTTTCCGGTTGCGGGCTGTAAGTCAACGGCAATCCCGCAGTCATGCCTAAATGGCTGTCGCTGAAAAACAGGGTTTCATCCTCGAACCAGAAACTGATGCCTTCTTCTGCTGCCAACCGGCTGAAAAAGGCATAATCCGACTCCCGCTTCTGGGTAACATATTCTCTGTCCTGATGGGGATCGTAGAGTTTCGAATCGGCCCGGACTTTATGTTTTTTCAGTAAGCCACTCAGAATGGCCGGCACATTTTGCTGATGGAAAATACGGCTCTCCTGATTCAGCGTCAGACACCAGAGTGCCGGGCGGACGGTGACGCTATAGAGCGTCTTATTGCCGTCGGTGCCGATCCAGTCCGCGTGGGAGATGATCCCGGTGATTTTGCGTTGCAACAATGGGCCGTGAAAAATTTGCAATACCGCTTCCTGCATCAGCAGCGACGTTAACTTAATCTCTGTCAGTGGCTTAAAGGGATTCAGATTACCGGCTCTGACCAGCGTCAGGTTCAGGGTAAACAGCTCAGATAATCCTTCCTGAAGGGAAAACTCCCCTACGCTGAATGTCCCTTCGGGCAATCCTGCTATCTGAAAAGTAAAGCGTAATCCACTTTTAGCGATGGGAAGTCTATCTGTAATATTCATCATGTTTTGTGGTGCTCCTTGTTGTAATGGGATGATGGCTTACATCTCTGCGCGTGTTGCCCGTTCTGACCAGTGTCAGATTGAGGGTAAAGAGTTCGGATAATCCTTCCTGTAGAGAAAATTCGCCAACCGCAAAGGTGTCTTCCGGCACACCCGCGATACGGCAGGTAAAACGTAATCCACTTTTCATTTTTTATTCCTTATCGGTTATGACATGCATGCCTTACATGGCCGGGCGTAATCCATCGACATGCCAGAACTGCCATAGCACTTCACTGTTGTCCGGCGTAAAAATCTCCAGCATGACAAACGAAGATTGGGTGATAAAACAAGCCAGCGCCTGATTGATTAACCGGCAGAAGCGATACATTTCTCCCTGATTACGATAACAATCAGGGTTCAGCATCAGTGAGAGTAAATGCCCGCGAATGGGGCGCCCCCGCCGCATCCGGTCAGTCAGACTCTCTTCCACCTGTACAATGCCGTCAATGTGTTGCTGGAACTGACGGCTCAAGGGGCGATGGGTGTCAGCATACGGGTCAAACAACCGGAGAAACTGTTTCAGGCTGTCGGTGGCAAACAGCATCATCGGTGGGCTGGAAAGACAGGAGAGCAGCGGCCAGCCGTTATTTTCCTGTAACAATGGCGGATAATCAGTGGTGACCGGCGTGATATTGTGGACGCTGAGATGAGACGGCGAATTTTCTTGCGTCACGGTAATTACGCCTTGTTCCAGCCTCAGTGCCTGCTCATGGTAGCCGATGAAAGAGCACGAGACAGCAATATCCGGCAGATTGTTTGCCGGATTGCCGGCCAAATCAAAAAAGCACAGCCGATGTTGGATACTGCCCAGAAAATCAGATTCAGTCTGGAGCTGGTAGTAAAACGTGTCGGGCTGTGCATCGTCATCGAAAAAACGCCCGGCGGGAACAAACTGCTCAATCGGCAGCCAGTGATAAGGTGTGCCACGCTGCTCACTGTCTTCGGGCTGCACCACCACCTGAACCTCCCGCAGCCTGTACAAGCACACTGATCCCCCCAATGGCAGCGGATAGCAGTGATTACCGGCTTCCAACCGGACAGGCGGGCTGGTCTGGTTTTCCAGATGGATCGCCGGCACACAACCCAACAAAAATGCCCCCTCGACATCCTCCAGTGGCAATTCACCCCCGAAACGCAAAATCAGCTCAAACGTGCCATCGTCATTCAGCGGGACTTTTGCGCAACTGCTGCTGATATCCAGCGTGACAAAGTTATACAGTTGGGATAGTGCATAATATTCCACCAACGGTTGCAGGCCGGAATACGTATTTTTGGGCACAGGCAGCACCGGACTATCAAGCAGATCATGCCAGCCATAAGGAAAACCGCGCAGCTTTCGCTGCTTGCCCTGCGTGTTCAGGCTGACCTCACAAATATGTTGATCCAGCCACAGACTGAGCTGGGCGGCCTTTTCGGTGTCAGTGCCGAGGAAAAAAGATAAGGCTCCGCTTTGCCAGACCGGGGATGCCGTGCCGGTCTGGCACAGGGTCAGGATGATTTCACTGTGAGTGCCCGTTTTCCTGACTGCGCGCTCCTGGACAATCAACGGTTCAATATGCAAAGGACGGCAGGTTTTAAAGTTGATCAACTGCCCGTTAAGGCTGGCAGACACCGATGTACTGATCGGGATCTCGGCAGTGCCCTGATGTTCATCATCCGTGGGCGTAAATTGTACTATTGTCGTCGGTGGAATAGGAGACAGGGCTAACGGCCAGATACGGGAGAGAATGCCGTGAACAATTTCGGGCAAATTATTTGAAGATGCATTGGTGAGGCTCGGCAATACCCCGGGAACCGAATGGCTGAAAGATCTGCGCAATCGTAATGACGTTCAGTGGAGCATGGTTAAGGATGCTTATAGTAGTTGGGACAAGAAAAACCAGAGCCTGAATCCGGTTGTTGGCGCTGTGATTGCGATTGCCGTCGCAGCGGTAACAGCAGGCTCTGGTATGGCTGCCTGGGCGGGAGGGGCTGCGGTGGGAGCGACCGGGGCAACCGGTGCTACGGCGAGCGCAGTTTATGGGGCAACTTATAGTGGCATGATAGGGCTGACTTCGCAGGCAGCAGTTGCCTTAGTTGAAAACCAAGGCAATCTCTCCAAGACACTGGCAGCGCTGGCAAAGCGTGATTCCATAAAATCTCTCGTAACAAAAATGGCGATGGGGGGAGCATTGGCTGGCCTGGATCACTCAATGGGATGGGGAAACATCGCAGGAGAGACCGGGGTTGTTGATCCCGCAAAAGCCCAGCTTCCTTTGGTGAATAATGACTGGATTAAGGTAGCCCAGCGTGTTGCCGCGCATTCCGTCGTGAGTTCAACACTGGGAACAGCCATGAATGGTGGCAGTTTTACGGACAATTTGAAGACGGCATTTTTGAACAATATTGGGGATCAAATTCAGGCGCAAGGGGCCAAACTGGTTGGTGATAACGGGGAAATTTTAGGGCATGCGGGCAAGACGCTCAGTCATGCTGTTGTCTCAGGGATCAGTGCAGAAATTGCAGACGGGGATGTTAAAGGGGCTGTCGTCGGGGCTTTGGCGGCGGAATTTGCTGCAATTACAATGGAAAACAGGTTGTTTGAACCTGAATTCAAAAATGAATCAGCACGTCAACTTCATAAAATTCAGGAAACCCTTGTGGAAAATAAGGTTAAACTTAATACGGCCAAATTTATTGCCGCATTGTCGGGGGCATTAATCAGCCGTACCCCTGAAGGGGTTTATCAGGCAGCTAACACCGCAGAACTGGTTTATCGCAATAACTGGACTGAACATATGTGGTCTTGGCTGGCGCTTGAAAACCAAAAGGACATGCTAGCGGCAGCAAAAGGAGATAAAGCCGCTGCTGAGCGCGTTACAGCCCGACAGGATGCTGCGATTGCTGTGACGGCCGCGGCAGCAGGTGGCTATGCTGCCACTTTTGGCGGTACTCTGCTGGTTGCTAGCTCTTCGCGAATGGTACAGGCAGGGATTGCAGCTCTTGAAGGCTGTAAAGTGGGTTTGGCTTTGTGTCTGAACAAGGTGGGAATTTTTGTTGCGGATACCGTGGCGCCAGAGGCTGCTATAGGAACAGGTGTGTTGACTGGCGTAAAAGTATTAAGTAGTTCCCAAGACGGTGCGAGGAATCTGGCTGAAGGGTTAACTCATGCTTCAAAATCACTGCTGAAAAAGGAAAAACCAAATACCAATGCTTTAACTAGCTTGATAGAAAAAGAAAAACAATATATTGAGGTGCGCCCAGGTCATAAGCAGTCGGAAATTGATGTCGGAAAAGACTTGGGAAGCGGTTGGCGTGGTCAAGTGTCTTTCAAAGACGGTAAAGAGGTTCCTTATGGTACTAAGGGCAGTGTTCGCCCTGATTGGTGTTATAACAATATTTGTAGGGCGTGTTGATGTTTTGTGAGGGATTATTAGATAGCATGATGATTTGGTATAATTACTTTCGCCAAAAAACAACCAGACCTCACCATCATGCCGCGAACTATGTTAACAGATCTCCAATGGAATAAGCTATCTGCGTTAATGCAACATGCGGGTTGGATTTATCACAAACCTGAACACCGTTTGACCGTTGAAGGCATTCTTTACCGAATGAGAACGAGCGTTCCCTGGCGCGATTTACCGCCAGAATTCGGCAAATGGAATAGTGTCTTTCAACGTTTCAATGCGTGGTCAAAGAAAGGGGTTTTACAGCTCATTTTCAAGTGGTTATCTGGGTTTGCTGATAGGGAATGGTTGTTTATTGATGGGAGTATCGTCCGTGCTCATCAGCACAGTGCCGGAGCGGCTTCAGATGATGATGAGGCGATTGGCAAAAGTTGTGGTGGACGTTCAACCAAAATTCATTTGGCCGTCGATAGTTATGGCTTGCCTGTTCATTTTGAATTGTCCGGGGGACAAGTGCATGACATTGTTCATGCTGAAAGTTTAGTCGAACAATCGCCCCCTTCGGACTTTGTGATAGCTGACAAAGGGTACGACAGTCAGGCTTTCAGAAATCATATTGAACAGCAAGGAGCAACACCGATTATTCCCTACCGGAAAAATAGCCGAAAATCGGATAAACAGATTGATAAATGTTTATATCGTTATCGTCATTTGGTGGAGAATGCGTTCGCTAGGGTTAAACATTTTCGTGCAATAGCAACAAGATACGATAAGCTTGAACGGAATTACGCCAGTATGTTGGCTCTGGCGTTTATCATTGTCTGGTTGCCCATGTGGGTTGAATGAATTATGACCTTAAAACATCAACAGACCCTAGTATCGAAGTGAAAAACTATAATATTGGCGCAAACACAAATAATCTGATTAATAATGTTGTACAACAGGCAGTTGAAAGACAAAAAAATCTCCCTGCTGGAATGAAACAACTCATTGTTATTGATATTCGAGGGCAGGTTGTGTCAGAAGCGAAACGGTATGAGATTATTCAAGATATTATCCGAAAATCCAACGGGGTTCTTGGGACACACTCCATCGATTTTAAACGGTGATCATATATGAAACATATAGGATTTCATGGCGGTTGTACTATGGTAGAGCTTGGCTCAAGCTCTGATATGGTTGAATTTTTCAATTTGTTGAATCAAAGTGTTGATGATATGGGAGAGCAAAAACTATTATCTCAGTTTTATCTTCGTTACCTTCCTTTTGAAGATTTAGATAATATGTTGTCATTAATAAAAAATCAGGATAATTTCTCTGGAAATTTATTAAAAAATTTTCAAAATTATTTTGAAGGGCTTGAGGATTGTATAACCTCAGCCCAGGGGTTTTATGAGCACTTTGGCGTTTACAGACCCGTTAAGATAATTGTGACAGATATTCCATATTGTATGACGGAGATACATAGGCCGCTTGAGGAATATGATTCTTTGAATTCAGATGATTCCCCATTCTGGTTACGCTATGAAGAAAAATCAGCCATATAAAGAGGGGAGATCATAACAATTAACTTTTTTGACTAAAAATCGGGTTATTTGCAACAAGATCCCCTATGACGATAGGCTTACGACAACTGGCGCCTAATGTAAACAAAAGGCGTCAGTTTATTACAGTTCAATAAGGCGGTAAAAGAAGCCTTTATTCAGAAACTGCAACAGTATACTACTGCTATTGGTGGACATATATTAGTCGCCGGCTCTGCAAGATTGCTCACTGCGGGGCGTGTCGCTCTTCAAAGCTGTAACAGCCTATTCAGTATTTTTTCTGCGCAGCAACACGACGAGAAATGCCAGATTGACGAACTGAAGGCTGGTATTCAAATATCTCTCACAGTTCTTCCACAATCGTCGACATTTTTCCAGCCAACCAAATGAACGTTCGACAACCTATCGCTTGGGTATCACCTGGAAAGTATGCAATTCACTACGTTTGGCAATTTCGACAGTCGCGCCGAGTATATGATGCACGTTCTCAGCGAAGGCTTCTCCCGTATAACCACCATCGGCTAAAACATTTTTCACCCAACTGAGTGACTTTTTGTGCCGCGTAAAAGCCTCCAGAGCCCCTTTTCTGTCCGTGACATTTGCCGTGGTGATGGTTATTGCGTGAGGTAAACCTTGAGTATCTACCGCGATATGGCGTTTGATGCCAGACACTTTTTTACCGGCATCATAGCCTTTCTCACGCGCTGTATCTGTGTTCTTAACGCTTTGTGCGTCGACGATCACAAACGTCATGTTAGCGTTCCGACCAGAGTTGATACGGGCCTCGCCAACCCGATTTTTTTAATGCCTGCTCCAGCAGGCTAGGTTCTGTTTCTGACGGTTTCTCTTTCCAGAGTTTGAAATAGTAATACACGGTACTTTTGCTGGGGAAATCACTGGGGAGCATATCCCACTGACAACCGCTCTTGAGGATATACAGCAGGGCACAAAACACCTCATACACATCGACTTTCCGAGGACGCGTACGTTTTCGGCTGCTGAGCAACAAGGGTTCAATTTTTTGAAAGGCTTCTCGGCTGATATCACTCGGGTAGGTTTTTCTCATTCCGGCAGGTCACTTATATAGGCACTTATCTTATTTGGGCGGACAGAATACAGGAAAAACAATTACGTTCAAAAAAGATTCCGAATGGGCTCTAAGGCCAATCCTTTGTTATGCCTGAACCAGGCGTCAATTGCAGCTCTTGATGCAGCAGCACCCGAAGCTGCTATAGGTACGGGTGTTTTGACAAGTAGCTCCATCTTGGTTCTGGGCAAAAGCAAAGAGAGCACGCGTGCACTGGCAAAAGCCCTGAATGAATCAGGAGAAACTTTCTCAAAGACGGGTAAATTAGAAGGGAAATCGGTCTCCCAGATCGTTCAGGCTGAAATTAAGAATGATGCGCTGTCAAAACCGACTCTTGATGCCCTGGAATCAATCAAGAGAACACACAAAGAAAACGTGTTTAAAATTTTTGACAGGAACAATACTGAAAGTGAGTTGACGGTCTTTGGACAGAAATTTAAACAAGTGTATGGTGATGGGGGAAGCAACGCATCAGGTACTGTTAAAGTGTTTGAAACCCAAAAATTGACTGAACAGAATATCCGCGCTTATGCTGAAAGTTTAACAGGTGGCGTACCTCTTACGCAAGTTCCTAATAAAACTGGTGTTTATTTTGCTAAGCTTGCTGATGGTAGCACAATAAACCTGCGTGCAGTTTCAGCCAGTGCAGATAAAACCAAGGCACGCTGGACAGTTGATATTATAAAAGATAAACAATTAGGACAGTATCACGGCAAAATTGAAGACATTACGGTAGAAATAAAGTTTAGGTAAGGGGGAAACATGTTGTTTAGCGTAAGCCAGTATAAATTATTTCTGGAAGCATTAGAAGGAAGCTCTCCCGGTACTGTATGGTCTGCAATGAGTGCAAAGAATTTTGGCAAGCCTGATTTTTCTTATAAGGATAAACAAGACTATTTTCTCGAGTTTCTTGAGTTACTCTTAAAGAATGGCAGGATTAAGCTCGCCAAGCATGGTGAATTTCTGGCGGGCACTATTGATGAACAGTTAACCCGATTTCGGGTAGCTTTCCCTGAAACGGAAGAAGAATTATATGATGGGCTATGGTTCGTTTTTGAGGAGTGTCCGGGCGGGATAGTGTGGATTTTAGAAAGCGGTGAGCTGTATTGGACGTAATTTTTTCATTGAGTGATTATAAATAGTCTGTGTATCAGTTGGATTATCAATTCCAGCCATAATATATTGAATTGAATGAGTGACAGTTTTTCAAATCAAGCTGTGTGGATGAAAATATCCCACAGCTTTCTTTTTGTGTGAAAGAATTATAATTATCTGATGATCTCACTTTATTCCCCCACCTTCTGGTTAGTATACTTTCCTAATAAACCAGATTTTTTTGCCAAACCAGAAGATAGTACTACCGTAAATCCAATAGTACTATCGAACCAACTAACACTGAATTTAAGGTCATGCTCTCAATGATTAGATATTGTGATATGCTCCAGCGCCGCATACATCGCCGTGAGAAACGTGGTGGTCAGCGTATTTGGGCATGATGGTTTCAATCATGCGGGGCAACCTTAGCTCATGGCAAAAAGCAAAAATAATTCCAAGATGCTCAAGGAGCTGAATGACAGGCTCTGGCGTAGACATCGCATTTTTCCGGTAAATAGAAGAAATGGATCAAAAATGAATATTGCCGTCAATCATTCAGCATCACTGAGTGTAAAAAATATGATGAAAGTCACACTATATTTAAATCATAAAATTAGTGCGGAATGACGGATAATTTCTTTGGCAGGAAAAAACGCATTATTCAACCTCGTCGTTCTGATAATACACCTGCCGGATATAGCGCCCGCGCCCATCGCCATGCCCTAAATCCATCGCGACCAGGGCCAGCACCTCTCGAGTGCTGAATCCCTGAGCTTTGTAATGTTCGCCGGATTGCTGGGCAAAATGGTAGCGCATACTGTGTGGCGCTTTATTGCCCGTCAGCCCGGCACTGCGGACAACGTACCGGTAACGATCTATGGCCTGCGTGATCGTCGGTTTATCAATCAGTTTGCCGCTGTGTGGATGCATTTCGCGCTCAGCGTAGGCAATGGCGTATTGCAGCGCTGCCCGATCCAGTATCACCGTTGGCCTCGGATGCCCGCCTTTGGTGCCAAACACCACCCGCACAGACGTCTGCCCGTTTTCCAGCGCTTTTTTCCAGGTCGCTAAGGACTTATAGGCTTCTACCGCTTCTTTGGTACGCAGTCCCAGCACCCAGGCCAGTTGCATCACTGCCGCCACGCGCCGATCTTTTTGTTCGACCTGCTGAAAGATTTCTCTGAATGCGGCTGGTGTCAGAGCAGCTTTTGTTCCCTTACGGCGGGTGTTTGCAATTCCCAGCGCCCGGTTGTTCAGCCGCGCATTGTCGGTGGATGCCAACTTGTGTTTTCCGGCCCGCTCCAAAATCATGCGCAGTGCCGACATCTCATTTTGCAGGGTTCGGTGGCTGATAGGGCTGGCTTTGCGTTCAGCAATATAGCGCTCAATGTGTCGGGTTTTCAGGCTGTCCATCTGCCGGAGCCTGATGCCATTGTCTTTCAGAAAGCCAAGAAACTGTCGGGCAATCCGCTCACGATCGGCCACCGTGGCAAAACTCCCACCCGCTTGCCGGGCGTGGGTAATAAATTCTTTTCTGAACCGCTCAATTTTTGAACGTGCTGATTTCTGCGCCATTCCCGCCTCTCCTGCTAACTTGCCGTGTTTTTATTCATTTTTAAACAAATCCCTGCATGTCGGTTCAGGTTCACCGTTCCGTGGTTCGCCAGACAATGTGTAGCAGAGCGAGGGTTATGTTAAGTTTTTGCAGGAGTTCGCTACGTGCTCAGCACGGCGGTGGCATACTCCCCGTTCAGTGCCTGATTCATTCAGGATGAACGCCTCATTATCTTGACGTGATGAATTTCTCCTTAATTTTTACTGCATCAGCCTGCAATCAGGCAATGGGTTGAAAATCCGATTAGACGATCGTTTATCAATCAAACAAAATGGCGGTTAATGGTCTGTTTTGAGTGGTTTCACTGAGTAATGCGGGGTTCAAATCGGCCGTAGAGTCAGGCTCTACGTGCTCTGGACGTTGGCCGCTTTGCGGGACGTTTATCGAGCATTTAATCAGCGTATAGGTAAAAATCGTACAGAATAAATTGAGATTGTGAATATGGCAGGAGCTATTGCTCTGCATGAATGAAAAGCCGGTGCATAACGAGACCGGGAAACTTTCACCGCTAGACGATAGGTTAGGTGTCCGGCGATATCTACTTCCAAAAGTGTGCAGATGTACCGCAATTATGCTCTCCCTTTCAGGCTACAGGAGTTTTTCGCCACCAAATGGATGATCCTTGCAGACGATGAATCATTAATAAATAGGTTATACTGTATCGGTTGAATTGAGCGAGGTCAAATTTTTTTCAATGATGGGGAGTGGAAAAAGCACCATTATTTTTTGATGGAAATGACTTAGCCTTTGTTAATAATCTCAACATACTTTTGGTCTTTATAAGATTATCATTCCACTACACACCATTTTTATTAAATTAGCATCGATGATTTGATTATATTTTCATAATGCAAAAATTCAATCACACTAATATTTATTTATCATAGGTATAAAATTCGAAATGTTGAGTTAATCTACCAGTTTCCATAGAGTCACCAAAAATTCCAGTGGATCCATGAAACACTCTGGCCATAATAATTACAGCACGATTAAATCGCATTGGAATTTCACCAATTTTATCCCAATTATTATCATCCTTAAAGTACGAAAGAACTCTCTTATGAAAATCATCGCCAACGGTAGGGAATCCTTTACTTTGAATTACAGTTTTATTAAAAAAAACCTCTCCTGTTTTTTTATGTTTATAAAAAGCAACCCCTCCTTGGCAAAGAACGTTAGGTGTTAGATATATAATTCCTGAATATTTCTGTTGATCTACATGGACATTATCTAGACGTTTTTTATTATCATTTGCAACAGCAATGCGAAATTTTCCCTGTGCAAATCCATCCGATTTAGGACAGGGGGCACTGACATCTTCATTTATGTATGACATGAGAGTATTTCTAACTATTTCCCAATTTCGTTCAGATGTAGCCTCCATTCCTGGATACGTAGCTCCATTTTTTTGTTTATAATCAAGTGTAAGTGCATGCTTTCTGATTTCAATGGGATTATGATAAAAATCATCGATTACAATAATACTTTGTGATTTTAACATTTTATCACTCCAAAATTAAGAAACACTAATTGCTTTGGGAAAACTAACATGTGTGATTTTTACATTGAAAAAATAATTATAATTAATCTTCAAATACAAAAGAATTCAATACATGATCTTGCCATACTCCATTTATCTTAAGATATGATTTGGCATAACCTTCTTTAATAAACCCAATTCGTTGTAATAAATGAGCACATCTATCATTAGTTGGAAGGTGATTAGCCATTACGCGATGTAGTTGATATTTATTTCTGATATGTTTTAATGATTCTGTTAAAACTTCACGCATCACACCTTTACCCTCAAAACTAGTATCAATTGAGAAACCAAGGTGGCATGCTTGAAAAACCCCAAAAACGAAATTAGTAAAATTGATATTTCCAACTATATCTGATGAATTTTTGGGAGTAAATACAAGTGAAACTCCTTTATTTTCCTCTTGCAGATTCACAGTTGATCGAATACGCTTTTTCACTTCATTTAATTCGTAATATTCGCAAGTCCTTAATGGCTCAAATGGTGCTAATCTATCTTTATTATTCACCAAATATTTCTGAAAGGCATTAGCCATTTCTTCATTGATGTAGTGAATATCCATTTGTTTGGTACTAAATGATGTAATATAATTACTTTTATGCATAATACTTTCCTATTAATTGCGTAATTAAGGATGGTTACTAGAGTTATGTAAAATTAATTAGTAAAATAAATAGTCATAATAAAATAGTTCCTCAAGACAAAATATATACTTAAATATTAAAGGCGATAAAGAACAGGCTATTGTCATACTCTATAAATTAGTTGAAACATAGTCAAAAATTATAGCTAATTTCTTGATTACAAAGCAGGGTTTTCAGTATCTATTTGTGGGGTGATTTTTATATAGAACGTCAAAAGTCCTCCTATCAGTGCAATCACTGCTATTTCTAACAAGATATATGGTGCAGGCTCTGCACCAATACCAGCAAAGGTTAAATAGACAGAATAAGCACCATATAATATAATTACAGTACCTGTTGCGAGACTCAAAGAAAAAGCTCGGATTTCCTCAGGTAAGCGGGCAAGAAAATTACTGATCGCCACGTCTTGACCAATAGTCACGGTCGTTCTAAAAAACAAAACATACAAAATTAATGCTAAAATGCCATTGAAATAAAGATAAAGAAGATAACAAAATCCTGAGAGTATCATCAAACTGACGAAAGAAATCATAATCATCGTATTATCTGAGAACTTTGCGGCTACACGTGGAACTATCACACCTTTAATATAATGAGCTACATCAAATGATATAATAAACAAAAACAAAGGAATTAGATAAGCTCTTTCAACCTGCATTATATTGTATTCTCTGAATTCAGAAATCATGAGATAAGTGTGAACATGAATCATAGAGAAATTTAGAAGAATTATTACTATAGAAAGTTTCAAAAAAATCAAACATTGAGTATGTGATAATTCACGCATATATACAATAAAGTGACGTAATGTACTTTTACGCCTGATGTGAGCGTTCTGCTTTCCGAGATTTTCATGCATACCGTTCAACTGAGGAAAACACCATAGCCATATTCCTAAACCAATAAACATTATAGTTGGAATAAATAATATAATTTCAGCATGTCCTATAGTCCGGTAAAGCACTAATAATAGCAATAAAAAAAGAACAGGAACGATAGAAACAATTTCTTTACCATATCGTTGAGAAAGCAGAAGTGCTTTTGTACGTAGAGTGCGTTCTTCACCATGTTTAATGATTTGATAATCAATCAAATCCTGTAACATTGCTTGATAAGCACCAGAAATCAAAGACATCGCGATGGCACTTAAAAAAGAACTGATAATAAGTAATGTAATTTGATTATCGATATTATCTGCCGTTGCGAGTGACCAGTACAATACAAGCAGGGCAATAGCATTAAACCAGTTCCCTAAAGCAACTGTTTTAAAATGACCTAATCTATCAGCCAGCAATCCAGAAGGGACTTCAAGGAAGAGAGATGAATAGAATGCAATAGAAACACGTAATGAAACCGCTGTACCAAACATACCACCTAAGCTTCCTACTAATAAATGACTAATTTGATTTGATGTTGATTGCATTGCACGCGATATGCTATCTAGATAACCTATGTTTTTTAACCAATTTTGATTTTTCATTTCTTATTACTCACATTTGGCCAAATAAAATTTCACTAAATAATCTATTGCTAATCTGGCATCTTGTTTTTTAGGGTGCATAGTGTCGTCTTTAAATAAAGAATACAGCTGCGCTATGTCTAAATGTGGAGCAATCTTAAACATGGCATCAATCACCCGATCAATGTAGCGTTCGTACCAAATGATTTGTCGTACCAAAGCCATCATCTGACGTTTTTGTAGTGAACTTATCTGCCCTTCTGCCATCAGATAGCAAGCAATATATTCTATATGCACATAAGAGAGCGTGATTTCCTGATAATTATCCGTGTGATATCGCAGAGCCACATCTGCATCTGAGTGATAATACCCGAATAGATATCCCTGAAATATTTGCCCTATTCCTACCATTCCTTGAATGTAGCAGTCTGCAGCGCGCAATGCTCCCATGCTGGAACTACCGAGTAGTATTCCTCCTGCGTTGATAAAATTTAAGCACTCCACTACAGTAATCGACATATTGCTACCAAAAAGGCCATCTGTAATCAGAACCGGCCGACCACTTCCTGACAGCTCCAGTAAATCTCCTGTCTGGATTGGTGGGCGAAATTCAATTATTGCGTCATAACGCTGATCACAGGGTAAGGAAGAACCACCAAATACAACTGGTTTTTGTTTACGAGCAAATAGCACGATTTATTTCCTCCTTCCCGGATTAACATGCCAATCAAATAGCCCTGGAATAATAGCTTTTACCGTATGAAAAGGTACATCGGGCAGAGATAAATCCGTGATATAAATCTGTTCCTTTCCTTCCTCCGCTAGCTTTTGGATTAAAAACTCGGTAGCAGAAGCCAGTGCTATCGGGACATTCTGCTCAGTCGATATATTCACCATTTTATAATGCTTGCGAAATAATTCGCGCAGTACGTAGAAACGTGAATGATTAAAGAAGTTCTTATCATCATACTTTTTCTGCTGACGGCTTAAATCTTCTCGTGAAGCCTGTAAACAGACTACTAGCCCCTGAACTGCTTCCATTAGTGCAGCATCCAGAGCTAGTGTTTCAGTAAATCCAGAGGCGGAACCGGCAACCATAAATTTTGGTCCCATATTGGTTGGATCGTATAAAGCTACATAATAAGTCGGTATCGTACCGTGGATACGTAAGGCGAAACTTTCATACCCTTTGTCAGATAACGATTGCCATAAAGCTTTTGTCGACGGATAATTGATGCTTTCAGGATCTATAATATCTGCACAAATACTCGATAAACAGTTTTGGTAAAATCGGGATGTAATATTGCGTTCAAAGGATTCTAATATAGCAAAACAGATCGCTTCTTCTAAGGTGCCACCACACGCCAGTCCCGAGGTGTGAGCGTGTATATTTACCCGTTGAGCATCCGAACCATGATAAGGAAACTGTACTTCTACAGCAGGTAATAAAATTTCTTTTCCAGTTTGCAACTCGTATCCTGGTATCCAGTCTTTGATATCATACTCTGGATCAAATCCCAGTTGCCGCTGTATGAGACGGTCATAATAATGCGTATTTTGGTGAACAATCAGATCATCACACCAACAAGCACAGTGGCGTTCATAGGCCTCCATTAATGCGCTACAGGTGGCTGTATATAGATTTCGCCCTTTTCCTTGGGTGGTTGATATTTGTCCTTTTTTCAATGTAGTACGAACTGCATTTACTATACTTATGCCAGCAATATCCACAAATTCACCAACAGAAGCTAAGCGCGAGATTCCCAGTTTCTTACGTAATGGTAAAATTAATTTCAGTGCCTCTCGGGTAGAGTAACGGCGAAACCCTAATTCAGTGATGGAGATCGTCACACTCAAATTCCTCAGTAAAATCACGTGCAATATTAAGAAATTTCAATCGAACATAGTGCATCACTGCTTTCCTTAGCTCAGGGCTTAACTCATCATATACAGCTTGGGTATCCGCCAGAGACATTTGCTTCACTAATAGTAAAAGAGCCTGATATAGCGAGGCAGTAATAATTTGATTATTACCTTGGTATTCGTGGCTTATTATATGACGCAGTTGATTTTTCTCTAGACTGCTTTTTAAGCTACAACCAGGGCTCAAACATAACAATCCTGGAACTACTTCTGGAGTAAACGATGGAGCGAATAGTTCGACTATATAGTCACCGAATACCACCGCATCAATATGGGTGGAAAGCAACATTTCGATTGCCTGTTCTGCCCGTTCTACGATAGGTTTTCCACGAACATTAAACGATGTATTCAGTAAAACGGGAAATCCAGAAAGTTTGCCAAATGCGGAGAGCAAAGCATGGATTTCTTCATTATCATTGACAGACACTGTTTGTACACGTGCTGAACCATCTACATGCGCGATAGCGGCAAGTTGCTCCCGGTATTCAGGACGAACTGGCAGCACTTCAAGCATATATTTATAGTCACCTTCACCTTCGAAATAACGACTCAGGTGCTCAGTAGCAACCATCGGCGCAAAAGGACGAAAATCCTCACGGAACTTCACCCAGCGATTGATGAATTTCCATGTATCCATCGAGCAAGGGCTAGCTAGTATTGAACGGGCACCCAACGCACGTGGACCAAATTCAGACCCTTTAGTACAGGAGTAGTAACCAATGATCTGTCCCGCATGTAACCGTTCGGCTAGTGTAACAGTATCAATAGGTTTCACTATTACCCTATCAGCAAATAAGTTAAGGGCTCTGGCAATATCTTCATATCTGTAAACTTTTCCCAGATAATCGTGATTAAAAGCATCACTAAGAATTCGGTTATGCCTTTTATAATAAGCAGCATTAGCGGCACCGATAGAAATACCAGCATCATGTTGAGCTGGGAATAAATAGAAATCACGTAATTGAAAGTTCTGACGCACCTTATAGTTCACTACAGAATTTAGAGCAACACCTCCTGTCATGACAAGAGGTTCATTATTAGTTATGTGGTAATGCTCTAAGCGAGAAAAAATCCCTTTTTCCAGAACGAGTTGTACCGAAGCGGCCAGATCTGCGTAATCCATCACGTTAAGTGTTTTCTTGCTAAATTTTTGCTTCCAAGTATAACCAAAAGAAATACCCTGCGGGCTTTCAATCGCAATCTCCTCAGCAAATTTTGGTATACCATAAGGTGCAAGCCCCATTAATTTTCCAGAAGCGTGCCAAGAATTAAAAACAAGTTGGCTCACAGAGGCATAAGCCTCGCCCAATGAGCGACTTCCAGTTCGAATATTAAATGATGGGCTGTATTCACGGGCTAGCAGCGTATATCCATTTTCACAAAAGGTATAATGAGAAACTACATGCAATTCCGGTTTATACTCTTTAAGTCCAGCATTTAAGTACTCAGAAAACTCTTGCCCAGAGATGAGTAAATCATTTTGTCCTACGACACTACCTCCGGAACCATCCGCTACCACTACATTTCCTCTGGAAAACTTTGACCCCGACCAAGCGGCAAATGCGTGACACAGATGATGGCTAACAACTACAGCCTCTGGAGAGAAGGGGTCAAACAACGAAAAATCTGTACTACAAACAGGCTGATTTAGCCCGATATACTCCGGAGTCATTGATTGAATATTATAGGCAAAACAGCTTACATCTTCCCGCATTAAACCAGCGGCATTCAGACAATAATCTACAGCTAAAGTAGTATTGAGGGATTGGCTTCCATCGTGTTTGACACGGGTTAAACGCTCAAGCTGAATTCCATAACGAATTTTTCCGTTAATCATCACACAAGCAGAAGCATCGTGACTTGCAGAGATACCAACAATAATTTCATCGTCAGGCGCGACAAGTAGTTGCGAGCTAATACATTTTATTACCAGTGTGTTCTGACATGCTACTGTCACATGATCGAGACGTCCTACAACGCATACTGTAATATTAAGGGGGGATTTTTCAAGCAAATGAGCTGGTATTAATAATGTACCTCTTTGCCCTACAATTTCTTGACCATTGATTACGGTTGTCAGGCGTGTTTGTCTGGCAATGGACGCTTGATAAGAAACGACCAATGCAATTTGATTGTTTCTGACGGATGTGTTTGGAGTAAGCGTAAGCAGTATTTCTGCTTCCTTCGAACGCTTCAAAGGAATACTCCATGTTTGAGGCATACATTTTTGCTCTGATACATCATCAAAAAGATATCTACCTTGAAATGCTTGGCTCATGCAAATCATGGCTGCATGTAAAGCATGGCGATCATAGACCATTTGATTTCTTTTTAGCCACGAATGAAGTTTTCCAGCCAGACTGGCGAGATAGACTACTGCCGCAGAGGTACCTTTTGTTGTGGTTAGTGCCCCTTGTTCGTCGTAGGTGGAATAGTCACATTCTTTGACCAAAAACTCGATATTACCCCATCCTAAAGGCGTCATACCTGGAATACTGCCATTATGGCATAATAATCCTACGCCAATAGTTTCACTGCATGACCCAGGAAAACGCTGGCGACCAAAATCATGGCCTACAGAAGCCAAAACATAAGGAGCTAGTGCTTTATCATGGAATGTAGATAATGAGGTATGAATATCTGTAATATATTCATTCTCTGGCAGAGAGTATGCATGTGCTTCTATAGGGCAGATGCCAAAACGCTCATATATATGAGTGCGCAACTCTGAATATCCTTGCTCAAACGCATCCAAGTAGCTGGCTGATATTAAATCCAGAGAGACTTGTGTTGTCCATGGAAAAGGTATTTGTGATAAAATATTAGCGATTTTAGCGGTATGATTATGTAAATTATTCTGTTGAGAAACGTCATTAAGCTTGGATAACTGATTTTTTTTAGCACTATCGATAAGAAGAATAGATGTTTTATCATTTTCCATATACTCATTACCTTTAAATTTGCAACAACCTGATTATCAGCTCTGTTTGTTTATTCAGAATGAAGGGATAAACGCCATTCGTTGACAAATATCTTCAATATTCTGTAAATCTATACGGATCACAATTGGAGTAATTCCCACCCCTAACTCATATGTCACAGCTTTCAGATTTGGGCACTGAGCTAGTGCCTGTTCCAACAGTGGGAAAACACTATCAACAATTGGTTCAGAGTGTGTATCACGGTATCTCCATGAATGGTTTGGGTGTACACTCCCCCCAGCAATATGAATTTCGTTCACTGAGGTCAATGGAAGGCTAGCTAATACATCCGGTGGCTGTAGATCACAATAAATGGCATATGAAAATACGTGGCTGATGTCTAAAACAATATTACAGTCTGTCGCATCAACTAGCCGATGGAAAAACTCACCTAAAGCCATTTCTCCTGCAACAATGCTGAAAGAAGGTATTTCCGCAGAAAAAGGAATACTGGAAACAGACTGAATCGTTTTCACACCTTCAATTGCCATAGAAAGAACGGATTCACAAAGTACTGGCGCAGCAAAATAAGGTAAGTTGTAAGGGCCAATATTCCAGATACCGATATCTTCCAGACACCAGTATGCCTGGAGAGTCTCACTAATGGCATTTTGCCTTACAAGCACATCAGAGCGTAATCCATCAATACCTGCTGGCTCCATTCCAGAAAAATGATGAATGATAGGATATTGAGGATATTTATTACGAAAAGCTTGTGCAACATCCTCATTAGGTATGGCCACGACAGATAAATGACTAATTCCGTTTTGCGCTAATTGTAATAATTTAGTTAAGTCATAACCATAATTATGTGTATAATCAATTCCTAACCCTACTCGTGCATTCATACAACCTCCCGACAGGATAATGCCACTTTGCCACTTTCGTTATGAAAGCGAAGCTTAGCTAATTTATTTTTAAAAATTATTTCCTTGAGAGAATTTATTGTATCTAATTTAGATAGAGTAAAATAACGATCACAGTTAATTTCTTCTGTTATGGATTTTTCATTGTTTCTGGAAATTGTAGAACTCCATGGTGAGTTTATCATTCCAGTAGAAATGCCAGAATAAATACCATCAATAAGAAAAGGAATTTTTTCTTCTTCCATCAAATCTGCATTTGTATAAACAAAGTAGCAAAAGCTTTCAATCAATGTTCTACTATTCCAATTCCAGAAACTATCCGAATCACAATATAAATTTACAAGCTTAAGGAAAAAATCCTTACTAAAAAAGCGTGGAGAAAAATGCATATCTGCATAAAGTACTGTACGTAAATTTCTGCGACGAGCAGCCCGCTCAACTACCAGTCTGTCGTGATCCATTGTAGAATGGATATAATGATACTCTTTTTCCGCGCCTGTAATACAACAATGATCACTATATAGTAGTGATACGTAGGCTTTTTGTAATAACTTAGCATCCATTTCATCCTCCTGAAATAGCTATTTCAAAAGACAAAATGTCACCATCATTTAATGAAGGGTTACTCTCTACTGACATGACATTATTTATAAAAAGAGTAACGAAAGGTTTAAGTTTAAGATTATCGTCTTTAGATATCGCAATCAAAGAAAAAATATCGATATGTTTCTCCTGCATCTCTTTTAATATTTCATAAAGATTATTTGCTGAGATAATAATCTGTCTATTTCCGCTAACAGATTCAGGAAATGATATAGTAATCATATTAATTCCTTCAATTATTTATTGGTTTTGACACAAACAGTCAGTGCGTCTCTTGGTCACTAATAATTGATATTTATTATTTAACAAATCAAGTTTCAATAGCTTTCCATCTAATGTATCACCTATATTTAGAATAACTTTCAATGCTTCATTTGCCTGATGTAATCCTAAAATACCTGGAATAATTCCAACTACACCATTCTCAGAGCATGAGGGGGACAAAGTTGTTGGTGGAGCTTCGGGGTAGATACAGCGGTAGCAAGGAGAATAAGGTTGAGTACGTGCCATTACATGGCCTGTAAATCGTTGTACGGCAGCAGAAATTAATGGTTTATTTGCCTTTACTGCAGCATCATTTATCGCATAACGAGCATTAAAGTTATCTGTACAATCGATGATTATATCGTAATCCTCCAGAATAGGCTGAATATTCTTGGTATTAATGGCAACATCTATGATTTTTATTTTGATGCCAGAATTTAATGCTTTTAGCGTATGAAGGGCTGATTCAACTTTTTTCTTTTGTAACATCGTTTCATTATGGATAACTTGCCGTTGTAGGTTACCTAAATCGACGATATCGTGATCAACAATGGCAATTTCACCTACCCCAGCGGCTGTCAAATAAAGCAGACAAGATGAACCTAGTCCCCCTGCTCCAATGACCAGTATTTTAGACTTCATGATTTTTAATTGTCCATGAAGTCCAATATCTTTTAAGGAGATATGACGCGCATATCGGTTTTTCTCGGTTTGGCTTAAGATTGTGGAGGGTTGTTCTACAGAATTACCTCCTGCTTTCCATGCTTCGAAACCACCCTCAAGAGAATATATATTAACGAAATTCAGTGCAATTAAGCCCAATGCAGCGTATTTTGAACGAAGCCCACTAGCACAAAACAGAACAATTGGATGATCTAGTTCAACTTGTCTGTTTTTTAGCTCAATTTCCAAAAAACCTCGTCCTAGGGTTAATGCTCCGGGAATTGTGCCATTAGCAAATTCATGGCTTTCCCGAACATCCACCAATAGAAAGCTATTAAGTTCTTTTAATGCATTAATTGTTATTGTTTCAACATCTTGAATATCACCCATAATATTGCTCATATTAAAGTCTGTTTTTAGATGAAAAACTAATTTTAATTAAAATTATATGGTTAAGAATTTTAGTCGTGATTTAGACATGGCCGCATCGCGGCCATGTAGTATTATTCTTGCCACTCTTTGTTGGAAACTACACCTGTAATATCTAACAACAATTCATTTTCCGCATCGGAATTTTCTGCATTCAGTTCGGCTACAGCAATTTCCAATTCTTGAGCTTTATCCATTTTATTTTCCTTCTATATATGTTTGTAAGAGTGTAAAAAATGTCAATATACGCACCATTTTACATTTTATGTTGCGAACAAAACCCATGTTAATTTAATGTGTTTTTTTGTCAAAAAAATGTTCTATCTTGTATATGAAATATTGATAAATGATAACGGCATTTCTGATATTGGCTAAATAACTTTTCATAATTATGAGAGTTTCATATTTCCTATCCCTTTCCATTGATTTGCTGAAGCGGCATTTAAAAAAAACTTAACTCTTTTGATCAGCATCCACATATATTGGCAACAATGGTTCCGTGTGACGGTTTCATGCAATGATTGCCATAGCCGCTCTATTTTATTCAGCCAAGGAGAATAAACCGGAAGAAATAACAATCTTACTGTCAGGTTTTGCTTCAGCCATTCCTTGACCAGCCGACTTTTATGAATGCTGTAATTATCCAAAATAAGGGTCAGCGTTTTTGCATGACGGTGACATCTTTTTAACTCTTCTAACATATTGATAAATAAATAAGAGTTTTTCCTGCCAGAACCCGTGTAAAAAATTTCGTGCGTTTGGCTATCAAAACAGCCGGCAAAGTAATATTTTTGGTTCTTTCCCGGTGTGATAATCCGTTTTTGTTGGCCTTTAAGATACCAGTCTGAACCTATTTTAGGATTGAAATGAATATCCACTTCGTCTTCATAAAACACGGGATGTTCTTTTGATGCCCCAAGTAATGCCTGGTTAATTTGTAGCGGTCAAGAACTTCCGGACACCATTTTAGCCTGCTCCCATTGCTTTTCGTATTCAACGGGAGAAATGCCCCCATTAAAACTATGGGGGCGAATGTAATTATAATATCCGCCAAAATATTTCGTGATATCCCGTATTGCATCATGGATATCCAGATAGCCTTCCGGAGGGACCCATTCGCTTTTCAGACTCCGGAATACCCGTTCCATCGGCGAATTGTAGTGATGTGATGGACGCCCCCTTTTTCAGCAGCAAATAGTGCCATCTTTTTTTCCGATGCACTGAATTTCGGGAGAACATCTCATGAATGCGATTAAAGTCATTGGCATTGACCTCGCCAAAAACGTTTTTCAAGTCTGTGTCTGGATGGCGGACGGTTCTGTCGCCTCGAACCGAAAAATTTCACGGCAAAAATTGCTTGATACTGTGCGCACTTTTTCGCCAGGAACCCTCATTGCTATGGAGGCCTGTGCAACTTCTCACTATTGGGGCAGAACCCTTCAGGCGATGGGATTTATCATCAGGCTTGTGCCGACCCAGCATGTTAACGCTTTTAGCCATCATCAAAAAAATGATGCCAATGATGCACTGGCTATCGGCGAAACGGCCTGCCGACCCGGTCTCCATTTTGTTCCGGTCAAGACGGTGGAACAGCAAGATATCAAGGCACTGCGCAGTGCCCGACAACTCATGGTGGAACAACGTACCGCACTCGCCAACCAGATTCGGGCTTTCCTCGCTGAGGAGGGGGTGATCGTTCCTGCTGGTATTCAGAAACTGCAACAGTACCTGCCTGAGATTCTAGAAGAGGAGAGCCATGAGCTGTCCTCTGTACGACGACGTTTGCTTCAGACTTTGGGGGAAGACCTACGGGATCTGAACATTCGCATTCATGAAATGGATAATGAAATAGCGGCACTTTCTCGTCAGCAAAGTGGTTATCACCATCGGCTCACGATCCCCGGCGTCGGTCCTCTTATTGCAGCCGCCTTCGTGAGTGAAGTCAGTGCGCCCCAATTTGCCAATGGCCGGCAACTTTCTGCCTGGTGTGGCCTGGTTCCCCGACAACACAGTTCAGGTGGAAAAAACCGGCTGTCTTCCCTGAGCAAAAATGGAAACCGTCATCTCCGAACGTTAATTATCCACGGTGCTCGTGCCGTGATGCGCTGTGTCCAAAATCGTGATGATTGTCTGGGAGAATGGTTGAGAAAACTGATTGCCCGATGCGGGTTTATGAAAGCCACGATCGTTTTAGCCAACAAACTGACCCTGATTATCTGGCGTGTTCTGCGGGATGAAGTGGATTTTAATATGCAAAAAGCTTTTACTATTAATTAATTGAGCAACAAAAATAGACGCATTATCGAGTTTGCAAACACTGATGAGAAAACGGCTACCGTCCCTGTCATAGCCTGAGTTATACCAAGGTAGTGATATACCGGTGTAGTGATAAGGAAACAGGGTGCGGATGACATCATGGCGCGGATAAATGAGTCCATAATGACGCCGGATATATGGTCGCAAACCGTATCAATTTAGTGCTTGCACATCGTCAGTTCACCATCCGACTGCAACAACTTCAACGCATAGGCCGCCTGCCGCACCCCCTCTTCTTCGGCGATAGCGAGGATTTTATGCTGGAGATGGGTTTCCCCCAGATAGAACAGGCTTTGCCCGGTCATGGCGCTGTACTGGATGCGCTCCTCCTCGGGGATCAGGTTCAGCACCGCCTCCATCAGTGAGGATTTGCCGGCGGCGCTGCTGCTCTGGATAAGTACCGCTAACGGTTTGGGTAACTTTCGGCTCACTGCCGCCAAAAAACCGGCCAGCAAGTTAGTGGATTCGCCGACCACACCGCAGGCCGCCAAGTCAGTGGTGATACGGGCCGTCAGGTACGGATCTTGCAACAAGGCCAGTGCCGCTTCCCGCTCTGCGATCCCCATTTCAGGTACGCGGGGTTCGGTGCCTTTGGCCGGCTGCTGCTGCCATTGTTCGACCGCCAGTAACACCTGCCCCAGTGCCCGCCGGAGGTCGCCTTCGGCCAGTCCCAGCTCAGCGGCAGCCAGCCGGGCATAACTGTTGCGTGAACGCCCGCTCATCAGATCAACCCCGTCGGCGAACAACACGCCGCTTTGCCTGTCCAGCACCTGCGCATTGAGCTTCATGGCAACCGCGCCCGCTTTGACCGCACCCAGCCCGCGCAGGCACCATTGCTGTGTGCCGACTGACACGCGCAGCTCGCCATGCTCACCGGACTCACAGACGACATTTGGCATCACACCGGACGCAGGGTCAGCGGCTAAAGGGGAAGCGGGGGCTGGCGCGGTGTCCGGCTCAGGCGTCTGCCCCAGACTGAGCGGCCTGCCCTTTTGCGAGATAAACAGGTAACCGCTGTCATGGCTGTCTGCCAACTGTGGCCGAACCTGCACCAGATAGCGTGTCAGCCAGCCCAGTGCCCGACCGCCGATGGGCACCACCCGGTCTTTATGGCCTTTGCCCTGATTAACCACCACGACCCCGCGTTCGACGTCGATATCACCCCGCCGGAGCTGGCGCAGCTCCATGCGCCGGAGGCCGCTGCTCCACAGCACTTCCAGCATCACCCGGTTGCGCAGCCCCAGCACGCTCTGGTCGTCAAGGCTGTCCAGCACCTGCGTGGTTTCCCGTTCACTCAGTATCTGGGCAGGCAGCCGCTTCTCTTCTTTCGGCAACACCATCTGTTCGGTCGGGTTGTAGAGGATGTGATGCCGTTGCAGTAGCCAGCGGAACCACAGCCGCAGGGCGATTAACCGTTCACGCTGGCCGTTATGGCTGTAAGGCTGGCCATCGCCCTTGCGGTAAGCCCGCAGGTAGCGCTGCCAGCTTTCCAGTAATACCAGCGTCACCTGTGCCGGATACTGCACGCTGCGCTGTCCGCACCAGTCCACGAACGGTAACAGCCGTTCCCGGTAGCTTTCCCGTGTGCGCGGGCTTTTTCCCTGTGCGACCAGCGTATCGAGGTACGCGTCCAGTTGCGCCCGTAAGGTGGCGTGCAGGGGATTAGGTGGGTTTGTCATGCGGATCCTCCTTCTTTTTTGTTGTATGGGTAGCGAAGAGAGCTGTACGGACGGAACAGTGTTTTTTGGCTGATGCCGACCACTTTGAGGGGAAGCCTTGCTCTATCTGCCTTTGCCGGGATTTAACCATCCCGACTACCTGCCGACAACAAGCCGACTGACAGGCGACCGACTGGGCTTTAACCCCGACCGGATAACGTTATACTGCCCGCTCAGGGAACAATAAGGCCACTCAGGTGGGCGGTATCGCTGTTCCCCCTTGAACCCTGAACACAGTGACAGTATCTTTAGGCTCCCCTTTATTTCCAACCCCGCCTGCCAGACCGTAAGGATCTACCCACTTTGTCGGATTATGCACATACGAATACGGGTTAAACCCGCCCATCAGCCCGATGGGGTCTTAGGGCAGGTTCCGGTGCGGTTATACGGTTTTAAGCGATTTTTTCCTTATCTGTCAGCTTGTTAAAGAACCCCTTTTACCCGTTCCGCCCATTCCCGCGAACCTAAAATGCCGAAGTGCACTTTTGCCCTGTTTTTACGTTTGCCCCGCGGTGCAGTATAGCGCCCCTTTTTCTGATTGATGGGCTGAACAGCTTGTTTTTGTGATGTTTTTCACGGCAACGGGCGAACGTCGCCCAACTGGCTTGGGCGGCGGGCGGCCGTTCTGCGGGGGCGGGTGGCACAGAACCCGCAAGCGGCGCCCTGCGACGCTCCCAGACACGGAAGCCGAAGGTTGTGTTCGGTTTTGCTGAGGGCACTTTACTCAAGGGAAGCCCCCTCCGGGGGCTGCACGGGGCGAAGATGGCGAGCACGGCAACGAGCAAGGCGCGCAGCGACTGCGAGCCGCGCGCAGACAATGCAGCGGGGTCGGGGCGGGGGAGGTAAAACAGCGGAGGCCGCAGGCCGACCTGCCTACAGGGCTGTTGGCCTGAACAACACAAGGCCGCTAAAGAAGACGCTGTTTTGGCCGGACGGGGGCACGGTGTTTTGGTCTGGCGCGGTTTTTGGCAGGGATCGGCTCAGAAGTCTAGAGCAGAAGGCGCCAGCCTTGTGCGGTGCACCCCGCGATGCCGATAAGCGGGGGCGAAGACATAATGCAGATTAGGCGATGTGAGCCGCCCTTCGGCGGTTGGCGGGACACGGTGGCCGCACGGCGAATTTCGCCTAATCTCCCTGCATTATGTTAAATGGGCTTTGGGCAGCCGGCACTGAGTGGTTGGGGACACCGTGGCCGCCGCTGACCATTGCCCATTTACCCCCGCCGGCACCGCAGCCTCCGGGCAGTCCGGCCACGGTCTGCCCCTGCACGGAACCCCGCAGGCTCAACGGGGATTATCGGGCTGTCCGGTACGCTGTGGTTTCGGGTCTGTGCCAGATTCTCCGCGGGCACCGCCTGAGCTGCACTCTGGCGGTTCGGTAGGGTTGTCTGCGTCCGGTTGGGTCTGGGGGGCACGCTCGGCCGGATGGGTCTGGCTGTGCACCTGCCTGAGCTGTTTGATGGCGACCCGCGTATACACCTGGGTGGTGTTGAGTTTCTCATGCCCCAGCATCGCCTGGATATGGCGGATATCCGCGCCATTGTCCAGCATCTGCGTCGCCATGGAATGCCGGAACAGGTGACAGGCGCCCGGCTTGTCTAGCTGTGCCTGATGGCGGATGGCCTTGCCGGCGATTTGGGTCAGGTGCCCCAGACTGAGCGGCCTGCCCTTTTGCGAGATAAACAGGTAACCGCTGTCATGGCTGTCTGCCAACTGTGGCCGAACCTGCACCAGATAGCGTGTCAGCCAGCCCAGTGCCCGACCGCCGATGGGCACCACCCGGTCTTTATGGCCTTTGCCCTGATTAACCACCACGACCCCGCGTTCGACGTCGATATCACCCCGCCGGAGCTGGCGCAGCTCCATGCGCCGGAGGCCGCTGCTCCACAGCACTTCCAGCATCACCCGGTTGCGCAGCCCCAGCACGCTCTGGTCGTCAAGGCTGTCCAGCACCTGCGTGGTTTCCCGTTCACTCAGTATCTGGGCAGGCAGCCGCTTCTCCTCTTTCGGCAACACCATCTGTTCGGCCGGGTTGTAGAGGATGTGATGCCGTTGCAGTAGCCAGCGGAACCACAGCCGCAGGGCGATTAACCGTTCACGCTGGCCGTTATGGCTGTAAGGCTGGCCATCGGCCTTGCGGTAAGCCCGCAGATAACGCTGCCAGCTTTCCAGTAATACCAGCGTCACCTGTGCCGGATACTGCACGCTGCGCTGTCCGCACCAGTCCACGAACGGTAACAGCCGTTCCCGGTAGCTTTCCCGTGTGCGCGGGCTTTTTCCCTGTGCGACCAGCGTATCGAGGTACGCGTCCAGTTGCGCCCGTAAGGTGGCGTGCAGGGGATTAGGTGGGTTTGTCATGCGGATCCTCCTTTTTGTCGTGGCCGCTGTCCGGCAGTACGGTATGACGGGGAAGTTTTATGATATTGCCGGAACAGTGATTTTTAATATTGTCCAACTTGCGGGCTGTCAGCCCTGTCTGGCTGCGGCCTGATAGCCGTTTTATCTCCCCCAACTTGAGGCCAACCTGAACCCAACTTAGGGGCAACTTGCCTTGTTTTCAGCCCAACTTGCACTGATCATACCGGCACGATCAGGCCGCTTAAGTGTGCGCTGTTGCCATCACCGTCCCAGAGCAGTTCGTATTGCAGCAGATGCCCGCGACTGCCGCCGTGGATCAGCAGGTATTCCATCTCAGCCAGCCGCTGGCAATGCACTTTAAGCTGATTGTCGCTCCAGTTCGTGTAAGCCCGGATATCCCGCCGGGTAAAGCGAACGGCATTCAGGGCGCACTGCTGCCCTGCCGCCATCTCGTTCGCCATCTGCCGGATCAGCAATAACAGCTTGCGCGTCTGCGGCGGCATTTCGTCCAGTGTCCGGCCTAAGATTTCATGCGCCAACTGATTGGCGAGCCGGATATCGTCTTTGCTCACTTCAATGTATTCCAGCGTTTTCCCGCGATGTTCTGCCGTTTTGATTTCCCGCTGGTACTGGTGCAGCAACGCTATGCTCTGAATGAGCGTCAGGTATTTCATATGGTCACGGCGGGTACGGGTTTTGTCTGACAGGAACGTCAGTTGCGACGCATACGGATTGACCACATTCAACGGCTTAAGCAGCCGCTGGGCGTTCTGGTGAAGCTGCATCAGATAGTCCCGCTCGTTCCCGGCCAGCAAGCCTTCGAGCGTCTGCTTCTGGCGCTGCAACGCATGGATGGCTTCCGTCTGTTCACGGGATTCATTGACCGTCAGCACCAGACAGCGGTTGAGCAGCTCTTCATCCACATCAATGGCGGTGGTGGTCAGCATCAGCATCACCGGACCTTTGACGGTATAGCTTTTGGTGACGAGGTTGCCGCTCGCCTCATCCTTGCCGGTGCTGGCCATCGTCAGTTCACCATCCGACTGCAACAACTTCAACGCATAGGCCGCCTGCCGCACCCCCTCTTCTTCGGCGATAGCCAATATTTTGTGCTGGAGATGGGTTTCCCCCAGATAGAACAGGCTTTGCCCGGTCATGGCGCTGTACTGGATGCGCTCCTCCTCGGGGATCAGGTTCAGCACCGCCTCCATCAGTGAGGATTTGCCGGCGGCGCTGCTGCTCTGGATAAGTACCGCTAACGGTTTGGGTAACTTTCGGCTCACCGCCGCCAAAAAACCGGCCAGCAAGTTAGTGGATTCGCCGACCACACCGCAGGCCGCCAAGTCAGTGGTGATACGGGCCGTCAGGTACGGATCTTGCAACAAGGCCAGTGCCGCTTCCCGCTCTGCGATCCCCATTTCAGGTACGCGGGGTTCGGTGCCTTTGGCGGGCTGCTGCTGCCATTGTTCGACCGCCAGTAACACCTGCCCCAGTGCCCGCCGGAGGTCGCCTTCGGCCAGTCCCAGCTCAGCGGCAGCCAGCCGGGCGTAACTGTTGCGTGAGCGCCCGCTCATCAGATCAACCCCGTCGGCGAACAGCACGCCGCTTTGCCTGTCCAGCACCTGCGCATTGAGCTTCATGGCAACCGCGCCCGCTTTGACCGCACCCAGCCCGCGCAGGCACCATTGCAGTGTGCCGACTGACACGCGCAGCTCGCCATGCTCACCGGACTCACAGACGACATTTGGCATCACACCGGACGCAGGGTCAGCGGCTAAAGGGGAAGCGGGGGCTGGCGCGGTGTCCGGCTCAGGCGTCTGGCGCCCAAGTGCCACCGTATCCGCCACACCCTGCATCGGCACGGCGCTGTCAAGCAGCAGCGCAAAGGCGGTTTCCGGCTCAGCCACCTGGCACAGATATTCGTTCGCATCCCTGCCCGACGGGAACACCACGCGCAGGGGCGTGATCCCTTTGGCCGCCAGTGCCGCCGCCAGTTTGACCGCGGCATCATTGCCGGCGCTGTCATTATCGAAAGCGATCAGCACCTGCTTAATGCCGTACTGTTCAAAGGCTTGCCAGTGATCAGCCGTGACGCCATGCACCCCATAGGCCGCCGTCACATTGCGCTGCCCCGTCACCCAGAACGACATCGCATCAATCAGCGATTCACACAGGATAAGCGTTCGGGAGGCACCCAGCGCGGCTTCATTCCAGACGCCGTTGTGTGCCCCCGGCAGGTACAGATGGCGGATGATGGACTGGCGCAGGTCGTCGCCGATTTTGCGCCCGTACAGTTCGTGGATTTGCCCCTGTGCATCCATCACCGGCACAACCAGCGAGCCGCGCAGGTGCTCCCGCCCGTTCTCCCGCAGCACGCCGATGGCTTGCAGGCGGCGGCGAACCTCTGCCCCGGCCTTGTATTTACTGGCTGGCAGACGGTAAGCGAGCGTTCGGTTGGCAAAGCCCAGCTTAAAATGGCTGACCAGTTCAGGATGGTTGAGCCGCCGTTTGGACAGGTACGCTTGTGCCTCCGGCGCATTCAGCAACGTATGGTGATAAAACGCAACCACCCGTGACAGCAGCACCTGCTGCCCGATGGCATCACCGGCCAGCTCTTCCGGCTGCACCAGCGGCTCCACGGCCGGATTGTGCCCCAGCACGGCACGCAGGCGCTCCACGGCATGGCGCAGGCTCAGACCCTCGGTGTGCATGACCCAGTCCAGCACCGACCCGCCCGCATCACAGCCAAAACAGTGGTAGAGATTTTTCGCTGGAGTAATGACCATCGAGGGCGTTTTCTCCTCATGGAACGGGCACAGCACGGTCATGTCTTTGCCGCGCTTAAACAACTGCCGCCCCTGCTGCTCGATGATGGCAACTAAGGGAACGGCGGCTTTCAGGTGCTGTAATTCTGCGTCGGGGATGCGAGCCATAAAGTGACCTTCCTAAAATTGCGTCAAGATTCCATTGCTCTTTTATTTAGTATCCGATAAGATACCAATATAAAGCAAGCATTTTTTGGGGGATAGAATGAAGGCAAATTTCTCTGACTGGTTTAATTCAATGAGTATTGCTAACAGACTCATCACCCTTCGTAAGCAAAAAGGCTTATCACAACAGGCATTAGCGGATGCTATCGGCATTCATGTAACACAGATAAAACGCTATGAGGGCGGGATTTCGTTACCGTCTCTGGAAGCGGTTAAGAAGATAGCGCAGACACTGCGAGTCACGACAGATTCACTGATATTTGAAGACGATGAGCTACAACCTGATAGCGATTTAGCCCTACAGTTTCAGGCTATCAACAATATGCAGCCGGAACAGCGGCAGGTGATAAAAGAAGTACTGGAAGGGATGATCATTAAGTATGAAGCTGAACGCTGGTCTTCCAAGATGAAGTAAAAACGATTAACGCAACGTATTCGGGCGGGCACCCGAACACGCTGCTAACCACAAGCAACTAACAAGGAGTTGAATGATGGCTAAGGCGCATTCTAAGCAAAACCGTGCAGTAAATAAAGCCACAAAAACAGAACGTTATTACACCGTGGGATACGTGCCGCAAAATGACAAGGCCAGTGCCCCGCCGGCAATACACCTTAAGGGGCAGTGGCTTAAGGCAGCAGGGTTTGATATTGGTGGCACACTCACCGTCAAGATTATGGAGGGCTGTCTGGTGCTGATCCCCGACAGTGACGAGACTAACAGCCTCAAACAGCAATACCAGCGCCAGCGAGAGCAAATCAGTGAGATTAAGCTCAAAATGCGGGAGCTGCTTGGCGACTACACAAGCCGCTAAGGGCAGGGAATGAGTAGCTCTTAAAAAGAACAAAGCCGGAAGATCTTGGGGATCTTTCCGGCTTAATCTACGCTAAAAAATCAGTTATTTTATTGTAGTGATTCAAACCATTGATAATGAAATATTGCTTGCTCTTCTGGGGTAACACCAACATCTTTATCATCAAAATCAAATATATGAACAATATCTTCAGGTAAACCATGTTGACCCAACGTAGTCTCATAAGCCACTTTACCTAAACCCATATCTCTCTGCATTGCAGAAGGAAACACATTTTTTTTTGCCCCTTTGCAAAGAAAAACTATATCTTTTAATTGGTTTCTTAAATCTATAAAGCATGAAAAATAATCAGTGTCATTTGATTCTGCCAACTGATTGTTATTATGAAATATTCTTAAACAACAATGCCTATCAGGAGAAGTAATCAAATGTAATTCAGCTTCTTCTTTTTTCCCATTTATTATTATGTTGATTTTTCTTTTATCAGCGCCTGTCATTTTCCATACCTCTTTGGATTTAAAATAGTATAATCCCACATCTCACCATCTGCATTAACTGCTCTTGCACCTAATATATTTTCAGATTTAACCCCACCAGGCATTGCAATTTCTACTTCCCCAGGATACGGCGATTTTGAACCTAGCACCTTGTTTACATCTATACCATGATTAGTTTTCATGGTGTACATATAGCCGCTTTTGCTTCCATAATCTGTTGCAAAACCAATAGTTTTACTCGGATCAATAGTGGTACTTATAAAATTGCTTGGAGGATTTTTATTATCTAATGCGTGCAGATACAAATCATTGCTTGGACCTCGTGTTTCAAATCCTTTATCAAAAATTTCAGTGAAGCTTCGTGTATCTCCGCGATACGTTATAAGGTAATCACCTTTATTGCCAACCCCGCCTGCCAGCCCATACGGATCTACCCACTTCGATGGATTATGCACATATGAATACGGGTTAAACCCGCCCAGCAGCCCGATGGGGTCTTAGGGCAGGTTCCGGTGCGGTTATACGGTTTTAAGCGATTTTTTCCTTATCTGTCAGCTTGTTAAAGAACCCCTTTTACCCGTTCCGCCCATTCCCGCGAACCTAAAATGCCGAAGTGCACTTTTGCCCTGTTTTTACGTTTGCCCCGCGGTGCAGTATAGCGCCCCTTTTTCTGATTGATGGGCTGAACAGCTTGTTTTTGTGATGTTTTTCACGGCAACGGGCGAACGTCGCCCAACTGGCTTGGGCGGCGGGCGGCCGTTCTGCGGGGGCGGGTGGCACAGAACCCGCAAGCGGCGCCCTGCGACGCTCCCAGACACGGAAGCCGAAGGTTGTGTTCGGTTTTGCTGAGGGCACTTTACTCAAGGGAAGCCCCCTCCGGGGGCTGCACGGGGCGAAGATGGCGAGCACGGCAACGAGCAAGGCGCGCAGCGACTGCGAGCCGCGCGCAGACAATGCAGCGGGGTCGGGGCGGGGGAGGTAAAACAGCGGAGGCCGCAGGCCGACCTGCCTACAGGGCTGTTGGCCTGAACAACACAAGGCCGCTAAAGAAGACGCTGTTTTGGCCGGACGGGGGCACGGTGTTTTGGTCTGGCGCGGTTTTTGGCAGGGATCGGCTCAGAAGTCTAGAGCAGAAGGCGCCAGCCTTGTGCGGTGCACCCCGCGATGCCGATAAGCGGGGGCGAAGACATAATGCAGATTAGGCGATGTGAGCCGCCCTTCGGCGGTTGGCGGGACACGGTGGCCGCACGGCGAATTTCGCCTAATCTCCCTGCATTATGTTAAATGGGCTTTGGGCAGCCGGCACTGAGTGGTTGGGGACACCGTGGCCGCCGCTGACCATTGCCCATTTACCCCCGCCGGCACCGCAGCCTCCGGGCAGTCCGGCCACGGTCTGCCCCTGCACGGAACCCCGCAGGCTCAACGGGGATTATCGGGCTGTCCGGTACGCTGTGGTTTCGGGTCTGTGCCAGATTCTCCGCGGGCACCGCCTGAGCTGCACTCTGGCGGTTCGGTATGGTTGTCTGCGTCCGGTTGGGTCTGGGGGGCACGCTCGGCCGGATGGGTCTGGCTGTGCACCTGCCTGAGCTGTTTGATGGCGACCCGCGTATACACCTGGGTGGTGTTGAGTTTCTCATGCCCCAGCATCGCCTGGATATGGCGGATATCCGCGCCATTGTCCAGCATCTGCGTCGCCATGGAATGCCGGAACAGGTGACAGGCGCCCGGCTTGTCTAGCTGTGCCTGATGGCGGATGGCCTTGCCGGCGATTTGGGTCAGGTGCCCCAGACTGAGCGGCCTGCCCTTTTGCGAGATAAACAGGTAACCGCTGTCATGGCTGTCTGCCAACTGTGGCCGAACCTGCACCAGATAGCGTGTCAGCCAGCCCAGTGCCCGACCGCCGATGGGCACCACCCGGTCTTTATGGCCTTTGCCCTGATTAACCACCACGACCCCGCGTTCGACGTCGATATCACCCCGCCGGAGCTGGCGCAGCTCCATGCGCCGGAGGCCGCTGCTCCACAGCACTTCCAGCATCACCCGGTTGCGCAGCCCCAGCACGCTCTGGTCGTCAAGGCTGTCCAGCACCTGCGTGGTTTCCCGTTCACTCAGTATCTGGGCAGGCAGCCGCTTCTCCTCTTTCGGCAACACCATCTGTTCGGCCGGGTTGTAGAGGATGTGATGCCGTTGCAGTAGCCAGCGGAACCACAGCCGCAGGGCGATTAACCGTTCACGCTGGCCGTTATGGCTGTAAGGCTGGCCATCGGCCTTGCGGTAAGCCCGCAGATAACGCTGCCAGCTTTCCAGTAATACCAGCGTCACCTGTGCCGGATACTGCACGCTGCGCTGTCCGCACCAGTCCACGAACGGTAACAGCCGTTCCCGGTAGCTTTCCCGTGTGCGCGGGCTTTTTCCCTGTGCGACCAGCGTATCGAGGTACGCGTCCAGTTGCGCCCGTAAGGTGGCGTGCAGGGGATTAGGTGGGTTTGTCATGCGGATCCTCCTTTTTGTCGTGGCCGCTGTCCGGCAGTACGGTATGACGGGGAAGTTTTATGATATTGCCGGAACAGTGATTTTTAATATTGTCCAACTTGCGGGCTGTCAGCCCTGTCTGGCTGCGGCCTGATAGCCGTTTTATCTCCCCCAACTTGAGGCCAACCTGAACCCAACTTAGGGGCAACTTGCCTTGTTTTCAGCCCAACTTGCACTGATCATACCGGCACGATCAGGCCGCTTAAGTGTGCGCTGTTGCCATCACCGTCCCAGAGCAGTTCGTATTGCAGCAGATGCCCGCGACTGCCGCCGTGGATCAGCAGGTATTCCATCTCAGCCAGCCGCTGGCAATGCACTTTAAGCTGATTGTCGCTCCAGTTCGTGTAAGCCCGGATATCCCGCCGGGTAAAGCGAACGGCATTCAGGGCGCACTGCTGCCCTGCCGCCATCTCGTTCGCCATCTGCCGGATCAGCAATAACAGCTTGCGCGTCTGCGGCGGCATTTCGTCCAGTGTCCGGCCTAAGATTTCATGCGCCAACTGATTGGCGAGCCGGATATCGTCTTTGCTCACTTCAATGTATTCCAGCGTTTTCCCGCGATGTTCTGCCGTTTTGATTTCCCGCTGGTACTGGTGCAGCAACGCTATGCTCTGAATGAGCGTCAGGTATTTCATATGGTCACGGCGGGTACGGGTTTTGTCTGACAGGAACGTCAGTTGCGACGCATACGGATTGACCACATTCAACGGCTTAAGCAGCCGCTGGGCGTTCTGGTGAAGCTGCATCAGATAGTCCCGCTCGTTCCCGGCCAGCAAGCCTTCGAGCGTCTGCTTCTGGCGCTGCAACGCATGGATGGCTTCCGTCTGTTCACGGGATTCATTGACCGTCAGCACCAGACAGCGGTTGAGCAGCTCTTCATCCACATCAATGGCGGTGGTGGTCAGCATCAGCATCACCGGACCTTTGACGGTATAGCTTTTGGTGACGAGGTTGCCGCTCGCCTCATCCTTGCCGGTGCTGGCCATCGTCAGTTCACCATCCGACTGCAACAACTTCAACGCATAGGCCGCCTGCCGCACCCCCTCTTCTTCGGCGATAGCCAATATTTTGTGCTGGAGATGGGTTTCCCCCAGATAGAACAGGCTTTGCCCGGTCATGGCGCTGTACTGGATGCGCTCCTCCTCGGGGATCAGGTTCAGCACCGCCTCCATCAGTGAGGATTTGCCGGCGGCGCTGCTGCTCTGGATAAGTACCGCTAACGGTTTGGGTAACTTTCGGCTCACCGCCGCCAAAAAACCGGCCAGCAAGTTAGTGGATTCGCCGACCACACCGCAGGCCGCCAAGTCAGTGGTGATACGGGCCGTCAGGTACGGATCTTGCAACAAGGCCAGTGCCGCTTCCCGCTCTGCGATCCCCATTTCAGGTACGCGGGGTTCGGTGCCTTTGGCGGGCTGCTGCTGCCATTGTTCGACCGCCAGTAACACCTGCCCCAGTGCCCGCCGGAGGTCGCCTTCGGCCAGTCCCAGCTCAGCGGCAGCCAGCCGGGCGTAACTGTTGCGTGAGCGCCCGCTCATCAGATCAACCCCGTCGGCGAACAGCACGCCGCTTTGCCTGTCCAGCACCTGCGCATTGAGCTTCATGGCAACCGCGCCCGCTTTGACCGCACCCAGCCCGCGCAGGCACCATTGCAGTGTGCCGACTGACACGCGCAGCTCGCCATGCTCACCGGACTCACAGACGACATTTGGCATCACACCGGACGCAGGGTCAGCGGCTAAAGGGGAAGCGGGGGCTGGCGCGGTGTCCGGCTCAGGCGTCTGGCGCCCAAGTGCCACCGTATCCGCCACACCCTGCATCGGCACGGCGCTGTCAAGCAGCAGCGCAAAGGCGGTTTCCGGCTCAGCCACCTGGCACAGATATTCGTTCGCATCCCTGCCCGACGGGAACACCACGCGCAGGGGCGTGATCCCTTTGGCCGCCAGTGCCGCCGCCAGTTTGACCGCGGCATCATTGCCGGCGCTGTCATTATCGAAAGCGATCAGCACCTGCTTAATGCCGTACTGTTCAAAGGCTTGCCAGTGATCAGCCGTGACGCCATGCACCCCATAGGCCGCCGTCACATTGCGCTGCCCCGTCACCCAGAACGACATCGCATCAATCAGCGATTCACACAGGATAAGCGTTCGGGAGGCACCCAGCGCGGCTTCATTCCAGACGCCGTTGTGTGCCCCCGGCAGGTACAGATGGCGGATGATGGACTGGCGCAGGTCGTCGCCGATTTTGCGCCCGTACAGTTCGTGGATTTGCCCCTGTGCATCCATCACCGGCACAACCAGCGAGCCGCGCAGGTGCTCCCGCCCGTTCTCCCGCAGCACGCCGATGGCTTGCAGGCGGCGGCGAACCTCTGCCCCGGCCTTGTATTTACTGGCTGGCAGACGGTAAGCGAGCGTTCGGTTGGCAAAGCCCAGCTTAAAATGGCTGACCAGTTCAGGATGGTTGAGCCGCCGTTTGGACAGGTACGCTTGTGCCTCCGGCGCATTCAGCAACGTATGGTGATAAAACGCAACCACCCGTGACAGCAGCACCTGCTGCCCGATGGCATCACCGGCCAGCTCTTCCGGCTGCACCAGCGGCTCCACGGCCGGATTGTGCCCCAGCACGGCACGCAGGCGCTCCACGGCATGGCGCAGGCTCAGACCCTCGGTGTGCATGACCCAGTCCAGCACCGACCCGCCCGCATCACAGCCAAAACAGTGGTAGAGATTTTTCGCTGGAGTAATGACCATCGAGGGCGTTTTCTCCTCATGGAACGGGCACAGCACGGTCATGTCTTTGCCGCGCTTAAACAACTGCCGCCCCTGCTGCTCGATGATGGCAACTAAGGGAACGGCGGCTTTCAGGTGCTGTAATTCTGCGTCGGGGATGCGAGCCATAAAGTGACCTTCCTAAAATTGCGTCAAGATTCCATTGCTCTTTTATTTAGTATCCGATAAGATACCAATATAAAGCAAGCATTTTTTGGGGGATAGAATGAAGGCAAATTTCTCTGACTGGTTTAATTCAATGAGTATTGCTAACAGACTCATCACCCTTCGTAAGCAAAAAGGCTTATCACAACAGGCATTAGCGGATGCTATCGGCATTCATGTAACACAGATAAAACGCTATGAGGGCGGGATTTCGTTACCGTCTCTGGAAGCGGTTAAGAAGATAGCGCAGACACTGCGAGTCACGACAGATTCACTGATATTTGAAGACGATGAGCTACAACCTGATAGCGATTTAGCCCTACAGTTTCAGGCTATCAACAATATGCAGCCGGAACAGCGGCAGGTGATAAAAGAAGTACTGGAAGGGATGATCATTAAGTATGAAGCTGAACGCTGGTCTTCCAAGATGAAGTAAAAACGATTAACGCAACGTATTCGGGCGGGCACCCGAACACGCTGCTAACCACAAGCAACTAACAAGGAGTTGAATGATGGCTAAGGCGCATTCTAAGCAAAACCGTGCAGTAAATAAAGCCACAAAAACAGAACGTTATTACACCGTGGGATACGTGCCGCAAAATGACAAGGCCAGTGCCCCGCCGGCAATACACCTTAAGGGGCAGTGGCTTAAGGCAGCAGGGTTTGATATTGGTGGCACACTCACCGTCAAGATTATGGAGGGCTGTCTGGTGCTGATCCCCGACAGTGACGAGACTAACAGCCTCAAACAGCAATACCAGCGCCAGCGAGAGCAAATCAGTGAGATTAAGCTCAAAATGCGGGAGCTGCTTGGCGACTACACAAGCCGCTAAGGGCAGGGAATGAGTAGCTCTTAAAAAGAACAAAGCCGGAAGATCTTGGGGATCTTTCCGGCTTAATCTACGCTAAAAAATCAGTTATTTTATTGTAGTGATTCAAACCATTGATAATGAAATATTGCTTGCTCTTCTGGGGTAACACCAACATCTTTATCATCAAAATCAAATATATGAACAATATCTTCAGGTAAACCATGTTGACCCAACGTAGTCTCATAAGCCACTTTACCTAAACCCATATCTCTCTGCATTGCAGAAGGAAACACATTTTTTTTTGCCCCTTTGCAAAGAAAAACTATATCTTTTAATTGGTTTCTTAAATCTATAAAGCATGAAAAATAATCAGTGTCATTTGATTCTGCCAACTGATTGTTATTATGAAATATTCTTAAACAACAATGCCTATCAGGAGAAGTAATCAAATGTAATTCAGCTTCTTCTTTTTTCCCATTTATTATTATGTTGATTTTTCTTTTATCAGCGCCTGTCATTTTCCATACCTCTTTGGATTTAAAATAGTATAATCCCACATCTCACCATCTGCATTAACTGCTCTTGCACCTAATATATTTTCAGATTTAACCCCACCAGGCATTGCAATTTCTACTTCCCCAGGATACGGCGATTTTGAACCTAGCACCTTGTTTACATCTATACCATGATTAGTTTTCATGGTGTACATATAGCCGCTTTTGCTTCCATAATCTGTTGCAAAACCAATAGTTTTACTCGGATCAATAGTGGTACTTATAAAATTGCTTGGAGGATTTTTATTATCTAATGCGTGCAGATACAAATCATTGCTTGGACCTCGTGTTTCAAATCCTTTATCAAAAATTTCAGTGAAGCTTCGTGTATCTCCGCGATACGTTATAAGGTAATCACCTTTATTGCCAACCCCGCCTGCCAGCCCATACGGATCTACCCACTTCGATGGATTATGCACATATGAATACGGGTTAAACCCGCCCAGCAGCCCGATGGGGTCTTAGGGCTGGTTCCGGTGCGGTTATACAGTTTTAAGCGATTTTTTCCTTATCTGTCAGCTTGTTAAAGAACCCCTTTTACCCGTTCCGCCCATTCCCGCGAACCTAAAATGCCGAAGTGCACTTTTGCCCTGTTTTTACGTTTGCCCCGCGGTGCAGTATAGCGCCCCTTTTTCTGATTGATGGGCTGAACAGCCTGTTTTTGGGCAGTTTTTCACGGCAACGGGCGAACGTCGCCCAACTGGCTTGGGCGGCGGGCGGCCGTTCTGCGGGGGCGGGTGGCACAGAACCCGCAAGCGGCGCCCTGCGACGCTCCCAGACACGGAAGCCGAAGGTTGTGTTCGGTTTTGCTGAGGGCACTTTACTCAAGGGAAGCCCCCTCCGGGGGCTGCACGGGGCGGAGATGGCGAGCACGGCAACGAGCAAGGCGCGCAGCGACTGCGAGCCGCGCGCAGCCAGTGCAGCGGGGTCGGGGCGGGGGAGGTAAACCAGTGGAGGCCGCAGGCCGACCTGCCTACAGGGCTGTTGGCCTGAACAACACAAGGCCGCTAAAGAAGACGCAGTTTTAGCCGGACGGGGGCACGGTGTTTTGGTCTGGCGCGGTTTTTGGCAGGGATCGGCTCAGAAGTCTAGAGCAGAAGGCGCCAGCCTTGTGCGGTGCACCCCGCGATGCCGATAAGCGGGGGCGAAGACATAATGCAGATTAGGCGATGTGAGCCGCCCTTCGGCGGTTGGCGGAACACGGTGGCCGCACGGCGAATTTCGCCTAATCTCCCTGCATTATGTTAAATGGGCTTTGGGCAGCCGGCACTGAGTGGTTGGGGACACCGTGGCCGCCGCTGACCATTGCCCATTTACCCCCGCCGGCACCGCAGCCTCCGGGCAGTCCGGCCACGGTCTGCCCCTGCACGGAACCCCGCAGGCTCAACGGGGATTATCGGGCTGTCCGGTACGCTGTGGTTTCGGGTCTGTGCCAGATTCTCCGCGGGCACCGCCTGAGCTGCACTCTGGCGGTTCGGTATGGTTGTCTGCGTCCGGTTGGGTCTGGGGGGCACGCTCGGCCGGATGGGTCTGGCTGTGCACCTGCCTGAGCTGTTTGATGGCGACCCGCGTATATACCTGGGTGGTGTTGAGTTTCTCATGCCCCAGCATCGCCTGGATATGGCGGATATCCGCGCCATTGTCCAGCATCTGCGTCGCCATGGAATGCCGGAACAGGTGACAGGCGCCCGGCTTGTCTAGCTGTGCCTGATGGCGGATGGCCTTGCCGGCGATTTGGGTCAGGTGCCCCAGACTGAGCGGCCTGCCCTTTTGCGAGATAAACAGGTAACCGCTGTCATGGCTGTCTGCCAACTGTGGCCGAACCTGCACCAGATAGCGTGTCAGCCAGCCCAGTGCCCGACCGCCGATGGGCACCACCCGGTCTTTATGGCCTTTGCCCTGATTAACCACCACGACCCCGCGTTCGACGTCGATATCACCCCGCCGGAGCTGGCGCAGCTCCATGCGCCGGAGGCCGCTGCTCCACAGCACTTCCAGCATCACCCGGTTGCGCAGCCCCAGCACGCTC